>CAVGND010000062.1:0-2366 GCA_963630555.1 Roseburia intestinalis | reverse complement strand
CTATGACTACCGGATCGAATTGGGTTACCAAGCTTGATAATCCTGATGTCAACGGCGACGGAATTATTAAAATTCTCGCCATAAGCCACAGTTTCGGTATTGACGCGCGTGAGTTTATCACGATGGCGTATGACCAGATAGGGGATAAGCCCCTTATGTTTGCGTCAACCTATTACGGAAACTGCAGCGAAAAACAGTATATTGATTTTATACAGAATAATAAGGACAGCGCGGAACTGGATGTAAGGTACAGCGCAAACTACCCCGAAAGCGAAAAACTTTCGTATTCAACAGGGGACGGTATGGCGCGCGATACCATGCAGAACTATTTGCAGGCAACGGATGACTGGGATATTATCGTTGTCAATGCAACTGCGGCAGGTATGGCTGCGGATGCGTCCACGTTAAAAACATATCACGATTTAATTGAAAGCAATCTTGCCGAAAACAGCGCTAAGCATATTTATGCCTGGTATATGACCTGGTCATATGCAACCGATTGCACATATCCTTCCGACCTTATTCGTTATGATAATGATAATGTCAAGATGTATAACGCCATTGTCGGTTCGGTTGATTACAGTGTCCTCGGCTCGGGATTGTTTGATTTAATTATTCCTACCGGTACGGCTATACAGAATTTCCGTACAACCAATGTTAAAAACCGTACAAATGACGAGTACACTGGTGTTAATAAAGATCTGTGCCGTGACGGTTTCCACCTTGAGTTTTCGGCAGCGCGTTGGGCTGCGTCACTTTCCTGGCTTGCCGCATTGGGCTTTGATGTAAGCAACGCCAAATTTGATGAGGCGAACGCAAGAAAAATCGGCGATACCGAAATTAAGGTAAACGAGGCGCAAAACTATTGCGCTATAGAATCGGTTAAAAATGCTATCGCTTCGCCTAAGACGATAACAACTTCCGCCTGGGCTGACAGACCTTATGAAAAGTCCTGCACAAACGGCGGCGCACATAAATACGGTTCGGCAACCACCGTTGCAAAAACCTGTACAACCGAGGGTTATACTTCAAAAACCTGCTCGGTTTGTGATTACACTTATAAATACGATTATGTAGAAGCTTCGCATGAACTTGTGTCAGTGGTAACAGCCCCAACCTGCACTGCGGGCGGTTACACAACCCAATCCTGTAAAGATTGTACATATACTACCCAAACAGACAGAAAATATGCATTAGGTCATAAATATGTAGATACAACCGTTGCAAAAACTTGTACAACCAACGGTTCGGTAACACATAAATGCTCGGTTTGCAGTTATACATATACCGATGTTATTCCGGCTTCACACGAAGTTAAGGATTGGAAAACAACGGTAGAACCGACCTATGCCGCCGAAGGCGAACGTCAGGGTGTTTGTACGGTTTGCGGAAAGACCGTAACCGAAAAAATCGACAAACTTACCACCGATATTGTTTACGATTGGGATTATAACAACAAAGAAGATTATGACGATACTGAGAGTAAGACAACCAAGATCATGGGCGACGCTCACTCAAGATTGTACACATATGCGGAACCGACCGATTCGGAGCACGGCGCTTACCGTATCTACGCAGCGGTTGACAGTTATGCATATAACACCGTTAACAATCTTAACCAGCCGTTCGCAGGTGATAATTCTCTCCGTGCTGCACTTATAACAACTCCGGATTCATACTACGGTAAGGAACTTGTTATGTACGCCGCCTTGGGCAAACCGCTAAGTTATGAAGGTGAGGACAAGGCTTGTGAAATGCCCGGCGTTATATTTGCGAAAGACGAAAGCGGTATTTATACCTATCAGGTCAATGTAGGTAAAGGCGGAACGCTTGACTACGCTATTATGTATGTTCCTTATACAAGAACCGTTACAAGAATGATTCGTATTATAAATATTACAATGCCGTATAAAGTTGTTGCGGTTGACGGGAAGACAACAACAGCTACCCGTAATATTAACGACCTGAATACCCGCGGATTAACACAGGGTGTTTCAATCACAACGGATCAGAACAATTATCCTTATCTGAATCTTGAATATCATGTTTCGTATGATAATGCTACGGGCGAAAGCACAATGCGCGCTGACATTATCTATGACCATGACGGTATTAAATGGACTGCTACCGGTGAATCGTTCACATACAAAATTACCGATATGTTGGGCCAATTCCCCAATAATAACGATCTCACCAAATATACGCATAACGAACCCGAATCGGCATTCGGTGTTGCAAACTATGAATATGTACCTTGTGCAAAAACTATTTTTGCAAATGAAGAACGCGGATATAATACAGCGGATGTTTACAGCATAAAAGCAACATATGCCGAAGCAAAAGAGTGCGAACATAACTACACATCG
>CAVGND010000061.1:0-2384 GCA_963630555.1 Roseburia intestinalis | reverse complement strand
CTATGACTACCGGATCGAATTGGGTTACCAAGCTTGATAATCCTGATGTCAACGGAGACGGAATTATTAAAATTCTTGCCTTAAGCCACAGTTATGGCAAGGATGCCCGCGAATTTATCACTATGGCGTATGACCAAATCGGGGATAAGGATACTCCGTTTATGTTTGCGTCAACTTATAAGGGCAACTGTAGTGAACAACAATATATAGATATTATAACAAACAACACTAAAGAGACTGATTTTAATGTAAGATACAGTGCGAATTATCCGGAATCTGAAAAGATTTCATATCCCGAAGGCGTAGAAAACAATGATAATATACTTAATTATATTCAGGCTACCGACGATTGGGATATAATCGTATTAAATGCGACCGCAAGCGGAATCCCGGACTATGTAAACCTTAAAAAATATCACGATGTAGTTGAAAGCAATTTAGCCCCCAACAGCCAAAAACATATATATGCGTGGTATATGTCTTGGGCTCATGCTACCGATTGTACATATCCTACCGATCTTATGGGAAAATACAACAACGAGCCTATAAAAATGTATAATGCTATAGTCAACGCTGTGGATACCCATATCGTCGGTTCGGGATTGTTTGATTTAATTATCCCGACCGGTACGGCGGTTCAAAACTTCAGAACCACGAATATATATAATCAGACCAATGAAGAATACAAAGGCGTGAACATAGAACTGCAGCGTGTAGACCTTTTCCATATGGATTACTCTTGCGGTAGATGGGCAACATCACTTTCTTGGCTTGCTGCTTTGGGCTTTGATATAAGCGGTGCAGTGTTTGACGAATCAGGTTCACCAAAGTCACCCGATGGTGTGGAAATCAAAATAAATGAGGCGCAAAACTACTGCGCAATTGAAGCGGTTCAGAATGCTATTAAAACACCTAAAAGCGTTACAACTTCCGCCTGGGCTGGCAGACCTTATGAAAGGTCATGTACAAACGGCGGTGCGCATAAATACGGTTCGGCAACCACCGTTGCAAAAACTTGCACAACCAACGGTTATACAATGAAGACCTGTTCGGTTTGCGACTATACATATAAATATGACATCGTTCTTGCTTCGCATGATTATGTTACAAAAGTTGTTGAACCTACCTGTACAGCCGGCGGATATACTTCCGAAGTCTGTACAACCTGTAAAGCCGAAACGAAAACAGACAGAAAACCTGCTACAGGTCACAAATATGTAGATACAACCGTTGCAAAAACCTGTACGGCGGACGGTTCGGTAACACATAAATGCTCAATTTGCGAATTTTCATATACCGATGCTATTCCTGCGTCACACGAAGTTACAACCTGGAAAACAACGGTAGAACCAACCTATGCCGCAGAAGGCGAACGCCGGGGCGTTTGTACGGTTTGCGGAAATACCGTGATCGAAAAAATTGATAAACTCAATAACAATATAGTTTACGATTGGGATTACGGCAACGAAGAAGATTATACCGATACCGAAAGTAAAACAACCAAGTATGTGAGCAATTCTTCACTTATGAAATTGTTTGAATACGGAAGGCGGGACGGTACAGAGCGTGCCGCCTACCGTATACATGCGGCAGTTGATGCATATTCGTATAATATAGAAAATATTCGGAATATCCCGTTTGCGGATCGCGGCTCTTTAAGGGCGATGATTATAAACACTCCGGATGCATATTATGCTAAAGAATATGTTATGCGCGGTGCAGTTGGCAAACCTCTTATTTTTTACAACGAGGGAAAAGCAGCGGAAATGCCCGGCGTTGTATTTGCAGAGGACGAAAATGGCTTTTACTCATTCCAGGTAAATATAGAAAAAAACGGGTCACTTTGGTATGCAATATTGTATTTGCCATACAGTGGGGCGAATTCTGTGGAAGGCAACAATATCAAACGCCTTGTAAATGTGACTATGCCCTATAACATAGTTGAAGTTGGCGGAAAAACAACTACGGCTACTAACCAGATTAATGTTCTTGACAGCCGCGGATTAACCGAAGGTATTTCAATAACCGAGGATCAAGCCAACTACCCGTATCTGGATGCCGAGTATCATATTTCATATGATGCCGCTACCGGCAAATCCACAATGTATGCCAACATAATTTATGATCGTGACGGCGTGAAGTGGACTGCCAAAGGTGTAGAGATCGAATATTCTTTGGCTACATTATTAAGCAAGTATTCCTCTTTCTTATCCGGTTATACCCATAATGATTATCGCTCGGCATTCGGTGTTGCCAACTATGCTTTCTACAGCGCCGCTAATACTATTTTTGTTACCGAAGAACATGGCTATAACACATCGGATGTAATCAGCATAAAAGCAACATATGCCGAAGCAAAAGAGTGCGAACATAACTACACATCG
>CAVGND010000060.1:0-2444 GCA_963630555.1 Roseburia intestinalis | reverse complement strand
TAATCTTGAATTTATAACTCTTTTAAAAAACTTACACACTTTTATTGACAAAGCCCTTGCCGCTGGTTTTTTCTCTCTTTCCGTCACGGCAGCGCCGTGTCAGCTCTCGGCTGCCGCCTCGGTCGGTGCTTCTGCTTCACTTCAGGTGTTCACAGGACACCCGCACCCCCGTCAGAGGGAGGCAAGGGATTGAGAAATACCGTCAGCATTCGGAGGGAGCCGATGACGGAAAACGGCAGAACCCCATGGGCTTTACACATAATTTGAAGAAGAGCCTGTTAATTTAAAGTAAATATCAACTTTTGCTCCGGCGTCTGTACCTGTTATCACCACTCGGTCGATAAGTTCGTTACAAACGCCCTTTTTTTCTTCAGGCAGCATATTCCCCCAAGCGGAGCGTATGGTTTTTAAAATGCTGTCATTTCTTACCGCCCGCATTTTTCTCTTTTTGATTTCCGTCTCATTTTTAACACTTTCCTTTAAATCGGATATTTCTTTTTCCCTGTCTGATATAACAGACAGCAGGGTTTGACTGCCGTCTTCCGCATATATGTTATACAGCCGTTTTAATTCTTTTTCCTTTTTATCGATTTTATTTTCCAGTGCCGCATATACTTCAACACGGCTTTCGCTCCTGACATTCTTTTGGTCATTAATATATGATAACTCAAAAATGTTTTCAATCACCTCGGCTTCAATATCGGCGGCAGTATATCGCTCATTTCTGCAATTCGGATCATGGCACAGGTGTTCTTTACCGGTCTCGCCGGAATAGCAGCATATTTTAACCTGTTTGCCCCACTTTTTATAGTGCATTTTTGCGCCGCAATTCCCGCAAACGAGCAATCCTGCCAGCATATACACCGACCTGCCGTGCTTTTTGGAACGATTTTCAAACTCCGCCGCAGCCGCAAGATACATATTTTCGGTTATTATAGGTTCGTGCATACCTAAATATTCAGCGCCTTTGTACGGTAAAAACCCAAGCGAAGTACGCCTTTTCAGAATATTTATAACAATGCCCTCGCTTTTAAAATTCAGTAATTCCGCTATCCGTTTAGGCGAAAGTTTTTCCTCTGTAAACAATCTGAAAACTTCAAGTATTTTTATTCTTTCGCTTTCCACAACAACATATTTTTCTTTCTCTCGGTCATAGCGGTAGCCGTAAGGCGGTATACCGCCGCCCATCGGTTTACCGGAACGCACGCGTTCTATTCTTCCTTTTTGCATTTTTGCAACGATTTGGTCACGGTCGTATTCCGCAAGGCTTGCAAAAAGCGTCAGCATCAGTTTTGAACTCGGATTGTTTTTTTCAACGCGGCAAAACGGCTCGTTAATACTTATAAAATCAATATCATATTCATTAGTATTTATATTGCTGTTTTTGCTGTCGGATTTATTTACTATATAATCCTGAATAAACTGCAAAGTATTCAGCAACGAACGTGAAAGCCTGTCTATTCTCGGAACAATAAAGCGATTTATTCTGATATTGCTGTTGCCACCGTTAAAATCCTTTACCATATTACAAAAAATATTCAGACCGTCGCGGTCAATTCGCGTGCCTGTCACGCCGTCATCCGTAAGGAGAATACAATTCTCAAGTTCGTTTATTTTGCAATATCGTATAATTTCATTTCGCTGAACATCAAGTCCGTACCCGTCTGACGCCTGTTTATCCGTTGAAACACGGCGGTAGGCAACATTTACAAGGAAATTACCCCGGCTGTCGGTTTCGACACGGGTGCAATCCAAAAGTATTTCCGTCCATCTGTTTTTCGGTATATTTTTTTCAAGCCATCCCATTTTTTCACTCCGCCCTGCGCCTGCTGTTATTACCGCAAATTTCATTTATGACTTTGTCAATATACTCATTTTTAAACCTGAAATTTTTAAGGTCATCCCGTTTGACCGCCTTACCGCCTATATAAACTGTCGTTAAAATTTTTTTCATAATCAACTTCCTTTTTCCACATTATAATATCATCGGGACGGCATATGTGGAAAATCGCACGTCTTGCTTTATGTCAAAATTATCAATTGCTTTTATTAATCCGATGCATCCTATTTGAAAAAGGTCGTCAAGTTCCTCCCCACGGTTGCTGAAACGTTGCACAACGCTTAAGACAAGCCTTAAATTGCCGCCGATCAATTTATTTCTTGCCGCTTTGTCGCCCTCTTTCGTTTCCTTTAAAAGTTCAATTTTTTCCTTTTCGGAAAGCACCTGTATTTTTGATGTGTTTACACCGCAGATCTCTACTTTATTATAACGCAAAATGATAACCTCCCGTTAAATGGTAATAAAATTATTACCATAGCAGGAGGTTATCATTCTTCTGTTTGCTAAATATAAATTTTTTTAATCGACAAATTTTACTTGCATAACTATTTCTTATTCGCGGGGAATTCGGATATTATTTCCGAATCGTATTGCAGAATAAGTA
>CAVGND010000059.1:0-3660 GCA_963630555.1 Roseburia intestinalis | reverse complement strand
GAGAAGGAAACGGGCGCAGCACCCGCATTTGGCTCGACCTCATTTTCAAAACCGAACTTCACAAAGTTGTTGATTGGAGCAGAGTTGATAAAGAAGATTATCTTCTTGCCATGGAGCGCAGCCCGATAAAAGATATTGAAATCAAACATCTTTTGAAAAACGCACTTACCGATGATGTGGATAGCCGTGAAGTCTATATGAAAGGCATCGACCACAGCTATTATTACGAAGGATACATGACCTTCAAGACGGAAGATTTGAGTAAGGAATGAGGTGCAAATATGCCGGATAAAAATTGGCAATTTGAACTTGAAGAGTATATTAAGCAAGGCGAACCCGACAGGGCCGAAAAAAGCGAGGCGTGGCAGACAGCCATCGGCTTGCAAGCAGTTGACGGACTCAATACGTCGGAATATTTGCTGGATACCGCAAAGGATCACATCGAGGGCAAAATCACCATTGATGAAGCACAGAGGCGGATTTACAGTTATTATGAGCAACGCACCACCCGAACCGAGATAGAAAACGAAACCAAAGAGGCAGATATCGTATCCGCAAGAATCACGAAGCTGCTGGGAGAAAAGGCATTTCAGTTTTCCCCTGCCGAGTGGCTTACCATTCACCGCAGATTGTTTGAGGGTGTATTTGACTACGCCGGACAGATCCGGCAGTACAACATCACAAAGAAAGAGTGGGTGCTGAACGGCGACACCGTAATTTATGCGGACTGGAACAGCATTAAAGAAACTTTGGACTATGATTTCGCCACCGAAAAGCAGTTTTCTTATGAGGGACTGTCGGTTGAAGCAGCGGTAAAGCACCTTGCAAAGTTTGCATCGGATATTTGGCAGATTCATCCCTTCGGCGAGGGAAACACCCGTGCCACCGCCGTTTTTATGATCAAATACATGAAAACCTTTGGATTTCGCGTCAATAACGATGCGTTCCGTGAAAACTCTTGGTATTTCCGCAATGCACTGGTCCGGGCAAACTATAATAATTTGCAAAAGGGCGTTCATTCCACCACAAAGTTTTTGGAATTGTTTTTCTCAAATCTCCTGCTCGGCACAAACCACGAACTCAAAAACCGTTATATGCACGTCGATTTTGCGGATGAAAGCACTCTCCAAAGTATCAACTCCAAAGTTTCAAAGTGTCAATTTGATACTTTGGACTGTACCTTAGAAGAATTGGCGGTTTTAGAATTGGTCACAAAGAACCCATCGATAAAACAGCAAGAGATTGCAGAACAAACCGGAAAATCCATTGCAACAATTAAGCGAATTATGAAATCACTGCAAGATAAAAACTATATCCGCCGCGAAAGCGGCAAACGCTACGGCAAGTGGGAAGTGTTGGTTTGAGGCACAGCCAGTCAGCTGCGCCTATACTTTCCGGATCGTCCGCCTTGCGGAATTTGATGTAACGGGCGCTTATGCATAGCAGAACGCCATGATTATCGACAGCATGAACGGAAACTTCACCAAGAAACCAGTTTTATGCTATTTTGCCCGAAAGCCTGCCTGCGTCAATAACCATAACGCAAAATCAGAACTGCCATATTATCATCGGTCATCCACAGGTAAAAAGAAATAACTGTATCGAGCGTGAGCTGCTTTAAATGCAATGTATAATTATTAAGCATCTAAACTTCCGATAGCATTGAGAGCACCGGCAAAGTCTTTTTTTGCTCTGCGGATTTTCCCTTGGTAGTTCAGAACTGATGTGAGTATTTCTTTGCAATCATCATCACTTAATATGGCAGCAATTTCAAGCTTGATACGAGCACGCGAAGTACCGACATAGAAAATCAAAACATTTTCTTGCTCAAAAGTAGTCTTATCAACATCAAGAAGAATCACGACATCGGCTTCAAGCCCTTTGAACTTTCGACATGTAGTGAACAAATATTTGTTGCGATATTTTCCGTTATTTACGGAATCGCTCAAGATACTCGTTGCTTCTGTTTTACATGTCAAAAGAACAATATCACGATACCCGTCAGCTGCGAGATCATCAATTATTGAATCAATCCGTTCTCTTTCGCCCTGAACTGAATCACAAAAGTGGAATTTTGCCGGTGTGCCTTTTACTGCACCATCAAACACTTTTGGTTTACGATCAGTAATCGGGCGCAAAGAGGTTACTGCAATATTTTCGGTATTCCTGCAATTCCGATACAGCGTCAGTCGGCAGTCCAAGTCACCTATAAATTTAGGCATCTCTCTTGCTTGTATCAATTGTAACCGATCATAAAAGACATAGAATGTCCCGCCCTGATCCGCATCAACAATTATATCATGGATAAGCTGAATAATATCGTTTTCTTCTATTGCTTCACTTCCGAAATCCTGTCCCTCATCAATAATAACATGTTTATACGGGAAGGAGCCCGATATATAGTAATCCTCAAGTTTCGCTTTAAGTTCATCATAGTTTGGTTTTACCGTATTGCAAACTTTGCAGGCGAATCCGGCAATGGTGTAGTAACTAACGAGATCCCTTGCGTAGTTTTCTTCTAAGTAATCTTTTAGTTGAGCATTAAAGCACAAGAACAGCACCCGTTCACCGGCAGCCGCATGTCTGCGGGCTTTTTCAACCGCAATCATTGTTTTACCTGTTCCGGCAGCTCCGTTGATCGCAGCTGTCAGCTGTTCATCAAGGAAATCCAGAATCCCGGATTGCTCATCCAAAAGACGATGAAATACAATTTTCTTTAAATCTGCTTCAAAAGATGCAGAAGGAAACACATTGAACTGCGGGCAGAAAATTTCTCGGACCAAGCGTTTACATTCGATCTCGCTCAGATTTGTTTCAACATGGCTCGGCAATTGCAGGGCGTAAATTCTGTCAATAAACTCTTTAGGGGCATCCAACGCTTCTCTGGTCAATACAAGAGTTTTATCGCCCTCCGACGGCAAAGTCATGCTTCTCAGGCGGTCATTACTAACGGACGGAAACCATACGGCATGGAAGAACTTACATTTCTCTAAAATAAACGCCATGCTGCCGTCAGAAATGTATCTCATAAGTCTGTATTTGTTTGCGCTTGCCTGGTTAAACGGTCCGCCATTATGCATAGGAATGCCACTGCCATAAAGCCAGCAGCCATTTTCATACCTCACTTGACCTGCTTTGGCTTCTAAGCATATTACCCCCTTGGTACGATTAAGAATAACAAAATCCGTTTCGCTTTCGCGAAAAATGCCATCTCTCGTATCCGTGATCCGAACAGAGTGAAATACATAATAATCTTCAGGAAGAAGTGCTAATGCGTCGAATATTAGTCCTTCTTGGCTTGCCGGGTCAAAGCTTCGAGGTTTCTCTGGAATCATTATCGCCATATCATCGTTCCTCTAACATATCAAGTATTTTTCTGACAGTAACAGTATCGTCGGCGCAGTAAATGCATCGGATATCACTGTTTTTTGCTGCTGCATAACAGTCATCATTATCTGAAGTGAAGAGTGCGACCTGTGACTCTTTCCAAAAAAGGTCACATTTATACTGCTCTCCGTTTCCGCCTATTTGGAATATACAGTCTCTATATGGCTTTTCCTTATGTAAAAACAAATCGCTGCTGTTTTCTAACTCGGAAAGTAACGCTCTTTCTTTCGTATCGACAGCCCAAGTACTAAGGTCTTTCCATATTTCTGCATA
>CAVGND010000058.1:0-3753 GCA_963630555.1 Roseburia intestinalis | reverse complement strand
GCTCAAACTACAGCCACCCACATCTAATGTCTACCGTCTAATGTCTAACATCTAGAATGGGAGGCAAGCGGTAAGTGCTTACCGTCAGCCTGCAAGCTGCCATTCACCACATCTAATGTCTAGCGTCTAATGTCTAACATCTAGAATGGGAGGCAAGCGGTAAGTGCTTACCGTCAGCGCTCAAACTATCGCTACCCTCAATCTCTTGGCCCCCTCTGACGAGGGGGCTGGCAAAACCGTAGGTTTTGACTGAGGGAGAGAAAATACTATCTGCAAGAAGAATTTAATGTCTATGCTCAAACTTCTGTTGATTTTTTCTAACATCTAATGTTTGCGGTTATCCGTTAGCCTTAGTTATCTCCCCCTCCGTCGAGGCTTTGCCTCGACACCTCCCCCGTCAGGTGGAGGCAAGAGGTAAGTGCTTACCGTCAGCGCTCAAACTACAGCCACCCACATCTAATGTCTACCGTCTAATGTCTAACATCTAGTACGGCAAGAGTTTGTGCCTACCGTCAGCCTGCAAGCTGCCATTCACCACATCTAACGTCTACAGTCTAACATCTAACATCTAGTACACAACATCTAATGTCTAAAGTCTAGTGTCTAAAGTCTAGAATCTAAAATCTTCCTAAGGTACCTGCCGGTATAAGAGCCGTCAACCGCGGCGACCTGTTCGGGCGTTCCCGCGGCAACGACCTCGCCGCCGCGGTCGCCCCCTTCGGGGCCCAAATCGATTATATAATCGGCGGTTTTTATGACATCAAGGTTATGTTCGATGACGATTACGGTGTTGGACGCGTCCGCCAGCCGCTCAAGCACCTCTATAAGGCGGTGCACATCGGCGGTGTGCAGTCCTGTTGTCGGTTCGTCCAGAATATACACGGTTTTGCCCGTCGGGCGTTTTGACAGTTCGGTTGAGAGTTTTACACGCTGCGCCTCTCCGCCCGAGAGGGTGGTTGCGGGCTGACCGAGTTTAATATAGCCGAGCCCCACATCGTAAAGCGTTTTGAGTTTGCGGCTGATTTTCGGCACGCTTGCAAAGAAGTTCATCGCTTCCTCGACCGTCATTTCAAGCACATCGTGTATGCTCTTGCCCTTATATTTAACGGCGAGCGTTTCGGTATTATAGCGCTTCCCGCCGCAGACCTCGCAGGGGACGTAAACATCGGGCAAAAAGTTCATTTCAATCTTGATTATGCCGTCGCCCTGGCATGCTTCGCACCGTCCGCCCTTGACATTAAAGGAAAATCTGCCTGCGCCGTAACCCTTTGCGCGGGCGTCCCGAGTGGCGGCGAAAAGTTCGCGGATATCGCCGAAAACGCCGGTATAGGTAGCCGGATTGGAGCGTGGCGTGCGGCCGATCGGCGACTGGTCTATGGCGATAACTTTATCAAGATTTTCGATACCATTAATTGCTTTATGCTTGCCGGGGATAAATTTTGCGCGGTTGAGTTCATTGGCAAGGCGTTTATACAGCACGCCGTTTACAAGGCTTGATTTACCCGAGCCCGACACGCCCGTTACGCAGACCAGTTCGCCGAGCGGGATTTTAACATTGATATTTTTAAGGTTGTGTTCAGCCGCGCCGACGACCTCCAAAAACCTGCCGCTGCCCTTTCTTCGGGTTTTGGGGACAGGGATTTTGCGCCTGCCCGAAAGGTAGTCCCCCGTGACCGAATTTTTGCAGGCGGCGACCTTTTCGGGTGTTCCCGCGGCAACGACCTCGCCGCCGTGAACGCCTGCGCCGGGGCCGATATCAACGACGAAATCCGCCGCGCGGATAGTGTCCTCGTCATGTTCGACAACGATAACGGTATTGCCGAGGTCACGCAGTCTTTTAAGGGTTGCAAGCAGGCGGTCGTTATCGCGCTGGTGCAGACCGATGCTCGGTTCGTCAAGAATATAGAGCACGCCGGTAAGGGCGGAGCCTATCTGGGTTGCGAGGCGTATGCGCTGCGCCTCCCCGCCCGAGAGCGTACCCGACGCACGGGACAAAGTGAGGTAGTCAAGACCCACGCTTTTTAAGAATTTAAGCCGTGCGATTATCTCTTTAATTACGGGGGCGGCGATGGCTGTGTTTTTTTGCGAAAAGGTCAGACCCTCAAAAAATTCAATAGCCGCCGACACCGATTTTTCGTTTATTTCGTGGATATTCAGCCCGCCCACGGTAACGGCGAGGGAAACGGGCGCAAGCCTTGCACCGTGACATTCGGGGCACTCACGCTCGGTCATAAAGGACTCGATTTCGGCTCGTGCGCGGTCGCTTGCGGAGTCTTTATACCGCCGCTCAAGATTGGTGATAACCCCCTCAAACTCGGTATAATATTCGCCGCCGCCCCATGACGAATTGCGGACGCACCTGATTTTTTCGCCGCCCGTGCCGTAAAAGATAATATTTTTGACCTCGTCCGATAAATCGCTGAACGGGGTATTCACGCTGAAGCCGTAATGCTCGGCAAGTCCCTTATAGTACATCTGCGCGATAGTGGTGGACTGACCGCCCGTATACCACGAATTAACGCCCCAGCCGGTCGCGCGGATGCAGCCGTCGGCAAGGGATTTTGAGCCGTCGGGAACCAGAAGTTCGGGCACGATTTTCATAAAAACGCCTATCCCCGAACATTTCGGGCAAGCGCCGAACGGACTGTTGAACGAGAACATTTGCGGCGTGAGCTCGGGCACGCTGACGCCGTGTTCGGGGCAGGAATAATTTTCCGAAAACAGGATATCCTCGCCGTTTTCGGGCGAAACTATCAGCAATCCGCCCGATTTTTTAAGTGCGGTTTCGATACTGTCGGCAAGGCGCGAAAAGATGTCGGGCTTGACTATCAGGCGGTCGACGCAGACCTCCACCGTATGTTTATTGTTCTTTTTAAGTTCGGGAATTTCGGTTAAATCGTACATTTCGCCGTCAATTCGGGCACGGGCAAAACCCTCGCCGGAAAGGGCGGCAAGTTCGGTTTTAAAGGTGCCTTTTTTACCGCGTGCAACGGGCGCCAAAAGCAGAATTTTGGTGCGCTCGGGCAATTGTAAAATCTGTTCGGCGATGCCGTCCACCGTCTGACCACGGATTTCCCTGCCGCAGACGGGGCAATGGGGAACGCCGACGCGGGCGAACAGCAGCCTTAAATAATCATGTATTTCGGTAACCGTACCGACGGTGGAACGCGGATTTTTGGAGGTTGTTTTCTGGTCTATCGAAATGGCGGGGGAAAGCCCGTCGATACTGTCAACATCGGGCTTGTCCATCTGTCCCAAAAACATACGCGCATAGGACGAAAGCGACTCGATATACCGGCGCTGCCCTTCGGCATAAATCGTGTCGAAAGCAAGGCTCGATTTGCCCGAGCCCGAAAGCCCCGTGAACACCACCAGTTTGTCACGCGGCACGGTCAGGTCGACGTTTTTAAGATTGTTGGCTCTTGCGCCTTTTATTATGATTTTATCGTTTGCCATATTTTTACTCCGTTTTGATTGTTGGATTTTGGATTTTGGATTGTTGATTTTAGGCTGTGGGCTGTGGGCTGTTTATGTTGTGCACGGCGGTTTTAATTGCGGACGGCGGATTGTTGTTGCAGGCAGTTTTTTCTCCCCCTCCGTCGAGGCTGACGGTGTTTTCTATCCCTTGGCCCCCTCTGGCAAGGGTTAGTGCGTACTGTTAACGGGCGGTGGTTAACCGTTAGTTTTAGTTATCTCTCCCTCCGAGTTTTGACCTACGGTCAAAACCCACCTCCCTCGTCAGAGGGAGGCAAG
>CAVGND010000057.1:0-4007 GCA_963630555.1 Roseburia intestinalis | reverse complement strand
GAGGTCGAACGCTTGGACGAAGCGCATTTACTGCCGCCGGCGTTAAAGGTTTTCGGTGAACACCATTTTACGCAAAGCGGTAAATATATTGCCGTTAAGAAGAATGCCAAAAGCGTAAACGCAACACTTGCCAAACGGCTCAGTTTTGATAGTTATTACAGTCTTATACTGACCGACTTTTTTGAGGGCTTGCACTACGGGCATTATCCACGCAGGTGTGAGATCTGTGGAAAGTATTTCCTTATGCAAAGCGCACGGCGGCAGAAATACTGCTCCTACGGTATTGCGCCGGAATTATATAGGGGCAATAAAATTTCCTGCCGTAAATACGCCGCTGTACTAAACCGCAAAGAAAAAGCGAAGAATGATCCGATTACAGCAGTGTACAACCGCCGCTGTGCCGCTATCCGTACCGAGTGCGGCAGAGGAACAATTAAAACAGAGTTTGCCGAAACCGCAAAGCGGCTTGCCAAGGAGCATAAATTGCGGGCACAGAAGGATGACAGATACGCAAAAGAGGAATACAGAAATGATATGAGCCGTGAGGTGCTGTATGCCGAAACGGACAGAAAGATGAAATGAGAAAGGATGTGTGCCGGTGAAAAATGATCGTTGGACGGAAGATCTATACCTATACCGTATAAAACCGACACCGCCGAAAATGAGCGATTTTCAGGAGTATATTGCCCTTTACCTTGCTGAGAAAGACGAAAAATATCTCGGTTGGTTTTTGCATTATTACGAGCCTCGGCTCAACACGGTCATTATGCAAACGGTGCAGGAAACCGCTATGCAGGGGCATTTTGCTGACTTAAAGCAGGCGTATATTTTCGGTATCTGCAAGGCGCTGCAAAAATATGATATTTCCACGGGCGTTCCGTTTCTCATATTCAAAGAATTCTATGTAAAAAACGAGATAGACAACTACATACGCACAATGCGGCAGGGCTATTCGGTACAGAGCGTGGATGAATACCGCACGCTTAAAAAGGCGATGGCACTGTACGCAAAGTATGAGTACAATTTTGTTGAGGAAACCATAACGAAAATTGCCGCAGAGATCAGTAAAAGCATTAAGGACACCAAAGAAATTATCCGAGCAGGCATTGACAGCACCCATTACACAGACTTTTACCGCCGTTATGCCGATGAGGACAGCGAAAGCACGGCGGAGGATATAACCTCTGACGGAACATCCAACCCCGAAAGGCTGTTTTTCAGGCAGTGGCAGACCGACGATCTGTTTGACGCTTATGAAAATCTCGATTACCGTGAGCGCACGATGGTTGCCGATCACCTTGGGTTTTGTACGGAGTGTTACGGTATCTATGAGCTTGGTAAAGACGAAAACGGCAAGCCTGTGAAGCTGCTGCGCAAAAGCAAAGCATACATAGACCTTGCCGCCGAGCATACGCTGTCCTCGCCCGATACCGCTTTCCGTATTGTAAACGGCGCATACGAAAAGATGCGGAGAGAACTGACCGAAAAAGGAATCTATTAAAATACAAAAAGCCCCGATGAGTACAGAAAATCTGAAACTCATCGGGGCTCTCTTTATATTCCGCACATTCGGTTATTGTCGCTGTTTTTCTGCAATAAACAGTGACGAATTTTTTCTATTCCTTAGCCTTTCATCGACTTTACTGTTTCAATAAATTTTCGGGTTGCCGGTGTCGGCTCATTTGCATAGACGAGTCCATACGGCAGTGTATATTTCGTTTTCAGGGGGATCGTAACCAGATTGGTGTGGATATCTGCGTAAATCGGGTGGGTTATCAAAACATATTGTTCAACTTCACACATGGTGAATGTATCCACGCCGTAGCGTCTTGAATCAACTATTTGTATGGTCGGGAACTCATCTCTCACATGATAACGGAACGCATCCATTTCTTTTGAAACGCCCTCGATCGGCATGACAATGTACTCGCCGTTCAAATCCTGCATGGTGAGTTTTTTTGTATTTGCCAAGCGGTGATTTTTCGGAACAGCGCAACAGATCGTCGTCCGTTCAAGCTCCAAAAAGCTGCACAGGCCCTTCCACCCTATCGAACCATAAATACCCTCGAACAGGTCATAGCTGTTTCCGAGTGCCGCAAATGTTTCTCCTCGCTGGCTGTACTCATTCATAGACAATATTTCTATTTTCAGCTCCGGACACATCTCGCTGATACGCGCCCATATTTCGGGCAAAAGTCTGCACTTATAAAGGAGTGATGTCCCGATCCTCACGGTCGTTTCGGACGATTCCGCCAAAGCCCGTGCCTTATTCAGAGATTCTTCGGAAAGACGGATCAAGGTTTTGGCATCCTCATAAAGAGATTTCCCGGCAGGAGTCAGTGTTACGCCTCGATTTGAACGGTTAAACAGCTTAAAACCGCAGCGACCTTCCAACAAATTGATTTGCTGAATCAGTGCCGGCGGCGATATATACATTGCTTCGGCAGCCTTTCCGAAACTGCCTGTATCTGCAACTTTGATAAAAGCATCAAGCTGATGATTATACATTTTGACCTCCATAGCATTAAGTCTTGACTTTATACTATGATAACACATCCGGACTTCCGAATCAATAGGGTTTGTGTTAAAATATTTATGCAAAGAAAAAATCGGGAGGTTTACGATGAAAAAATTAGGTTTCGGGATGATGCGTCTGCCGCTTATTCACGGAGACGATTATGGTGCCGTTGATATAGAGCGTGTAAAGAAAATGGCGGATATGTTTCTTGCAAGCGGGTTCACTTATTTTGATACGGCATACCCGTACCACAAGGGAAACAGTGAGGTTGCGTTCTGTGAGGCGGTGGCAAAAAGGTATCCGCGGTCTGCTTACACGATTACGGATAAGCTGTCCCTGTTTATGATACGCGATGAAAAAGAGATTCCGACTTTTTTTGAAAATCAGCTTGAACGGCTCGGCGTGGATTATGTTGACTATTATCTCCTTCACGGATTGAACAGACAAACCTATCGTCAGGCAGAAGAAATGAATGCCTTTGATTTTGTCCGCAGGAAAAAAGACGAGGGAAAAATCCGTCATATCGGTCTGTCTTTTCATGACAAAGCGGAGCTCCTTGATGAAATTCTGATGACACATCCGGAAATGGAATATGTTCAGTTGCAATTGAACTATCTCGATTGGGATGATCTCGCCATTGAGTCGGCCAAGTGTTATGAGGTCGCAGTCAAACACAGAAAACCGGTTATCGTTATGGAGCCGATCAAAGGCGGAAGTCTGATTCAGATTCCGGAAGAAGCGGAAAAGCTGTATAAGAGCATTCGCCCGGACCTTTCCGTCGCTTCGTGGGCAATTCGGTTTGCGGCATCGCCTGCAAATGTTATGATGGTACTCTCCGGCATGAGCAATGAAAGTCAAATGGCTGATAATATCAGTTACATGATCGACTTTCAACCGTTGAACGCAGAAGAAAGAGATGCCGTAGCAAGTGCTGTAAAGATGATTCGGGCAAGCACAGGGATTCCGTGCACGGCTTGCCGGTACTGCGTGGATACCTGTCCGAAACAGATCGCAATTCCGGATTATTTTGCGATATATAACAATATCAAACGCACAGGCAGACCGAGCGGGCTTATGAAAATGTATTATAACACCCTGACCCTGACGCACGGCAAGGCTTCCGAATGTCTGAAATGCGGAAAGTGCGAAAAGCTCTGTCCTCAGCATTTGCACATCCGAGAGTATTTGCAGGAAGTGGCAGAAGAATTGGAATGAAGGAGAATGTTCAGATGGAATATATTCAGTTAAATAACGGAGTGAAAATGCCGATCGTCGGATTCGGTGTGTTTCAGATTCAGAACCATGCGCAGTGTGAGCAATGCGTGGTAGATGCCGTTAATGCCGGTTATCGTTTGATCGACACGGCGGCGGTCTACGGAAATGAAGCAGCAGTCGGAAGTGCGATCCGCAAGTGCGGTGTTGCAAGAACAGAGCTTTTTATCACAAGCAAGCTGTGGGTACAGGATGCCGGATATGAAGCGGCAAAGAA
>CAVGND010000056.1:0-4082 GCA_963630555.1 Roseburia intestinalis | reverse complement strand
AAGAACTTGAGAAGATCTACACCGAAATCAACGACAAAAGCAAATAGTTATGATATGGCAGCGATAATCCTTGTCGTTGATAATATCGTTCCGATTTTTGATTTGTATCCCGATCTTGAAAACTTTTTTGTTATGCTGGCAAGGGATGGTGCAACCTATGGCATTTATATAGCCTACACGGCAAACAGCACGACAGGCGTGAGATATAAAGTGATGCAAAACATCAAAGGGGCTATAACATTTGAACTTACGGATAAGGGCGATTATGCCGCTATTGTTGGGCGTCCGGAAGGCGCAGCATTGCCCAAAATAATCGGAAGAGCATTCTATAAAGGAAATCCGCCGGTTGAATTTCAGGCGGCGCTTTATGCAGGCGGATCTTCCGACAGGGAGATGACCGTCAACCTCAGAAATGCCGTTTCGCAAATGAACTCCGCTTGGAACGGGGCAAGGCCGAAGCCTATTCCCGTTATGCCTGAAAAAATTGATTTAAATATGCTGTCAGAACAGTATTTCAACAGGGTTTCAGTACCTGTCGGAATTGAATACAGCGGTATAAACACAACATATTTAGACCTGTCCGAAAACTATTCGCTGCTTGTTTCGGGTTCGATACAATCGGGAAAAAGCCGCACTTTGCAATTGCTTGCACGGGAAATATCGGGAAAGTTCAACGACACGAAGGTGTTTATATTCGACAGCGGCGGCACCTTGTCGGACAGTGATAATGTTTACAGATACGGAATGGTTTCGGATGATTGCTATGTAACGGATGCCCTGAATGAACTGATCGGATATTTGAACGAACGGCAAAAAGCAATCAACCTTGAAAAGAAAGTGGACGGTTCGGATATCGATGAAGGTGCGTTCATCTTGAAATATGAACTTTTGTGCATTGTTATCGATGATTTAAAAGATTTTGTCGATTGCGTTTCTGACGCAAACAAACTTTCAATGGAGCGGATTTGCCGACTTGCAAAACACCTCGGCGTAATCGTTCTGTGTGCGGGCAGAGTTGCCGACATCACAAAATACAACGAGATTGAGAGCCTGACGCACGTCATTATCGCAAATCAAAACGGGTTAGTGCTTGACGGTTCCCCGTCACAATACGGATTTTTCCAAAACAACTTGAAGTATAACGAACGCGATGTTGAGTTGGAGGAAGGCGACGCATATGTTTTTGCCAACGGAAAATGCTACAGAATAAAACTTCCTGAAAGGGGTTGTTAAAGTGATAATTTCAGATATATCCGAATTGGAACACATTGCGGATATCCTGAGCGTGGGCTCAAACGGACTTGATGACACATTAAACAAAGCAAAATCCGCATTTGAAGAAATGTCAGTCGATACCGAATTTGCAGGTTATCCTCAGGCACGGCAATGCTTGCAAATGATGGGTGAAGCAATACAAACTCTGTCGGTTGTTAACGAGAGAATCCGCGATCTTAAAAATATTATGCTTTTTGTTCCGAGTGATTACTCCGACAGAGAAAGAGAGTGTAAAAATGAGCTCTCAAGAATGGCGTCATATCTGGGAATTCTGAACACTACCGCAACTGCGGTGCTCTCTCCGAATTATCCGTTTGTAACGGGTGAGAAAACCGCGACAGATCAAGACGAACTTCAAAAAATGGTTGAAGGAAGCGCAGAGGAACTCAGAATAACAAACATCGCCGCGGTATCAAAAATAATAGAAAAAGATTATCCGGTGAAGAAGATTCGGGAGGTATAAGATGAAAAAAGAGGATGAGAAAATGCTCTTTTCCACCGAACTCACCGCAAAGGAATTATTCGTACTGGCAGCTTTTTTGGGGTATGACACCGTTGTCGGCGTATCGGGCATACCTTTCGGCAATAGGGAGATGAATCCCGAAAAAATTATATATTCGACAAGATCCGCCCTTGAAAAAAGAGGGTTGATAAAATATGGGCTGGACGGAACATTGAGTATTGCCAAATATCTGAGGAAGGGGATTTCGGTAATTTGTAATGCCGAAAATATAGTGACTGTGTGCAGCAACACAGAATGTGGAAACCGGCAGAAAAAATACATTTTTAAACTGGGAAAATGGTTCGTTGTTTTACAAAAAGTCGGGATGAGCCGAATGTATTCTCTTTGCGTCGGCACGGACTGCGAATTCTTTGATGTTTTCGGTATCGATAAATTCAAAAAGGACAACACCGTCGAAAACTGCTTTTTTGAAATACCGTTTGATGAGATCAAGAGTGCAAAGAAAAGTTCACACGGGTTTGAGGACACCTCTCTGACCGATGTTTTTGAAAAATATTGCAATAGCGGTGCTGCAAAGTTGCTGTCAAATGCCCTGAACTCATCCGGAGAGTACGTGATTTTAAAACTGTTTGTGAGATGTGAAAATGAATATAAGATCAGTTTTTCAGGCATTTATATTTTGGCGGATATCAATTTTGAGATTTATTTAAAAAACAGCAATCTATGCGTAAGGTCAAAAAACATCGTAAGTGTGTATGATGACATACTTGCCGCATTATAATTTGAGAGAGGTGGACAAATACGGACAGCATAATTGTAACCGTCACCGATAAAAATAAGTCGTTTTTTTATGATATCGAGATTCCCGTTGATTTGGCGGTTTCTAAACTTAAAGACGATATGGTCGAAACGCTTAATGAATATAATCCGGTACTTTTTTTGAATTCCGCCACAGCGGAATTAATCTGCACAAGGACGAACAAAAAACTCGACCCGAACAAGACTCTTAAAGAAATCGGTGTTTGGAACGGTGATTATATCACGATTACGGGGGATTAACTATGGAAGAAATAACCTTTGAGGATATTCTTGTGCATTATAAAAACAAAACACAGGAATATACCGAACAGATTACCAATATTCGCACACAGTTGAAAAAAGTCGAGGCGCTCGCCGAAAGTTCCTGGAACGGCGGTGCCGCAAATGCTTTTAAAAACAAACTTAATGAACAGATTGAAGAAATCAACAAAGTGTTGGCGTATCTTTCCGAAGTGACTGCAAAGTTTGCGTTGATTCAAAATGAATACTATCCGAATTCTCAAAATTAATTTATTGTGTTTTGATTGCCGAAAGGCTTCAAATAAATTTTACGAAAGAAGGAAAAAACAATGGCATTAATTCAAGTAACACCCGATTTGCTTAACGGCAAAGCAACAGAACTCAGAGGACTCAAAGGGCAGCACGATGAGGCAATGACAAAAATGCGCACCCTTATTATGGGACTCAACGAGGTTTGGAAAGGCGATGCGCAGGACGCTTTTGTTGCAAAATATGAAAGTATGCAATCGACCTTCAACAATTTCTCGCAAATGCTCGAAGATTATGCAAGGCTGATGAATACTGCTGCCGAAAAGCTGCAGGAAACCGATCAGGCTCTTCAGGGAACGATGAACAGTTTCGGCAACTGATAGGCTGTAAGCATCACACAGCGGCATTTTATATGCTCGCCGTGTGATGCACGGCCTATAAATGTTTTAAATATTTTAAAGCATTTATAGGCCGTGCATCTTTATTCAAAACTTTAGGGGGAGATATATGAAAGTCATGATTGACACAAGACTTGTCAGGGCAAAAGCGAGTGAAATGCGCTTACTCAACAGCGATTTAAAAAAAACAGCAGATGAGATTGAACAACTGGTTTCATCAATGAACGGTTCATGGCAGGGCGCCTCAGAAAGATCTTTCGCAAGCCGAATTGTTTTTGTCAAACGCGAATTTTCAAACATAGCGTCATTTTTAAACGATTACGCAGGTTTACTTCAAAATTTTGCGGACGGTTATGATGAATATGACAATACGCTGTGTTCGAAAATCAATGCAATCTAAGGGGGAATTAAAATGAACAACGAAATACTGCTGACGCCGGAGGAATTGTATTATTTGGGATCGGCTGTTCAGGCAAAATACATTGATTATGCATATGTTGCTGCAATGGATGACATCGGGCAGAACTACGCTCTTTTTGAAAATGATGCAAAAAATTCATTGGTGAATTCAGGGATACTTATGGAGGATTTCAGCGGAAATGCGGAATTAGACCCTAATGCCGAAATACTTACCCGAC
>CAVGND010000055.1:0-4925 GCA_963630555.1 Roseburia intestinalis | reverse complement strand
CCAAAACAGAGCGCCTAATTATATTACCACACCGCCTCCTCTTTGTCAACTAAAATTTTTCCCTTTTTTTAAAAAAATTTCGGACTTTCGGTTTGCCGACATTTTTCGCCTTGTTTTAACAAAAAAGCAGGGCGCCGAATATATAAATTTGCCGTTTTTCACAATCTTTTTTAAACATCATCTTTATTGTATACAAAGCATTTCGGAAGTGTTAATATTAATTGTAAGTCACGGAGGTATCAATATGAAAAAAATCAAAATAAAAAACCCCGCCACTCCCATTTTATTTCTTGCGGCAATAATATGGGGAAGCGCCTTTGTGGTCGTAAAAGAATCCGTAAACTCAATACCTACGAACTGGTTGCTTTTTATGCGATTCGGCATTGCGGCGCTGTTTCTCTCGGCGGTATTTTGGAAGCGTCTTAAAAAAATAGACGAAAAGCACATAATGGGCAGTTTGTGGGTTGCGGTCACGCTCTACATAGCGTACATATGGCAAACGGTCGCGATAAAATACACTTCGCCCGGCAAAAATGCGTTTATCACCGCTGCATACTGCGTCATCGTACCGTTCTTGATGTGGCTGTTTTACAAACACAAGCCTGACAAATTCAACATTACGGCGGCGATTATATGTATTATAGGAATAGGGCTTACCGCTGTCAACCCATCGGAATTGACAAATATAAACAAAGGTGACTGGCTTACGCTTGTATGCGCTTTATTCTTTGCACTGCAGATAATTGCCATAGAGAGGGCGGTTAAAAACTGCGATCCCGTTGTCATAACCATACTACAGTTTGCATTCGGTGCAATTTTCGCTTTGATCGGGGCGCTTACACTTGAACAACCTCCGACCGAGTTTGGCAAAAGCGAGATACTTTGTACATTATACTTGGGAATTATGTCTTCGGGCGTTGCCACACTTTTTCAAATAGTAGGTCAAAAACTTGCAAAAAGCCAAGCTTCAGCCGCTATTATTCTCAGTCTTGAATCCGTATTCGGAGTGCTGTTTTCGGTATTATTCGGGTACGAAAAACCGACTCTGCTCATGATAATCGGGTTTATCCTAATCTTTGCAGCAGTAGTAATAAGCGAAACAAAACTGAAATTTTTAAGAAAATCATAAACCCGATGCGACAGCACTATGCAATATTAAAACCGCAGCCTTACGACTGCGGTTTTTTGATTGATAGATTATTTGGATTTTTTAGTCTTCTTTTCTTTGTGCTCAACCCATCTTACCCACAGCGGGCAGGAAAGATACATTGACGAATAGAAGCCTGAAACCAAGCCGAATATCATCGGGATAACGAATGTACGTAACGAAGTTATGCCGTTTATTTCGGAAACGATAAGTATAATCACAACAGCCATAATCGTTGTAAGTGCGGTAAGCAAGCTTCTTACAAAAGACTGATTGATACTCAAATTAGCGTTTTCTCTAACCGACATCATCGGATACAGTTTCCTGTTTTCACGCACACGGTCATAAACAACGATGGTATCGTTAAGCGAATAACCGAGAATCGTAAGCACAACTGCAATAAAGTTTGCGTCAATTTCAAGGCGGAAAACAACCGTGCAGAAGAATGCAATGAGCACATCGTGAACAAGGGCAACAAAAGCAAACACACCTGCCGAAACACCGCCGATTTTACGGAAGCGAACACCGATATACACGATAACAAAGATAGCCGCCAGAACAACCGCCGCTATACTTTTTGCAAAGAAACTGCCGGCAACCGATGGGTTGACTGTATTTGAATCGCCGAGTGTTATATCGTTATCTTCATAGGCTGCCTGCAGCGCCTCGGTCAATTTTGACTGTTTATCCGCACTGATGGCTTTATCGCCGACTGCGGTAATAACAAGATATTTGGTATCACCCGACAATCCGGTGTTTTCGGTAAGGGTTATTTTGGTACCCAAGTTATCTTCAACCGTTGTTTGAAATTCGTCTTTATCTATCTTCCCTGTATAAGAATACGAAAATCTTGAGCCGCCCTTGAAGTTGATATCGAGTTTAACACCGAAAATTATGGCAACAACCACACCCACCAACATTATAGCGATTGAGGCGATAAGACACTTTTTAAGTAACTCGCAATAATTCACTTTCATATTACAATACTTTTTAGCCATTGTTCTTTGCACCTCCGTATAACCAGGGGTTCCTGAGGAATTTGAAGCGGGAGAAACCCTTAAACAGGTACTTGGTAGCAAGCACACCCATTACGAGGTTGAATACCACACCGATCAAAAGAGTAAAGCCGAATGAATAAATAGAACCGGTAATGGACGAAGTGAACAACCCCAATGTAAGGAAGTTAAATGCCTTTGCAAGCACACTGTCGGGAGTGCCAAATGCTGCCATAAGCACAACAGCAACAATAAGGTTGGTTATGTTACCGTCAAGTACTGCAGAGAAAGCACGCTTAAATCCTGCGTCGATAGCGCCGTCAATCGTTTTGCCGTTGCAAAATTCTTCTTTTATACGCTCGCAAATAATAACGTTAGCGTCAACGCCCATACCTATCGACAGGATGATACCGGCGATACCGGGAATTGTAAGCGTAAAACTTGAAATTCCGCTGAAATATCCCGAAATGCACGCCATAATTCCCGCAATCTGACCAAGCAGAGAGAAGCAGGACAAAAATCCGCAAAAACGATATCTTACTATAAGCAATACACAAACAGCAGCAAAAGCAATAATGGCAGCCAAAAGCATTACGTTAAGCGCCTGTTCGCCGAGCGTCGGAGAAACCACCTGCAACTTAGAATCGTCAACAGACAAAGCAAAAGGAAGCGAGCCCGCGGTTATCTTGCGTGCGAGTTCCTTAGCGGAGTCACTTGTAAAGTTACCGTAGATTATCGCTTCGCCGCCTGTTATGGCCTGACTGCAACTTGCGGTTGAAATCGCCGTGTTATCCATATATATGGATATATTGCTGCCGCTGCTCGCCGCCTGCGCGGTAGCCGACGCAAATTTTTCGGCGCCTTCGTCGTTAAGTTTAAGCTGGACAACATAGCCGTTTTCTTCGTTGTATCCGGCTTCTGCGCTTTTGACAACGCTGCCGTCCATAAACGCTTCGCCGCTGTTATCCGAACCGAGGTAAAAACTGAGCTGTGCGGTTTCACCAAGTTCCTTAACCGCTGTCGCGGCGTCATAATCCTCATCGTCCGCCTGCCAGGGGAATCTGACTATAACCTGATTATTGTCATAATCCGTAAAAACTTCACTGTCGGTGATGTTTTCGTTTACAAGACGAGTTTCTATTATTTCTTTTGCTGCGTCCATATCGTTTTTGGTGATGTTTTTAACATCTTTGGTATCCGGTTTAAAAACGGCTTCAACGCCGCCTTTTATATCAATACCCCAACGAATGTCCCCAGCGCCCTTTATGTACACTTTGCGTGTATCGCCGAAGTAATCGCTTATTCCGAAAAATGCCGTATAAGAAAATGCAAGCAGCAGGAGCAAGACGATAACAGCCTTCAACTTACCAGTACGCTTCATCGGGCAAAACCTCCGTTTAATTTATTCTTGTTTTTCAATATAAGAAACATAATACAAAAAACAAGTGTAACACATAGATTATATAATTAATTTTGTGATAAGTCAACCAAAAACTGATAATCAGGCGCCTTTTTTGACTTTTTATCACAATAGCATACGCTTATCTGAGTCCCAGGCACTTTTCAAGCGTACTCAACTTGACCGCGGTGCACAAAAGATCGGTGGCGGTTATAAGATCAGAGATCAACGGATAAGACGGAGCAATTCTTATGTTACTGTCATCAGGGTCATTGCCGTAAGGGTATGTAGCGCCCGCCGGAGTGAGTACAAGACCTGCTTTCCTGCAAAGTTCAACCGTGCGTTTGGCACAGTCATTTTCGACAAACATACTTATAAAATAACCGCCGTCGGGGTGCGTCCAACGCGCTATTTCGTATTTTTGAAGATGGCGTTCAAGTTCGGACAGTACCGCATCGAACTTCGGCCTTATAATATTAGAATGGCGGCGCATATGTTCCTCAAGTGCTTCAATATCCGGAAACATTCTCGCGTGGCGCAATTGATTAAGTTTATCCGGCCCGATAGTCTGATATTGCATTCTGCTCTTGAGTTCGGCAACATTTTCGGGGCTTGAAGCCTCGGCAGCCACGCCGGCACCGGGGAATGTTATCTTGGACGTTGATACGAAAATTATAACATTATTTTCGTGACCGTGTTTCAGGCACTCTTGATATATATTAAGGAGTTCTGCATCCGCATCCCTGAAACAGTGTATCGCATACGCATTATCCCAAAAGATCCTGAAATCCTTGGCGGCAGGTTCCATCGCCGCTATTCTCTTAACCGTTTCGTCACTGTAAACAATTCCGTCCGGATTAGAGTATTTCGGAACACACCACATACCTTTTACGGACGGGTCTTTTATGAGTTCTTCGATAATATCCATATCCGGCCCGTCCTCTTTTAACGGGACGTTCACCATTTCAATTCCGAAATGCTCGCATATCGCAAAATGGCGGTCATATCCCGGAACGGGGCACAAAAACTTAACGCCGTTCTGCAGCAGCCACGGCTTTTCACCTGCAAAACCGTGTGTCATCGCCTGCGACACGGTGTCGTACATCATATTAAGAGAGGAGTTTCCGCCGACAATCACATTGTCCGGCTCTACGCCCATTATTTCCGAAAAAAGATTTTTAAGTTCGATAAGGCCGTCAAGTCCGCCGTAATTGCGGCAATCAATACCGGTAAAATTTTTGTAGCCCGTCTTTTCACCGACAAGGTTAAACAATTCCGTGCTCAGATCCATTTGATCCGGGCCGGGCTTTCCGCGCGCCATATCCAGGCAAAGATTTTGCTGGCACCAGGAATCATACTCCGCCTTAACCTTTATGTACTCATT
>CAVGND010000054.1:0-6526 GCA_963630555.1 Roseburia intestinalis | reverse complement strand
CCGCCTATATTCAAATATCCGTCGCTGTTATAGGTAAAGTTAGAAGATTTACCTGTATTAACAAATTCCGAATTACTTACCATTTCGTCAAGATTGGTTTCGCCCTTTGAGGTATCGGTGAAGTCCCAATCATAAACTATATCGTTATTAAGCATCGGGATTACTTCGGTTTCTTCTGCCGTGCAGGTCGAGCAGATACGCTTTTTAAGACCTGTGGAAGTTTTGGTTGCCGGAGTTTCTACCGTCCAATTGCCCCAGTTGTGTCCCGTTGCCGGGATAACTTCCGTTACCGTATTTTTGCAGGTTGAGCAGGTTCCTGTTTTTGAGCCTGCCTCTGTACAGGTTGCCTCCTTGGTTACGGTAACGCTTGAATAGGTATGACCCGTTGCCGGAATTACGGTTTCCGCTTTATAATCGCAGCGTGTACAGGTTGTTACTATTTTACCGTCTTCGGTACAGGTTGCTTCGGTTGTGGCTTCGGAATAATCGTGTCCGAGAGCTTTTATTGTTTCGCCGCCCGAGATATGTTCCCCACAGTCCGCGCAGACTACTTCTGCGGTCTTGCCGGCGGCGGTACATGTTGCGGCTACCGCTTCTTTTGTCGTTGTATTTGTATGCGCACAATCGCCGTCATCAATTGCCGTGGTTGTAAAGGAAAGTTTTGCATTATTAACAACAGCATAGGCATTCATATTTATTGCCCAGGTGTTATAAACCAAATAACCGAATCTGGCAATAAAGTTTTCGTGCGTTGTTCCCTTATAGGATTGGTTTCCGGAATTTGCAAACAGTGTTTCGCTTCCGCCGTTGAATGTATAACCGTCCGCGGTCATTACAAACGGATCATAATGTGCGGTGAACACATCCCCGTTGTCAAATTTATAATTGATATCATAGGTGAGTGTGATTTTTCCGTCAATATTTTTGGCAGTATAATCTACAGTCATCTTCTTTGCGTCATATGCCGAAAGTTCAGTAGGAATTACGGCATTTGCAGGTATACAGCCTTTATTCGCAAGTTCTTTGATATAAAGTGCCAAATAAGAATTTGCTTTGTAAAGTTTGGCAGTGTTGCCTGCATTACTGTCATCTATTTCAACACCGTTAAACGATGCGCCCGTAATCTTCGATTTACTTGAAACAAAGAAACGGTTTGAGGTTGAAGTGCCGGTGGAAGCAATACCGTCAGTACTTTCGGAAGCGGCGGTATATATCAATGTTCCGCCGAGAGCGCCGCTGTTGCCCATTCCTACAAAGAATCCGTAATAGCCGCTGTCGTCCGATGCTAAAACGGTACCCGGGAAAATAGGCCCGGTAATTGTCGAGCGATTTGTTGCATAGTACCCGCCGTTCATACTGAATGAAGTAGGCACGCTGCCGTTGACATCACTCAAGGCTATGCCTTGTACTTTATTTGTAATTCTGTAATTACTGTCTTTAACGTATGTATAGAAGCCGAGGCGGGCGGCACCGTCATAATTAAGCATCTTACCGTCATATGTGCCGAAATTCGTCGAGCCGTTGAAAACGGTTGAATTTGATTTGGTGGCATAATAATCATTTATACCGGTTTCGGCACTGTCGTAATTATAATTACATACAGTTGTTCCGTCGCTTAATGAGGCATTATTTACCACGGCATATCCGTAAGCGGTAGAAGCGCCTGACGTATAATAAGCATAACCGAATCTTTGACGGAATTCGCTGTGTGTTGCGGTACTTAAATTATAATCGGCACAGGAATACGCCGTTTGACCCTCGCCGTTAAAATTATAACCTGTTGAATTGATTATGAACGGCACCATATTGAAGGTAAGAACATCGCCATCGTCAAATTTATAACTCAAAGCGTAGTTCAACGTGATACTGCCACCCGAAACGGAAGCGTTATAATCAACTGTTATATTTTCACAGTCCGCAGATACAAACGAATCGGGCAATACATCCGCAGAATCTGTTACGCCGGCTGCGGCAAGTGCTTTCATATGCTCGCCCATTTTGCCCTGTGAAGCGTAATTTGAACCGTTTGAAACAGCTGAAAGCGGAATATTTTTCCCGTTATAAGATACACTTTGGTATTTCGGAGTTCTTGAAATAAACAGTCTGTCCGAGAAGTTGCTTGATAAAGCGACATTTACCGTTCCGTCGGAAGCGGTCGAACCCTTGGGTGAATAAAGGAATGCTGCGCCGGATATTCCTTTTGATGAGAATGAAGGATAATACGAATAGTATCCCGATTCATCTTCCGCCAATACCACGCCCGGCAGCGGCGCATAAGCATCGCCCGAAATATCAATATCCATATCAAATCCGGCGTTAAATTTAAAGGCTTTCGGGGCTGTAACATTACCGTCGGCATCTGTCAAATTGTTTATTACAACCGCCTGAGTGTTGTTCGCCGGTCTGTATTTTGAAGTGTTGTTATTTTCACCGTGCAAACTAAAAGCAAGTTTTTGGCGAAGGTCATAACTCAAATAATCGGTATCGTATTTGCCGAAGTAACTTTGGCTGGTAACAAAGGTTGACATTGACATTGTTTCGTCATAATCAGCCCTGCCGTTGTTTCCTATGTAATTCCAAGTATAGTTTCCGTTTTCAAGTTTAGGAATCACTTCGGATATAACATCTTTGCAATTGACGCACATTTTTTCTCTTTTTCCTGCCGCTGAGGTTGTGGCAGGAGTAACGATAATCCACTCGCCATAATTATGTCCTGTTGCAGGAATGGAATTTGTCGTTTCTTTTCCGCAAACCGTGCATGCACCGGTTTCAACGCCGTCCTCGGTGCAAGTTGCGGGTTTGGTTATTGTAGAAGATTCAAATTTATGTCCCGTTGCTTTTACGGTAACAACGGTTTTATATGTACAACGCGAGCAAGTAGTTGTAATAGAACCGTCATCAGTGCAGGTTGCGGGAACGGTAACCACCTGTTCATCGTGACCGAGAGGCGGGCCCATTAAGGTCTTTTCGACCGTACCGCATTTCGTGCAGGTTGAAATACTGTAAACACCTTCGGTACAGGTTGCAGAAGTTACGGTCGTGTTAAAGGTGTGACTGCATTCTACAACACTTGTATACACCAAATCTTCATAGAATATTCCTTTTTCATCCTCATTGGTTACAAGTGTGTTCAATATGCATGTTGGGCTTGCACATTTATACTTCTTATATCCGAGTTTTACAGTATTACCATCATAAACTTTTGTTTCAATCAAAGTTCTGTTGGTATGGGGGCAAAATGTGTATTCCGAAAGTTCGGGCTTTTCGCCTGACAGTACATACTCTGCCATTTTAGTTCCGGCTTCCTCACCGAAAATATTATAGCAATACTGCTTAAAATGATATCCCAAATTATCCCTGTATTCGTAACCGTTAAAATATTTTAAAAGGTCACAAACCATAACATAATCATCATTTAAGGCGCACATGTTGCGTTGAACCTGTTGCAGATTTTTGTTTTTGCCGTATTCGGCAGCGCGTGCAGAATTAACCTTGCATTGGAAACCTATGTTCATAACAAAAGCCTTTGATACACCGCAATCTGATTTTAAGCCGTTAAATAACAAATCAAAACGTTTAATATAGTTGCCGGTGTCATTAATATCACTTTCGCCCTGGCACCACGCCAAATATATATTACCGAGTTTTTTGGAACTGTCTGCATTAACTGCGGCAACCGCTGCGTTAAGTTTTGATTTGAGTGCGGAATAGTAATCCGCAGCATCTCCGGGTGTGAATTTTATTATAGGAGCGCCGCTATAAGCACCGTTCACGGCTACTATAGGACGTCCTGTTTTTTCGTAATACGCTTTGCACCAAGTAAGAACAGGACCGACAGCACCGGCTGTTGTCTTTTCCTTATAGTACAGCGGTGCCTCATTAAGATTTGTGATTGTATTTGCAGTCGGGTTGTACTGATACGCAGTTCCCGGCTCAATCACAACAGGTGCATCCGTAGATTTACCTATACCGTCCATATTGGACTGACCGCTGAACAGTACCACATCAACGGTTTGCACGGTTTCAGCAGCACTCACAGATGCCGTCGGCACTGCAAGCAAGCCCGCCATAACCGCTATTGTCAAAAGAATTGACAATAACTTTTTAATACTGTTTCGCATACTTTTTCTCTCTTTCATTCGGGATTGGCGGCATTTCGGGCAAATACACAATTCACCGCCTGCCAGCCACCGCGCAATTGTGCATTGTGTCTTTCAGCCGTAAACGTGTTTGTGCAAAACGCAGCCTTTATGTGAAATTTGTCAAGAAAAATCTCACAACTTACACATATAGTTTACCCCCCCGCAGTATATTTGTCAAGAGAAAAATCCGCAAATATTACAGTGAGGTCAAAGAAAATTGCTTTATGTATGTATGAATAATTTCATATTTTATTTATGCATCGTCAGACAATTTTTTGATGAAGTTTAAATATAAGTTGACTAATAAAAATAATTGCTTTATACTTAAGTAAGTTTAAAGTAATTTGAAAGGAAGTGCACGCTATGCAAAACAAATTGTTAAAGGTCTTGGCAATCATATCCGTAATCGTTATAGCCTTGTCATTTTCAGCCTGCAAGAAGAGCAAGAAACAGAAAGACAGCAAGTCAAAAACATCCTCCGCTTCTTCAAGCGTAGTTTCAAACGACAGCACACCTGCCGAAAGCAGCACAAAAAGCGAAACCGGTGCGGAGAATCAAACATCGAAAAAATCCTCGACCGAAGTGCAAAGCAAAACAAACAACAGCAACAGCAACAACAATACCAATAACAACACCGTTGCAAGTTCCGGGACAAACAGCAGCAAGGTGCCGGACAATTCCAATTCCTCATCTCAGTCCGGCAGTTCATCTTCTTCATCAACCGGCAGTTCTGCGTCCTCCCTACCCTACATTGAACTGCCACCTGATGAGTTTTAATAATTTAAAGCGGTTTTAATTCTAACGGAGGTTTGTAATGGAAAAAATATTGGTTTTGGATTTTGGCGGGCAGTACAATCAACTCATTGCCCGCCGCGTCAGGGATAATAACGTTTATGCCGAAATACTCCCCTACACAACGCCGCTTGAAACCATTAAGCGCAACGGATACAAAGGAATTATATTTACGGGCGGACCCAACAGCGTATACGACCCGGAGTCGCCGCACTACACAAAGGATATTCTTGACTTGGGCATTCCCGTACTCGGCATATGCTACGGTTGCCAACTTATCGCCTGGATGTGCAACGGCGAGGTATCAACTGCGCCGGTTTCGGAATACGGAAAAATTGAAATTAAAGCAAAGGAAAGCCCGCTTTTTAAGTCCATTCCTTCAACCAATACCGTTTGGATGAGCCATACCGATTACATTTCAACCCCTCCGTCAGGGTTCAGAATAACCGCCGAAACGAACGATTGCCCATGCGCCGCAATGGAAAACAGTGAAAAAAACATCTACGCCGTACAATTTCACCCCGAAGTTACGCACTCTCAATACGGCAAAGAAATGCTGCACAATTTCCTTTACGAAATATGCGGATGTTCAGGCGACTGGGTAATGGACGATTTTATCGACAAAACAGTTACGCAATTGAGGAAACAAATCGGCGATAAAAAGGTAATTTTAGGGCTTTCGGGCGGTGTTGATTCATCGGTCGCCGCAGGGCTTTTATCACGCGCCGTAGGCAAACAATTAACCTGCGTTTTTGTTGACCAGGGGCTTATGCGTAAAGATGAGGGTGATTTCGTTGAAAACACCTTCACCACCCTTTTTGATATGAACTTTGTGCGCGTAAATTGCCAAGAGCACTTTCTTGCCAAACTGAAAGGCGTTACCGACCCTGAAGAAAAACGTAAAATTATCGGCACTGAATTTTTCAATGTTTTTTGGGATGAAATCAGAAAAGAAAATGATGACGGTTTCTTCGCACAGGGTACTATCTACCCCGACTGCATTGAATCAGGAAAAGGCGATGCTGCCGTAATCAAAACGCATCACAACAAGGTTAAAATGCCCGACGATGTAAAGTTTGCCGGCATAATCGAACCGCTTTGCGAACTGTTTAAAGACGAAGTCCGCGCCGTTGGCGAAAAATTAGGCATACCGCACGAACTTGTATGGCGGCAGCCCTTCCCGGGACCCGGGCTGGGCGTACGCATAATCGGCGAGATAACTGCCGAAAAGGTTAAAGTATTGCAGGAAGCCGACGCTATTTTCCGCGAAGAAATGGCAGCAACGGGATATGAAAAAAACTTAAGCCAGTTTTTTGCGGTTTTGCCCGATGTCAAAACCGTCGGTGTAATGGGCGACCATCGTACATACGATCATCTAATTGCACTTCGCGCAGTAACAACCGATAATTTTATGACTGCAGATTGGGCACAAATACCGTACGACCTGTTGGCAAAGGTTTCAAACCGAATTACAAATGAGGTTGACCACGTCAACCGCGTAGTTTACGATATAACCTCAAAACCACCCGGAACGGTTGAGTGGGAATAATCCACGGCACTAAAAAAAGCCCGTAAATACAGGTTTTTCGACA
>CAVGND010000053.1:0-6714 GCA_963630555.1 Roseburia intestinalis | reverse complement strand
GAATCAAAACAAAAACCCGTATTCCGTCGGGAATACGGCATACAAACCGTGATTCTCCGGCACAGGTCGGAAATAAATATGTATATTCTTACAAATTATGAAAGGAGCAAGTATCATGGGACTTATTAAAGCGGGTATCGGTGCATTGGGAGGCACGCTTGCCGATCAATGGAAGGAATTCTTCTACTGCGAGTCTATGCCGAAAGAGGTTCTTGTTACCAAGGGACAGAAGCGTATAAGCGACCGCTCTTCCAATACGAAGGGAAACGACAACATCATCTCTAACGGATCCGGCATCGCCGTGGCTGACGGTCAGTGCATGATCATCGTGGAGCAGGGCAAAATCGTGGAGGTTTGTGCCGAGCCCGGCGAATTTACATACGACACCTCCACCGAGCCATCCATCTTTTCAGGCAGCCTCGGTGAGAGTATTAAGCAGACATTCAAGACCATCGGAAAGCGTTTCACCTACGGAGGAGATACCGGCAAGGATCAGCGTATTTACTATTTCAACACAAAAGAACTTATCGACAATAAGTTCGGTACGCCGAACCCTATTCCTTTCCGCGTGGTGGACTCCAAGATTGGGTTAGATGTAGATGTATCGGTGCGCTGCTCCGGTGTGTATTCGTATAAGATTGCCGATCCGCTGCTATTCTATACCAATGTGTGCGGAAATGTGGAACAGGAGTATAGCCGTGACGAACTGGACGGCCAGTTAAAAACAGAATTTATCAGTGCCTTGCAGCCGGCATTCGGCAGGCTGTCCGATTTGGAAATGCGTCCGAATCAGATCGTCAGCCACAATACCGAGTTGGAAGAAGCAATGAATATGACGCTCTCGGAAAAATGGGGTGCACTCAGGGGGCTTAAGGTCGTCAGCATCGCCCTCGGATCAGTTACCCTGCCTGAGGAAGACGCCGAAATGATCAAGCAGGCACAGCGCACGGCGATCATGCGGGATCCCACCATGGCGGCGGCTACTCTGGTAGGCGCTCAGGCGGATGCGATGAAGGCGGCAGCATCAAACGAAGCAGGTGCTATGACCGGCTTTATGGGCATGGGTATGGCTATGAACGCCGGCGGAGGAATGAATGCGCAGAATCTCTTTGCTATGGGGCAGCAACAGCAGCAGGCGCAGTCCGGCGCTTCGGCAGAAACTCCTGCGGCGGATAGTTGGAAATGTGCCTGCGGTGCCGCAGCCACGGGTAAATTCTGTCCGGAATGCGGCGCCAAGAAGCCGGAACCCGTACAGGCCGGCGCATGGAAGTGTAAGTGCGGTGCTACGGCTACCGGCAAATTCTGCCCCGAGTGCGGCAGCCCGAAACCTGCGGATGAAGGCGGCTGGACTTGCTCCTGCGGCACGGTGAACAAGGGCAGGTTCTGTCAGAATTGCGGATCAAAAAAACCTGAGGGCGCACCGCTTTATCGCTGTGATAAATGCGGCTGGGAGCCGGAAGACCCGACGAATCCCCCGAAGTTCTGCCCCGAGTGCGGCGACCTGTTTGACGAAAACGACAAGCACTAATAGTGCGACTGACTTGTAGAAATTCTGTGTACAGGTGCATTTGCTCAAGTGCGATTTCGGGATATATTTTCAATGCTGCGTTGCGAGGTCTGAATATTATTTTATTTTGTACCTCGCAATGCGGCAGGAAGATGTGGTTATACGGCTGCATATGGCAGGATTATCATAACGGTTCATCCGATCAGGCTCAAGCATAATGGGCCGACGCTGAATACGAGGTTCGTCTATGAAAAGCAAAGAACAAAAATCAAAAAGGAAGAATACAATCTTATTTCTTGTCGTTGATATTGCTCTTGTACTTGCCGGACTATACGGTATTTTTGTGAGTCTGACAGGCGGAATGGAATATATAAATTCACCCGATAAAAGAATCATAAATGCTGATGTCATAAGTGTGAAGCATACATTTGAAAAGGATGATGACGGTGATCTTACGGGAGAAAAGTGGACGGCGACTCTGAGATACACCGTTGACGGCAAAGAATATACAACGAAGGGAACATATTCGACCGAAACATACAGTGGCGAAACTGTGCAAATTGAGGTGTATAAAACCTCAAAAGGCGAGTATAAAGTCTCAGGTACGAGTACATTAGGTTTTGTTATTTCCGCATCAGTCTTGCTTTTTGGCACAGTGGGGCTGATTGCAGAAAACAAAAACAGAAAAAAGAAAAAAGCAAAGATTACGAAACAAAATCAAAAACATGGCGAAAAACCGAATCAAAAATAAAAGGAGGGCCTTGAAATGGGGCTATTTGACAAAAAATTTTGTGATATATGCGGCGAGAAGATAGGCTTTCTCGGCAACCGTAAGTTAGAGGACGGGAATCTCTGCAAGGAATGTGCCGGAAAACTTTCGCCGTTTTTCAGTGATCGCCGCCGTTCTACGGTGGAGGATATAAAGCGTCAGCTTGCTTACCGTGCGGAAAACGAGAAAAAACTGACCGGTTTTTCCCCGTCGCTTATCTTCGGCGACAGCAAAAAGGTGTATATTGATCCTATCGGGGAATGCTTCATTGTCACAAGGCTTTCCAACTGGCGCAGTGCCAACCCCGATCTTATCGCATTTTCTCAGGTAAAAAATGTGAACACCGACATTAAGGAAAATAAGGAAGAAATATTTTATAAGGATTCCGAGGGGAATGAAAAGAGTTATGAACCGCGCCGCTATGAGTGTAATTATGAGTTCAATGTTACGATCTTTGTAGAATCTCCGTGGTTTGACGAGATTGAACTGGAACTGAGCGACGGAAACCGCCCTGAAAGCCCCTATACCGATCTTTATCGGGAATATGAGAAGAAAATGAATGAACTTGCGGACATTCTGCTGTGCAAGGATAACCGGGGCTCTGCCCGGCATGACAGCACGGTGAACAGTTCCGCTTCCTCCGACGACTGCCCGTCGGATTCCGCGTCTTTATCTCATCCGAATAACGGAGAAGTATGGATATGTTCCTCCTGCGGCGCACAGAACAGCGGCAAATTCTGCGAAAGTTGCGGAACCGGGAAACCTGCTCCCAAGATTGTCCGTTGTGCGTCCTGCGGCTACACTCCGGAGGATCAGGCGAATCTGCCGAAGTTCTGCCCGGAGTGCGGCAAAACGTTTTAATATCGATTATGAAGAAAAAAATTGTATGCAAGGTGGTGATTGCCATAAGTGTTTTTGCACTGTTTTCCGGACTTTTCGGCTGCAGCGGAGGTAAAAACTATACTGCTGATGACCTTGTTTTGGTCAGCACCGCATATTACGGCACGGAACGCGACCCCGTATATTCCTTTGCTTTGCGAAAGAAGCATGACATTATACAAAGTAAGGATATATGGTTCTTGTCCGCAAACTGCCGAGTCGGAGAAAAGAAGGATCGTTACACATCTTTCGGTTTCTTTCCGTTGCCGACCGATGAAGCGGATAAGTTCCTTACACTCATCCGTGATGAGGGAGAGATAGTACGGCTGCGGAAGTACCATAACCCGCTAAACATTTTCCGCATCTCCGACGCACCGTCACCCAGTTCAGGTATGACCTTCACCGACGGAAGTAAGATCGAAAAGAATACTGCACTCGGTGAAAAGATTATCGATTATCTGTTTAATCTTGCCGACAGGCACTTTGAGGCGGCGGAAAGCGGAACTATAAAATCGGTATGTATAACAAGCAGTGCTATGGAATATTCAGGCTGCTATATGTTTTCGATCGATAAGGAAGATGGGATATGGTTTCTTTCCTGCGATGCGGTAGTTGACGATGATCGTATCTGCGTAGGAGAGGAGGAACTGCAGATCGGCGAAAGCGATGCAGAGGAGATACTCGCTGCCGTAAAGGAGCAGCAGCTTGTCGGTCGGGTTATGCAATATGAAGAACCGGAGGACGACGGGACTTTTTGGCTTGACGAAACAACCTACGGCACATCGTTTGTGTTTACGGACGGCAGCAGGGTACATGCTTTCGTAGATCACGGAGTAAAACTTGCCGAGGCTTTTCGCTGCCTTGTAAGAAAGTATAAATAAGAAAAACATATAAACCTGCCGGGTAATCGGCATTAAACGAAAGGAGAAAATGATTATGGCTAACAAGTGTTCAATCTGCGGTGCGGACATCAATCTGTTCCAAACCCAAAAGTTGGCGGACGGCAACTGTATCTGCCGCAAGACCTGCAGAAAAAAAGGACTCAGGGCATATGACTATGTGCACGGCAACCTCCCCGGTGTCAAGGCACATATCGCACAGGTAGAACGCGGAACAAAACTGTGGAATCATTACTTTGAGCCACGCAGGAAAACAAAGGATAAGACACAGAAACTGAAGCGCTTCGGTTACGACCTCTATGTGGCGGAGGACATCGGACTCATTGCCTTTACACAGGACGACTATAAGTTCTTCATATTCGGCAAAACCACGCGTGCCTGTGTATACCGCATTGCCGATCTGCGCAGTTACGAATATGAGGAACAGACGGTAAAGAACGGCGATAAGACCGAAAAGAAATCAATGGCTCGTCTTGGGTTTGTCAATACCGAAGGACTATACGAGTTCCTTCTTCCCATAAGCGACAGCAGGGAATTTGAGGAACTGAAAAAATATTTTGATACGCTGTTCGGCATTCAGAAGACGCTCGGCAACGCCGCAAACACCTGGAAGCAGCAGATCACTGCCGTAAAAGATATTACCGCAGGCTTTAATGCAGCGGTAAAGGGTGAAGCCGATGCCGATGCCAAGGCGGCGGAAGCAATCAATTCTTTGGACGCCGCGATCTACGGCGACCGTACCGAATGGATACGAAAGGCGGATGCGGCGTTGGCGGCATTCAACGGTTGATAATTTTTAAGAGAGGAGTCTTTTCATGCAGACCTTGCAGGAATATAAATGTCCCTGCTGCGGCGGTGCGATAGCCTTTGACAGCACGCTTCAGAAAATGAAGTGTCCGTTTTGCGATACCCAATTCGAACTGGATGCTCTCAAGGGTTATGACGACGAGTTGAAAGGCGAGCAGGCGGACAAAATGGAATGGGAAACTGCCGCAGGCAGAGACTGGCAGGAGGGTGAAACCGAGGGGCTTCGCTCCTATGTGTGCAAGTCCTGCGGCGGAGAGATCGTAGGCGATGAAAACATGGCGGCTACATCCTGCCCCTTCTGCGGGAATCCCGTTGTTATGATGGGACAATTCACGGGAGCACTGAAGCCTGACCTTGTAATCCCGTTCAAGCTGGATAAGAAAGCGGCGAAGGCAGGACTTTTAAAGCATCTCACAGGGAAACGCCTGCTGCCGAAGATATTCAAGGATCAGAATCACATTGACGAGATCAAGGGAGTCTATGTTCCCTTCTGGCTCTTTGATACCGACGTGGATGCACAGGTGCGCTATCGTGCGACAAGGGTGAGATATTGGAGCGACAGTGAATACAACTACACTGAAACAAGCTATTACATGGTTCATCGCGGCGGAAGCGTTGGATTTGAGCACGTTCCGGTAGATGGTTCGACCAAAATGCCGGATGACCTGATGGAATCGGTAGAACCATATGATTACTCCGGTGCAGTGGATTTTCAGACGGCGTATCTCGCCGGATATCTGGCAGATAAGTATGATGTTGACGCAGAGCAGAGCATCGAACGTGCGAATGAACGCGTAAAACGCTCAACCGAGGATGCATTCGCTTCAAGCGTCACGGGATATGCGACGGTCAAAGCCGAAAACAGTTCAGTTCGTTTCAGCGGAGGCAAGACCAAGTATGCACTTTATCCTGTCTGGCTTCTGAATACGACCTGGAACGGACAAAAGTACACATTTGCGATGAACGGTCAGACAGGCAAGTTCGTAGGCGATTTGCCTCTCGATAAGGCTGCTGCGAGAAAATGGAGAATGCTTTTGACGCTGATTTATATCGCGGCGGCATGCGGTATGTCCTGGCTTTTGTATCTGGTCGGGATATTATGAGGAGGATGACGATGAAAATAAAAAAGATCATACCTGTTTTTCTGACCGCAATTCTCCTGTGCCTTTTCTCAGCCGTTCCGGTACTCGCGGAGGAGGGCTTTGCCCACGAGTATTATCGTCTGATGGATACGGCATCTCTCTTGTCCGAAGCGGATCTGGAATCGCTGACTGCCAAACTCGATGAGATCAGCGTACGGCAGAAGATGGAGGTCGCAATTGTCACGACGGACACGACGGATGACATGAATATCACGGAATATGCCGACGGCCTGTACGAATCCTGCGAATACGGCTACGGCGATGACAAGGACGGGTTAATGCTGCTTATCAGCATGGAGGATAACGACTGGCACATCACCACGCACGGTTACGGAATTACCGCATTCACAGACAAGGGGATTGCCTATATCGGCGAGATGATCACGCCGTACATGTCCGAAGGGGATTTTGCCACTGCTTTCAGCACCTTCGCCGATCTTTGTGATGACTTTATAACACAGGCAAGAGGCGGGGATCCGTATGATTACCATAACCTGCCTGAACTTCCGCGCGAATCTTTTGGGGAGTTATGGCTGACATGGCTTCCGATTTCCGTCATCTTTGGCATAATCGCTGCGAGCATACATGTCGGCAGAATGAAGGCGAAACTCAAAACAGTCCGCAGTCAGGTTGCTGCAAACAGCTATCTGAAGGGCGGCAGCCTTAACATCACCGACAGTCGCGAGATGTTCCTGTATAGTGCAGTCACAA
>CAVGND010000052.1:0-6859 GCA_963630555.1 Roseburia intestinalis | reverse complement strand
ATTGTGAGCGGAGGGCAACAAAGCCGCTAAAGTATTCCGATTAGCCGAAAAAACCTTTGTACCCTGGCTGATTTGTCTATTCGGTTCATATAAGGAAGGTGATTTGATGAGAAAAGAAAAACCCATCCGCCCCGTTGCAAAACTTCACGGCGGAGCGTATCTCAATCATATGAAAAACACCGCAGAATCGGAAACGGTTATTATGCCGCCGCCCGAAACTGTAGTAATACCGATGCAGCAGCATATCGGCGCACCCTGCACACCCACCGTTAAAAAAGGGGACACGGTATATGTCGGTACTCAGATAGGCGACAGTGATCGCCCCGTAAGCGCACCCATACATTCAAGCGTTTCGGGTACGGTTGCGGAAATCAAAACAGTTACTATGACAAACGGGGCAGCCGCCGAAGCGGTTGTTATAAACTCCGACGGTAAGATGACACACGACCCCGAAATAAAGCCGTTTCCGGTAGAAACCGAAAAAGACTTGGTTGCCGCAGCAAGAAAATGCGGACTTGTGGGGCTTGGCGGCGCAGGTTTCCCGGCACACATAAAACTCACCCGTAAAGAGGGGGCGACACTTGACACGCTGATAATAAATGCGGCGGAATGTGAGCCGTACATAACCTCCGACTACAGAGAATGTATGGAAAATACCGAGGACGTTATGCAGGGAATTTACCTTGTTAAAAAAGTGCTCGGATTTCAACGGGTGTTCATAGCGGTAGAAAAAAACAAGCCGCTTGCAATAGAAAAATTTTTGCAGATGGCAGGAGATGAATACGACTCCGACGATTCGGTAAAGGTCGTTCGCCTTTCGTCAAAATACCCGCAGGGCGCGGAAAAAGTGCTTATCTACAACGTCACAGGCAGAAGATTGCCTATCGGCAAACTCCCGGCAGATGTCGGCTGTGTTGTTATGAATGTTACAAGTATAGCAACCCTTATGCGTTTTATAAAAACCGGTATGCCGCTTGTTTCAAAACGTCTGACAATTGACGGAAGTGCGGTTAAAGAAGCAAAAAACGTTATTGTTCCAATAGGCGCTTCGATTGCCGACGTTATAAATTTCGCGGGAGGTTTTTCCGAAGACCCCGAAAAAATACTGTACGGCGGGCCGATGATGGGCATTTGCATATCCGATATAAATATGCCTGTGCTTAAGCAAAACAATGCAATTATCGCAATGGGCAAGGCAGAAGCGGCAATTAACGAACCGCTGCCCTGCATACACTGCGGAAGATGCGCCGCAGCATGCCCTATGAACCTGACTCCCGCACGGGTCGACACTGCAATGAAATCGGCGGATACAGACGCTTTGCGTGCGCTTAATCCGCAATATTGTATCGAGTGCGGCAGTTGCTCTTACTCCTGCCCGTCAAAACGGTTGCTGACCCAGCAGATGAAACTGGCAAAAGCAAAAATCAGATAAGGGGGAACGCAAAATGTACAGTTTAAAAGTAACGCCGTCGCCACACGTGCACGGCAGAGATACAACTGCCGGAATTATGATTGATGTTGTAATCGCTCTTATACCGGCGGTAATAGCCGGCGTGATACTGTTCGGCTGGCGCGCGCTGTGTGTTATAGCGGTAAGTGTTGCCGCCGCCGTGTTAGCGGAATTTATATTTAATAAAATAATGAAAAAATCCAACACACTTACTGATTTTTCGGCTGTTGTTACGGGGCTTTTGCTTGCTCTTAATATGCCGCCCGAAATTCCGATTTGGATTCCGGCGCTCGGCAGTGCGATAGCAATAGTTATAGTTAAAGGCATTTTCGGCGGGCTGGGACAGAATTTTGCCAATCCCGCAATCACCGCAAGGATAGTTCTTATGGTATCTTTCCCGACGCTTATGACCGCTTGGACGGAAGCGTTCGCCTGGAAGAATGTTACCGATACGGTTTCATCGGCAACCCCGCTTGCCGCACCCGACAGTTACAGTCTTACCTCGCTTTTTTTGGGTACCCGCCCCGGATGCATCGGCGAAACCTGCTCGATTCTTTTAATCGTCGGCGGACTTTACCTTGTTGCCCGCCGCGTTATATCGCCTATGATACCCGTTTCGTTTGTAGGGACGGTCGGGCTGCTCACCTTCCTTTTCAGTCTTAATATGGGTGCCCCAACTGCGGTGTACACCGCCTGCAAAGCGGTAATGTCGGGCGGACTCCTGCTCGGTGCAATATTTATGGCTACCGATTATGTCACTTCACCTACATACAAATGGGGCAAGCTGATATTCGGTATCGGCTGCGGAATAATTACCTTTGTTATAAGAAGATTCGGTTCACTGCCCGAAGGTGTTTCGTTTTCAATCCTGCTTATGAACGTGCTGACACCGCACATAAACAACCTTACAGCGCCGAAGCCGTTCGCTTGGGAGGCTGATAAAAATGAATAAAAAGTTCAATGTTAAAGTACTGTTCCCTGCAGCGGTTCTGCTCATAATCTGCATAGTAATATCGGCGGCGCTTGCACTTACAAACTCACTTACAAAAGATAAAATTGCACAGCTCAGCGCCGAATCGGAAAAAAAGTCTATGCGGCGCCTCTTGCCTGCCGACACTTATAAATCCGCTACCGTGAAATACGGCGGAAAAGAATATACCTACTATACCGCATCCGATTCGTCAGGTGATACCGTCGGATATGTTATAACGGTAGATCAAAACGGCTACGGCGGCGCAATATCGGTTATGACCGCGATTGACGGCACAACGGATGAAATAGTCGCCGTGGAGGTTCTGGACGCTTCAAGTGAAACCCCCGGGCTCGGTCAAAACACCGCAAAAGAAGACTGGTATTCACAATTTGACGGAAAAAGCGGCGAACTTACGGTAGGCAAAGACATAGACGCCGTTACGGGCGCTACCATAAGTTCAAAAGCAGTAACAAAAGCGGTTAACACCGCGCAGGAGATAATAGGCAGTCTGAACGGAGGCGAGAAGAAATGAAAAGTGAAAAACTTAAGGTTCTTACCAACGGACTGTTAAAAGAGAACCCCACATTACGGCTCGTACTCGGCACCTGCCCCACCCTTGCAATTACAACCGCCGCCGTCAACGGTATCGGTATGGGCATTGCCGCTACAATAGTGCTTATCTGCTCAAACGCCGCTATTTCGCTGCTGCGGAACGTTATTCCGGCAAAGGTCAGAATCCCTGCATACATCACTATAATCGCAGGTTTTGTCAGCGTCGTGCAGATGCTTGTCAAGGCTTTTTTGCCGGCTATTGACAAATCCCTCGGCATATATCTGCCGCTTATCGTTGTTAACTGCATAATTCTTGCCCGTGCGGAAATGTTCGCAAGCAAAAACACCGTTCTGCTTTCGGTTCTGGATGCGATAGGTATGGGCGCAGGATTTACTGCGGCGCTGGTGCTTATGGGCTCAATAAGAGAAATTCTCGGTTCGGGAACCTGGTTCTCGCTGCCTGTAACAAGCGGATTTATGCCGCCGATGATAATATTCATTCTCCCTCCCGGAGGATTTTTCGTTTTCGGTGTGTTGATAGCCCTTTCAAACAAACTGTCCGAAAAAATGGGCAAGAAACCCGTTAAAAAACTCGGCTGCGGCAACTGTGAGGGTTGTTCGGGCTGCGGTTTGGCGGCAGAGAAAGAGGAGGCTGAGAACAATGACTAAGTTTATAATCGTATTTTTAACGGGTATTCTTACCCAGAATATGGTGCTTTCAAAATTCCTCGGCATATGCCCGTTTTTAGGTGTTTCAAAAAAAGTCAATACTGCGCTCAGTATGAGTTTGGCGGTAATCTTTGTAATGGTTCTGTCCACCGCCGTAACATATCCGATATATGCGTGGATACTTGTCCCAAAAGGGCTTGAGTATCTGCAAACACTGGTATTTATACTCATAATCGCCGCGCTGGTTCAACTTGTGGAAATAGTACTTAAAAAATATCTTAAAGCAATATATTCCGCACTTGGAATATACCTGCCGCTTATAACCACAAACTGCGCCGTGCTCGGCATAACGATGTTAAACTTTACCGACGCAAAAATAACATCATATCCTCTGGCGCTTATGAACGCTTTCGGCTCCGGTATGGGATTTTTGGTCGCAATGGTGATGTTCGCCGGAGTGCGCACAAAACTTGAAACCTGCGACATACCAAAATCCCTCCGCGGATTGCCGATAACACTCATAGCCGCGTCAATCACCGCACTTTCATTTCTCGGATTTTCCGGCGTTGTCGGATAAGGGGGTAAGTTGTAATGAGTGTAATAACCGCGATAATTATTGTGTCAATAATCGGACTTTTAGCCGGCGTGGGACTATGTATAGCTTCATTTTTTATGGAAGTTCCCACCGATGAACGCATTGAAAAAATACGGGAGGTTCTCCCCGGTGCGAACTGCGGCGGCTGCGGATATTCAGGCTGTGACGCTTACGCCGCCGCCCTTGCCGACGGCAGCGCAAAGCCCGGTGCCTGCGCCCCCGGAGGTAATGAAGTAACCGAAAAAATTGCCGAAATATTGGGCGTTGAAGCAACAACCGGTGAAAAAAAGACCGCTTTTGTAGCCTGCAACGGCACCTGTGAGAATACCGAAAGAGCATTTGAATATGACGGGATATCCACCTGCGCCGCGGCAAATATGTATTTTGGCGGCGACGGTAACTGCAAATACGGCTGCTTAGGCTACGGCGACTGTACGCGCGCCTGCCGCTTTTCCGCTATCAGTATAATAAACGGCAAAGCGGTAACAGATGCCGAAAAATGTACAGGGTGTGGGGCGTGCGTTTCGGTATGCCCAAAACGCATTATTTCGCTTCTTCCCGTTAAAAAAGGTGCCTTCATATCCTGCAGCAATAAGGATAAGGCGCTTGCCGCAAAGCCCGTATGCAAGGTAAGTTGTATCGGCTGCGGACTTTGCGCAAAAAAATGCCCGTCGGGCGCAATTGAAATTAAGAATAATCTCCCGCAAATAGATTATTCAAAATGCACCGGCTGCGGCGAATGTAAAGCCGCATGCCCAAGAAAAGCGATAGTGTAAGGAGAGCGAAAATGGCTGAAATAAGACCTTTTAGAGCATTAAGATTTTGCGATAAAGCCGGCGAAAAGCGCGATCTCTGCTGCCCCCCGTATGATATCATAAGCGAAGAAGAACGCCTGCAATTTATCAAAAACAACGAGCACAACGTCATTCGCCTTGAACTGCCGTGCGGTGACGACCCGTATAACGAAGCCGCCGAAACACTCGATGAATGGCTGCGTGACGGTATTGTCGCCTGCGACGAAGAAACTTCAATATATATTTACGAAGAAGAATTTTCGGTTGACGGTAAAACTTATAAATTCAAAGGCTTTATTTCAAGAGTAAAACTTGAGGAATTTTCAAAAGGCGTAATTCTCCCCCACGAGCAGACCCTTTCAAAAGCAAAAACCGACCGTCTTAATTTAATGAAGGCTACAGGCTGCAACTTCAGCCAAATATACTCCTTGTATTTTGACCCGAAACACGAAACGCCGACCTTGCTTGAAAAAATGTCGTCGGGCGCACCCGACAGTGAGTTTTGCGACAATGACGGTGTGACCCACCGCCTTTGGATATGTTCCGACCCCGAACTTATCTCCACGCTCACAAAGCAATTTGCCGACCGTAAACTCTATATTGCAGACGGACACCACAGATACGAAACGGGGCTTAACTACCGCAATTATCGCCGTGAAAACGGTGCAAAAGAGGGCGACGACTGCGATTATATTATGATGATGTGCGTCGATATCGAAAATGACGGTCTGGTAGTTTTTCCGACCCACAGAATTATAAGGGATTTGGAAAATTTCCGTTCTGACAAACTCATTTCCGAGTGTGAAAAGCTGTTCACTGTAGAAACTATGGGCTGCATCAACTGCATAAACAACGCATTAAAGGAAAAATACCTTGCAGGCAAAAAATCATTCGGATATTATGACGGTGAAAAGCATTACCTTCTTACGCTTAATGACAGTGTTGACAACACACCGGAACTCGCCGCGCTTGACAAATCGCTGCGCCAACTTGATGTAAGCGTACTGCATACCCTTATACTTGAAAATATACTGGGTATTGACAAAGAGAATATGGCAAAGCAGATAAACCTTACCTACACGCGCAGCGCCAATGAAGCGATTGACGCGGTAAAAGCGGGCAGCGCAAACTGCGCATTCTTCCTTAACCCGACCAGAATTACCGAAATTGCCGATGTTGCAAGCGCAGGCGAAAAAATGCCGCAAAAATCGACCTACTTTTACCCGAAACTTATAACCGGACTGGTTATGAATAAAATCAATTAATAACTCTTTGCAGCAGTAAACAAACCGGTCACATCAATAAATTCAGACCGGATCCGCAGCAAATTTACATAAAACAGAGGCAGAGTGCCATCCACGCTCTGCCTCTGTTTTATTATTGTTGTTTACCCGAACAGTATCAATATTCTCCGAACTGCTGCACCGCATCAGATCACAGCGCTGCGACTTGTTCGGTTGTTTCAGTTGCGCTTGGGACAAATATTCCCGATTATAAAGAATCTTTTTTCTTCCTGCCGCAGATTACGGCTACCGCCGCACCTGCACCTGAAACACAAAGCAGCACTATCCAAAATTCAGGAAAATTGTTGTCATCGGTTCCGGTAGAATCGAAAATAAAGGGGCATGTCAGGGGCGGCTGTCTGAACAGTAACTGTCAAGTAAAAGTCGGCAAAAAATTCGGGACACAAAAATCGAAAAAAGCAAAAGATTTATAAATAATTTCACCTCTAAATGTATTTGTTAGGAGAGAAAATTAAAAAAACTTAAAATTGCCCCTAAAACAGCGAAAAACCCTTGATTTCTCAAGGGTTTTGGGCTTTTGTG
>CAVGND010000051.1:0-6907 GCA_963630555.1 Roseburia intestinalis | reverse complement strand
TGTCGGGTTATTGAGATTGTTGGCAAGCAACTCTTTGGTGTTTTTCAAAAGGCTGCCGTCGCCTGATTCATAAACGCAGACGAAGATTTTCTTTTTCCTACAATCGGCAATAAACTCCTTTAGCTTTTTCTGCTTTAACTCGTCCCTTTGGTCGGCGTGGGAGCACCACACCTGTGCCAGCTTCAGTTCGTTATCTACTTCAAATTCCATTATATCAAACTCCTTTAGTCGCCGTCCCAAACGCCATCCGGTCGCATATTTGCCATAGATAGCAATTGACAGAGTGACTTTTTGACATTCCCTTCGGTTGCCTTCCAATAGTCAGGATCAACTTCATCGGTCAAGGCATCAATTGCCATTTGCAAAACTGGTATGCTCTCAGCTCCGGTTTTCCCGTAAATGCTTCTGATGCCTTTTTCACCAAGAACATCGGGACGGCAGAACACACAGGCATAGTTGTATGTGATGTTCAGACTCAGTTCCTTTGTCCCATCAATAGCATATGTACCTCCACGCATAAAATGTGGATTTTCCAATTCAATGGTCTGCTTGGTGACAGGATCATTGAGATGTATGTCGTAGCTCACTTTTCTATCTCCTTTTGCTTGTCATTCTTTTTCTTATTTAATCACATTGTCTGCACGAAGGTCTGCTCATCCGTTTCATCAGCTTTCATTCGGATTAGACCGTTATCGAACAGATCCGCTTGCATATCTACAACTTCCATATCAAGAAGTTCGTATGCCGCGTATATCACGCCATCTATTCTGATGTCTTGTTTCTCTCCGCCGAGCATTGCCTTAATATCCTCCGGCGTAAGCTGAACTCTGCCATCGGGAGTCATGATGTCAAAAGAACATTCGGGATGGCGCATAAGCTGTCCGCGGACAGTTTTGGCGATTCGTTCCTGCTCGGCTTCACGCTCGTCGGCATTTTTTATACCTTCGGCAATCGTTTTCGTAAACACTTCCGTGTTTTGGCAGATTTTTTTGAATCGGCTTCCAAAGTCCGTCAATATCTGCAAATCATCACAATTGCAGAAAAAGCCGCCCGCCTCGCTGTCAAAGATAATTCTTTCGATATTCGGTTCATCCGCAAAAGCTTCACGAAACGCAGCGTCCCATTCATATCCGTTGCCATGCGTTTTGAGTCCGCGCTCATCACATACCTCATCGCCGATTTCCTTGGCATAATTGTCAAATGCGGTCTGACAGTACGGGTAGTACTCATCGCTCAGCAAAGCAATCGGCAGGCAGAGACTGAATCGTCCGTCGTCGTGTGCAACCACATAGAACGGTGCGTTGGTGTTATTGAAATTTTCTATCTGCTTTTCGATATTCATATCATCGTATTCCTTTCAACATCACATACCATTCATTCGCATGACTTCGTCCTGGGTTTCTTCCCCGACAAATTCCGATGCCGTCATTGTTTCACCCAAAAAGTTCGGCTCAGTGTCATCGTCAAGCGGGATATATCCATCCTTACCGAAATCGAGTACATCTCGCATCAGCACGGTGCCTCCGTGATTGACTCCAACCTTCGGCTCAATGGAGCAGAATCGACCGCCGTCATCGCTATGGCGGAGGTCATAGGCGTGTAAACCTTCAGGAAACTGCTCGGGCTTAATCCGTCCGTTGCAGAACAGTGCTCTGTGGTCGAGCACCTCAATGACATCTAACTCTTCCTCGTTCAGAGCCGGAGTATTCAGTTCTCTTGTTTCCGTCTTATTATAATTCATATTTTTCTCCCTTCATATTTGCTATCTATTCACATCAGATTCAGTGTTGGATAAGCAAGCATTCTTTACCTTTGGCAGTAAGTTGTCCATCTTGATCCCTTCGAATATCAAACAGATTCACAAGTCGCTGCATACTGCATGCAAGCTGCATCATTAGAGTTTTGATTTCTTCTTTGGACATACAAGAAAGTGCAAATAATTGTTCGTCCTCACACAAATCCGTAAATGTCAGTTTGCAGATTTTGCCTTGTCTTTTCACACGCACATTTATTGAGTCAAGCAAACGAGGTTCGGGGTACTCCGGTTTTTCACCAGCATCTAAATCCTCATCCATCGAGAAAAGGTTTGGCGCATTCCAAAGTTTTAGCCAGGGGAGCGCCATATAGATTTTTTCCATAAACGCCCCATGATCCGTTGAGTAAAGGGAAAGATTGCTTTCTATGTATGCCTCGCAGATCGCTATACCCATTTTATCATCCATTTCAATTGTCTCGGTCTTATAAGTTGCAAGATAATCGCATCTGTTTTCCACGGCGCAGTTAATTGCAGTAGAAAATCCATCGGGGTCAAGCTTTTTCTCTTGAATCATTACGGTTTCTCCTACAATATTCATGTGACTCTCACGGCAATGATTCATCAGTTCTTCCCTTTGAATGTCTACCTCTTTTTCGTCTTGGGCATATAAATACAGCCATATTCTTTTCATTATAGCACCATTCCTTCCTCTTAGTTCTTTACAGGCACGATTTCATAATTGTTGTCGCTTATTTTCATGGTCATTCTCTCCATCTTCAAGTTGCATTCGGAAGAGGGCGATGTGTTCGCTGACCATCTGCGGATATGAGTTATACACATGGCGACACAGCTTCTTGTACAGACCGAGAAAAAGCTCATCATCAGCGAAATCGAGAAGACCGTCCATAATTCTTTCTATCTCATTTTCTGCGGTTATTCTTCCGGTCATTACCGAAGCAACCGCTTGAGAATAATGCGCATAGATTGTTTTCTTTTGTTCTTCGAATGCGGCAATTAAATAAGCTATATCATCCAAAGGACTATTTTCGCTCATACTGATTCCTTCTCCCAAATTTCTACGGGTATGTCATAAGCCACAAGCTCGTCTTTGATTATTTGTTTCACGATGCTCCAAGGCCCTCCCGCAAGACCGCTGCCCATTTTATACGGGATTCGGACAGTCGTCAGCGTCCTTGCCGGTAATGGTGTCGCAACAGTTCTTACAACCGTGAGTGCTTTTCGCAGAGCATCATAATCGGTATAGCATTTATCCCGACCGAAGCCGTCTTGTGCGAACAGGTTGGCGATGAGCCATTCACATCCGTTGTATCGGATTGGATAAAACAACACTTTCCCGAGCAAGTCCTGACGGTTAGCGGCTTGGGTGCAATTCCTTTGATACATCTCATATACTTGTGGGAACATGGTGCGAATCTGCTTCGCAAGCCCTGCACCCATGATTCCCCGACAGTTTACCTGATGGCAGATCACCAGTTCGTGACCGGTCCTGTTGGGAGAGAATATATCACCACAATGATAGTCTATACCAATCCCACCTTTCTCATGTTTCACTCAGATGTTCTGTCTATTCTCAACACCGATATACGAGCAGTCGGACATAGTCAGCAGTTGGGCATGTTTCGTCCGGATTTGCATCCTTGATAGCATATTCTGCCCATCGACAGAAATAGCCGAGCATAGTATCCACTCTGTCCACGATTAAGTTATAAACCCTGTACCAGTCCTCGTATTCGTCCCACTCGTAGTAGGAATACTCTTGTTTCTCCTTGTCGGACAGTTTTTTGTATTCCTCGGGAGTGAGCCAATAACCTATGGTATCATACTCGTCGATTTCAAATGCTGCGATGCTGACCTTGGAAGCATACCCGCAGTACCGTGTCGGCTTGTCCTTCTTGACTCGACCTTTTACGGATTTGCCGTAGTTCACAAGGAACATGGAACGGCTGTAAAAATCCTTGTAGGTGTCGATATGTAAGTACGGGTCGTATGGTTCATCGTCTTCATGGGGAAATACCGACCGAACTTCTTTGCTCATATTCTCCGGTCGACCGCAAGTGTAACTGACTTCTTCCAATTCTTCATATGCTTCACGAAGCCAATTTCGTCCCGAAATGACCGGCCAGACATCGATATTTCCGTCAGCGCGCTGAAATAGTGGATTCAAATTGTACCACTGATTGCCGACACGAACCTCGGCATAAATTGCATAATAAGTTCCCATTGGTGACTCCTTTCGCTTAGCCTGTGAACAAGATGATTCGGATGTCATCAATGATTTCACGAGGATTGACTGTTTTCCAATCTTGAACCTGCGATACTATTTTCTTATACAATTCATCGTAATATCGGTACACACCTAAGCGGTCGTTCCATTCGTAGTATTGATACGCCTTTTTGAGTTCATCGTTCATTTGGCGGTATTCTTTGACGGATACATATTCGCATATGTCATCAACCTCATTATTTTCAAAGTCAGCCACATCTGACCTCAGAGCAAAGGCACAATGTTCTTTGCCTGAAGCATTCAACACTTTGAGAATTTCATCATACGGGATTGCAAGCATAATACCATCTCCGGGAGATATCCATTCAGTTGCCGCAATGCAGAGATTTTCGGATAACTCATCTATGCCGATACGATATCCGTCATCACTAAGCTGCATAAATGCTTTTTCAAAGTGCCGTCTTGCATCGGTGTGAAAGGTTGGAGCAATGACAAAATGCTCTCTTGGCTTTATTCTTGCGACCATGCCATTGATACAGTGCCAAGCACTATTGAGTTTTACCTCAGTGAATATGTAATAAGATGTACTCATTCATTCTCCTTTCGACCGATATCAACTGTGTCATCAAACCGAGTAAAATTCCTTCATGTCATCCAATCGGAGACACGAAAGCCGTCCATACTCATAGCCACTGCCGCAGTCTATGCCGATTGCATTATCACCCTTCCAAATGCACCACGGCATTTTGTCGTGAAAGTAGCAGGTGGGCGTATGACCGAAGATCAGTACATATCCTTCGGGAATCGGTTGTGTTTCATCCCATCTATCCCATATGGCAAACTCACGGCTGTTTTTGTAGTCATAAATGTTCCAGGGGGATTTCATGTAATTTTCTTCGGGAGAGGCGTGGACAAGCTTGTATTTGACTTCGTTGACCTCGACTTCAAGGTTTGTTGGCAGTTGGCGGATGAAATCGAAAATCTCGGCTCGGGTATCCTTGCGGTAATGTTTGAGCTGTTCATGCGTAATCATTCCGCCGTTCCTGTACCAAAGCCTCTTTTCTCGCTGATTCGTGTTCTCGGCTGCATCTTTGCAATGACCGATGGCGTTGAGCATCATATATTCATGGTTGCCAATCAACATTTTGGCATTGGGCATTTTCATGATTTGTCTTAATATTTTGATTCCTCCGGCGTACCTGTCTATCACATCTCCGAGGACATACAATGTATCATCCGCTTGGAGATTGATTTGAGCCATAATGGACTTAAATCGTTGCAGGTTGCCGTGGATGTCGGATAATACATAGGTCATCGTTTCATCTCACTTATGCGTTCCATCGTGTCCGGTGGTTTTATATTTCTAAAAGCATGCATTTCGTATCCTCCGTTTCGAACTTTATTTCGGAATATTTTCAAACCCCGTTGACAAAACTATCATTGCAATGATATAATATGATTGTGTCATCACAATGATATAGGGAGGCTTGGTTTTATGAGCACAATTCAATTACTTCACGGAACGGATCACATCATCGAGGTTCCGGATATCAATATCGGCAATCCACACAATGACTACGGAAGAGGCTTTTACTGCACCCGTGTCGATGAAATGGCCAAGGAATGGGCCTGTAAAAAGAACACAGATGGCTTTGTAAATGTCTATGACTTTGACGAAGACGGATTGAAAGTATTGAACCTGTTGAGCGGTAATCATACAGTCCTCAACTGGATTGCCTTGCTTCTTCAGTTCCGCACCTTTAAGCTCGATTCCGAGGTTGCCGTTGACGCACGGGATTATATCATTGAGCATTACTCGGTTGATCTTTCCGGCTACGACATTGTTGTCGGATACCGCGCGGACGATTCTTACTTTCAGTATGCTGAGTCCTTTGTGTCCAACACACTTCCCCTAAGAAGTCTGAATAAGGCGCTTCGCCTCGGCAAACTCGGCGAACAAACCGTTGTTATCTCGCAAAGAGGATTTGAGCGTTTGAAGTTTGTCGATGCATATTCGGTCGATAAGAATGTCTATTATCCCAAGTTCCTGGATAGAGACACCAAAGCGAGAGATACTTATCGTAAAGAAATCAAGAAGACAAAATCATATCGTGATGATATCTTTGTACTTGATATCTTGAGAGAGGAGATGAGCAATGATGACCCACGCATACAACGAATCCTATTTGAGTAATGCAAAGGATCGTCTGTCCTCATTCTTCGATTATGCTATCAATGACTGCAAGATTAAACCGGATTGGATTACCGTGCTTTTTATCAACACAGGCTATGCCGAGCAGTTTGAGCGCGGCAATCCTGCCTATGTTGCAGGTATGTCCGGTGTTGAACTTGCCCGTGCGGTTATCCTGAAAGCATACGGCAGAAAGGAACTTCCGAAGCCTACAAACTCAGAGGAATGTTCTCCTGAATATTGGGCTGGTTGGGCGCTTGCAGAATATCAATGGTACTGCGGCCGCAGGTTTAAAGATATCTTCGAGCGGATTCCTTTGACTAAGATCATCGAAATGTATTCGGTCTATCATGAGATGGATATCACGAACTTCATTGATACGATGGAAGAGTTCTACAAGGCTGCCGAAGGCGATTCCAATCTGAAACGAATTCGGGAAAGCAGAGGCTTATCTCAGTCAGAACTTGCGGAACAATCGGGAATCAAAGTCCGAAACATTCAGATGTATGAGCAGCGGGTCAACGACATTGATAAGGCGCAGGCACAAACACTCTACAAGTTATCCCGCGTTCTTGGTTGCGATATCGAAGACCTGCTTGAAAATCCTATGATGTAACTCCATTTGTGCACCTGCTTCGGCAGGTGCATTTTCTATACCCAAATATGCCTTGAGCATAGGCAGGTTTTCGGGGATCACGCAGAATTTGAGAAATCC
>CAVGND010000050.1:0-8211 GCA_963630555.1 Roseburia intestinalis | reverse complement strand
GCCGTTTTGCGGCTCACACGCCACGATATAAATTCTGATTCTTGTACCGTTAAAATGTGTTTACACAAAATTCGAAGAAGAACTAATAATTGGTGGTTTTCACTGTCTGCTTTTACTTGACAAGTTCATTTGACGGGTGGTTTTGATTTCAGGGATATACGGTTCAGATAATTCTGACGCGGATGACATCCGCCATTTCGTCTACCGCCTTTTTGATAGCCTTGACCTTTGCTTCGTCCTTTTCTGCAATATCAAGCATTGTGCAGGCATAATTCCCCTTGGACTTATTAAGCATATTTTCAATATTTATTTCGGACACGATTCCCGTAATTCTGTTAAGCACCGTAGGTACGTTTTTGTGAATTACGCAGATCCTGTGGTCACCGCTGCGCGGCATTGAGATATCGGGCATATTAACCGAATGGGTAATGTTGCCGTTTTCAAGATAATCCATCAATTCTTCAGCCGCCATCTGAGCACAGTTATCTTCCGATTCCGGGGTGGACGCACCGAGGTGCGGAATTGCGGTAACGCCGCTTACATCAAGCAGATCGTCATTCGGGAAATCGGTAACGTACGCCGCAACCTTACCGTCAGCAAGAGCGGCTTTTATATCGGCAGTATTGACGAGATCGCCGCGCGCAAAGTTAAGAATACGGACGCCGTCTTTCATTTCAGCGATTGACTCGGCATTAATTGTATCCTTAGTATCGGGGGTGAGCGGAATATGCAGGGTTATATAATCGCATTTTTTGAATATTTCTTTAATATCATCGGCGCGAATAGCGTTGTGTGTCAAATTCCAAGCCGCGTTTATGGAAAGGTACGGATCGTAACCGTAGACCTTCATTCCGAGGTGATTGGCAGCATTGGCAACAAGCACACCGATAGCACCGAGTCCGATAACACCAAGTGTTTTACCCTTAAGTTCAGGCCCCGCAAATGCGCTTTTGCCCTTTTCAACCATTTTACCGACTTCCGCGCCGTTACCTTTTAAAGTTTTTGCCCACTCAATAGCCGGCACGACACGGCGTGAAGAAAGGAGCAAACCTGCTATGACCAATTCTTTAACGGCGTTTGCGTTAGCACCGGGGGTATTGAAAACCACTATTCCCTGCTCAGCACAACGGTCGGTAGGAATATTGTTTGTGCCAGCGCCTGCCCTGGCTATAGCCAAAAGGCTTTCCGGAAATTCAGTGTCGTGAAGCGAGGCTGAACGGACTATCGCCCCGTCCGGCTCAGTTACATCATCTCCGTGAGTATAGCGTGTTTCATCAAGAACATCAAGTCCTGCTTTTGAAATCTTGTTATAGGTTTTTATTTTGAACATTATGCGTTCTCCTTTTCAAACTTTTTCATGAACTCAACTAGTTTTTCAACGCCTTCGATGGGCATTGCATTATAAATCGACGCACGCATACCGCCTACGGTACGGTGACCCTTAATATTTACAAATCCCGCTTTTTTAGCGGCTGCGACAAACTTAGCGTCCATTTCCTCATCCCCGGTGACAAACGGTACATTCATCAGCGAACGGTCTTCGGGAACTACCGTGCCTTTAAAGAGTTTGCTGCCGTCAAGGAAATCATAAAGTATCTTTGCTTTTTTCTCATTATGCGCTTTCATACCTTTTAAATCGCCGAAGGTATCTTTAACCCACTGCATAACAAGACCTGCGATATAAATTGTGTAGCAAGGCGGAGTATTGAACATAGAGCCGTTCTCGCTGTGGGTAACATAATTAAACATAGTGGGTGTGATATCCTGTGCGCTGCCGAGCAGGTCTTTGCGGACAATAACGATTGTAAGCCCTGCGGGGGCAACATTTTTCTGAGCGCCTGCATACAGAAGTCCGAACTTGGTAACATCAATAGGTTCAGACAAAATGCAACTTGAAATATCGGCAACAAGCGGAACATTGCCGGTTTCGGGCAGCGTATGATATTTGGTACCGTAGATGGTGTTGTTCATACAGATGTGGAAATAGTCCGCATCCTTAGTAAAGGTGGAAGGGTCGAGTTTCGGAATATAGGTAAAGGTTTTATCCTTAGATGACGCAACAACATGAGCGTCACCGTAACGGGAAGCCTCCTTATACGCTTTATTAGCCCACTGACCCGTTATAACATAATCGGCTTTGCCCGATTTATTCATAAGGTTAAGCGGAACCATCGCAAACTGCGAGGAAGCGCCGCCCTGCAGAAGCAGAACTTCATAATCGTCCGGGATCTCCATAAGTTCGCGAAGCAATGCGACAGTTTTATCAAAAATAGCCTGATATTCTTTTGAACGATGTGACATTTCCATTACGGACTGACCGGTTTCGCCGTATTCAAGCATTTCGTCTGCCGCTTTTTTAAGCACAGCCTCCGGCAGCATTGAAGGGCCTGCACTGAAATTATAAACTCTTGACATTTTTATTCCTCCTGAAGGTACAATTAAATTTACGATTATTATTATAGTATTTATATACTTAATTGTCAATAACTTTGTGTATAATTTAACAATATTTTTTATTTTTTAGCCGTATTTCTTCCAAAGTTGTTAAAGTTTTTAACAATGTCGGTTAAAAGCAACCCCCACTGCTCTGAAAACAGTCGGGGGAAATAAATTTACCAAAGGTTTTGATATATATGCATTACATCTTCAACAGTCGGTTTGCGCGGATTAGTAGCTGTACACGGATCCGCAAGCGCACCTTTTGCCATATGCGGTATCGCGTCAAAATATTCTTTTTCGGATATTTTGCCGATTTGCGAAATTGAAAGCGGAATGTCCATTTCTTTAAGCATAAACTGTATGTAACTTACCAGCGCGCGAATGGTAGTTATTGTGTTAAAGTTCTGCAAGCCCAACATTCTTGCAACGGTGCAATACTTTTTAACATGTTTTGGATATTCTTCCTTGCTGCGGCTGTGCTTATTTATATCGGCGTTATACTCTATAACCGCCGGCAGTAATATTGCGTTTGCGCGGCCGTGCGGTATATGAAAGAAAGAGCCCAACTGGTGCGCCATACCGTGATTAAGACCGAGCGACGCCGTATTAAACGCAAGACCTGCAAGGCAGGATGCAACATGCATTTTTTGGCGTGCGTGAGTATCATTATTATCAAGATACGAGCGCAGCATAAAGCCTCCGAATATTTCGATTGCTTTTTCCGAAAGTGCAGCCGAAAATTCATTATTATTAAGGCTTACATACGACTCAAGAGCGTGCGTAAAGACATCCATACCGGTATCCGCGGTTATTGAGGCAGGCACAGATTTTACAAGTTCGGAATCAAGTATTGCTTCTTCCGGCAAAAGCGAATCGCTTACGAGCGGATATTTAGTGTGGTTTTCGGGATCGGTTATAACCGAAAAGGAAGTTACCTCACTGCCTGTTCCGCTTGTTGTCGGTATTGCAATAAGCGGCATACGGTTCACTTTTTCGGAGTTCACAGCCACTTCGCGTATTGCCTTAGCAGAGTCAATTGCACTGCCGCCGCCTATAGCTATAAGGACATCGGGGTTGTATGCAATTAATTTTTCGACACCCTCGGCAACCTTTGATATAGGCGGGTCGGGCACGACATCACTGAATATTTCATAGTCAATGCCGCCCTCTGTCAAACGTGACGCTATCATATACACCATTCCGCTTTTAACAACAAACGGGTCGGATATCACAAGCGCTTTTTTACTTTTCAAATCCTTGAGATGATCAAGTGAATTTTCGCCGAAATATATTTTCGTTTTAATATCAAAACTTTTCATTTTACACCCTCACATTCAGCAACTGCAGTTATTATTCGTCCTCGGGAGCGGTTGGTTCTTCGGGGCTCGGTTCGGGGGCGGACGAAGAACTTGATGCACTGCTTGAAGAACTGCTTGATGAGGACGATGAACTTTCGGAACTGCCCGAAGAAGGATTGTAGGAAGAAGAACTGTCCGAAGAAGAACTGTATGAGGAAGAACCGCCCGAGGAATTTTCGGAACTGCTTGTAACATACGAGCCGGAAGAAGCGGAAGAACTTTGCGATGTACTGTTTCTGCTTGAATAAGTACCAGTTTGCGAAGTGTTGCCGGAACTGCCGCCGTACCAATTATTTTTTGTGTATGTTGCCTGTTCGTCATACTGATCGGCTGAAACATCTTCAAATATAAATGCGTGAATAAGCCCTTTCGCATCATCAATATCATAATAAACCGTCGAAGCACCGGTTCCGCGGTAATCGGCATCGATTATCATTTTATCCGTGGGAATGCGTGCGCTTTCCATTGATATTCCGCCTACGGTAAGAACTTTGGCAAGGCTTAATATTTCATCGTTGGTAAGCGAAGTTTCCGTGCATGGCAGCAGTGCGTCAATCAATGAAATATATTTTGACCACGGCAAAGTCTTAGCGGTTTCAAAAAGTTTTTGCATAACATAACGCTGGCGTTCCGTTCTGCCGAAATCATCATTATGACCCCAATAGTTTTTAGCCTTTCTTATACGTGCCCAAGCCACGGCTTGCCGGCCGTTAAGAACCTGAGTACCGGCACTCTTGACAAGGACAGCCGCCGTTCCGTCTTTATCCGCCTGTTCCTGTATGCATTGGTTAAGCATACCTTTGGGGGCGGATTTTTTCGGAGTCATTTCATCTTCGGTAACGGGAACCTCAATGCCGCCCATAGCCTCAATAATTTTTTCCATACCGAAGAAATTAACGGTAACATAATCTTCAATATCAAGTCCGAAATTTGAATTAAGAGTGTTTATTGCTCTGGCAGGCCCGCCGCCGCCGTATGCGGAGTTTATCTTGTTGTTTCCGTATTTTTTGTTCTTATCGACTATCGGCACGAGGGAATCGCGCATAACCGAAACCATTTTGATTTTATTGACCTTAGTGTTTACACTTAAAATCATAATGGTATCCGAATTACCGGAAAAAGACTTCCCTTCCCTTGTATCAATACCGAAAAGGGCGATGTTTTTAATGCCCTCCGCTATAGGTTCAACATCTATAAGGTCATTATCAACATTTTTACGGTTAATACTGTTAAAGACCGAAAAAGTATACCCGAGCCCTATCGCAACTATAAGCAAAAGCGAAGTCAGCACAATAATTGCAGCTTTCCAACCGCCTGCAAGGTAGTGCCACCAATTCCCGAATCTGACAAAAGGGTTTTTGGAATGGCACTTTTTCCTGTATATTTTCTTTGTATTTTTTTTATTCATAGGTAATTCTCCCGTAATATCTCAATATCAGCACCGGCACTTCCGGCAACAATCTGTGACAATATAAGATATTATATACCAAAAACGCCTTTTTGTAAATACATTATATCGGCTAAAAAATTAATTTTTTTAGGTTTGTCAATGATATATTACCCTCTATAGGGACAAACTTCGTATGTATTTCGGTAGGAGAGAGATGTCCTGCCGTTTTGCCTGTCCTTTAGGCGGTTCTCGGCGTTGCGAGCCTTGCGGCAAATGCCGCCATTTTCTCCTCCGTGGGGATGTTGACGATGCCCACATAGGAATAGTAGATGTCGATGGACTGTGTGCGCTTGCCGTCCTTTTTCTCCGCTTCGTGGACAACGATTTTGTCCACTAATGCGTTTAGGATTTCCGGTGTCAGCTCGTCAATGCGGGTATACCGTCTTGTGACGGCGATCAGTTTCTCCACATTGTTCACCGCTGTGTCGGTATCCCTGACCTCCTCGGTTAGTTTGGTCATCTCGGCTTTTGCGTCCGCAAGCTCGGCTTCGTATCCCTCCGAAAGACGGTAGAACTGCTCATCGGTGATCTTGCCACCTACGTTATCCTCATAGATTTTACGGAATAACCGTTCAATCTCGGCAGTGCACCGTTTGAGCTGACCAAGCTTCTGCTCTTTCAGATACAGCTCGTACTCCTTGTCCGCAATGACGCTGTCGATTTTTTCGGTCTTCGTTCTCTTGGGCGGGTATTTTTGTAGCGGCATAAGGTTCTCCGCCGCAGGCAGACCCTCATAAGGATACGGGCGGTTTTCATTCGTACCGTACAACTCTACGATAAGTATCCGAGTAAGTAGCAGTAGTGCAGATACAGTCTGTAAATATGGCTTGTCCTATGAAATGGCTGAAACCAATCTTTCAATTCCTGCGGCATATTTTGCCCGGTGACAGAGCAAGGCGGCTACCTTCCGATAGCCGCCTTGGAATTTGTTTGCTTTGTTATTTGTTATACTTTTTCTTTCTGATAATCGCAACAGCAAGGGTTATGATGTTCCAAAGCAGCGATGTGCCCGAAACGGATACTGCTGCGGTAGCAAGGGGCTTGGAAACACTGACCCTATCGCTGATTGCGGAAATATTGCCTGCGTCAAGCGTTGTATTATCGGTCAGCGTAAGGATCAGGTTGCCGTCGTCGTCAATGCGGCAGCCCTTGATTCCGATGCCGTCCTTTCCATCTTTACCGTCAGCACCGTCCTGACCGTCTTTTCCGTCTGTGCCGACGATCTTGCCGAGGTTAGTAACAACTCCGTCGGTAAAGGTGATGATAAGATTGCCGTCTGCGTCAATATGTGCTGACCGGATTCCGTTTCCGTTCAAGCCGTTTGAACCATTTGATCCGTTTTGACCGTCTTTGCCTGCGTCGCCCTTGGCTCCGGTGACATTTCCGAGATTGTACACAGTGCCGTCAGTCAGAGTGATGATGAGGTTGCCGTTTTCATCTACAACAGCATCCTTGACGCCGACGCCGGCAGCACCGGTTTCATCCTTGTCGCCGTTGTTTCCGGTTACCTTGCCGGCATTATACACAGTATCGTCAGTCAGCGTAATAATCAGGTCGCCGTTCTCGTCAATCGTCACTGATTTAACGCCGACACCCGCTGCACCGGTATCGCCTTTATCACCTTTCTCACCTTTGTCACCTTTGTCACCGATTACATTGCCTGCGTTATACGCCGGCTATCATGCCCTTCTTAAAGGAATAAACGCTGTCCTTGTCACGACAGGAAGCAACAAATAAAATTTGCTCTCTGCCGGCGTTGTTGCCGTCGAAATTGCCGACTACAACCGAGCGCATAAACTCCTCGTGTCCGCCAAGAGCGCCGTCAAACTGGAATCCGCTTGTTGTATAGCCCTGCGAAGCAACGGTATTAAATCCGCCGGTAGAAGAATCATATGTATACAGTGAACCGTTTATAAAGATGAAATCTGAAGCATTTTCTCCGTTAAAGGCAACAGCCTCAACAGCATTCGGCGAACAGCCGTAGGTCCAATCATTGGCAGTCATGGTTTTAACCTCTGACTGCACAAAGTCCTTGTTACAGTTGTTCATAAGAACACAATACGCAAAAGTATCTTCATCTTGCAAATAGCTACCAAGAAGAGCATCACTGTTATCTTTATAGTAATTTGTATATAACTTAGTTCCCGCAACAAAAAGGTCGTCATAACCGTCGTTATTGATGTCGCCGCAGGCAAGTCCACCATCACAGACAGATAGCAGCTTTCTGTATCCGTTAGAGTCGGCATCCGACAAAGTTCTTATTGTATATTTTTCATCGCCTTTGCTGTCAACAAACGATCCGGTATAGGTACCGGTTGTTCCGTACCGGATTTTGATTTGGGGAGTTGAATTATATTCCGAGGCATAAGCACCTGCTCCACCAAAATACGACAAGACTGCCAAATCGTCTATTCTGTCGCCGTTAAAGTCGCCGACAACCATATCGACAGTCAATTTGGTGTACTGATTGCTTGATGAGTCGTCGGTTGAGCCGTTGATAACATCTGCACGGACATATGCAGATGTTGATGATGTACCGCTCTGATAATAAGCGATATACGAGTCATTCAGCAAATCATATCCCATTTTGTAATAACCTGCATCATTCTCGAGACGGTTAAGCATGGTCAATTTATTATCGGCAAAATCATACTCCTTCAGATAACAACCGACTTCATACTTTTCCGCTTCATAGTCAAGACCGTGAAGTCTTGTTGACGGAGTTTTTTTACTGTTTGCAACATAGATGATAAGGGTATCCTTACCGTCATTGTCAAAATCTCCGGCTGTGACATTTATAAATCGGTTTGAATTATATCCGCTGATTGTTACATCTCCATCGCTGTCAAATGCCCAATTCATCTCGCCGACAACCTCGGAACTGCACAAATTGCCGCTTACGGCATCGTATAAAGAGATGAATTCTTCCGCTTTTATTCGGTCAAAGAAAATGTCTGAGCGGGA
>CAVGND010000049.1:0-8471 GCA_963630555.1 Roseburia intestinalis | reverse complement strand
TAACGTCTAGAATGGCAAGGGTTTGAGAACCGCCGTCAACGCTCAAACTCCCGCCTATCACATCTACAGTCTAATGTCTACAGTCTAAAGTCTAGTACACCACATCTAACATCTACAGTCTAACATCTAACATCTAGAACGGTGGCAAGGGTTTGTGCGTGCCGTCCAACCGCCGAATGCTAATCACTAATTCTTAACTGCTAATTCTTAACTGCTAATTCTTAACTACTAATTCCTAATTCCTAATTCCTAATTCCTAATTCCTAATTCCTAACTCCTAATTCCTAATTACTAATTACTAATCACTAATCACTAATCACTAATTCCAAGTCCTAAATTCCGGCGCAGTATCCCCGTGTATACTCGCCTGTCGGGGGTTTATGCGCGGCGGCGGCTGCGATTATTTTTTCCGTTTCGTCCGCCGTTTCGACGGTGAAAGATGCGACAAAAAAGTCGGCAGATGTAAACTCTGCGGTACGGTCGGCAACATACAAAGGGCGTGAATTGAAAAGTTCGGTGTATCCGCCACGGCAAAGCAGAGGGAAGGTAATGCCCTTGCGGTCGCGTATTTCGGCACTGCCGCCGCAATCGGCGCAGCCCGCTCCGTTTTTATTGGGGCAATTTCGCAGCAGCATAAGCGCACTCCTGCCGTAGATATATGCCCCGAGCGGGATTTTTTGTGCCGCCCGTTCGCCGATAAAGCAATTGCCGAATGCGGCTATATCAGCCGACGGAGTTTCGGGCGACAGCACGGCTGCCCCAAAGCCCATATCGGCTGCGGCGGCGAAGGATTCGCCGTTTATAATATTCATCCCGAAATCGGCAGCCGCCGAAATTCCGACCTCCGCACACAATTGCAGAGAGGCGATATTCCCGCAAAACGCCGCTTTTACGCCGTTTGCGGCGGCGGCTTGCAGCATTTTTTTAACCGAGTCCTCACCGCACGACATACCGCGCGGCAGGTCGGCATACAGCGGCAGTTTTCCGCCCGTGCGCCCGATTATTTGCCTATTTATTTCCTCAATCGGTAAAATTATCCCGTCTATACCCGAAAGGTTTTTCGGAATTTGGTCAACCGAGCGGAATTTTGCAAGCAGCGGCTTTTTGCCGTTTTTTGCCGCAAGGGACGCTATTGCCGCACTGCGTTCGGGCTGCGGTGCCGAACCCTTTGATATGGGATACAGCGGCGGATTTTCCGCCCTCACGGCGCAGAGTTTTTCGGCTGCCTCGCGGCGCATACGGTTAAGCTGACCCGACGGGACAGCCGTTCCGACAGGCAGGTCTGCCGTTAGTTTGCCCAGTTTGAACGGCGTTGAACCGAGTCTTGCGATTTTTTCACGGACAGCGTCGATATTCGGCTCTGAACTGCCGCAATCGGTCGGGTAACGGTCGTACACTTTTACGGTGTTCACCCCGTCCGACAGGGTTAAAACCGAATTGTTTTCATCTGTTAAAAGGTGCGCCGAAACCGACACGGAGGAGCGTTCGCGGCGGTAAAGTTCATGCAGGCCTTTTGCGGCGGCAGGCGACATTTTGGCCTGTTCGTCGGTTCGTCTGCCGAACATATCGGAGCCTGTTTTTCCGTCAAAATATCCGCTTGTAAAGCCGTTTCGTGAAAAAATATCGGCAAGCAGGCGGCGCATTTCGGGCGTAACGGGTTCGCCGTCCAGCGCGCGGCGGTATGCGGCGGTGGCGGCGGCGACGTATTCGGGGCGTTTCATTCTGCCCTCAATTTTAAGGGAATCAGCCCCGATTTCACGCAGATCGTTTACACGGTCAAGCAGGCAGAGGTCTTTAAGGCTTAAATCGTACCCTGTTCCGCCCCTGACCGAAAACGGCAGGCGGCAGGGCCCCGCGCAAAGTCCTCGGTTGCCGCTTCTTGAGCCGAGGGTTCCGCTTAAATAGCACTGCCCGGAAAGGCTCATACAAAGCGCACCGTGCACAAAAACTTCAACTTCCATATTATGGGTGTGAGCTGCCGAAATAAGTTCCTTTAATTCCTGCTTGCTCATTTCCCTTGCGGCGACAACGCGCGCAAACCCCATTTTTGCAAGTTTTTCAACCGCTTTATGTGAATGAACCGAAAGTTGGGTTGAGGCGTGAAGCGGAAGTTCGGGCAGTTCGCGGCGCAGCAGCGAGGCAAGCCCGATATCCTGCACAATAAGTGCGTCGGCGCCCGCAGCGGCTGCGGACTTTGCGGCTGCCAGCGCCTGCGGTATCTCACAAGTCCGAACAAGGGTGTTAAGGGTCAAAAAGACCCTAACACCCCTGATATGGCAATATTCGACCGTTTGAGCGAACTCTTTTTCGGAAAAATTTTCGGCGTTGCGGCGTGCGTTAAAGTCGGGCAGCCCGAGATAAACGGCGTCTGCGCCGCACCTGACCGCCGCCGTTACCGAGTCGGCTCCGCCCGCCGGAGAAAGCAGTTCAATCATTTCTTTTCCTTCTGTTCTTTTCCTGAGGATTTGTACTCCTTACCGTTTAAAAGGTAGGTATTGTAAAAATCGGATTGATTTGACAATTCCTCGTTAAGTTGGTCATAGCCGATGGTTTCGGCTATCGTCGCCTTATCCGAGAAAAGGTTTGTTCCGAGCCCCAGTCTTTCGCCGTCAATCTTACAGCCGAGCGCGGCGAGGGTGGTCGGGTACATATCGAACGTGCCGAAATCACGGTTTTTGGTGTTTACGGGCGTTGCGGCGGCGTTGATAAAAATATTAACCGTCGTACGCTGATATCCGCTTTCGGACACCTCGTTATAAACATCCTTGCTCATTGTAAGATGGTCGCCCGAAATGATAATCGTCGTGTTCTTATAGAAGGGCTGCTGCTGAATCCAGCGCACAAATTCAACCACCTTGCGGCTTGAGCAGGACATGGCGTTTTTGTAGTTGGCGTACTTAATTTCACTGTCCGAAGCGTCCTCAGCCGCAACGGTTTCGTCGGCGCAATCTTCGCACCGCCAGCCGTATGGATAGTGGGTATCGACCGTGAGCATGGTGAAATTAAAGGGCGTAGAGGTATCGGCGGCAACCTCGCTTAACTGCTGTTTTGCAAGTTCGAACAGGATTTTATCCTCAAACCCCCAAAAATCGTTCTTTTCTTCGACCACGCCGTCATCTATTGCCGAATAGAGGTCGTAGATTTTATAGTTGCCGTGCTGCGTGAAATATGAGTCGCGGCCGGCAAAACTTTTATCCGAGCCGATAAGCAGGGAGTTACGGTAGCCCTGCTTGTTTAATATATCGCCGAGCGAGTATGCGCCGGGCAGAAATTCTGCGTCGTTTTTTCCGTACTTATTGCGCTTAACGCCGCTTTTAAGGGGTATACCGGAGGTCTGCGCCGTCATTCCGGCAATCGTCCAATCGGTAGAGTCGTACTGTTTTGCGCCGCCGAGTTTATCGGTATTTGAAAAATTTATATTTTCAAGCGCCAACTGTTCAAGTTCGGGCATAACGTTGAACTTGCCGCCGTTTTTCTCCGAAAAATAGGTCGTTTCGGTCGACTCCATAAAGATATAAACCAAATTCCGCTTGGTTTCGGGGAATGTGACCGCCGTCGTTTTCGGGTCGGTATAATTATCGTAAATAAAACTTGTTGAGGTCATATTGTGCTTTAAAAAGCCGAACACGTTGTAATTAAGCGCCGAGTAGGTCATCGTTCCGCCGGCTATGGCAACGCAAACCATAACCGACACCGCTTTTACATGGGGTATCGGGAAAATCTTTGCGGCAATTTTGCCGAAAATTCCGCCCTTTTTACCGTTAAATCGGCGACTGCCGAAGGTGAAAAACACAAGATGATACAGCACGGGAACCGCAACACTCAGCGGAATGACCGAATATATAAAGTCGAACACCAAATTGAAATCGGTGCCGCCGAGCCCGCCGCCGAGGTTGAAAATTATCTGGTTGAAATTTATCTCGGCAACCTGCGAAACGCCCCACATTGCCGCCATAAATATAAAGGTGGTAACGGCGACCACGGTTGTGGAAATTATGCGGCCCGCCCTGCCCTCTTTCGGCAGTTTGTTCCTCTTCTTTTTCTTTGATTTTTTGCTTTTTTCGGTTTCGGCTGCGGCGGCAGCCGTTATATTTTCTTTTTCTTTAAGTTTCAAAAAACCATCTGCTTTCTAATTTCGGTGCAATCAAATATTGCCAAATTGCCTAAATCAAAAATTTATTCCGGCTATGCGTTCAGCCATCTCTTTAAGGTCGTCGTCGTCAAAAAATTCTATGTGTATCGTGCCGCCCTTACCGTTGCCGGTTACGGTTATCTTACGCCCGACTTCACGGGTCAGCGCAATTTCAACCTCGGTCAAAAATTTGGGCTTCGGTTCGCTCTTTTTCGGGGCGCGTTCGCTTTTGGCGGCTTTTTTGGAAAATGTTTCTAATTCACGGACACTGCAGCCTCTTTTTGCAAGGGCAAGCGCCTCTTTTCGCGCGGTTTCGCCCTTTATTGACAGCAGGGTTCTTGCGTGCCCACGGGTAATTTTACCGTCGGCAAGCGCTTTCACTTCTTCATCATTAAGCGCCAAAAGGCGAAGTGCGTTGGCAATTGCCGGGCGTGATTTACCCACTTTTTCGGAAACCTGCTCCTGTGTTAAGCCGAAATTATCCATAAGCGAACGGTAACCCTCTGCTTCTTCGATCGGGTTCAAGTCCTCACGCTGTAAATTTTCTATAAGTGCCAGTTCGGCGGCGCCCAAATCGTCGATTTCTTTTACGATTACCGGCACGGTGGTGAGCCCCGCCTTGCGTGAAGCACGCCATCTTCGCTCACCCGCTATTATGCGGTAGCCGCCCGTGACAAGCGGACGCACCACAATCGGCTGGATAAGTCCGTGTTTTTTAATGCTCTCGCTCAATTCTTCTATGGATTCGTCATTAAAATATTTTCTGGGCTGTTCACGGTTCGGTTCGATTTCGGAAAGGCGAACCTCGATTGCGGAGCCGTTTTCCGACGAATTTTCAACAAAAAGCGACTCAAGCCCCTTGCCTAACCCTTTTTTTGCACTCATACCCCTGTCCTCCTGTTGTTTTTAATAAGTTCTTTTGCCAAATCGTCATATGCTTTTGCGCCTTTGCTGCGTTTGTCGTAATACTGCACCGGCTCGCCGAATGACGGTGCCTCCGACAGGCGAACGCCGCGCGGTATAATCGTGCGGAACAGTTTTTTCGGGAAGAACTTTTTAATTTCACCCACAACCTGCTGCGTCAGGTTCAGCCTGCCGTCATACATTGTAAGCAGGACGCCCTCAAGTTCAATTGCGGGATTGTAAAGCCGCTTAACCTGCCTGACGGTCGCCATTAATTGCGACAGACCCTCAAGCGCAAAGTATTCGCACTGAATCGGCACCAAAAAGGTGTCGCAGGCGCAAAGGCAATTAAGGGTTATATGCCCGAGTGAGGGCGGGCAGTCGATAAGAATGTAGTCGTAATCATCGGTGACGGGAGCAATCGCCTTTTTAAGGCAGAATTCACGCTCATTTTCAATCTCGGTCAACTCAATTTCGGCGCCGACCAACTCCATGGTTCCGGGTATCACCGAAACATTTTTGAACTTGGTTTTCACCGTGGCAACAGCCGCAGACGCTTTGCCGATAAGCATATTATAAGACGAAGCCTGAACCGCCCGTTTATCAATGCCGTATCCGCTTGTTGTGTTGCCCTGCGGGTCAATATCTATCAAAAGCACCTTCTTGCCGGCGATACCCAAACCTGCCGCAAGATTGACAGCAGTCGTCGTTTTTCCGACTCCGCCTTTTTGGTTGACGATCGCAACGACCTTACCCATACAACCACCCTTTTTAACATCATTATGCGGCGCATTCAACCGCCGCCTTGATATTATATCAGCATTGGGCAGAAAAGTAAAGTGTTTTCAGAATGTTTCATGTGAAACAATTGTTAATTTTTTATGTAGAAAGTCCTTGGCTTTGTTCACACTATTGTATAAAAATTCCGCCGCAGCCTTGGAGCAGACGCAAAAAGCCGCACGGGCGGCGAGGTCGCCCGTGCGGCTTAATCAGGAATTATTGATTTGTAATTTACCGACTGCGCCCCGCACCGTCAGCGACTTTTAGGTCTTGCGAACAACGCAATAAGCCATCCGAAAACGACGGCTGCGGTTATTCCCGGTGCCGTGGCGGTCAATCCCCCGCTTAGCGCGCCCAAAAGTCCGTTTGATTTCACCGCTTTTTCAACCCCTGCGGCAATTGTGTAGCCGAAGCCGGTCAGCGGCACCGTGGCGCCCGCGCCGGCAAAGTCCGCAATCGGTTTATAGACGCCCAGCGCAGTCAGTGCCACGCCCGAAATAACATAGGCTACCAATATCCTTGCAGGCGTAAGTTTGGTCAGGTCGATCAGCAGTTGACCGACGAGGCACAAAACTCCGCCCACGAGAAACGCCGTAATATAATGCATAAAATCACACCGCCTTCGGGAATATTATGCGCATTTTTTCGGGCAATTATGCGGGGTCGGCGTTCCCTTTTTCGCCGTCGATTTCAGGGAGCCCCGCCGCCGAAGTAAGGAGCGAGAGCACGCCTGCAAGGGCGGCGGATGAGGCTGCCGCAAGCCAGTTTACACTGCCCATCATCGCCGATGTGCCGATTGCGGCTATTGCCGCCTGTGCAACCGTACGCACCGCACGAACCGCGGCGGCACGCAGCCATTTTTTATATTTTTCCTTCAAAATCATTCCTCCTCCAGTTTTTTAAGTCGGCGATTTATCGAGTGTATCTGTTCTTCAATCACCGGTATCCTTTGCGCAAAACCGTTGTGTTCCCCGACCTTTTTTTCAAGCTGCATAAGCCTGTAATTGGTCATTTTGGAGGATGTGATTATTCCCCCGAAAGTGCCCAAAGCCGTTCCGGCAAAGGCTATAAGAGAAACTAATACTTCACTGCTCATTTAAAATTCTCCGTTCTGCCGCCGTATGGGGTTCAACCTTCGGCGGCGGCAAGCCGAAGGAAGGCGTTTTGGATGTCGGATGTCATAGGACGGCATATACCGCCGTGGCGTAACTCCCGGCTGACGCCTCGGTCGGTGGTTGACTGTTAGCCTTAGTTATCTCTCCCTCCGAGTTTTGACCGAAGGTCAAAACCCACCTCCCTCGTCAGAGGGAGGCAAGTGGTTTGTGCTTACCGTCAGCCCGCAAACTGCCGTTCACCACATCTAATATCTAAAGTCTAACGTCTAACATCTAGAATGGGCGGCAAGTGGTTTGTGCTTACCGTCAGCCCGCAAACTACCGTCACCCTCGTCTAATGTCTACTCTCTAGCGTCTAACATCTAGTACCCCACATCTAACATCTAAACAATCCGTGCCTGAAATTTATCAATCGGTTTGCCGCCGATGCCGGCGTAGCCGTTCACATCGGAATTGTTATATCCCTCAACTTCGGGCAGATAGTTGCCCGAACCGACGCATTCCGTGCGGTAAATAATCCTTTTACTGCTTGCCGACGCCTGTATCATATCAATATTAAGCCCGTAAATCCCGGCGTAATCCTCGTGATTTTTTACCCAAGGCAGCCATTGCGGACGGTATTTTCTGCCGCCGATTTTTCCGCCGATTATATGGGCTCTGTACTTGACATCGCCGCTTGAAAGCCGCATTTTAAGCGCCTGTATCGGCACGCCTTTAAGCCCTGCGTAATCGTCGTGATTCTTAACTTCGGGCAGCCATCTGCCGCCGGCATAAACCGCATAATACACATCGCCGCCCGTCGTCTGCTGCGATTGCGGCTGCGGCTGCGGCTGCGTGGCAGGTTTGACATCGCCGCCCTCGTACGGGTCTTTAAACGCTATGCCGAAATATTCGCAAAAGCCTTTTGCCGTCTGCCTTGCGATATTTCTCATATTATTGTGGAACCAGGTGTCATCCTCCAAATTATCGTGGAAAACGTGTTCCTCATAGTACGCAACCGCGTTTGTATCGCTTAATTCAGCCAAATCGCCGCGGCGGTTAAGTTGACTGCCGAACGGGTATATTTCATTCCGCTTTGCGAGCAAAATCGCCGCCAATTTCTCGCCCTTTGCGTTATTTTTCGGGTAAATTATCGGGCGGTAGCCCTTAACCTGCCCGTTTGCGGCGTTGGTGTGGGAAATATAGTGGATATCCGCGCCCCAAGAGTTAGACTCCCTGATGTTTTGCCGCATTATCTTATCGCCGTTTTCGCCCGATTTCGGCGTTCGCCTTACACCGCGTTTCCATTCTATTCCGCAGGCGTTCAAAAACGGCACAAGTTCGTCAATATACATATTATTTTCAGTGGTTTCGTCCATTCCGGCGATTGCGCAAGGGTTCCATTTGTGCATTGCCGGCGATAAATATACTTTTGCCATAGATTTTCCCCCTTAATCGGTCAGGCGACTGTTATAAATTTCCTTTTAATGAAATTATCGCCTGCTGCAGTTCTTCAACGACCCTGTTAAGGTCGCGGTTATAGGTCACATTCACCGCATATG
>CAVGND010000048.1:0-8636 GCA_963630555.1 Roseburia intestinalis | reverse complement strand
GTATACTTTTTGACCTTTGTTTAGTGTTTGTTTATATGCTATCACATTATAGTAAAAATGTCAACGATTTTTCGCTTTTTAATAAAAATTTGTGTAAAAAATATGAACGGCGGGATTTTTAAAATTCCCAAATTGGTAATTTATAACTGTGCCAAAAGGTATACCTTTTGACACAGTTTACCGTCGGCGCGCAATCCGCCGTTACCGAATTATTAACCGTTGTTTGCACGGTTTTGCCGTGTTTACATATATTAATTACATTTTGCAAAAAACAAATAGGAGGAAATTAACCATGGCAAACAAATTTTTAAAGCGCACATTAAGCGTTGTAATGTGCGCCGCAATGTTAGTTTCGGTCTTTGCCGTTTCGTTTACGGTTTCGGCAGCTGTTACTCAAGACACTAATGAAACTATTTATGACTGGGACTATGAAAATGATTCAACGAATGCGCATAGTGAAACATTAGCCAATTCGGTCATTAAATCACAATATAACGATGATGATGAGGATAGTGTAGCTAAGGTATCGGTTGGCGATAACAATTATCTTTCAATTAACAGAACTCGATATATAAAAGACAACGCAGGAGGTGTGGCGGTTTTTTTTAATACTCCGGAAAATCAAACCCCGAAAACTTTCACTGTTGAATCTTCGCAATATTATATTGATGGCCGGCAACAAGATTTTGCGGGAGGCGCATTGATAGCAAAATACACCACGACAAGTGGCAAAGAATGCGCAGTTTCGTTCTATGCTTATACAACTAATTATGAAGATACGATTAAAGGCGAAAGCCAAAACGCCAAATTATGTTTAGGCTTAAGGAAGTATGAAAAAGGCGGGTGGGATAATAACTTTGGCCCCAAATTCATTCAGAGTGGTCAGTTATGTCCTTTAGTATATAATGACAATGACAAAACAAATAATCATGATGAATTAAGAGCAATTCTTCTTAACCCGGAAACCAACGAACCGGTTATTGACTCCGATTATCAGAATAACAAGACCGGTCAAGGCTACTATGCAAATGAATCAATCTGGGGCGAAAAGGGAAACACTGCGGCGATCCCAGCAGCCAAAGTGGGCAACTTTAGGTATACATATCACATAACATATACAGACAAAGGCGTGGAAGTTTATGTAACTGCTAAATATGGCGATCTTAGTGTTGATACTGCTATATATAAAATCTTGTACGAGGATTTGGAAAAAAGGATAGGTAATTGTGCATCAATTGAACCGATGTGCGGATTAAGTTCTGTTTATATAACTTCCCTGTCGAGTGAAGAGAAATCGGCAAAAATATACAAAGCCAAGGCAGTATATGGGCCGTCGAGCAGCGAAATCGCCCCCGAAATAAATGCCAGTGCAAACGTTGTTTTGGACGAAGGTATTAAGCTCAAAATAACGGCAAGCGGTAAAGATATTTATAAAAAAACACTGGCGCTCACGGTCGACAACAACAAAGTTGCGTTGGGTAGTGACGGATCGGCGGTTATTACCAAATACGCACACCAGATGACGGATAAAATGGTAATTAAACTTACCGCCACGGGCTATGACGGAAAAACATACGAAAAGTATATAGGAAATGAGGGTGAGTCCGGCTATTCAATTGCCGATAATCTTGAGAACCTATATAACAACAGTGATTACGATTCATTTAAACCCTTAATCGCCAAACTTGCAAACTACGGTGCGGCAGCACAGGCGTATGATAAATTGGCAAACGGAACAGAATATAGCAAAATGGCAAACGACTTTATGGATGCCAGTGATACTAACAAAACAACGAGTTCTACTGCGTATGAAGTTTTTAAGGACTGCGCAGCGAGCGGCAGTTTCCGCACTACTGAAGAAGGCAATGTTTTCACCGGCAGCGATTACAAGGTTGGCCTTTCGCTCGCTCTGCAAGGCGAGATTAAAATGGCTGTTTTTGTAAGCGGAATAACTCCCGTCGAAGGTCAAACGCTATGTGTAAGAATGGACGAAACGGATTACGAACTTACATATGATGAAGGCAGCGGCGTATATACCACCGTGTTCGGCATATTCTCTCCGAAAGAATATAAAACAACAAAAAATATTCAACTTGTTCTTAAAAATTCTGACGGCACAGAAGCAGCAACTTCCGGCACAGCCGGATACAGCGTCGGCGCTTATATAAACAGAATGGCGCAAAAGAACGTGACCGCAGAATTAAAAACGCTGCTTAACGCATTGGCAGAATATCAAGTTGAATTTGCGAAAATGTATAATGCTTAATAAAGGAGGATTATTGAAATGAAAAATTTTGAAGAAGCAAAGATTACAATAATATCCTTTGATAGGTGCGATGATATTATAACAACGTCGGGAACGAAGACATATGATTACACAAGTAGCGCCGTAGTGGGCGGTGGTGATCCTATAGGTTCGGAAGGACTTGATTGGGTACAACCGTAAGTAAATCATTAAAATATTTTCCACCTTACAGCCGCCGTTTGCAGTTTTACTGCAAACGGCGGGTTTTCTGTCTGTCTGAGACAATAAAAAATCTCTCGGTATAAAAATTTACCGAGAGATTTTTTGCCCTTAAGCGTTACCGAGGGCGCGTATATTCTATTGTATTCGTCTTTTTTGCGACTTATTCCATACCGAACATCAAAAGCGGGGAAACGGGCGCATCGTCCTTATACATTTCAAGGTGCAAATGACTTTCTTCAACCGATTCGCAGGGTATTTCCGTAACCGTTCCGAGCACGCTTTTTGAGTCGACAATATCGCCGATTGCTACATTGAGTTTTTCCGAAAGTCCGCAATATTTTGCGGTAATTCCGTTGCCGTGGTCAATCGTTACCGTGTTGCCGAGGGTTGAACTTTTTTGAATGCCGGTTACTTTGCCGCTTCCGCAGGCTGTAACCCCCGAATCTTTTTCGGCTGCTATGTCAACCCCTGTGTGAATACGCATATCGCCGTAGGTTTCGGAATACTGCAACTCTTTATCGTTAAAATTTTTGAGTATTTCGCCCTTAATCGGCATTATAAAAAAGTCTGCGGCTGTTGCTGCTTGTTCCTGCTTGGGTTCCGCATCCGTTTGTTCAGGCTGTTCAGGCTGAACGGCAGGTTCCTGCTCGGTCGTTTGTCCCTGCGACGAAGTGTCTTCGTTTTTATCCTGTTCTGTCTGTTGTTTTGAGTTGTACCCCAGCGCATCATCCTTAATTTTTGCGGGCGAGAGAACATCATATGCCGACCAACCGGCAATTCCCAATGCTATAACGCAGGCGGCGCATACGGCAAAAAATCCGGATTTTCCGTTTTTCTTTTTATCTTTTTTTTCGTTCATATGGCAGTTACTCCTCTTTATGTGTTTGATCTTTGTTTTATTTTTGACGCGCTGCAAAAAAATATACTTGTTAAAAATAAATTCATAAAAAATCAACACATTAATCAAAAAGCGTGATTATAATAAAAACATACAAAGAGGAAGGGGAGCCGCAACCCCTCCTTCTGAGTATAACTCTACCCTCCTAACCCCTTATAGCAAGAAGCAGCACGGTTTTATTCATTTCCGTGCTGCTTCGCTTATTTAAACTGTTTTTCTTTTATAATATTTTCGGCAGGGACAGATTTATGTTGAAAACGCAGGGCAGGAATGATATATTATATATTGGCTGTGTTTAATGTTTGTTTACAGCGTGAACGGAGTGTGCGTTATGCAGGTTGTTAAAAAAGCGGCAAGGGTTGAACTGTATGTCTTTATAGGGCTCGTCGCCGTATTCTTGATTTCGTCTATGCTTACCTATTTTTGCGATCTTGTCTTCTGTAAAAAAATAGGATATACGGTATACGATCTTGACGAAAGCGGGAATTATGTTGAAACCAAAACCGTGTATTATGAGGATGGGGAAGGAAATATAAACGACCTTACGGGCAACAGCAAGGTTCAGCCGATAAGGGAAGAAATGGGCCACACCGAGAAGATAATCACACGAATTTTTATTTTTCTTGTTAATTTGCTCGTTTTTTATTTCTGTATATATCTTGAAGTAAACGGAATAGGCAGAAAAGCAAGATTTGCCTATGAAATAGAAAAACGACAGCCTGATAAAAGGCTGCCGCTTAAAATAGGTCTGCTTGCGGATGTGCCGTTCCTTATTTCCTATGTTGCGTTGCTTATATGCAAAGCTGCCGTAAATTCAAAAAGTGCCTCGGAAACGGCGTTCATAGTCTATAAAGTTATAAACATTCCGAGCCGCCCGGTCATAGATATAATATCCGGATTTAATTATGCGCTTACCGATGTGTCATGGGCGAGGATTGCGTTCATGTCGCTTATTTTGCTCATAATTCCCGCACTTATCGCAGTAGCCTATAAATTCGGTTACAGTAACGGCGAAAAAGTAAATTCGTGGATATATAAGGATTGAAAGGGGAAACCGAGTTTTAATGAAATTGATAAGCAATCTTGATAAACCCGGGAAGGGTATTAAAAAAACAAGGCGCCGCAAAAAAGATCCGGCGCAGTTTTTGTCGCTTATATATTACCATTTCGGGACTTTGTTCAAAAGCGGACTGTATGCATTCCTTTTTTCACTTCCGCTTATTACTCACGGGCTTGCCGAAACGGGGCTTACACATATAACGCGCAGTGTATCTCGCGATAAGCACGCATTTGTACCGAGTGACGGTATCGACGCAATTAAAAAAAATTTCAAACAGTCGGCGACTGTGTCTGTAATAGATTTTATAATTCTTGCCGTTTTTACATTCAACCTGTATGCCGCGGCTTTTCTTATAAAAACGCAGTTGTATTCGTCCGTGCTCTACGGTTTTACGATAATAGGGTTCACGCTCTTTTCTTTTTCGCGTTTTTACAGGCAATTTATTATCATAACTTTTTCAAAACCTCTGCGCGAAGTTTACCGTGATTCATTTGCTTTGGGCATAATAGGCTTTAAGCGGAATTTTATTGCCGGTGCGATACTCACGCTGTGCTATGTTATCGCGTTCGCTTTAAGTTGGTATATGGGCATTATGGGATTTATGATAGACTTGCTTCTGTACGCAACGTTTTTTCGCTGGTTCCGTTCCGTGCTTGTGCAATTCACGATTTTTCCGTTGGTCAAAAAGTATCTGTTTGACCCATATTACAACAGTCATCCGGATGAAGACAGAGAAAAAAGATATAATCTCGGTCTTTTAACGGCGGACGAATATTTCGGCCCGTTTGAGGGTGATGAAGAACCCATAAATTGGGATTTGATGTTTAAATGAAATTTTCAAAATATTGATATTATGCCGCTCCGATACAAAAAATCGGCATCAGGAGCAAAAAAATATGCGAAATATGAAAAAAACTCTTTATTTTTACAAACAAAGTTGGTATAATTAATTGAATGCGTTAAGTGTTGTGCCCGGTGGGGATAAAATGTTGTTATGAAGACAACACAGGATCGCTCGGGCTGATTTCGGGGCACCTGTATTTTCCAAACCGATTTGTACCTATCGGGCGCAGCACAAAATGTATATTACACAATTATCAGGAGGAATTTAAATGAGCCAGAAATTTGTATACCTCTTTTCTGAGGGAAACAAAGACATGCGCAACCTGCTTGGCGGTAAGGGTGCCAACCTTGCCGAAATGACCGGACTCGGACTTCCGGTGCCGCAGGGTTTTACCATCACTACCGAAGCATGCACAAAGTATTATGAAGACGGCAGAAAAATCAATGATGAGATTCAGGCACAGATAATGGAATACATCGACAAGATGGAAGATATCACCGGAATGAAGTTCGGCGATAAGGAAAATCCGCTGCTTGTTTCCGTTCGTTCGGGTGCCCGTGCTTCAATGCCCGGTATGATGGATACTATCCTTAACCTCGGACTTAATGAAGAAGTTGTCGAAGTTATGTCTAAAAAGTCAGGCAATCCGCGTTGGGCTTGGGACTGCTACAGAAGATTTATCCAGATGTATTCAGACGTTGTTATGGAAGTAGGTAAAAAATACTTCGAGCAACTTATTGATGAAATGAAAGACGCTAAGGGCGTTAAACAGGATATCGAACTTGACGCCGAAGACCTTAAGAAACTTGCAGGTCAGTTCAAAGCCGAGTACAAATCAAAAATCGGCAAAGACTTCCCGACAGATCCCAAGGAACAACTTATGGGCGCGATTGAGGCTGTTTTCCGTTCATGGGACAACCCCCGTGCAAACGTATACCGTCGTGATAACGATATCCCGTATTCTTGGGGCACTGCCGTTAACGTACAGATGATGGCGTTCGGTAATATGGGTGACGATTGCGGTACGGGCGTTGCCTTTACCCGTGACCCTGCAACCGGTGAACCCGGACTTATGGGTGAGTTCCTTGTAAATGCACAGGGCGAAGATGTTGTTGCCGGCGTTCGTACTCCTATGCCGATTGCCGAAATGGCAGAAAAATTTCCTGAGGCTTTTGCTCAGTTCAAAAAAGTTTGCGCCACACTTGAAGATCATTACAGAGATATGCAGGATATGGAATTCACCGTTCAGGCAGGCAAACTTTATATGCTTCAGACCAGAAACGGCAAGAGAACCGCAAAGGCTGCTCTTAAAATCGCATGCGACCTTGTTGATGAAGGTATGATCGACAAGAAGCAGGCTGTCGCCATGATAGATCCGCGTAACCTTGATACACTCCTTCATCCGCAGTTTGACGCAAAGGCTCTTAAAGCGGCCGTTCCGGCTGGTAAAGGTCTCGGTGCTTCTCCCGGTGCTGCCTGCGGTAAAATAGTATTTACCGCCGAAGATGCGGAAGAATGGAACGCACGCGGCGAAAAAGTTGTTCTCGTTCGTCTTGAAACTTCACCCGAAGATATCACCGGTATGAAGGCTTCACAGGGTATACTCACCGTTCGCGGCGGTATGACCTCACACGCAGCCGTTGTTGCCCGCGGTATGGGTACTTGCTGCGTTTCCGGCTGCGGCGACATCATTATGGATGAGGCTAACAAACAGTTTACCCTCGGCGGCAAGACTTACAAAGAGGGCGACTATATTTCAATTGACGGTTCAACAGGTAACATCTACGGTGAAATTATCCCGACTGTTGACGCTGAGATAGCAGGCGAGTTCGGCAGAATTATGGAATGGGCAGATGAGTTCAGAACTCTTAAAGTCCGCACCAATGCCGACACCCCGACAGACGCTAAAAAAGCACGTGAACTTGGCGCAGAAGGCATCGGCCTTTGCCGCACAGAGCATATGTTCTTTGAAGTCGACAGAATTGCCGCTTTCCGTGAGATGATTTGTTCTGACAGTGTTGAAGAAAGAGAAGCTGCTCTTGCTAAGATTCTTCCGTATCAGCAGGGCGACTTTGAAAAACTTTACGAAGCGCTTGAAGGCAACCCGGTAACTATCCGTTTCCTGGATCCTCCGCTTCATGAGTTCCTCCCGACCGAAGAAGCAGACATCGAAGCACTTGCAAAAGCACAGGGCAAGACTGTTGAAGATATCAAAAATATCATTCAGTCACTTCATGAGTTCAACCCGATGATGGGTCACCGCGGCTGCCGTCTTGCAGTAACCTATCCGGAAATCGCAAAGATGCAGACATCTGCAGTTATCCGTGCGGCATTGAATGTTAAAAAGGCTCATCCGGACTGGAACATAGTTCCCGAAATTATGATTCCACTTACCGGAGAACTCAAAGAGTTCAAGTTCGTTAAGGATGTTGTGGTTGAAACTGCTGACGCTGAAATCGCAGCGGCAGGCGCAGACCTCAAGTACGAGGTAGGTACTATGATGGAAATCCCGAGAGCATGTTTGACCGCTGACGAGATTGCCAAAGAAGCTGAGTTCTTCTGCTTCGGTACCAACGACCTTACCCAGATGACATTCGGCTTCAGCCGTGATGACGCAGGTAAGTTCCTTACCGCTTATTATGATACCAAGATTTACGAGAACGATCCGTTTGCAAAACTTGACCAGAACGGCGTCGGTAAACTTATGGAAATGGCTGTTGAACTCGGCAAAAAAGTTCGCCCGTCACTTCACTGCGGTATCTGCGGTGAGCACGGCGGCGACCCCGTATCTGTTGAGTTCTGCCACAAGATCGGCCTTGATTATGTATCTTGCTCGCCGTTCCGCGTTCCGATTGCACGCCTTGCAGCAGCACAGGCTGCCATCAAGGAACAGCGCCAATAAAAAGTTGACGCAAGTTGCGTAGGCAAAACAACTGATATAAATACGGTCACACAGTCCGTTTGGATTGTGTGACCGTTATTTTTTTGTCCATTTTCAGCTAAATACACCGCAAATCAAGCCGCTGGTTTCACTATGAAATCAGCGGCTTTTTTCGTGCTCAAAAATTTTTGAAATTTTTTCGCTCAGGGGGTTAAAAAATGAGCCTTCTCGCTGCCTACCTATTGAGGGACAAAACGAATTCCCTCGTGAACCTTGAAAACAGAATACACATTCAACAGGTACATTCCTGATCGGGGGCGAAAGCCCCAGCCGGATGAAGGTGCGCCACGAACTTCCTGCCCGCAAGGGTTATCACGGAAAGCAAGGTTGGTAGCGATTCCGAACCATTCTGAAATATCCGCTTGCTACGGATAAGGCGATGAAACGATTCAGGGACAATGATACTTCCCTATGGGGCTGGCGGAG
>CAVGND010000047.1:0-8734 GCA_963630555.1 Roseburia intestinalis | reverse complement strand
CCCTCTGACGAGGGAGGTGGCACGGCGTAGCCGTGACGGAGGGAGAGATACCGCAAGCTGCCATCCACCACATCTAATGTCTACAGTCTAATGTCTAACATCTAGTGCGGCAAGTGGTGAGTACGTACCGTCAGTGCTTAAACTACCGTCGCCCCTGTCTAATATCTACAGTCTAACATCTAATGTCTAAATTAAAGCAATTCTATTCCGCAGGCTTTGCATTTGCGGACAACATCTTCGCCCCACACGGACGACTGTACTTCGCCTATATGCATTTTTTGCAGCAGCACAAGGCAGGTTCTTGACTGACCTATTCCGCCGCCTATCGTAAGCGGAAGTTCGCCGCTTTCAATCCCTTTATGGAACGGGAATTCAAGCCTTTCGGTACAATCGGCTTTTTCAAGTTGACGAACAAGCGATTTTTCGTCCACACGGATACCCATTGACGAAAGTTCAATCGGCTTTTCAAGCAGATCGTTCCAGAAAAGCAGGTCGCCGTTAAGCGCCCAATCGTCATAGTCGGGCGCCCTCCCGTCGTGCTTGATTCCGCTTTTAAGCAGGTCGCCTATCTGCATGACAAACACGGTTTTATGCTCGCGCACAAAGTTCATCTCACGCTCTTTCGGGGTAAGGTCGGGGTAAAGGTCTTCAAGTTCCTGCGATGTTATAAATGTGACCTCGCCGCAAAGTTCGTTTGTAAGCGCGGGGAACTCGCGGTGAACCGCCGCCTCGGTATTCTTTATCGCGCCCACGATCTTTTTGACCGTATCTTTCAAAAATTCTATGTTGCGCTGCTCGCGGGTGATTACCTTTTCCCAGTCCCATTGGTCGACAAAAATCGAATGGTCGTTATCCATGTCGTCATCGCGGCGAATAGCGTTCATATCGGTATAAAGCCCCTCGCCTGCGGCAAATTTATATTTACCGAGCGCCATACGCTTCCATTTCGCAAGCGACTGCACAACTTCAGCCTCGTCGCCGGTTTCTTTTATATCAAATTCAACCTTGCGCTCTACGCCGTTAAGATCGTCGTTGATTCCGCTGCCTTTTTTTACAAAAAGCGGCGCGCTGATACGCTCAAGATTTAACGCTTTGCAAAGTTCGGCTGAAAATATATCCTTAACCGCCTTTATCGCCCTGTGGGTTTCGCGCGGCGTAAGCACCGAAGCATATCCCTCTTTTATTTTAAGTGATTTCATTTGTTTTTCTCCCTTCGCCGACAGTATTACCAGAACACATCGGGGTCATTGACCATATTGAACTTTTCGCAAAGGCGCTCGTCCCAGTTAAGGGAGTTAAAGTCTTTGTTAAGCTGCAGCACTTTAAGAACATAACGGTCATATTCCAGTTTGGTTATGTGGTTTATAACGGCGTTCACGCCGATACTTTCGTTACCGTCGCCGTCGCATGCGGTAAGGCGGTAGGTAGCGTGTTCCGCTGCGGCAAAATTGAAGTTATCGCGGAATTCGCCGCCCGTTATCCCTTTTGCCACCGCTGTGTACACGCTGTCGTTATCGGTTGCGCGGTAAAGGTTGTATTTAACGCCGTCGTGCGCGTCCCATGTAAGGGTGAGGGTGTCACGGTCGGCTTTAAAGTTTTCGGGAGCGGCTATGTAAACAAGTTTCGGAATACCCGTAATCTCGTAACTTTCGCCCTTGTTTGTCGGGAATGAGATTTTGTTTTCGGCAATCACGGTCGGGTCAAGAACCGCCTTTCCGCCAAGTTTCACCCTGACATTTTCGGTACCGATTTTCGGGTACTTAACGGTGCAGGTCTCCCCTGCGCGCGAAGTGATTACTATCCGTTCGGCAGAGCCGTTTTCCCAGTCGATATCCACCTTGAAGTTGCCCCTTGCAACCAGGCCTTTAACCGAGCCGCTGTTCCATTTTTGCGGAAGCGAGGGAAGAATGTTGATAAACCCTTCGTGACTTTGCAACAGCATTTCGGTCACGCCTGCGGTGCCGCCGAAGTTGCCGTCTATCTGGAACGGGGGGTGGAAATCCCAAAGATTTTTAAGTGTGCGCTTGCCGAGCAGGGCACGGAACAGTTTGTACGAACGGTCGCCGTCGCCGGTTCTTGACCAGGCGCAAAGGCGGTGCGCCAGCGCCCAACCCGTTGAATCGTCGCCGCGGCAGTCAAGCGTTATTTTAGCCGCGTCTGTCAGCGCCGGGGTCTCGCTTCCTATCTGTGTGCCGGGGTAGAGCGCAACAAGCTGCGAAATATGCCTGTGGAAATATTCGCCCACTTCGCCGTACATTTTTTCTTCTTCGTATTCCTTTATCTGACCCGAAAGACCTACCAAAATCGGGCGGTATTTGTCAATCTGTTCACGCTGAACCTTAACCGCCGCGTTATCTTCGCCCAATATGTCGGCTGCCTGCAAAAAGTCCCTGCCGTTTTCGTAAATCATCTGCTGGTCGAACGAGCAGCCTACGGTCTGGTAATAGCACGGGTTGGCAACATACGGCCCCTGCACTATCTGCTCCGGCGAAGCGGAAAATGAGGTGAGCCACTTACCGTCGTAATTTCTGACGGTTTTGGTTAAGAATTTTGACATACTCATAAGGGTCGGGTAGGTGCTGTTTTTAAGGATATCCTTATCCTGCGTGAAGTCGTACTGATCCCAAAACAGTTTGGTAGTAAGTCCGCCCGTTCCGGGGCCCGAATGTCCGCCCGGCGCGGCTATAAGATAGGGGTAACTTGCCGTACCGATAGTCCAGCCGCATTCGCCCGGCGTGGTGTCGGCATTTTCGGGATTTTTACGCTCTATGTAACTTGTGGCTATCCTTTCCGCCTCGGGGCGGAAGGCGAAATTAAAGTTCCTGTAAGCCTCAAAACATTCGGCAAGGTCGGTATTAAAAGCGGGCCAGTAGTTCATCTGAACATTTATGTTGTGCCAGTAACCGGCGCCCCAGGGCGACCAGTCGTAACAAGTCCAGACACCCTGTAAATTCGAAGGCAGCGTGTCGGGCCTTGATGAAGATATAAGCAGATACCTGCCGTATTGGTAATAAAGCATTTCAAGGTACGGCTCGTCGCTTCCGTCACCGTATCTTTTAAGCATTTCGTCGGTATGCCCCGTGGGTTTTCCGCCGCAAAGCGAAAGGTTCACCCTGCCGAAAAGCGCGGAGTAATCCTCCGTATGGCGGCGGCGAAGTTCTTCATAAGATTTTCCGCTTGCCGCTTTTATAATCTTTTCGGTATTCGGCATCGGGTCAAAATCACGCAGTTTTTTTTGCGGGTCTTTTTCGGTAAACGCGCGTGAGGTGAGTTCATAATTGGTGGTAAGCGCAAAGTAAAATTCGGCGTAGGTTGCGCCGCTTACGGTGTATCCCTCCGCGTCAAGGGCGGTTTCGCCGTCGGTCTTAAGTGATAAAACCCCCGCAAAACGCAGATTGTAGTACACCATGCGCCCCGTAAGTTTAATTTCGTTTTTGCCTACGCTTTTTTTGCCCTCTCTGCCGCATTTTTCGGCAAGTGCCATATCTTTTGTGCGCTCAAGCACCTCTTTTGAGTATTTTTTTATGTAGGCGATGTCGGGCGTTATTTTAAATGAAAGCGCCCCTTTTTTATCGGCTGAAATGCGTCCGGCAAGCACACGGTCGGGGTGCGAGGTGAAATATTCACGCTCATAATGTACGCCGCCGCAATCGTACTTAACAAAGGCAACCGCATTGTCAAGGTCAAGCCCGCGGACGTAATTTTGGGCGTTTTCGTGGTCAAAGTGCATACGGATATCGCCGAATGACGACAGTCCGCCCGCCTCCTGCCAATTCTGCAGCGAGTTTTCGGTTATCTGCAAACGCTCGTCCGTAATTCCGCCGAAAATGTTGACGCCCGTAAACCCGTTACCTATCGGTAAAGATTCGGTTTCCCATCCTGTGTAACTGTCCTCTGCCGGTGCGGCATAGGTCATAATAAGTCTTTCCATACATTTTCCTCCGACTTTGTATGTATTGTTGGTCTGTAATTTAATCCGATTTTAAACGTCCGGTTTTATTCCGAATAATCGGGCGGTGTTTTCGCGGTTAGCGGCAAAAACATCTTCCCTTGCAATACCTTTGATTTCGGCGATTTTTTCGGCAATACGGCATATGTAAGCCGAGTTGTTCACCTGCCCGCGGTAAGGCTCCGGCGCCATATAAGGCGCGTCGGTTTCAAGCAAAATTCTGTCAATCGGAACCGCCTCCGTTACCGATTTGAGTTTTTTTGAATTTTTAAATGTTATAACTCCGCCGATACCTATGTAAATCCCTAATTTGCAAACCTCAAGCGCGGTTTCGGCACTGCCCGAAAAACAGTGCAGTACGCCCGTCGGGCGGTGCTTTTGCAAAAGTGTCATCATATCTTCGGTACTGTCGCGGCTGTGCAGGATAACGGGCATATCGGCGGCTTTTGCAAACAGCAGCTGATTTTCAAGGCAGGATATCTGCGCCGCCCTGTTATCGTCACGCCAATGGTAGTCAAGCCCGATTTCACCTATCGCAACGCACTTTTTATCAGCCTTTATAAGCGCCGCAAGACGCTCGCCGTCAAACGGGTCGCTTAAATCGACCGATTCGGGGTGAATACCCAAAGCCGAATACACAAAACCATACTTTGCCGACAATTCGCTGCACTTTTCCGCCGAGCCGTAAAGGTCGACCGCACAGTTTATAACCGCCCCTACGCCGAGTTTCGGCAATTCCGATAATATTTCGTCACGCACCCCGTTAAATTTCTCATCGTCGTAATGGGCGTGCGTGTCAATTATCTCGCATGGCTGCGCAGGGTTTTCGAGCAGTATTTCCATGAGTTTTTACCTTACTTTGCTGCCGGGTGCAATACCGTCGCAGAAAATCACCTTAACGCCGTCGTCCGAGTCGGCTGCAAGTATCATACCGTTGCTTTCAACGCCGCAAAGAACGGCGGGTTTAAGGTTGGCAACCACTATAACGGTGCGGCCTTTAAGTTGTTCGGGGGTGTAGTACTGCGCTATCCCCGAAGCCACGGTGCGGGGCGTGCCCGAACCGTCGTCAAGCGTGAGTTTAAGCAGTTTTTTGGCTTTTTTTATCGGCTCGCAATCGGTGATAAGCGCCGTGCGGAGTTCGACTTTTGCAAAGTCGGATATTTCAATCTGCGGCAGGGTGACGGTGCCCTCCGTCTTTTCGCTTTTTGCCGTTTTTGCGGCTTCTTTTGCCTTTTTCTCGTTTTCTTCGGCAATTTCTTTAAGCACTTTTGCAGAGTCAATTCTTGCAAAAAGCGGCTGTTCCTTGCCTACGGCGAATTCGCTCACGGTGCCGAAGTCTTTTTCCCTTGCGTCCGTGCAAAGTTGGGTAAATATTTTCCCGCAGCATTCGGGGCAGAACGGTTCAAACATAACCGCCAGCAGGCGTATGCTTTCAAGCAGATTGTAAAGCACCGCACTAAGGCGAGCCGAGCGGCTTTCGTCTTTTGCAAGCGCCCACGGCATTGTTTCGTCAATATATTTATTGCAGCGGCGTGCAAACGCCATAATTGCGTCCGCCGCGTCGGCGCTGCGGTAAGCGTCCATAAGTTTGTGGTATTTATTCAGCGTGTCGGCTGCCGCCGCCGCAAGCTCTTTGTCGAGCGGCTCACACTCAGTCGGTTTGCAAACCTTGCCGCCGAAATATTTGTTGGTCATTGCAATGCTGCGGTTTACAAGGTTCCCGAGCGTGTTCGCAAGGTCGGAATTATAGCGTGCTATGAAATTTTCATAGGTGATAACGCCGTCCTGCGCGAAAGGAATTTCGCTTAAAAGATAGTAACGCACCGCGTCAACCCCAAAACGGTCGGCAAGATCGTCGGCATATATCACGTTGCCTTTGGATTTTGACATTTTGTCTTCGCCCGACAAAAGCCACGGGTGCGCCAGCACCTGACGGGGCAAGGGAAGCCCCAGCGCCATAAGTATAACGGGCCAGTATATCGTGTGGAAACGGACAATATCCTTGCCGATAACATGTAGGTCGGCAGGCCAGTATTTATCGTAAAGGTCGCCCGTGTTGCCGTCGGGGTCGTATCCCAGCCCCGTAATATAGTTTGAAAGCGCGTCGATCCATACATATATAACGTGCTTCGGGTCAAATTCAACCGGTATTCCCCATTTAAAGCTGCTGCGCGAAACGCAAAGGTCTTGCAATCCGGGTTTGATGAAATTGTTTATCATCTCGGCACGGCGTGATTCCGGCACAAAAAGGTCGGGCGTGTTTTCGTAATATTCTATAAGTTTGTCGCCGTATTTTGAAAGGCGCAGGAAGTATGCCTCTTCTTTAGCGTCAACGCATTCGCTGCCGCAGTCGGGGCATTTTCCGTCATTCAACTGCGAGGGTGTGAAGAAAGATTCGCAGGCGACGCAGTATTTGCCCTCGTATTCGCTTTTGTAGATGTCGCCCTTATTATAAAGGCGGGTGAAAATATGGCTTACCGCCTTTTCGTGGTCGGGGTCGGTCGTTCTTATAAAACGGTCGTAGGTTGTGTTCATTCTGTCCCAAATTGACTTGATTTGCGACGAAATACCGTCAACATATTCCTTGGGCGGAATACCTGCCGCCGCCGCTTTTTCCTCTATTTTCTGACCGTGTTCGTCAGACCCTGTTTGAAAGCGGACGTCAAAGCCCATTGCCCTTTTATACCGCGCTATCATATCCGCAAGCACAATATCGTAAGTGTTGCCGATGTGCGGCTTGCTTGAAGTGTAGGCTATCGCCGTTGTTATATAAAACTTTGGTTTCATTCCGATTAACCCCCGATTTTAGTAATGTATATATACAAAATATATTATACCAATATTTGCGCCGCATTACAAGGAAAATTTAATACCATTCTAGCGTTTGAAATGTTTTACAATAAATTGCAAGAGGTCGCAATGACCAATTGCAATTTATTTTTTTATTTATTTTGGCTTTTGAATATGGCGGGGATGGTGCACTGCGGCGGTACAGTTTGAACTCGGTGCGATTTTAGCATAAGCGGTTGATCCGGCTTCTTTGTCTTGAGCAACTCCAAGCGGTTGATCCGGCTTCTTTGTCTTGAGCAACTCTAAAAGGCACTTTACCCTTGCGGTAGTTCCCGTGCTACAGATTCCCCGCCTGCTTCTATTATGCTTAAAGCGTCCGGTTCCGCATCTGCAATAAAAACAGGTTTTGCAGCGGTTCGGAATGCCTTAGCGTTAAAGATATGTATACTTTCCGCTTTGTTCTTAAAATGCCTTGTTTTATGCGGGTTTCAAAAAAGTTATTGTTGTTTACTTCCCTTTTGCTGTTGTTTAAGGGGCAGCGGGATGTATTTCACCATCTGTCGGCATCTTTACTTACATTCGGTTTGCTTCATGTGCGGTTCGGTGCTGTATATCCCTGCCGCTCACCGCACGGGTTTTGTGCTTTACCGAATTTGTGAAGTTATTATATCAAAATTTATCAGTGAAATTTGTCATATCAATTTCGTAATTCCGATGACATATTTTGCGGAAAGGGGACTTTATTGTAATGAATATTCGCTATATGAGTTACGAGCAAAGAAAAAAACTTGAGGTTGTATACACATCAAATGCCGAAATAGGCGACATAGCCGCGTGCCTCGGCGTGAATCCCGCTACGGTATACAGGGAACTGAAGCGCGGCGGGACGGGCGAACTTGACAAAAACGGGCGTATGGAATACAGCGCGGAACTTGGGCAAAAAGCCTTAAACGAAAATTTGCGCAGACGCGGAAACAGAAAAAACATCCGGGGGAGGTGAGAGAATGACAAACTACGAACACATAAAAGCAATGAGCGTTGAGGAAATGACAAAATTTATAAATCAATGTGCCGATTGCGAAAATTGCTGTGCGATTTATCGCAGAGTTGAGTTTGACCCTCTAAGTTGCAATGACAATCTTTGTAATAAGGGGATTGCAGAATGGCTTAATTCGGAGGCGGAAGAATGACATTTGAACAAGCGATATCCCTTTTGAATAAGCAATATGAAAAAGCAATACAATCGCCATATGTTAAAAAACCGTTAGCGTGGGCGTTATATTAAGTTTGGGAGATGGCCGACAAGGAGTTAAAGAAATGATAAGCAAAGAAATTATGGGATTGCAGCAGGAAATAATGGCGGAAATAATAGAATGCCAAGAGAGCGAAATTAAGTTATTAAAAGAAAAAGCGGAACTGCAGGCAAAAACTATTGAGGCTTTAAAGGGACTGATCGAGGAGTTGCAAATTAAGTTGTGCGATATGCAAGCCGATATGCAAGCCAAGATTCGGGAAAGCGGCGAAGCGGGGTTCAAAGTCAGCATTGCTTGCAAATACTGCACACACCGAGACCCGAGCCGCAGCGACCACAAAAAGGTGAGGTGTACAATGCACGGCGAATACAGGAACCCGTACGGGTTTTGCCATTGCTTTAGGCAGGGGGTTAATTAAATGAAAAAGCGGAAAACAGGGCGCAGAAGGTATTTGCCTTACGGAATTGAAGGAAAGATTATTTGCAAACATTTTCTTGAAGATTGCCTAAAATTTTACGAAGACCCGGAAAACCTGCGCGGTTTTGAAGAATGGAAAGCGCAGCGGCGGAACAAACGGGATTATCCGAGGGCAAGCGAACCGAAAGGCACGGTATGAGAGGAAAGCGGAAATGTGGTATTTTTTAATTGGTTTATTTATAGGTTGTATAGCCGGGGTTGCGGCGGTTGGGCTCTTCTTCAAATTTTGTGTAAACACACTTTAACGGTACAAGAATCAGAATTT
>CAVGND010000046.1:0-9031 GCA_963630555.1 Roseburia intestinalis | reverse complement strand
CTTTTATAACCATGGGCATTCTCCTTTACATAGACAGAGCCTGCGTTTCGTCCTCATCAGAGGATTCGTTCGCAGGCTCATGGTAGTGTGCGGTTTCGTGGTCGTCATAGAGGTTACAGCCGAGGACGGAGAACAGACTTGCCGGGTCGCTCTGACACTGTGGGCAGTACCTCAGATGGCAAGTCATTTCAATGGCATCCTCGGTCATGATGAGTTCGTTGATTTCCTCTCTCTGCCGTAATTCCTTTTCGATCAGCTTTGCGCTTTCGTTACTGTCGGTAATTTCAATACCAAAGTGGTGGTACAGTTCATCATAGGAAACCGACCAATAGCAGTTGTCGGAATTGTCGCAGCACTGCCGGACGGCATAGTCGGCGAGCTGCTTGATTTTGCTTTTATCCATATAGACCATTCCTTTCTGTAGTTTATGTTTGCGATTTGCTCTTGCAATCATGTTTTTCATCGCCTCCGAAAATAGAAAAAGCCGCTTGATTCTCAAACGAAAACCAAGCGGCTATGTATACGATGTTCAATTCGACAAATACGGTTCTACCGAATGACCTTTTCAAACCGAAACATTCCGTCCGGGAACTGCTTATCCAGTTCTTCGGCGCACATTTCCGGATCATTTGGATCCGGGTGATATTTGTTATAAAACTCCACGATGTGGAAGCCGCAACGATTAACATAGAAATGGATATTGCGCTGCTCAAAATACGGTGTGACCGTTTCCCACACTTTCACTTCCGGGTGTAGTTTTTCGACAGCGCACCAAGCGGCATATCCGATACCCTTGCTATGGACAGTCGGAGAAACAAAAAGAAGATCGAGGTCGCCTTTTTCACCGTCAACTTTGATCACTATGCCGCCGACTTTTTGCCCATTCAATACGATACGGTAGGCTTCGCCGCCGTCAATTGACTGCTCAATCGTATTCCGTGAAATGATTTGTCCCTCTTCCTCGAAGTGTTCATCTCTAAGGCCGAATTCTTTCATCGCGCCATAATTAAAGGCATCCTGGTTATCCGAAATAAATTGTTCTCTATCATTGCATTCAAGAGGAAGCAGTTGTACAATAGCGTTCATGTCTTTGCTCCTAAAAATTTCAATCTGTTAAATTGATTATACCATCGAATCATGAAAAAATCTACCGCTATGTTCAGTGCGGCAGGATCGCTCCCGCCGCACCGAACGGTTCTTATTCGGTATTTTCCAAATAAGTGATATACGGTATCTTGAGCCAATGCGTCCATCCTGACCGCGCGAGGGGCGTCATAATAACACCCAACTCCGTGTTCGCAGCGTGAATTGTTTGCCCATCGCCGACATAGATGCCGATGTGTCCGTCCACCCATACGGCGATGCCGGGGATGTCGGGCATGGTATCAATCGCACCTTTTTCGGTCGCCATGTCAAGCATAGGGTCGGAGCCGGTATCCAGAACACCGTTGGAGCGGTATTCGATTTGGCCGGTGTCACAATTAAACCATGCATAGCCTTTGATGAGTCCGATGCAATCGGCCGTGCGGCCGCCGAGCCAATGCTGACGGATAAATTCCTCGTTTTCACCGACCTGTTCCGGGAACTGCGAGATTTTTGTTGTGAGTATGGATTCGTTCAGTACCTCGCCGTATGTCCCGTATACATATCCCCATTTCTTTGCGTAAGCCTGCTTTGCCCATTCTGCAAGGTCGACATTGTTTTTTGTTTCGGGATCGACAAACTTTGAAACATTGATTGCCTTGGCTCGGATGGAATTCATTATTTTGCTGTAGTCCTCGGATTTCAGTTCCGTTCCGAATGCGGCGTTGACGGCGGCGATGAGCTGCGCATCGGTCTGTTCCTCAGTGAAACAACTGACGAGCTTATCCACAAAGTCGTCCGCTTTGGCATAGTCATATAGGGCGAGGGTGTACAGCACTTGCGCCTCTTTTGTCCTTTCTGCCGTAAAGCCCTTTTCGGTCATGGCAGACTCAATGGCGTTCATCATATCCTCGACCGTCTGCAGCTTGGCTTTTTCCTCATCGGACATTTCCTCGATTACGATATCCTGCAAGCGGTCGGTGTCGATATCAATATCGCCGCTGAATATAGAGAGTATTGCTACCATCGGCATCATAATGATGATAATAATACCAAGGATAATGCCGAGAACGACACGCCGCAGTTTTTTGTTGGTGAGAACAGCGACGGCTATCTTTTTGAGAGCCGCCGCAACCGTTGCGCTCATCGCCCACCGGCTTTCCCGAAGATAGCCGCCTTGTATTCGGGTGCGATAACCTGCAGGAGATACCGTTCGTTACCGCAGCGATAGAGGCAAGTGCCTCGTTCGGGATACTTGATGAGTTCAAATTCGCTCGGTTCAACTTGCAGTGCGTCCATATATTCCTGGGGGTTGATCTGTCCGGCGTTGAACAGGAACTGATGCGTAGGAATGGAGAACAGCGGCTTTGTGAACTCACGGATGGACGGAATCAAAAAGTCCTCGATATTCTGACTTGCCAGAATGACCGAGGAGTCCTTTTTGCGCACACGCTTCATACAGTTGCGCAGATATTCGATTGTAGTCATGTTGGATAAAAACAAATACAACTCGTCCACCGATGCCGCCGTGCTGCCTTTGCCGAGCAGTTCGTTGCTCATATAGGACAGGATATTGAACAGCATACAGTCCTTGAGTCGGCGGTTGGTATCCATAAGCCCTTTCACGCCGAACACAAGGAAGTTGGAGTCGGTAATGTTTGTGTGTCCGTTGAAGTATTTACTTTCCGAGCCGACGCACATGGAGTGGATACCGAGACAGACCTCTTGGAGCGTTTCCTCTGTGTAGAGGTATTTGCGTTTTTTGTCATAGGCCATAAACTCTTCCTCACAAAGTTCGTAAAAGTCCTGCATGACCGGAAAGTCCGAGGGCTTTTTCATGCCGTAGTCCGTGCTGTCGGTGATACCGAATCGGGCATACAGCTTGGAGAGCAGGATTTCGATGGTGTCGATCTGTGAATCGGTAAAATCCTTGTAGCTGCGAAAAAAATCTTTCAGAAAGGCAATGTGCTGTGAAAGCCGTGTTACTTTCTTAAACGCTTCGGGAGTTGTGGCGTCGATGTCCTCAACGCTGTCTGTCCATGCTTTAGGCTCTAACGGGTTGATTGTGTATTGACCCGACATAAAATCAATATAACAGCCGCCGAGGGCATCGCACAGATCCTCGTACTCCGATTCGGGATCGAGACAGATGATACGCTTGCCCGATTCACGGATATTGGTGAGAATAAGTTTCAGAAGATAACTCTTGCCCTGACCGCTGTTGCCGAGAATGAGGATATTGCTTGTGGTCTTGTCCTCGGCTCTGCGGTCGAAGTCCACAAGGATATTCGTGCCATATTTATCTCTGCCGATATATGAGCCGTGTGGATCTGTCTTGCCCGAAAAATTGAACGGGTACATATTGGCAACCGAAGACGCAGGCAAGACTCGTTCATACTGTGCGCCGAACTGATTTGCGCCCACGGGCAGAACAGAGAGAAAGCCCTCTTTCTGCCGTAAGGTCAGCCTATCGACGGAAATCTTGGAACGAGTGAGTTCCATTGCGATGTCGCTCTGCAATTCTTTGAGCCTCTCCATGCTCTTGGCTTTTAATTCGATGAACACCGACACATGGAGCAACGGCTCTTTGTTCTTGCGGAGGTTGGCGAGAAGTTCAATAACATCCTGCAAATTGCCTTCTGCCTCAATGCTTTCACTGACATCATTGCCGCCGCTTTTAAGCCTGTTTCTGCGCGTGGCATTTTGAATGATCTTTCGCTGTTCCATTGATTCCACCAAGCGGTGATAAATGCGAAGCGTCACACCATTGCGGTCGGCGAGCTGCGAGAGGATCGCCTGTTCCTCAGTGGACGGCGGATACTCACGGATGGCCCACACACAGCGGTAGCTGTCGCCGACTATATAATGGTCGGATAAAAATTTGATACTGCCGGGAAGGATCATATCGAAGAAGTCCTTGGTGCGGATTTCCTCGACCTGCTCCGGCGTTAATACTTTCGGTTTTCTTTTGAGCATAATATTTTCCTTTCTGCCGTTTAGGTTTCTGCGGCGATAATAAGCAGTCTGCCGTCCTTGCCCGATCCGTAGCAGGTGGAGAGGACAAGGCGTCGGCCGCCGCCCTCGGCGGTGATGCGGTCATACCAAGCGTCCGAGGTGTTTGTTTTCAGCACATCGGTTACGGTAAAGATTTGCACGCCGTCCACAGTTTCAAACTTCACGGTCCGGTGTGCGTTCAGAAAATCTCTGTCCACATATTTTTTGAGGTCTGCGAACATCGTGCCGTTTCGCATATTGTGACCGTAAATAATGAGGTTGGTGCTTTGAAGGTCGCACCGTCCGTCAAGGAACGGAACACCGCTTTGGCTGTACTTGCCGTAGAAGTTTCGGCGGAGATATTTCTGAGGATCGGACGGTGTGTGCATTACAGGATAACTGATGTTTGTGCCGTCAATAGAGAGCCACCCGATGCAGTCACTGTTTTCTGCAATGAGCGCCTGTATATTGTGTTCCGCCGCAGGCTGCTCGGTCGGCTCTGCACTCGTTTCTGTTTCTGCGTCCGTAACGGATTCTGCCGGAGCTTCGGTTATCGGCAGTTCGGCGATTTCTGCGACGGCGGCGAAGTCCTCTTTTTCTTTCTGCTGTTCTTTCAGCTCGAAGTAGATTTCCACACCTGACAGCACAGCGACCGCCGACAGCAGAAGGCAGAAAAATATGAGGGCGAGTTTATTCCTCGTCCTCATCGTTTGTTACCTCGTAGAACTGTTCGCCGTCAATATCGGGGATTGCTTCGCCTTGCAAACTCGAATCAAAATATAGTGCAAGGATTCGTTTGATCTCCGGCTTTTTAAGCCTATGCACCTCAAAGCCCTCGCCGGCAATTTTGCTCTCAATGCGGTTTGCGGTTTCGAAGGTCTGTTTTTCTTTCTGCCCTTTGAGCCTTGCAACAAAGAAAAACTGACGGGCCGTTGCCATTTCTACCTGAATGGTGTCGAGGAAGTCAATGTCCTTTTTGATGAGCTTCTTGACCTTGCCGTTTTCCTCAATTTCAAGGCGTTCGGTCAGATATGCCTTGTTGTCATCGAAGCATTCGGACGAGTCGGTGCAAACGATTTCGATGTCGGGCAGCGCCGACAGTAACATCATCAGATGGCGTATCTTTATCTCAATGCTGGTGTGGGAGAGCACTGAGATATTGGTGGGCGACACGAGGTAAAAGAGCAGTTCGCCCTTGTTGGTTGAAAGACCGTATTTTGTGAAAGTCCTGATGCCGAGCAGTTCCTGCACCGAACGGCCTTTTTTCTTTTTCTGCTGTTTCATTATCATCATCTCCATTCAAAGTATTGCTGCGTGGATATTAAATACCGCACGGCGTAACGCATGAAATCCATTACAGTGGTGTCATCCATGCGAATAGTTAAAAAGCCGTAGCATAACACAGCTACGGCCGGTAAGAAGATGTGCAGTTGCACGAGTGCGAGAACCGACAACAGTGCGGCTACCGCTAAAATTACAAAGTCCCGCAAACTCCAAAGCCACAGATTGGCTGTGGCTTTGAGGTTCTGCGGATAGATATATTGTGTCATTGCGTCATTCCTCCGATTTCTATGCCGCCGACATCATCGCAGAATTCCTTGGGTGTCTGTCCGTATTCCTCTCGGAGCTTCTCGGCGATCATATCCTTGATGAGCTGCGCTTCCGCGTCAGTTGGCACATATTCGCCTTCCTCGCAGGAGTCGGCGGTTGAGACGGTAAATTCAAGCCGGAGCGTGTCGGCGAACGGATCGTACTTGGCGTACAAATTCAGCCATTTATCATCATCCGCCGCCGTGCTCGTTCCGAATTTCTTGTCCAAATCAAACCATGTTTCGAGATAACAGGTGATTTGATGCCCGATGTCGCAGTCTACCTCCATATCCCGGTCAACCGCAAGCATATCCCTTGTCAACTCCGGTGCATCCATTTTGGTTATAATGGAGGTCGGACGGTATTCGGCGTCGGCGTTGTGATTTTCAAACTGCTCACGGATATGCTCTGCAAGCTGTTCTGACAGAAAATTACCGCACACGGCTTTTGCCTGCTCATGGATAATGCCAAGGTATTTCAGCCCTACCTTGTAACGGGATAGGAGCTTGTCATAGGTCATATCCTTGTTTAATGACGGCTCGAATATACCGTAATCGCCATACCAATTTGCATATCGCTCGGTTTGTGGAATGTTCGCCGCTTCCTCATAGGCGGCAATGATTTTGAATGCGTCCGGACCGTATTTTTGCAAAAATCTGTTTGCCTGCATATAGTTTTTCATACTGCACCTCCTTATTTGCCTGCGGCCTTGGCCACCGTGCGCGTAAGGTTGACGGCGGTGGTCGTGGCGTGTACAACCGACATCATGTTGACCTTAACGCTTGAATCAAGTCCAAACTGCTGCGCAATCCGCGGTACTTCATTGGCTGCAAGCATAATGCCAAGCCCCAACAGCATATTGTCGGGGAAAGTGATCAGCCCCAAGAACAACAGCGTTGTCTGCAAAAACGCCGTCAAACACAGTGCGGCAATTTGTTTCATCCACTGATTGAAACCGTCCGCATATCCTCTCGGCACGGAAAACATATACAGTGAACCGACCGCCATCTGAATAAGCAAGATTCCGCCGCGCTTGATATTGGCAAAGAACATCTTGATCACACAATAGGCAAAGGCGATCATGCACAGCAGATTCAGCAGGCTGAATGTCGTACCGATACTGGGCGAGAACAGCCTGACAAGCGCGTTCAGTCCGACATCCGCAAGGCTTGAATTGATGCCCGACGATGAAATGCCGATCAAATCGTGCGAAAAGGTGTTTTGCAGACTGATGCAAAACTTGTATAACTCTATCGGCACAACACCGATGAGGGAGCAGGCGAAGAAGCCTTTCAGAATGTTCAGCGCAGTCGTTTTAATGTTTGCTCTGCCGCACTGATACTCGATGGCTACATCGAATACGGCGACAACCGTTCCGGCGATAAACAGCCCCCAACCGAACAGCGTAAACAACTTGACAGTTGCCTGCACCCATTCGAGGTCAAAGACTTCCGCACTCATGTTGCCGATCATTTCGAAGCAGTCGGCAATTGCCCCGTAAATAATTTCGTATATCCAACGGAGCATGGCGTTCCAGATAGCATTGGCGATACCGCTTTCCACTACATCTATTGCGCTTCCGATGGCGTCGCCGATGCCTGAGATTATATCACCTAACCAGTCAAAAATGATTATCACCTCATTTCCAAAGTAAAACGGCAGACGGAAACGCCTGCCGCATGAGAAAAGCCGCCGACCTTTTTATCCGTCAGCGGCTTTCTCGTCTGTTTGTATTTCCTGTTTCATTGCCATGCCGTCCATAAAGCCCAAGCGGTAGGCTTCGGATTGAAGCAGCGTATCCATGTCGGACTTGGCGTCGCTTAATCGGTGGAACAGCCGTAGCTGTTCAGGCGTCAAGGTCTTTTCCAAATCCAAACTTGCAACGGTCACCTGATGCATGGCGTCTTGGTATTCTGGCGTTTTTCGGACGATATTGTCTATCGGGCAGATATCTCCGGTGAACAGCCTCTTAAAAAATCCCATTGTGTTTCCGCCTCCTTTCCAAGTTACACAACATACCACACACTTCGCCACAAGTCCAGCAGAATATAAAAACCGCCGCAATTTTTCGGAATCGCAGCGGTTTTCGGCTTATATCAACTTGTTCGGGTCGATAATGATGATGCTTTTCCCGCAGCTCTCGGCATAGCGGACAGTGTTTCCGGTCCCGCTTTTTTTGCCGTTCCATACAGCGATAACCACATCGCTGTTGTCGACCATATATTTATTCCGCTTCATCATGCAGTCGTAGGTATAACGGGCTTGCAGTATGTTGGCGCTGTCGGAGCGATAGATGATGTCAAAGTATCTGTTCCGCCAGCTGTCGTTCCACCGATTGGCCTGCGTTTCACAGGGAATGGCACATTCGAGGGTGATGTGCGGATACTTCTCTTTGAGCTGCAGCACGATCTCGGCTGCATAGATGTCGACGCCCATCGCCATGCCGGAGATGAAGTGCGTGATGCCGTTCTCGGTGATCTGCCTTTCAATGTTTTCTCGGAGCAGTTCCTTCAGTCTTTCACACTCCGGCGCACTTTCATCGTTCCCAAAGGGCAAGGACTTCGGGCGATGCCCCGTGAAACAACAACCGTTCTTTTCCATAATTACATTATCTCCTTGTATGTATTAGCGAATGTCACTCACTTGCTAATACATAGTTTACCACATTATAACAGAGAATAATGTCGAAGAAAAGGACGAAAAATAAAAAACTGCACGATTTTCGTGCAGTCCGGTACAAATTTATCGCTATTTGTTGTTTTCTGCCTGCTGAACCATAAGGTCAAGCATTTCCAAAATTCTGCGTTGTTCCTCCGTCGGTAAACCGGAGAGACGGCGGCTGATCTCGTTTTCCTTGTACTCAACCGTGTTGTTTATCACATCGCAGAAGATGGCGTCTGCCGAAACCTCCAAGCCGTTGATTATCTTGATCAGCTTTTCATACCTTGGGAAAGAGCCGCCGCGCTCAACAGTAGAAATATAATTAACGGAAAGTCCGATCTTTTCGGAGAACTGGTCCTGTGTGAGCCCCAGCTTTTCACGATACTCTTTGATTCGTTTACCGATACGCTTATCTATCATCATTTATCACCCGCTTCTGCATGAACTCTAACGCTAATACATAGTATAAACGGCTAATGGTGATTTTAGAACAAACGCAGATACATACAGTGTGGATTAGCAAGTGGGTAAGCGATGAAATTTTTGTGAAAAGCATGGGAGCTGCACTCACATGGTGACCTTTTTGGTCAGATAATGGACCAGATATACAGCGGCGCAGTCAGCGTGAAAATAAGGCAGGCAAACAGTATGCACGGAGCTGCGAACTCAAACTGCCCGTGCTTTCTGTAGTCGAAGTACGCCG
>CAVGND010000045.1:0-9637 GCA_963630555.1 Roseburia intestinalis | reverse complement strand
GGCAGAGGATTAAAAATCAATATCTTTTATGATAAAAATCTTTTTATCCTTGCCGTAGCCTTGCATCTTGATATATCCAAGTGCTTCAAGATCGTCACAGTAGGTATATCCAAGATATGATTTGTGAAGGTCATCTCTGCCGAGGGCGACGAGCATTTGCCATGGATATGGATTGCAACTGCCGTCCTCGGTTTCGGAGCAACGCTCTTTAAGGTACATATACAGTTTATATAAATAATTTCTGTAATCGCCTACGATAAGACCGTCACGCTGCTTGCGGAGATAGTCAAGTTTTTCGGCTATCTGTTCTTGTGTCAGAACCTTTTTCTTAATCAAAGTTTTCTCCTCTTTTCATTCTTCTTTTACATCGCCGCTGTTCGTTTTCACGCTCACGGCGCTGTATATACTTAAATTCCCGAATCAGTTCTTTATATTTTTCTGTGCGTGGGTGCGCCAGCCTTTGCGGTGATGCCATAAAGCTTACAAATTCCGCCTTGGCGCAGTACTGTATAGTGCCGAGCTTGATGCCGATCAGCACTTCTTCCCGTATCCATTCGTGAATGCGCTGCGGGCTGTGACCGACAAGTTCCGCCGCCGTCTGGGTGGGCAGAGCCTCCGGCAGCTCTGCCCACTGCGAGTCCAGCCACCTCCGAAAGGCCTCGCAATTTTCCGGGGTGGCTTCAAACATCGGGAGCGGATGCCATTCGGTGCGGTTGGAGAACATCCCGCTCAGTTCCGATAAAAATCCCGGTTCGGTATCCATACGGGCTTTGAACCGCACCGCCTCCTCTGTTCGCACTCGGTACTTATGGGTCGTGTGTCCCGTGTTTTCATGAGGAATATAGTTGTTGTCCATCAGATATTTCATCTTCCTTGTGGAGATGTGCAGGTACTGCCGAAGCTCACTCCCGCTCATAAATTCTTTTTCAGTCATATATAAAATCATCCTTTCTGTCAGCAAAAATGCGCCTGCCGTGGGCGCATTATTCTTTTGCTTTATTAAAAATACTGCTGATTACATCGGCGCTTTCCTGTTTCTTGGACTTATCCAGATGGGCATAGATATTTGCCGTTGTGGACAGGTCGGAGTGACCGAGGAAAGTCGATACATTCAGCAGCGGCACATCCTGATTGATGAGAATGCTGGCGAAGGTGTGGCGCAGATCGTGGAACCGTATCTTGCGCAAACCGTATTGCTTGATAAGGTCGGCGAACCGCTGCGTGACCCGATTCGGGCGTATCAGCCCGCCGAGCTGATCGACGCAGATATAATCGTCGTATTTGCGGTTGTAGCTGCCCTTGAACATACGGCGGTACAGGTCCTGCTTTTCCCGTTCCTCGCACAGCATTTCATACACCGGGTCCGGCAGCGGCAGTGTGCGGCGGCTGGATTTGTTTTTCATTTCCTCCACGGGTTCGACGATGACCTTGCCGTTTTCCTTGTACTCAATGATTTTGGTGTCGAGCAGTATGGTTTTCTTTTCCCAGTCTACTCTCGACCACCGCGCGCCCAATGCCTCGCTGCGGCGCAGCCCCAAGCCGCCCGCCAGCATAACCGCCGGGTAGATAATATCCCCGCGGATAAGCCCGAGCAAGGTAATCAGTTCTTCTTCGGAATAGTTTTCACCCGTGAACTTATTTTTCTTAGGGCGGTCGATGCGGTCAAAGGGATTCGAGTCGATCAGTCCGTCCTTGAAAGCCCGTTTGAAAGCGCTGTGCAGGACGGTGTGGTAGTGGATAACGGTGTTGGCGACAACGCCAGATGCGAACATCCAATCATAAAAATCTTCAATGTCCTTTGCGGTGATGTTTCCGACCGTCAATTCCCTGCGGGCAGTAAAATACCGTCGAATTCTACCGTTTATCATTCCGCGGTAGCTTTCGGCGGTACTCTTTTGAATGTTTTTCTCGATCTTTTTAAAGTAGGCGCACATATAATCGAAGATCGGAATATCCGAGGCAGGCTTTTTGTTTTGCGCAATCTGCTCGGCATAGGATTGTTCAAAGGCTTGCACCACCTCTCGGTAGGCTTTGTTCACCTTTGATTTGTTGGCGCTTTCGGGCAGTCCCAGCGCGCGCCATACAGGCTTTGTCTTGCCGTTCTCTCTGACCTGTATTACGGCATAGAGACGGCCTTTCTTAGCCTGTACGCTGGCTGCAAGTGTGGTCGTGGCATTCATTTGCTTTCACTCCTTTTTTGTTTTTGCCGACACGAACAATATCACAACTCACCGCACAAGTCCAGACTTTTTCGGGAGTTTTCTCAAGAAAACAGACCTTTGGGTTCGAACCCGGTCGCTCTCTTTGCCGCAGATAGTCGATCAGCTGCGATTTGGCAATGCGGTTTTCTCTGCCGACCTTCACCGCCGGGAGAGATTTTTCTTTTATCAGTTTGTATACGGTCTTGGTGCTGACCCGCAGGATTTCTGCGACCTCGGCGGCGGTCAGCGCCGCCGGATAGCAGCGCAATTCTTTTTCGTGTTCTTTTTTCGTCATAGGCAATTCCTTTCTCCTACATCTTTATGGTAGGCCCATCGTTTTCCTCGGCGGTCATATCTTCCTCGCTGTCGGCTGCGGCGGTGAGGATACCGACCGCAAGCCCGATAACGGCACCGAGGTTGGAGGCGTTTTCCTGTGCCTCAATGCGCTTTCGGCGTTCCTCCGGGTCCTCGGCAGTGCCGTCAATTATACTGCCAGCTTCCAGAATACCGCGCAGACCAGCAGCGACAGCGCCACTGCCGATACCGCCGTGGCTATCATAATTTTCATTATTTTTCGGTGCAGTTTCTCTATCGTGCTGTCCAGCGTCTCGGTACTCTTTGAAAGGGTTTCGGAGCAATTCAAAATAAACTGCTCTTGATTCTTCCCAGCCTGTTCGATGAGGTTCTGCATCTGCGCCGCCGTTTTGCGGTTCTCCGTCACCACTTCCCGCACCGTCTTTCCCATATACTCCGCCTCGATATTCTGTATACTGATGCAGTGGCCGCTCAGTTCCTCCGCCGTCGCCAGCCGTTCGATCATCTGATACAGTTTCGGCTGAAACTCCACCGCGTCCGCCAGCAGTTTGCTCTCCCGCTTGCGCTGTTCTATCGGGATCGCATACACCTGCGGCTGATACGGGATCTGTTCCAGTTCGGACAACGTCCGTGTGTTTTTCTTCCTCAGCATATCCATTGCCGAGTTCTGCTGTGTGCTGTTTTCTGATTGTGAATTCATATTCCAATACCTCTTTTAAATATTTTTCATCGTGCAGGCGGATGTCCCTGCACTTCATTCCGTTCGGGCAAGTGAAGGTAATATATTTTCGCTCGTCCGTCCATGTGACCCCGTAGCCGAGCCGCTGCATCTCCCGTATAAAATCCGCACGGCTGCCGCTGCGGTTCATCACAAAATCAATATCGGACATCAGCTTGAACTTCCAGCTGTCGCCCTTTGCTGCAGCGCGGTACTCGCGGCTTGAAATGTTTGCGCCATCTTTTTTATACGGTTCGAGAACGCTCAGCCCATGCTCTAAACAGATGCCGTCGCTGAGAGAGCGCAGCCTTGTCAACGTTCCGGGGTTTTGGCGGAGCTTACTTCCGTTTTCGTAATGCACGGAATTAATGACAAAGTGATTGTGCAGATGCGCGGTGTCGGTGTGTGTGGTCACCAGCACCTCATGCCCCGGCCACGCTTTTTTCGCAAACGCCAAACCGATTTCGTGTATCTGCTCGGCGGTCACGCTTTCGCTCGGCGAAAAGGACTGCACATAATGATAAAAATTCATTCCGCCTTTTTTGTGATGCGCAGTCTTGGTCGCCATAAATTCTGTGAAAGCATTTTCGCCGTTGCAGTTTACGCCGCTCACCAAGCGACGCCCGCTGTCCGCGTCCGCAACCTTTTTCTGCTGCAAACAGTAGTCAATCACCGCTTTCATTGCGCTGAGGCTTTGATGGGATTCGGGAATAAAACTTACCGTTGCCATTATCCTTTCCTCGCAATCGTAAGCAATTGCTCGTAGATTTTCTTCTGCCCGTCGATCATATCCTCAAAGTTGTATGACCGAAACGCGCCGGCGTTGATCTTTGCCGTGATTTGATTCAGATTGTTGCCGATGCGTTTGAGTTCAATCAGCAAGGGCTTTACATCTTCCGCAACATGAATCGGCGTTTCCAGCGACAGCAAAACGAGATAGTCGGTGATGCTGCGCTCGGTGCGCTTGGCATTGCGTTCAATGCGTTCTTTTTCGGTTTTGGTCAGCCGAATCGTCAGCGTGGTGTCACGCCGTCTTTGTTTACTCATAATTATCACTCTCCGTTTCTAAATTCAGTGGGTTCGGGCTGCCGCCCGAAAATAAGGGGTGTTCCGGCGAGGACAGCCGGACGCTCTGCTTGCCCCGGACGAAGTCCGGGAAATCGGTAAAACCGACACTCCCGCAAAAGCCACGAATTTGCGTTGTTTTCGGTGCATCGGCGGTTTATCCCTACTCCCCGCCGAAAGCGGCACAAACTGCCTGTAAACCGCCGACAGGGACGAAAGGAACGCTTGGGACGAACCGATTGGGGGTACACCGATTCAACCGTCATCAACGGCACTTTCGTCACCGGCAGAAAAAGAATACTCGATTTCCAGCAGTCGGGCGCCGTTGCTTCGGTGGCTGCGAAAGCGCACGCCGAGATCGGCAAGGCGGTATTCCCAAAGATTCATCAGCCGTTTCAGTCCTCTTGCCGATACCGCCTGTCCTGCGTATTCGTTATACCGTTCGCAAAACTCCGTGTTGCTGCCGCTGTATTTTTTCTGCGTTTTCATAAATTCAACCAGCAACTCCATCTCCTTCGGCAGCAGCATTTCCCGGTTCTCCATACTGTCGCCGAGCATTTGCCAAACAAAATTCTTTTTGGAAAACCGCAATTCAAGTTGGCGGTCCTCCACATCACGGCCGGTGCAGTAAAGGGTAGCGCTGTCGGCATTGCGTCGGCTCTTGTCCAGCACGAAAGCGGTATCCACTGCGCCGACGATTCCGGTGGTGCCGGTCAGCTTGTTGAACGGATCGCTGTCGCCCTGTTTGCGCAGGTGATGCACCAGCAGAAGACAGATACCAAGTTCATCCGCCAGCCGTTTTAATATCCGTATTTCCTCATAGTCGTTTGCGTAAGAGGTGTCTATGCTGTTGTTGCGCACGATCTGAAAGGTATCCACGGCAACAAAAACCGTGTCGGGATGCTCTTTCACAAAATCCCGTATCTGTTCGCACAGACCGTCGGACAGCGTTCCGGCAGAGGTAGCAAAAAACGCATTGGGCGGTACTTCGTCTGTGATGCAAAGCAGGCGGTTCTGCACGCGGCGCAGCGTATCCTCCAAGCAAAGGTATAGTGTTGTTCCTCCGGTCGTTTTCAGATCCCACATGGGTTCGCCCTTTGCAATACGCACGCACAGATCCAGCACCCACCACGATTTGCCGATCTTTGATGCGCCGCCGAGGATGCATAAGCCCTGCGGCAGCAGCGTGTCGACGCAAAACTTTGTCGGCGGAAGTTTCATGTCCATTAAGGTTTCGCCGTCGATAACGGCGAGTTTTGTTTTTTCGTCAGCCATACTGAAATCTCCTTGTAAAAAAGTAAGAGCAAAAGCAGCGGCGGCGGAACCGATGCTTTCGCTCTCCTATCTATCTAATGGCTGAAAACAGAAAAATCACATAAAATGCTGTGAGTGCAAAAATTCGTTTCTGAAATTTTTGTAATTTCTAATGACAGTGAAACGGTTTTATGGTATACTGATTACAGAAACGAGGTGGCGCGTATGAATCTGATTGAAACAAAACCCGTGGGCGATGCGAATTTTTATAAGTTCTCTGTTGACTTTACAGGTGACGATTTTATTTTAGGCGGCAAAGCCTTGCCGCTCGGAATCATTACCCACGATATATTAAACATCCCCGCCGACAAGCTGCTCTACGTTTTTAAGACGGGCGATAAACTAAATGATTTGTATAACCGATTGAATGCGGAAAATTACAGCGACGAACTGTTTATAAGCATTCGGGAGGCCGTAGAAAAAATACTCAATCTTATCGGGGAAATAAAACCGTTTTCTTATTTTAATATCAATGGAGAGTACGAACATATTGATTTGCTTCTCAGTGATGATAAAATCAAAGAGTGGCAGCGCAGCTTTTCCTCCATGCCGATACCGAACATCAATTTTGTTCCCGAGGGCACGGCTATGCATGACCACATTATCGTTCTTACCGAATTCATAAAATCCTACATTTATCTTTGCGCCGACACCTTCAATTTCTATAAGGTTGCGATGATGTATTTTATAAATCTCACCGAGAACGGATTTCGGGACAAAGTTCTACTTGCCGGTTTTACAAAAGAATTTTTCGGAAGTGAAGACGTGGCGGAATGGATCGAGGAACTGAACGCCACGGAAATTACGCACAATTTTACGCTTGAACCGGGAGTCTGGATGGCGCCGGTTGTCCTTGAAAACAAGAACGGCTCTGCTGTGCTCGGCCGCCGCATCCATTTTGACCGTATGCTCAATTTTTATGTTACCGATATGTTCGAGGGGCTTGCTGCCGGACATTACTCCTGGCAATGCGAAATCTGTCACCGATTTTTCTTTATGCAAACGGCACATAAGCAACTGTATTGCAGCACCGTCAATCCGGAGTACGGCGTCCCCTGCGCCTATGTTGCAAAAAACAAGTTGAATATGCCGAAGCAAAAGAAGAAGGACGGGTTCGGCTATGCGATTTGGAAAAAGAGATACGATTCTCTGCGCAACGAAAAACACAAAACCAATAAAAACCTGCCGTCCGCCAAATATGATATTGATGTGTGCGATAAGGCTATCGAGCTTTCCAAACGGCATTATGAGGAAGCGCAAATTGATTTTGATTACGCGCAAAATCAGTATGAGCAGGATATGGTTTTACGGAATCTGATTGCCGAAGCAAAAGCGGCACTGGGCAAAAAATAAATTCATTTTTCTTTGGGAAGGAGGTGCGCGCATGGACGCCGAATACAAAAAGGCAGCCGAAAAACTGCTTTGCGGCATTACGGATAAGCGGCTGCACGAGTCGGCGATATGGAACGATATTTTTTCTTCTGTCCGTTCGGGTAATTTGCAGCTTTGGGAAATCAACGATGAAATTCTGCGTATCAAATATTTCTGCAAAGAAAAAATCGAACGCGCATCTGCCTTTACCGAAAGCGATAAAAGCGGCGTGCGGTTCGATGATTTGAACGCATATTTTGTTGAGGCAATCAAGTGCCGTGATAAAGGATATTTTAAAGCTTTTATCAATGTCTACGAGCCGGTGCTGCAAAGCCGCGCCGAACGGTTTGTTTTACATTATAATCTGTCTGCGGACGAAACCGAAGATATTAAGCAGATCTTTTTGGAGACCCTGTGGTTTGCGTTCCTCAGTTATGACGCCGCCGACCCCATTTCGCTGTTGCAGTATGTGAAAAAAGCGGCGGTAGTCCGGCAGCTTGATTATATCCGCACAACGAAAAACGCCTGCACCGTGCCGACGCAAAATGGGTATGCCGAGCTGCGTAAGGTTATGCGCATTTATAACAGCGCTCCCGAGCTTTCCGCCGACGAGCGTATTGCGCTTGCCGTAAAGGAAACCGGCTTTGCAGAAGAGAAGGTTACCGAACTTGTTGCTGTCGGCAAGGCCTGCGAATATCCTATCGGTATTGTCCCGACAGAGGAAAACGAAAACGCAGCGAACGGCACTGTTTCGGAAGAGCTGATTGAAGACCCGTCCGTGTCCCTGTTCGAGGAAGTGCTGCGCAGTATTTACCGTGACAATTTCCGCACCGCCGCCGATAAAATCACACCTAAGGATAAGCAAATTTTATCTCTTTCCCTCGGCGTATGTTTTGACTGTTTCGGCGTTTTCAAGCCAAGCACTTATGCGGAAATCGCATTGAAGCAAGGTGCGTCGGGCGAAAAAAGTATTGAGAAAAAACGCAAGGCGGCAATTGAAAAGTTTGCCAAGGAACTGTGCGACATGGGCTTTTGCGACGGCGTTTTCTTAAAGCAAACGGCTATAACGATCATAAAAGAAAAAGGCAAGAAAATAGTACAGTCAGCCAGCTACGCCTATACACCCTACGGTGACGGAAAAGCCGGAGAAATTCTGTATACTGCTGCCGGAAAATATCGCTTTCAGATCATCCGCCTTGCGGAATTTGATGTGACGGGCGCTTATGCGGAACAGGTCGCCAAAATCATTGACAACATGAACGGGAATTTTATCAAAGAACGGTTCTACGCTATCCCGCTCGAGAACCTGCCCCGCGTCAATAGCCATAACATAAGCCCAAGGATGCCATTTTATCATTAGCCGCACACAGACGGATCGGAATAGTTTCAAAGCCTTCTCTCGATTTTTCGAAAGAAGGCTTTTTTCTGCCGTGTGATTTATGACTTTTTCCGGCAAACTCCGAATAAACCCCTGTTAAACCTTGCGATATTTCAAGAAATGTGCTATACTATATACTGTGATATTGTATTTTCGTGAAAACGGAGGATTCCGCTATGGATAACAACCTTGAGCGCTGGTATTCGATGAAAGAAATTATGGAATATTTGGGTGTCAGCCGTGATACCGTTCTTGACTGGATCGAGCGCAGAGAAATGCCCGCCGCTAAAATCGGCAGACTGTGGAAATTCAAAATCAGCGAAGTCGATGCCTGGATGAAATCCGGCGTTGCAGCGGATAAGTAATGCGGTGAGAAAATGGGATTTATAAATTCTTACAAACGACTTGAAAAGTTGTGCAATGAAATTTATGACAGCAACCACGGCGTTTCAGCTTATATTGATGATATGGCAAGACTGACATCTGCCTCATTCTATGTTTTTAATTGGAATGATGACCTGAAACAATTAAAGCACTATCGGTGGATTCGAAATCAAATTGCCCATGAGCCAAATTGCACGGAAGAGAATATGTGCGAATACGGCGATGCGCAGTGGATTGACGACTTTTACGATAGAATTATGAATCAAAGCGACCCACTTGCCATGTACCGAAAGGCGACAAGACCTCAGCCTGTCGCAAAACCAAAACAGCACAGTCAATCTCCACAGTCACAGTATACATATCTTGTACAGCCGATTTCCTCAAAAAAGAAAGGACTGAAAGCCACTGGATGGATTGTGTTATTGATTGTCGCAGCGCTTGTCGGACTGTTTTTTGTGCTTAAATATCTTGTAAACTAATTCGGAGGTGCAATATGGCACTTGAAAATAAATTGGGACTGACAAGTTCTGCCGATCTTGCCCGCGAGGAAGAACGCATCAGCAAGAAAAAAGCACTTGAGCTTTTTGAAAATGGGTTACTTGATCAATTGGAAGCGGGAAAATTCTCTGCCCTCAAAGCAATTCATAAGTATCTCTTTGATGAAATCTACGATTTTGCCGGAGAACTCAGAACCGTAAATATTTCCAAAGGCAACTTCCGCTTTGCGCCGCTGATGTACCTCGAAGCGTCACTTGCCAACATTGATAAAATGCCGCAGTCCACTTTTGATGAAATCGTCGAGAAGTATGTGGAGATGAATATTGCTCACCCCTTCAGAGAAGGAAACGGGCGCAGCACCCGCATTTGGCTCGACCTCATTTTCAAAACCGA
>CAVGND010000044.1:0-9669 GCA_963630555.1 Roseburia intestinalis | reverse complement strand
CAGCCTTTTGAAAAACACCAAAGAGTTGCTTGCCAACAATCTCAATAACCCGACACCACGCACACAGACTTCAAAATCACGCGACACGAGGTAAAGCGAATACGGTATAGAATGATGTGATATGATTGTTCGAAAAACCTTTTTGCATAAAAGCCTAAAATGTGTTATAATAGGTCTTGACAACGAAGAAAAAACAAGTATAATAATACGATTTAGTTTTGAACTGAATGGGCGGCTTGGGAAAATATGAGGAGGATTTAACTATGTACAACTTCGAATATGTTTCCAAGAAAGAAGCTGCCCCGGCAAAAAACGAATTGATCGAGATAATCAAAAAGGTTCAGGACATACTGCGAAACAAAGATGTCACTTTCCAATTTCAATTCATTGGGAGTAGCAGTCGCAATATGATTACCTGCGACAGTAAGAGCAATATCGGATATGATTTTGATGTAAACCTTGATGTTTTCTATGATGAAGATAGATATGCCCCCGGAGAAATCAAACATATCATGATGGACGCTTTTAATTTAGTGGTTCGTCGGTATGGATACGGATACTGTGAAGATTCAACCCGTGTATTTACAATCAAAAAAATTGATCATTGGCGCTCAAGGATAATACAAAGTTGTGACTTTGCTATTGTAAACAACTATGCCGACAAAGCCGGTACAGTACTCCAACAGTACATACGATTTAACAAGGAACAGCGATCATATGTTTGGGCTGATCAAACCAAAGGATACTATACTAAACCCAAAGAAGATTGGTTGAAAAAGCACGGGTATTGGGATGAAGTCCTTGATCGTTATCTATACAAAAAGAATACTAACGAGGGCTTGGTCAAAAAATCGCGCGCCTTGTACGCTGAAGCGATAAATGAGATTTTTATGAAGCACAGAGCATAAGCATTTGCCGTTGATATATGTAGCCATTTTATCGCAAGAAACAGGTGCATTCAATTGATGCTGGAATTATCTGATATCTTTTTCGGTTCACACCAAAAAGGGAAAAGCATCACCCCTCCTGCGAGTGAGACAGTACGGATTTATAAAAAAAAGCCCGAAAAAGCCTTATCACAAGCGGCTTTTTCAAAAAATCAGGAGATATCTTTTTTAGCACCCCAAGCCAACGATAAACCGCTTAACAAAGCCATTTGTGCTAAGTTAAGCGGTTTTCTTTATGCTCTGAAATAGGCGTTTTTCCCAAGTTTTTTCCAAGTCTTTTATAAAACTATGCTTTTTTAAGAAATATCTTCGAAAGTATAAGGCCGTATACGCACTTTTAACCGAATTTCCTAGTGCTCAGCACATTGCGTCGGCAAATCTGAAGCATCTTACTTATCTTTTGGATACCGCTTCAAAAGGTCGTTTCAAAAGAGCTTCCGCAGACCAAATCAGAGAAACGGCAAGGCGTTCCGTCGGTTCTTATCTTCCTGCAAAATCGCTTGAATTAAAACATACGATAAAGCTTATCGCTGAATTGAATGATGAAATTTCAGAAATTGAATCCGAAATTAAGAAGATAATGGACGCTGTTGATTCTCCGATTTTATCTGTTCCGGGAATCGGTATGAATATCGGCGCAATTATCGTTGCCGAAATCGGCGACTTTTCACGATTTGAAAATTCCGACAAAATACTTGCGTTTGCAGGCTGTTCACCGTCTACATATCAGTCCGGTCAGCTCTATTCTTCTCATGCAAAAATGGAAAAACGCGGTTCGAGATACTTACGATGGGCTTTGATAAACGCAGCTTCTTATGTCTGCAATTGGGAGCCGACCTTTGCAGAATATCTTGCAAAGAAACGAGCCGAAGGCAAACATTATTATGTCGCTCTTTCACACGCCGCAAAGAAATTAGTCAGGCTCCTTTATCACCTTGAGACTGCCGGAGAAAAATATCAGCCGCAGAAATTGTCATCCTGAGCCTGAGTTTAAAATTCAATCCGCCGAACAGTCGGCGCAGCGAACCCTTTACAAACCGAAGAATTTGAATGCTAAAATTTTTTCGGCGAAGGCTGCTGCGTCTTTTCGCCGTGCCATCCATCGCCTTCGCTGTGCTTTTTATTGCATTCAAATTCTGTTTGTCAAGGGCGACGGATTTTTTGCAAAATCTTTATTTTGGGGCTTGACTTTTAATAGCTAGTCTTTCTATCACGAAAACAATTATATCATCAGTTATGCAAATTGCCAATAATAAATTTAATCATTTTTTGGTTAACTTTATAACTTAAATTTTTTCTTGTGTCTTTTCAGTTATTAGGACAATTAAAGAAGTATAGTACTGTTTTAAGCCGATATCTTTTCGGTGCTGCGAGCCAGACCTGTGCGACTATAAAGCACAAAAGCCCAAAACCCTTGAGAAATCAAGGGTTTTTCACTGTTTTCGGGGCAATTTTCAAAAGATAATTTCAGGGCACAAAACCCATAAAATATTCGGCTAAAAGGATTTGAACCGAGGACGCCTGTATTTCTCAAAATCAGACTTCATTTTTTATATGAGAATTTATTGTTGCCGCATTTTTCTTCTCAGCGTAAATACATCTTCAAATTCCACCGTTGCATTTACTTTGGGTATTAACTAAAACCAAAAAATTTGTGCACCCTTTTGGTTGAGTGGACGGATTTATTATGCTATAATATGATTAATCAGTCACGATATATGGTTGACTGAGAACACTTTCGCCGAATTTTACGACGAATAAAAAAATTGCATTAATGCACCGAATGTGGTGCATATATATGATGTAAAATATATTGGTCTGTCGTCCCGCGGCTGCACGGGGATATAACGAGGTGTAACGTTTATGGAAAGTTTTGAACCGAAGAAATTGGCACTTATAAGAATTTGGCAGATTCTTAGGGATTACAGTGATTGCGATCATCCGCTAACGCAGGAAGACATCGCGGTAAAACTGGATAATGAATACGGCATCTCAATTGAAAGAAAAGCAATAAGCAGAAATATTTCTCTGCTGAAAGAAGCGGGGATTGAGATTGAGTCGGGCAGAGCCGGAAGTTATCTTAAACGCCGAGATTTTGAAAACTCAGAGTTGCATATGTTGATCGACAGCGTTTTAAGCAGTAAACATATTACCGCCAAGCATTCCAAAGACATAATTGAGCGGCTTTGCAATCTGTCCAATAAGTATTTTCGTTCTAATGTCAGGCATATTCATTCTGTCGGCGATTGGCACAAAACGAACAATCCGTCGCTGTTTTATAATATTGAATTGATTGACACTGCTATTGAAAAAGGAAAACAGATTCATTACGATTATAACAAGTACGAAGCAGATAAGAAACTTCATAAGTCTTCCCGCCAATATGTGAGCCCTTATTTGATGATACTGCACAATCAACGCTACTACCTTATGGGATACAGTGAATATTGGGGCAATATTGTATTCCACAGACTGGATCGAATCACCAATATGATTGTTTCAGATAAAAAGGCTACACCGATCCGTAATGTACCCGGCTATGAAAACGGTATCAATTACAAGGAACTGTCCTCCGGCATGCCTTATATGTATACCGACCGACCGGAATACATTGACTTTATTGCAGATAATGAAATAATCGACCAGATTATTGACTGGTTCGGCAGCGATATCCGCATCGTAAAAACCGGCGAGGAGAGCAAGGTAAGAATCAGCGTCAAGGCAAGCCCAAACGCTATGGTGCACTGGGCGATGCAGTATATCGATTATGTTGAAATAGTTTCACCCGAACCGCTCAGAACTCGGGTGAAAAAAGCCCTTGAAAACGGATTAAAGAAGTACGATTGAATTAGGTATGACCCTTATGACAACGGTAATTACAAGGATAAGATTTTAAAAGTTGAAAACCAGCAAAAAAGCAGACTGTGGAAAACGCAGCCTGCTTTTTACGTTCTGAAATTAATGTACTGTATTTGGGACATTTCACTGAGTATACTTAATATGCAAAGCAATGAAAGCGAGGTATTTATATGATTGTAAAACCGAGAGAATGGATTTCAAGACCTGATGATGACGGAAACGGATTTTTAACGGCACTGATGAAAGACGGTGAAATTGAATTTCCCATTCCAATAGAAACACATAATGTATTTCCCGAAGATGTTAAAATGAACAAGGAACAGGATTTTGAACTCATCTTAGAGTGTGCGGGCAAACCTACCGTTTACAAAGACGAGGAAACATACAAAAAGGATACAAGCACAACAATGAATTGCGAATCGGTTATACCCGTTGGATTATTTTCCGCTTCCGGTGATGAAAACTTTGTCCAAACCCCTCATATCATTATGAACGGAAAGGTTAGTGAAACATATGAAGATCCTGTTCAATTCGGATTTGAGGAATCGGATATCCTTTATTCATTTTCCTGCCTCGGGAATGAATACGATGCGGTAATGCACTCTGAGTTTTCAGACAATTTAAGAATTGAAGAAGGCAATATTGTTTCCTGCGTTTATAGGGTTCAGGGTTGGCCAAATCAGAATGACTATAGCGAGAAGTAAGGAGCTTATATGAAAAAAGGGATCTTTTGGTGTGCAAATTTTGATACGGAATGCCCGAAACTTATTACGGTTTCGGTTGCCTGCGATAAAAACGGCAATTCAAAGGATCCGGTGCAGTTCAGTTCAAAATCCGGCGATAATTTTAATCACAAGCTCGAATGGGAAAAGTTTGACAGAACCGTTACGGCAGGGCAACCGTTTAATTATTATCCCCGAGGTCGTGTTGAAATTAAAAACGGTAAAGCTATTGTCTTTCTCAATCCTATACTCAATAAAGACTGCATCGTTAGCAAGGTTATGGATGAGTTTGGCTTAAGGACTGAGGAACTAACCGGTGTCCGTATAAAAAGTGACGGATCAAATCATTATCATTTTACCTGTGCAAGTATTTAATGGAGGACTTTTACATGATTGATTTTAAATACGCCGGCATAAAGCCGCTTTCCGGGTTGGAAATTGAACTTCGCAATATGACTGCCGCAGACTGGAATAACTATGTATTTCAGGTAGTCAAAGCGAATGAGCTTTATCTTCAATACGGTCAAGAGCCAACAGAAGAACTGATTGAATGCATTAATACTATGACGCCTAATGTGATTTATTACTCTATATATCTGAAGCCTATGAATATTATGGCAGGATATGTAGGTGTCACTCCGGAAACAAGCAACCTGGAATTTTATGTTTTTCGGGAATTCAGAAAAATGGGTATCGGCACAGATGCGGTCAATTTGCTGATTTGGTTATGGTTTTCCGGCAAAATCACCGGAAAAAGAGAAACAAAAATTGAAGCGGAAACGCTTTCCCAAAATCTTGCATCTATTCGGCTGCTTGAAAAACTTGAATTTCAAAGAGATGCTGTCGGACTAAGGGTGATACTTTCGGAGGACGGCGGAAACGGTCAATCAATCGGCCTGTGCTCATATGTTTTAAGAAACGATGCTGCCCGCGAAACACAATGCACCAAATAGCGTACATTACATTTGTTATAATATTTATAGTGAAAGAAAAAGCAAAAACGAGCGGAGGATGTAATATGAACGCATTTGATAAAGTGATTGCCTATGAAACTATCAAAAACGAGCTGCTGCAGATCTGCGACATGATTCACAACAAAGAAGTCTACGAGAAATTGGGAGCCAAGTTGCCTCAGGGGATTTTACTGTACGGCATTCCTGGACTCGGAAAAACACTTATTGCAAAGTGCTTTATAGAAGAAAGTGGACTTCAATCCTATATTGTCAGAAGAAACAAAGGCAATAATGACTTCATAAGTGATATTACAGCTACATTTAAAACCGCAAAGGAAAACGCCCCCTGTATTATTTTTCTTGACGATATGGATAAATTTGCGAACGAAGACGGCAATCACCGTGACGCAGAAGAATATGTGGCGGTTCAATCGGGTATAGACGAAGTAAAAAACTGTAATGTTTTCGTTTTTGCAACTGCCAATAATATACGGAAACTGCCGGATTCCCTTGTGCGCTCAGGTCGTTTTGACCGAAAAATCGCGGTTCGGCGCCCCACCGATAAAGATGCCGACGCAATCATCAAGTACTATCTTTCAAACAAAAAAGTTGCCGAAAATGTAGATATGAATGATCTTTCAAAAATGATCAACTACAGATCCTGTGCCGAGCTTGAAACTATATTAAATGAAGCCGCAATCTGCGCCGCCCATGCAAGAAAAAGCAGTATTGAAATGGATGATTTTGTGAAATCCGTTCTGCGGATGCAGTATGACTCGCCGGATAATTTCACAAAACCGTCACAAGATGATATCAAAAAAACCGCACTCCATGAAGCGGGACATCTTGTTGTGTCTGAGGTTCTGTGCCCCGGAAGCGTAGGGGTTGCCTCCCTGCGTTCATCCGGCAGGGATTCTACCGGCGGCTTTGTTCATTGCTGCATGGAATTTCCAAGAAGGCCGTATCAAATTCTTGTGTCTCTTGCAGGCAAAGCGGCGGTTGAACTTTATTATTCCGACACCGTTGCGAGCGGCTGCGCGAGCGATATAAACCGTGCTTTTAACTACATTAGAGATGGCATTTCGGAGAATGCAACTCTCGGCTTCGGAATGATTGATGTGGCTACAAAAAGGTTTTCGAATACCTCGGAGAATATGAATTCCAGAAACGAAGCCGTCACCCATGCAGAGCTTGAACGCTATATGCTTAAAGCGAGGGATATCCTTCTTAAAAACAAAGATTTCCTGGATAAGGCTACCGCTGCCCTTATTGAAAAGGAAACGCTGCTGTATTCCGATATCAAAAGCATCAGAGAAAACACAGTTGTTACCGGGGTGGCTGTTTAAAGCCGCCCCAAAACCTGAAAGTTGATAAAAGCAATGCGGTTATAAGTCTTTTAAATAAAACAAGGAGAGATGACAAATGAAGGTTGAAGTACAGTATTTTCCGCTTGAAAATTGCAGCGGAAACTTATGTAAAATAGTTGTGGAGGCCATTAATTACGGTGCTGCGGAGCAGATGGTAATGAATATGTTTAACATACCGCAAAGAAATATTTATTTGGTAAACACATACAGAGGGTGACGGAAAATGCTGTCCGGAAAGCTTATAACGGAAGAAAAAATTAAAGCCATTTGTAAAAATGACAGAACCATATTCCAAAAGGGTGCGGTATTTGGCAAGATTACCGTTCTGAATTCGGATTTATGCGGCTCCATGCTTTGCGGTCCGGTTACTTTTTTAGGACATACAGACAGTCACGAAATGCTTTTCAGCAGCGGAAACGGAAGATACTATTTTACTGTACGAGACGGCTGGGGCGTTGAGGATAATTGTTTATATGCTTTGTCAATCGGCGCAATCCGTCGCGATTTCAAAAAGCCTGTTACAGTTGAGGATATCGAATTTTCGGTTAATCATCCCAAAGAGCCCAAAAGCACTTATTCGGCACTGTCAATCGGAATGAAACTGAAAGACGATAGGGAAATTCTGAAGGTACTGAAGCAGTATAAGGCAGTAAACTCACTCGCAAAATCAAACAATCAAAATAGCGAAACAAATAGCGTTACAGATTTAGGTTCGCAAATGTATAGGGATATAGTGTCAGATCTGTCCATGGTATCCACAGCACAGCTTGTGAAGGAACTTTCAAAAAGAGAAGCCGTTCAAAAGCTGAACGTCGAGCCGTATCAATCCTACAAGATCAAAATCGGCAGACGCAGAATTTCCGGTACCGGTCCGGTTGCTATTTTAAGAGTCTGGGACTAATTTTGTTATGTAATATTTTTATAAAACGAGGAATAAACATGCTTTTCTTTTCCACTCTTCTAAAATCCAATTCCCAATATTCATTGTCAGCGGAAAATCTGTTTTCCGCTTTATCCGACTGCGGCGAAAAATTCACTTTTTTTGACGGATCAAAGGATATCTGGGCAAGGGATTATATGCCGATTAAAACAAAAAGCGGTAAGTATATATCGTTTCGGTACGAGCCGAATTATCTGGCAGGTGACCCGCAATTAAGAACAAATTTCAAAGCTGATATTGCGCCGTATTTTGCTCTGCCCGTTACATATTCAAATATCAATCTTGACGGTGGAAATGTTGTATTTTCGCCGTCAAAGACAAAAGCAGTTATCACCGACAGGGTGTTCTCGGAAAATCCCGAATATGATAAGAATACTCTTTTAATCGAGCTTGAAAAATTTCTCGAAGCAGAGATAATTATTATTCCCTCGCTTAAAAGTGATATGACCGGTCATGCGGACGGTGTAGTGCGCTTTGTGAACGAAAACACGGTGCTCGGCAACGCCTCGCCTTACAAAAACGGTTACGAGCAAAAGGTAAAAAGGGCGTTGAAAAAGCACGGCATTTCGGTTGTTGACTTTCCGTATTTTGACTCCGAAGGGATAAGCGCTGTCGGGAGTTATTTAAACTTTCTTGAAACCGAAAAGCATATTTTTCTGCCTGTTTTCGACAATGTACAGGATGAAACGGCAGTAAGACTCGCAAATGAAATTTTTGATAAAAAGATAATTACCGTGAATATTAACGGTATAGCAAAAGAAGGAGGAGTATTGAATTGCATAAGCTGGGAAATGAACTGACCACGGATGATAAGAAAAATAAAATCAGACAAATATTGACGGCAAGGCGCAAACTCTACAATGCCGGTGTGGAACTTTTGGAGTGTGACCGTGTCTATGCCGAGGGTATTAAGGCTGAACTTGAAAGGCATACCTTTGCTGATTATATGGTACCGTCTGAGGGAGATACAGCAGAAAAAAAGCAAATTGATGAAACCGATGTCCGCTTTTATCTTGAAATGCGAATGCGGATATATGTAAAAGAAGAAAACATCATATTTGATGCGGAAAACGGTCTTTGCACGATTCAGCTTAATGACACGCTAACAGCGAATATCCCGATAAAGAGCGGAACAGCAGTCAGAAGTATTTTACTGTGACCAAGAACTTCGATTTATCAGAAAAAGAGAGAAAGCAGGGAGAAAATATGAGTGCAGAAAATCGGAACGGTATATCCCTGCAAGTGAGGCAATCACCTTAAAATTGGCCGACAAGTATTACAAATAAGAAAGGTGGAATTCTCGTGAAATATTACGACACTTACTTACCGTATATCGTTGACGATGATTATGACTGGAGTTATCCGGAGCCGGAGATGCAGCTTCTTTGTCGGCTTGATGATCTACAAGACCGCTTGGAAGAACTGATTGCCAAGGATGCCCCATGTAGAAATTGGGATATTTACTCAGAAGATGACATTAGATACTCTCTGCCCGAACACCTTTTTGATATCGGTAAAGTTGAACGAGCGATTGAACTTGCAAAGGATGATCTGGTAAACAAATATGGATTGCCCGATCCGGAAACTCTTATGATTGATGAGTCGAAGCTTGTTGATGAAGATCGTGTTATACAGAGGACCCTTTTTGAAATTCTTCCTGAGGCACTACCGAAGGCAGCATAACTTATGAGTACAAGACCATTTAATGTAGTCACAAAGACTAAGCATTAAAAAATCAGCACAGCCACCGGATCAGCGTATTCCGGTGGCTGTGCTGATTTTATGAGAATGATAGTTATTCCGCTGCGCGAACGAGTTCTTCCCATACTTTAACCATAGCATAGGTGTCAAGCTCGCAATACTTTAAAAGATTATGTCGGG
>CAVGND010000043.1:0-11218 GCA_963630555.1 Roseburia intestinalis | reverse complement strand
GGAACTGTGTAATCGCTTTCCGTGGGTATGTTTTCAAGACACTCACAGGCTTACCCTTCAGTTACACCATAAAGACCGGACGCAACGGCAACCTCACCAAGGAGCTGTGGATCGATCGGCGGGAAGGCAGTAAGAGCCTTGCGTGGAGTTCGATGATGCTGGTGTTTAGAAATGTAAAGGAGATAGGGGCGGTTGTGGAAAGGCCTAAAGCGTTAGGAGACGTAAGGGGCGTATCGTATATCTACGGGATGTTTTGCAGGTTTGGGGTGATTAGTGCGCCACCTCACTGAAACCGTCGTAGTTCTTCTATGTGGGTGTGGGTGTAACGATATAAAGTGTAGGTTGCGAAGTAGACACCATCGCGCTATAATTAAAACCACAGAGAGGAGGCGGGGAGATGAACACTAATCCCACACAGGAGCTGATAGAGAAGGTACCCAGTCGTAAACAGCACGCTCCAAAGATTATCAATGCTGCTGTCTATCTCATCATAAGTCAGCTCCAGCCGGATCTCCTTTTCAATCGTTTCCCCGGCAAGCAACTGCTCTATCTCATCTCGCGTCGTCTTGTCGGCCTTATCAATAAAAAGCTTCACAAGATCATTGCCGCTTGAGTTGATCCAATAGGTTTGCGGCTCTGCTTCGGGTGCGCTGCACAGCGTGCTGACATGATTGATCACATCCCACGGACAATAAATATCCGCATCTCCGAACCGATAGCCGTCATACCACTCTTTTATTTCGGTCATGTGCGATTCCATTTGATACGCTTCAAGGAGCGAGCGAACCTCATTCTCCGTGAATCCAAAATGTTCGTCAAAGCGCGTGTCTGTGATTGACAGCACCTTGAAATTATTAAGCCCGGTAAAAATGCTCTCTTTGGAGACACGCAGGCAGCCCGTCAGCACAGCGAACTGGAGATATTCGTTTGTCTTGAGCGCCTCGCCAAGCAGTCCACGGATAAGCGCGACCATTTCCCGATAATAACCGTTCTGGAACGCCTTATCCAGCGGAACATCATACTCATCAATCAGGATGATTACTTTCTGACCGTAATGCTTGTACAGGAGCTCGGAGAGCGTTTTTAACGATGAGATAAGTACGGTTCTGTCCATCGTATACACACCGTTTTGCACCGCAGCCAGTGCTTTGTACCGATTTTTCTCTTTCTCTGTTAAACGGTCGCTATCTTCCAGAAAATCAAATTTTTCTGATTCGTGTCCAATTATCCTCATAATTCGCTTTTCGGCATTATCGGCAGTTACATCTTCCGCGCCCTTGAGCGTTATGGATATGACAGGATATTTTCCCATGTACTCATCGCAGAGCTTCCTGTTTTTCATAATATCCAGACCCTCGAAAAGCGACTTGTCCGTACCGATCTCAAAAAACGTGCGGAGCATGCTCATATTCAGGGTCTTCCCGAACCTGCGCGGACGGATAAAAAGATTGACTTTCCCCCACTGGTCAAGCAGCTGCTCGATCAGTTTCGTCTTATCCACATAATAAAATTGTCCGTTTCGGATTTCCTTGAAATCTTCAATTCCAACAGGCAATATCAGGCGTTCCCTCATTATCGCACGCTCCTTTCCAAGGCATCATAGGCAGGCGCATACAAGCCTCCCATTGTAAGATAATTATACTTTATTTTCCCTTTTTATCAAGCCCTCCGGCAAATCGGCATTGTAGCTTTTCTGTGAACATCACTCAGCAAAATCACCGAAGATAATTTTATGAATTTCTTATCCCTTATAGAACTCTGCATACCATTCCGCGAATTTCCGCAAGCCTTCTCGTATACCAATCTTCGGTGTGAAACCGTAGTCTCGCTCCAGAGCCGCGGAGTCCGCGTAGGTCACGGGCACGTCGCCGGGCTGCATACCCACAAGCTGGCGGTGTCCCTCAAAGTCGTAATCGGCGGGAAGCACACCGGCTCTCACCAGTTCTTCTTGTAGTGTGCTGATAAAGTCGAGCAGGTTTTCCGGCTGGCCGCCGCCGATGTTGTAGACGGCGTAGGGCGGGAGCGGCAACCCATCCTCGCCGGGTTTCTTTTCCGGCGCACCCTGCATCACTCGATACACACCCTCCACGATGTCATCGATGTAGGTGAAGTCGCGCTTGCAGTTGCCGTAGTTGAAAATCTTGATCGTGCCATCCGCAGCGAGTGTGTTCGTTGCGCTGAAATAGAACATATCCGGGCGGCCTGCGGGGCCATACACCGTGAAGAAGCGCAAGCCCGTGGACGGAATGTTATAGAGCTTGGAGTAGGCGTGTGCCAACAGCTCGTTGGATTTCTTGGTGGCCGCATACAAGCTGACCGGGTTGTCCACCTTGTCATCCGTAGAGAACGGCACTTTTTTGTTGCCGCCGTAGACGGAGGAGGAAGAAGCGTACACCAGATGTTCCACTCCTTTCGCACCGCCGTCATAGGAATGGCGGCAGGCTTCGAGAATGTTGTAAAAGCCGATGATGTTGCTCTCGATGTACACATCCGGGTGGTCGATGGAATAGCGCACACCCGCCTGCGCCGCAAGGTTTACCACAATGTCGAAGTGGTACTGGGCAAAAAGGCTATCAACAAGGCTCTTATCACCGATAGACCCTTTGACGAACACATGCTTGACCGAAGAGACCTTTGCTACCTCCTCAATCAATTCAAGCCGATATTCCTTCAACGCCGGGTCATAATAGTCATTCATGTTATCCAGACTGACCACCATGCCGCTGCGCATTTCCTTAAGCAGCCTGCTCACAAGGTTTGCCCCGATGAAGCCGGGTGAGCCGGTGACGAGAATGGTTTTGTTGTTTAAATCAATCTTTTGCATTTAATCCCTCCTGAAAAGATCTCTCGTGTAAACCTTTTCCTCCACATCATCGAGTGTGGTATCATAACGGTTTGCGATGATGCAGCCGCACATTTTCTTGAATTTTTTCAGGTCATTGACCACGACTGAGCCGAAGAAAGTCGTGCCGTCCTCCAGCGTCGGCTCGTAGATGACCACCGTCGCACCCTTTGCCTTGATGCGCTTCATCACACCCTGAATGGAGGACTGACGGAAGTTATCGCTATTGCTTTTCATCGTCAGACGATAAACGCCCACAACCGTTTCCCTCTGCTTTTCCTCCTGCGTGGCGGAGAAGTCGGCAGACGGCGTATAGGTTCCGGCAATCTCCATCACACGGTCGGCGATGAAGTCCTTGCGGGTGCGATTGGATTCTACAATCGCTTCGATCAGATTTTCCGGCACATCCTTGTAGTTTGCCAGCAACTGCTTTGTGTCCTTGGGCAGACAGTAGCCGCCGTAGCCGAAGGACGGATTGTTATAGTAGTCTCCGACACGGGGATCAAGGCACACGCCCTTGATGATCGGTGCGGTTTTCAGCCCCTTTACCTCGGCGTAGGTATCCAGCTCGTTGAAGTAAGACACACGGAGTGCGAGATAGGTATTCACGAACAGCTTGGTAGCCTCCGCCTCCGTGGTCGCCATGAAGAGAACCGGGATCGAGGTCTTGATCGCGCCCTGTTGAAGCAACGCCGCGAACTGTTCCGCAGCAGGCTGATTCTTTTCATCGCTTCCCACGATGATGCGGCTCGGATACAGGTTGTCATAGAGAGCCTTAGATTCGCGCAGAAACTCCGGGCTGAAGATGATGTTATCCATGCCCGTCTTTTCCCGTACCTGCACGGTGTAGCCAACGGGGATGGTGGATTTGATAACGACAGTGGGTTTGATTTCCCTGTCGGCGGTGGATTCCTTAATTAGTGCCAGAACAGTTTCTACGGCACTGCAATCGAAGAAGTTCGTCTTGGGGTCGTAGTTGGTGGGCGCGGCGACGATGATGAAATCGGCATCGGCGTAGGCGGATGCACCATCGGTCGTGGCGGTGAGGGAGAGCTTGCGCTCCTTATGTTCAGCGAGATACCGTTCAATATACTCGTCCTGAATCGGGCTGATCCAGTTATTCAGCTTCTCGACCTTCTCCGGCACGATATCCACAGCGGTCACATCGTTGTGCTGAGAGAGCAGCACGGCAAGCGACAGACCGACGTAACCTGTTCCGGCAACGGCGATTTTCTTACGCTCGACGGTTGTCCGGGTCGCATCCTCCTCTACAATAACGTCGGAGGTTTGAAAATCCAGAGTAGCGGAAAGCGAAAGAAGTTGATCCACGGACGGGGAGTAATCCCCAGATTCAAGTCGGGAAAGCAGGGAACGGTTGATCCCGGCCGCCTTGGACAGCTCGGTCTGAGAGATTTTTAATGCTTTTCTTCTGCTGACTACGGTTTCAGCGAGAAGATGTATAGATAAGTGTTTCATGAATGATTTCCTCCTCGATGTCGCTGATAGCGTCATACGACAGCTTTATTTTACCACAGAAATATGAAAAAATCAAGTATATGCCACAGAAAAGTGAAAAATCAAAAAGAGAAGAACGATAATGCAGAAAGAAATGACGCTGATAGAAACAGTGCAAGGGCTGGTGGTGTTGCTGAAGACAACGAATCTGCCGTTCTCACAGTTTTGGATATCTCATTTGAGACTCGATTTTTATTTGAAGGCTTATACAGCGGTATGCGTGAAGGTTCAAATACAAAAGGCGAGTGGATTGTGCTGTTAAATTCCGAAGCGAGATAAAATCAAACCCTTCGTACAGAAACGATAACGGAGAAAGAGATACCCCAAAACGGTATCATCTTTCTCCGCTTTTTCTTTATCCGGCTTTATGAAATATCACGACTATGCTGTTTTTTCGTTTTGGTTGTGCTGTGCTCCCTGTCCAGACCGAGCATACTTTGCACATTGGTAAAAGCGGTTTACAATTATTTTTGAAGAAATGCTTGATATTATTCCGAATTTAGAATATAATATGCTTGATAAGATTTTGCGAGGTGCGAATATGAAATATATGTCAGCTTCCGAAGCGGCGGCAAAGTGGGGGTTATCATCCAGACGGGTAGGGATTCTCTGCAACGATGGTCGCATTGACGGTGCGCAGAAAGCCGGAGCAACATGGATTATTCCGGAGGAAGCAGGAAAGCCGAGCGACGCAAGAATAAAAAGCGGAAAATATATTAAACTGAAAAAGAAGGTGGATTGAAATGATTGATCTGAATGAAATTTTCAAATCTTCCGAAAAGGTAAACGTCGAAGTCAAGGCAGCACAAGGCGGCATCCCGAACAGCGTTTGGGAGACATATTCGTCTTTTGCCAATACCTTCGGCGGCACGATTGTTCTCGGAATAGGCGAAGATAAGGAGACAAAGAAGTTTATTCCTATGGGCGCGCCCAATGCGGAAAAGATGATTTCGGATATTTGGAACATCGTAAATAATTCACAGAAGGTAAACAGAAACATTCTATTGGAACGGCATGTCTATATCAAGCGGTATGAGGGAAAGGACTATGTTATCATTGAGGTCCCCCGTGCGGCAAGAACCTCTAAGCCAATATACATTGGAACGGATATGTTCAAAGGCTCGTATCGCAGAAATCACGAGGGCGATTATCTCTGTACCGAAACGGAAGTCAAGACGATGATTCGGGATTCTCTGGACACCTCTGCTGACTCTGCTGTTTTGGATAATGTGGGAATGGATGCGCTGAACAGCGACAGCATCAAGAGTTATCGCACCCGTTTTGAAGTGATTCGCAGCGGACACACATGGAATGCTTTACCAAATGATGAATTCCTGATAAAGATCGGTGCTGCGAGGGTCGCGGAATATGATGGCAAAATTCATCCGACACTTGGCGGCTTGATTTTCTTCGGTGACTTTATCAACATTATGAATGAACTGCCGGATTTCTTCCTTGACTACAGAGAAAAACTTGCCATCGACACACGTTGGTCTGATCGGGTTTGTTCAGGTGACGGGGATTGGAGCGGCAATGTCTATGACTTCTACTTTAAAATCGTAGATCGTTTGACCTCTGATGTCAAGAAGCCGTTTGTCATCAATAAGAATCTGCTTCGTGAAGACGATACCGATATTCACAAATCCTTGCGTGAAGCACTTGCCAATGCGCTGATCCATGCAGATTATTATGGACGGCAAGGTATTGTCATTGAAAAGGAGTTCCGTAAACTGAAATTCTCAAATCCCGGCACATTTCGCATAAGTGTCGATGATGCAATTTCGGGCGGTATAAGCGATGCGAGGAACAGCAGGATTTTCAATATGTTCGCCTTGATAAAAGTCGGTGAACGATCCGGTATGGGGCTTTGTGACATCTATAATTATTGGAAAGAATACGGGTATGAAGAGCCTGTCATCAAGGAAACCATCAATCCCGACAGAACTACCCTCATCCTGAACATTGAATATGAGGGTAATCATGGCACGAATGACGGAAATGCTGTCGCGAATGACGGTAATCGTGACGGAAAAGATGACGGTAATTTGAGCGTGACGGAAAAAAATGTTTTTTCAAAAATAAAGGAAAACAACCGGCTTTCCGCAGAAAAGGTTGCAGATGCATTAGGTATATCCACATCTACTGTTGAAAGAACAATCAAGAAATTGAAAGCACTCGGCTATGTTGCGCGTGATGGTAAAACAAGAGGCACTTGGGTCATCCTGAAATGAATCAAAATATTGCCCATTGGTAAGCAGCGGCGGAGAAAGAGATACCCCAAAACGGTATCCTCTTTCCCCGCTTTTTTCTTTATCCGATTTTACGAAATATCCCGGCTATGCTGCTTTTTCGTTTTCTCTGCTTAATGCTTTTAATAACTTCTCTAAGTTTTTGAATATTCATATCATTTCCCGCCAACTTATTTTCGAATCGCTTCAATTATTGTGCTGTTAATAAATCACCGTTACTGTAATATCTTTCTCAATTTCTAAAAAGGATTTTCCGTCAAAGCACTTGTCCGAAAGAACAGCATCAATGACAGCTTGTGGAATATCTCCCCAATCACCAATTTCATGTTTACATATACATTTTGCAGAATCAGGCGTGCAATCCCAAATCACAAGATATGCTTTACCTTCATTAACTTCCGGTTGCAGAACATAAGTTGTATCTTTATATTCAAATTCTGCCTCATGGCAATGAGAGATTAATTCATTTAATTCTTCCATTGTAATACCTTGCATTATTTTACCCCCTTTTGAGCAAAGTGCCGCAAATTGCGGTGCGGCACTCATAATAATTGACATTGAATTGCGAGCTGTTATTAGCAATCTACCCATTCAATTTCCTGTTCAACTTGCCAGAAGGTCTTGCCGTCAAAGAACGGTTGCTCCATAAAAGTATCAAAGTTTTTCTGATGGGTCAGTCCTTCTATACTCTGCCAGAATGTAACCGATATTAAGTTTTAATGACTGTTAGCAATCTGCACGCTCTATCTTCCGCCCGACATGCCAAAAGATTTTGCCGTTAAAGACAGGTTTTTTGAAACGCTTTTTGCCTGTCTTCGGGAGATTGTTTGCTGTATTTCCGAATATGTCCGCCCGTTGCCGGTTCACGTTGAAATATGCCGCCGCCTTTGCTCTCGTCGACTCGCAGCCGTACACATTAAAGGTCGAACAGTTTTTTCATTTCCTCTTCCATTGTTCCGTTCTTTGCATACTCCAAGGTGTCGCAAAGGCGGATGTTGTTTTTTTCAATGTGAATCCCGTCGCTGAAGCCGAGGATGTACCGCAGACAGATTCGATATATAATCTCCGTCGGGGCGCAGCCGTATACCTGCTTGGCAAAAATGTGATTTAACCTCTCGGCGTCGTCGGGGTACAACGCCTTCATGCGCCTGCTCTGATAGAGCCGTGTTACTATCTCCGTCACATACATTCCCGACTTCATATAAAGGTCGGCAAATGTCGCGTTGGGATCGTCAAAGCACCCGGGATTTTCCTGCTCAAGCCTGTCCACCATGTCCTTCACGACCTTTTTCGGCGTGAATATCTGATTCGTGCGCTGGGGAGGGATAAAATCAAAGATGTCCCCCTTGCGGTCAGGCTCAAAATAATTTGCAAGTTCGGCACGCTTTTTCATAAACTCCTGCACGGCGTCGTTAAACACGACCTCGTCAAACAGGTGCCCGTCAAAGTGCTTCTTTTCGCCGCTTTCCGACACATAGTCGCCGCCGTCACGCAGCATACAGAACTGGTCGAGCGTTACGCCCTGTCCGTTCTGCGGATTGACAGTGACCTCCAGGAACACCTCGTCCGGTACAAGCGAGTCAAAATTCGCAAGCGTGGTATTTTCATCGCCGTAAGCCATGAGGAACGCCGGAACAGTACGGGAAAAACCGCGCAGATGGTCACGGACGCTGCCCTCGATAGAATCTTTTTCCGCATTCAGTTTTTCGGTTTCTACCGTTTCGACAATGGTTTCCGCGGCTTTTTTGACCGTTTCGTCGCTGTGGAGTTTTTTCTTGATGTTGTCGACCATATCACGGTATTCACTGAGGCGCCTTGCGGCGTACTCCTCGTCAATTTGCGTGATCTCCGCCATTGCGGCGCCGGAGCGCTGCGCTTCGCGGATTTTATCGTCACGCTCCCTGACAAGTCGATTGTCCCGAATTGTGTAATCGCCGTACTCACGGTTTACTACCGTGTCGGTAGTTTCCTGTATTTTACGCTCCAGTTGATTCTGCGTGGATTTTCTCAAATCGCCGCCGTATTGCGCCTTTGCGGAGTCCATAAGTGTGTCCGCAATCGGCTTTGAGAACTGTTCACGGAGCGTCTTTAACTCGTCCTTTTTGGGATTCGGAGTTATTTCCGCATTCTTTCGGATTTCTTCCGCTGCCGCTGCCAACCGATCCTCAACGTTCGCATAAACCTTATCGCCGAAAAGTTCGCTTGCCGTTCCGATGACATGCTCTCTCGGAATTTCAACCTCGCCGCCCTCGTTCAGATTAAGGTTGCTCGCCGTGTCTTCATCTACAGCCGCAGGAGTAAGCGTCTTCGGCTCTTCAATTGCCTGCATATTGTTGATGATGTCGATAATCTCTTTCGGCGCTCCGAAAATGCCGCTGATGTTCGCAAACAGGAAGTTCGACATAAAGCCGCGCTCAACGACCTCTCTTGCATGGATATGACGGGGAATCGTGAGAACCTTTTCCGCATCCAGTTCTATCATCGAGCCTTCGTCATCTTCGCCGTAAACGGGGAAGAAGTTTAAAAGTTCCCTGACATGCCGCTTGCGGCTGTCAAAATCGCCCTTGTCGCCGGATGTTTCCGGGATAAGGTCGTTGGCAAACTGTTCGAAAATCGTAAGGGTACGGGCAGGGTCAAAATCGAACACATAGGCGTTCAGTTTTCTGTAGGAATTGCCGTCCTTATCATGGAACAGGCACGGATTCTGCGCACGGAAAGCCGCCTGCATATAAAGGGCGGGGCTCGCCATGTTGGAGAGCATGAGAACCGCCGTCCATTCGGGAATCGTTACGCCGGTCGTTAACTGCCCTACGGATAAAGTGATGGTCTTGTCGTGTTCCGCAATCGCTTTTGTTACTTTGTCAAAAGACTTCTCGTTTTCATCGTCATCATCCAATTTCCCGTCGCCTGCCGCAAGGATAATCTCGTAGTCCTTGAATATCGGGTGAAGTTTCAGTTTTTTTGCCAAAGCCTTTGCGGCGGCTACACGGTTCAGTATCCAGAATGTGTGCTTCAATTCGTTCCGCAGTTCGGGGGTCGAGAACGGAAACTTATCCTGCCGTGTCATAGCGTCGAGGAATTTATCCACATCCGCATCGTGTACAAATTTTCCCGATTCGTTCGTCTTGAAAAACTCGTTCAAATCAAAGGCAAATTCCTCAATATCATCATCCGCAAGTTCTATGCCTTTTTTCACTCTGTCACGGATAATATCGGACATCTGATAGGTAAAAAGCGACAGTCGGGGCAGGTTGGCATAGGGATTTTCAATCTCGCCGGAGGTGTCCCAATCACGCTTCTTTTTCTGCTCGTCGGCATATGTCCAGTTGTAGATGGCGCTCTCCGGGAATTTGTCATTCGCAAGCGCTTTAAACGGCGTGCCCGAAAGGTGCAGCGTCCACTTGCGGCGGATATGGTTAAAGGCGGTGTCGGTTTTATAGGTATCGACCCCTTCGTGGGCTTCATCCACGATAAGGACATCCCATGTCAGCCCTTTTTCCGCGCTGATTTCCGACAGTTTATCGTATCGTCCGCCGAAATAGACCGAGCCCTTTAAATCCTGCAAACTGACAAATTCAATGCAGCCTTTCGTGTTTTCATCGATTTTTGATAGGTATTCCTCACGGCTGTAAACAAACTTTCTGTCCTTGATTCCGTCCGCATTGCTGACGAAAATATAGCCGGACTGCGTGCCGAAAAAGGTTTCATAATCCTGATACCAGGAGTTGGCAATGGCGGGGCGGTTGGTCACGATGAGAATATTTTTTGCGCCGAGTTTTATGCATAAATCATAGGCGGACAGCGTTTTCCCGAAGCGCGGCTTTGCGTTCCAGAGGAATTCGGCATTCTCACGGCATTTAAAATAATCCGCCGTCCTCTGCACCGCCTCCGCCTGCTCATCACGGAGTTTATAGGGAATCACCGCGTCGGCGTCGTTTTCCGATACCACGCCGTGATTTTGCGTAAAGTCGATAAAATCCCCTCGGGCGGCGTTCGGCTCAATATAAAACCATTCCGTCCCGTCTTTGCGGGAAATTCCGAGTTTTTTAAGATATGCATGGAAGTCCTTGTCCGTAAATGTTCCGTATGGCTCGGTCATATAGGCGGCACGCATTGCCCACCAGGTTTTATGCGCCACGCCGACCGTGTGCGTCTGTTCATTTATTCGGGTTTCCACATCACGCTCGGTAAAGCCGATCTTCGTCCAGCCGTCATGCGCCGGCACGCCCGGAGTGGTGTAGGCATAACACTGCGGAACGACCTTCGTGGCTGTTTTTATCTGAATCGCCGCCATTATGCCATCTCCTTTACATGAGATTCAATGAAGTCAATCTCCTTTTCGTCCAAGCCGTACTTGCGGTAGAGTTGCAGGTCAATCTCGTGAATTGACTTCGACCAGTCGATGTCAGAGGATGAGGTGAAGTCTTGCAGGGGGACATATTTCCAGACGGGTTTTTTCCCGTTTTGGGTAATTTTTAATATACCAAGCATAGTTCTTGCAAATTTAGATTTAATATATTTCAAACAATTAGAGGCAGTTTCTTTGTCATCATAAGAGCCAATGCTAATAAAAGTTTGTGTATAGCCGATTAACGGCTCGCCGATTAACGGC
>CAVGND010000042.1:2928-11249 GCA_963630555.1 Roseburia intestinalis | reverse complement strand
TATATAGCGCATTTTGAGCGTTGATATAAATCTGATAACGAAAGGAGTGGTGTATATGATTGCGGCGAAGACAGCAATTCAAAACAAAATTCAGGAGGTAAAGAAAGATGAATGATTGGGAACGATTACACAGACAAGCCGAGAGATATAAACAGTCATATCCCCCGGGAACAAGAGTAATGTTGCTTAATATGAACGACCCATATTCTCCCGTTGAAAGCGGTATGCGCGGAACGGTTCAGAGTGTGGATGATATCGGTCAACTCCTAATGAAATGGGATAACGGCAGAGCGCTTGCACTGATTCCCGGCGAAGACTCATTCCGTCGATTGACACAGGAAGAAATCGACCGGGAGTTACAGGAACAAGCTCAGGAACAGACTATCAGCGAACAATCTATGTAAATGTGAGGTGAAGCAGAAAAACAGGACGGATGCCCTATGGCGATCCCATTCATTGATTTGTGTTCGGGTATCGGCGGTTTTCATTCCGGACTCGTAAATACAGGTCATTACAGATGCGTCGGTCATGCAGAAATTGATAAGAACGCAGAAAAAGCGTATAACGCCATTTACGGAGAAGAAGGAGGTTTGAATTATGGCGATTTGCGAACAATCAATCCAAGGGAACTCCCCCACTTCGACCTGCTTTGCGGCGGATTTCCTTGCCAAAGCTTCTCGGTTGCAGGACGGCGTCTCGGTTTCAGAGATACAAGAGGAACTGTCTTCTTTGAAATTGCCCGAATCCTTGCAGAAAAACGGCCTCCATTTTTACTCTTGGAGAATGTCCTCGGTCTGTTATCGCATGACTGCGGCCGGACGCTTAATACCATCTTCTCCGCGCTTGTTGAAATGGGGTATAATCTCGAATGGATGGTGCTTAACAGCAAATACTTCGGAGTCCCCCAACAGCGAAGGCGGTTGTATATTGTCGGATATCTTGATCCGAGATGTGCCGGAAAGGTATTTCCTCTCAGCGGCGGCAATGCGAAAAATCTTAAGCAACTTATCCCGGGATCGCAGGGTCAAAGAGTCTACGAAACAGACGGAATAGCCTGTACGCAGTGTGCAGGCTCAGGCGGTTGGGGCGGTAAAACCGGGTTGTATTTTATCGATATGAACGCCGATCCGGTCATTACCGATGTTGCCCGATGCATAACCGCAAGACAGGATTCAGGAGTAAGCAATCACAGAGGCGAACACTCTGCGGTTCTTATCGAAGATGCGCCGAGAGCAATACTGACACCCGACAGAGAAACTGTCCGTCAGCAGGGTCGCCGTATGAAAGAGCCGAATGAAGCCATGTTTACGATAACCGCACAGGATAAGCACGGAGTCTACCATAAAGGAAGAATCCGCAAACTTATGCCCATTGAATGTTGGCGGTTGCAAGGTTTCACGGACAAACAATTCTATAAAGCACAGGCAACCGGTCTGAAAGACGGTCACCTATATAAAATGGCAGGTAACGCAGTCAGCGTACCTGTCATTTCTGCTATCGGGCAGAGACTATACGAAATAAACCACGAATTCGGAATTGTAAAGGAGTAAACATCATGCCTAACCATATTATAAACACTATCCGGTTGACGGGAGATCGGGAGAAAATAACTGAACTGCTCGAATCAGTTAAGGATAACAGATTCGGAATCGGCTCTCTTGATTTCAACAAAGTCATTCCCATGCCGGGAAGTTTGCAGATTGAAACGAGTTCCTCTATGGAACGAGGATTAACAGCCTACAAAGAGTTTGTCGACATCTGCACTTTTGATGGTGCAAATAAGGATATGGACTTACTTAATATCCCGGAAGACAAGGAAAACATCTTTCTCCGTATGCGCAAAGATGTCAAGAGAGAAGACTGGGAACTCGGCCGTCAGGCTTTCCGCAACGAAGTAATGTACGGCGCGCCAAGTTGGTATGATTGGTCAATAAAGAATTGGGGAACAAAGTGGAACTCCTACGGCTATGACAACCTTGACCGTTCGGACATTTCGGAAAATCCCGCGTTTTCGTTTTACACCGCTTGGAGTGCTCCCCACCCCATTATCGAAAAACTTGCAGAAAAATATCCCGAGGTTTCATTTGAACATGAATGGGCAGATGAAGACATCGGAATGAACTGCGGCAGAAAGACTTACGAACACGGCGAGTGTACGGACACTTACTACCCCGAAGCAAAAGAAGCGGAAATATTCGCAAATAACCTTTGGGGATACGAAACCGATACTGAAATGACGGAGGAACAAACATTATGAGCATTAAGAAAATCGATAAGAATGAACTCCGTGGGTATGAAGGAAAAGAAGGTCTTATCCTTCAGGGATGCGGCGGGAATCCACAGGAGTGGGTTGACGGAATCAATGACCTTTTTACCAAAGAAGGAATCCTTCTCGACGGGACAAAATTCTCAGACGATAACTGTGCCGTCTTTGAAAATAACGGATTGACCTGTTTGCTCTATGAGTTTAACGATGATACGAAAGTGGATATCGGTAAACTCGCCATGTGGCGAATCGGAACTCATTCCGATTTAGGCGGAACCTGGCTGTCTGATTATGTTGAAAATAAGTTGGGCGGATTCAGTCTTACAGGAACAAAGAAACCCGACTGCCCGCTTATCGGACAGAACGGTAACATCTTCAACCTTATGGGGATTGCCGCAAGAACACTGCGGCATAATGGGCTTGCAGAGCAATCAAAGGAAATGACCAAGCGCATTACAGATACCGCGCAGAGTTATGACGAGGCACTCGGTATTATAGGCGAATATGTCAATATAACCTCGGTTGATGATTGCAGCGAGGATATGGATGCCGGAATGGAGATGCGATATGATTGAAATGCTGTTTTTTCTCATCGGAATGGTACTCGGCGGACTTGTTGCCTTTGTTATTCTCTGCTGCTTCCAACTTCATAGGATTAACCGATATGAAGCGCAGCTACAGAGATTAAAAGCACAACTCTCAGCGCGGGACACAAACTAAATAAAAATAAATGAAATTGAGGCCGTTTGCGTGTGTAAACACAAAAACGGTCTGTTTTTGTATTATAACGCAACTGCCTCCCGAAAGGAGGTCGGTTATATTGTCCGGTTCTGTAAGTCCACTGCCGTGGACAGGAAGCAAAGGCTGTATTTACACAACAATTGACGCTTTCATGCCGCCCCACAAGACTTATGTGGAAGCGTGTATGGGAAGCGCCGAAGTATTTCTGAGAAAAAAGCCTGTCGAAAGAGAAATTATCAATGATTACAACGGCGATTTGGTGAAATTCTTTCGTGTATTACAGCAAAATGAGAAGCTTGCTTACCTATTGGGTCGTCTTTATCTGTCTTTCAATTCAGAAGAACTATTCAGAATAAATAAGGCAATGCTCGCCGATGTACCGAATATTCTTGATGATTTGACAGAAACCTCGGTTACAGTGGAAAAAGCCGAATGGTCGGATATCGAGAAGGCTGTCGCTTTCTTCGAAAATCAGATATTCAGCTTCTCATCCACCGGAAAAACCTTTGCCATCGCAAAAAAGGACATGACCAAACGCTTTGGCAGACTTGTTACCGCCTGCAGCAGACTCAGAAATGCCGTTATCATGCACAGGGACTATAAGGACTGTATTTCTTATGCTGCAGGCAAAGACACTTTTATTTTGCTTGACCCTCCGTACAAGGGTACGGAAAAGTACTATCAGAAAGCCAACTTCGGCAGTGACGAACACGCAAAGCTGTTTGAATTTATGTATGGCATTCATGAGAAGTATGAGGGTAATTGCAAATTCATTATTACCTACAATAACGATCCGTATATTTGCAGTCTCGCTGAAAAATACGGGTTCGATACTTTTGTGAAAGAACGACTGCACAATATGCTTCAAAGCACAAAACCGGGCGAAATGTTCGAAGAACTGCTCATTGGTAATTATGATTTGAAAAAGCAAGCAGAAGAAAACAATCATTGCATCATAAAAGAAGCACAGCAATTAACGCTTTTCGATTTTCAGTACGATTATTAAGGAGAAGGAAATGGAGTACAAAACAGAATTCACAATTTTACTGCCGGAAAAACTGACAACCGCGCTTGACATCAATGAGGACACCCTGTTTGAAACATATTTTGATGACGGGAAAATCAAGGTCAGAGTTATTGATGAGAGCGAATTCGAAGATGAACTCAATAACTGCGATTTGACCGATAACGGCAAAGAGTGTGCAGAGTGTCCGAACTATTGTCGCAGTTGCGGCAGGTGTTTATTTGAGTCTTAAAGGAGAGTGATATTGATGAATAGAAAGATTGTCAGAGTCCTCGGCAAACGAGGACGAATTACAATTCCGTATGAAATAAGAGTCCGCAATAAAATCGGCTATAATGATATTCTTTCTTTCGAGGAAAAGGATAAAAACACCATTATAGTCCGCAAAGAAAAATTGTGCGGTGGGTGTACTCCCGAGTGTTTCGACGAAGAAAACTCAATTCCCATTGAAGACTTTATCGACAGCCTCACACCGGAGCAGCAGCGCCGTGCAACAATTTATCTTAATTTACTGTGGGCGCAGAAAGAGAGTGCGTCTGTTGGCAGAACATAAATCACTGTATATCACGGCGAAAGGAGTATAAGATGCGGGTAAAGATTTATCAAATAAATCCCGAAAGGGATAGTAACCGAATGAAGTTTATGTCTCTAAGCGATAGTCAGTCCCCCGATCCGTCAATCTATGATGAAGTATTCGATGCGGAAATCGATGAAAATGAACTTGAAGAAATTTACGGTCGATTCAATACCGTGGGACATCCGTTGTTCAGAGGTCATTCGTTGTCGGTATCCGATGTGGTGGTAGCAGACGGAAAAGCAAGCATCTGTCAAAGTGTCGGTTTCAGGGATGTTCCGTTTGATACGACCAAAACACATAAGCCTGGCAATCTTATGAGAGTGGTGTATGTCGAACCGAATAAAGCACCCTATGTCGCCGAGGTTGCCCATACACTTGAAGCTGAGCAAAAAGCGGTCGGAGGATATATAGAAGTTGTATATCCCGACGATAACGAAACCTGTATCATTTGCAATGAGGAAGGCAAACTGATAGGAATGGAAGGCAACCGCAGAATCGGTGACGGTTCTTCTATTATTGCAGGACCGTTTATTATCTGCGGAACAACCGAAGAAGATTTCAGAGGTCTGACTGACAGTGAAGTGGACTTATATATGGATCGATTCAAAGAACCCGAGCAAATAAGCCCGGAAGAAGTAAGTGCCGATACAGGATGCACCATTATTTTTAGTATGTAAATTAAAAACGGAGGTTAAGAATCATGGCAACAAAAAAGCAAACCGCAAAAGACAATCAGAAGCAAACCGCAGCGACGGAAAATGAGAAAACACAGTATAAAATCCCGTTTATTACTGCGCGCATCGACAGAATTGCGTCAGATGCAAACAGCAAAATCAAGGCAAACGCAAGTGTAACCATCGGAAATCATTTTGCTGTCCACGGCATCAAAATTTATGATGGTGGAGAAAAAGGACTTCAAGTCCTCTATCCCGGACATAAAGGTACGGATGGGAAGTTTTATGATGACTTTCACCCCATTACAAAAGAATCCCGCGAAACACTCAACGGATATGTCCTTGATGCCTATGAGCAGAAAATGGAACAAGTGCAGGCTGAGTCTGAGGAACTCGACGAAGATGAAGAACCTGCTTTCGAGCAGTCAATGTAACTTGTTTTCGAAGTTTATAAAAAGTGCTGGACTTTTCACGGATTATCGGTATCCTGTAGATAGAGGTGATGTCGATGAGAATAGAAAAAATGCTCGCAGTCCTCCTTGCGGGACTGATCACGCTGAGCCTTGCGGGATGTGCCGCAGATAAAGCAAACGGTAATATCGAAAGCGGTGCGGTCAGTACGGAAAGCAGTATAACGGTAACGGAAAGCACTCCCGAGCCGACTGCCGAGAGCAGCCTGTCTGCGGAAAGCGAAACTAAGACAGACGAATCTACGGCAGAAGAAGAAAAAACCGAAAGCACGGCCCCTGCCGACAGCGGCAAAACGGAAACCGCCAAGCCTGCGGATATCGAATCGCCGACTGCACCTCCAAAGCAGACCGAACCCCCAAAGGTAACAGAACCGTCCAAACAGACTGAGCCGCCGAAGGTCACCGAACCGCCCACGAAAACAACAGAACCGCAGCCCACTGAGTCTCCTGCCACAGAGCAGCCGAAAGGCTTCACCGAAGCAGACCATACACGCATTGTGTCCGAGGTCAAAGCCTATGCGGGAAGCTATACCGCCAAAGGCTTCATCTTCGAATGGGCAGAGGAATTGGAGTTCGGATGGGATGTCGGTTGGATGGGTACACCGAGGATCAGCCGTGACGGTGTGGACGGAGTCATCAGCACCCTAAAACACCATGTGGACTTAATCTATAAATCCGGCACCGACCCTGCCAACGGCGTGACCGCAAACAGCGTCCGCTACAAGGTGGTGCAGCTCGAAATCGACGGCGGGATCGCCTATGCCGTAATATACGGCTGATACAATATCATAATCGTCATGAGAATGTCGTGAAATCCACGGCATTCTTTTTTTACACCAAATTGAATGGAGGAATATCTATGAAAGCCAAAACAAAGCGAGTGGTGACGGCATTGCTTGCCGCCGTTATGCTCATTACGACACTTCTGCCGCTGACCGCCTCAGCCGCCGATGTGACGATGGATCTGAACAACTGCCATGTCAGTTGGGATTACACCCTCACCGATGACGAGGGAAACACCTTCTCCGCCGCCTATGGACTGAAAGCCGCCGACGACATCTACTCTAATAAGGGATTCAGCCCCTATCTCAGCAAGATGCACGATTATACTGCGAAGCGCAACGGCCTCACCGGAAAGAAATCCGATTGGGTATACGGAAAGGACTATGTCTATTGCTTCTGCATCGAGCGAGGCATCCCTCTGCCGAACAATACGGAATATGCAGGCTCTGCCGATGCAAACCACGGAGATAAGTATAAGCGGCTGTCGGAGAATCAGAAAGACTTGCTCCGACTTGCACTGACCTACGGATACCCCAACCGTGTAGGATTGCAGACGAGCAAGGATGCCAACGCCTGCTACGCCGCCACTCAGCTCATCGTGTGGCAGATCACTATGGGCTTTCGCAGCTCCGCAACGGAACTGAACGACAAAACCTATCCCATGAGCGGATACAGCGGCACGATGACCGAGCAGTATACGCGCAACAAATATCTGAAAGCCTACTACGACGCCATTCTCTCGGACATGGCAAGGCACTACACCCGTCCGAGTTTTACCGCCTATACGCCGGGCGCCGCACAGACCTACGAAATGGAATACAAAAACGGCAAATACACCGTCACCCTCACCGACAGCAACAATATGCTCAGTAATTACTATGTGTCGGTCAGCGGCGGTGTCAGCGCATCCGTCAGCGGCAACACACTGACCCTCACCTCGACAAAGCCCATCAATGACGCAGTTACCGTCAAGCTCAACCGCCGTGTGTATTCCACCGATATGAATACGGGCTTTCTCATTTGGTCTGTGCCGGGAAAAGAAAGCGCCAATCAGGACATGGTATCCGGCGTTCCTGCCGACAATGACCCTGTGCCGTCCTATCTCAAGGTGCGCACAGCAGCAGGCAGCGCCAAGATTGTCAAAGTCAGTGAGGACGGCAAGGTGGACGGTATCACCTTTCGTATTCAGGGCGAAGGTGTAGATCAGACTGTGAAAACCGCAAACGGCGGTGTGTTTCAGTTGGACAACCTCAAGCCCGGTGCGTATACCGTTACCGAAACGGAATACGAGCAGTACGAACCGCAGGAAGTTCGCCGCATTACTGTTGTCAGCGGTCAGGTGACTACCGTTACTTTCAGCAATACGCTTCGCCGCGGCGACCTCACCGTCAAAAAGACTGCCGAGGATGGCTTGGTCGAAGGACTAAAATTCCGACTGTCCGGCACATCGCTCTCCGGCATTGAGGTCAATGAGTTTGCCGTGACCGATGAAAACGGCGTTGCAACATTCAAGGATGTGCTGATTGGTACGGGATATGTTCTTGAGGAAATCGACACACCCCTTCGCTATGTCGTTCCCGACAAGCAGACCGCCGCAATCGAATGGAATAAGGTTACGGAGAAATCCTTTGACAATGACCTAAAGAAATTCAATATCACCGTAACCAAGAGTGACCGCAGAACCGGTCTGCCGCAGGGCGACGCATCTCTCGCAGGCGCAAAGTACGGCATCTATAAAGGCAATCAGCTCATCGACACCTACACCACCGACGCAAACGGTCAGTTT
>CAVGND010000042.1:0-2631 GCA_963630555.1 Roseburia intestinalis | reverse complement strand
GATATCCTTGTATGCGACGAACACGGTTTTGCTGAAACCAAAGACTTGCCCTACGGCGAATATACCGTAAGGCAAATCAAGGGCTGGGACGGAAAGGAACTCCTTGCGCCGTTTACCGTCTTCGTCAGTGAGGACGGTCGAGTTTACCGTTTCCTCATCAACAATGCTCCCTATGAAGCGCTCATTGAAATCATTAAAAAGGACGCCGAAACAGGTAAAATTATCCCTGCGGCGGGCATTGGTTTCAAGGTGCGCAACACCGACACGGGTGAGTATATCGTGCAGCATATCAATTACCCGACGCCTACGGACATTGACATCTATTACACCGATGTGTCGGGCAAGCTCATGATGCCCGAAAAGCTGCCTTACGGCAACTATGAGATCATCGAGCAGTGTACGGCTTGCGGATATGTCCTCGACTCCGCACCCATCGCATTCAAGGTGACCGGCGAGAAAACCATTGTTACCGTCGAGAAGTTTAATATGCCGCAGAAAGGCATCATCCGTATTTCCAAAAGCGGCGAGATTTTCTTTTCTGCTGTGGAAACGGACGGAGTATACAGCCTTGTGTTTGCGGATAAAAACCTCGCAGGGGCAACCTATGAAATCACCGCTGCCGAGGATATTATCACACCCGATGGAACTTTGCGCTACGCCAAAGGTGCTGTTGTTGATACCGTAATTACCGATAAAAACGGTGCGGCGGAAAGCAAAGCGCTGTATCTCGGAAAATATACAGTCAGCGAAACAAAAGCGCCCTACGGTATGGTGCTGAACAGCACACCCAAGACCGTCGAGCTGACCTATGCAGGCGAAACCGTAGAGGTCACCGAAACTGCCGCCGAGTTCTACAATGAGCGCCAAAAGGCAGTTCTGTCCCTTGCCAAAATTCTCGGCAGGAATGAAACCTTTGACATCGGAGATAACGGAGAAATTCTCTCGGTGCAGTTCGGGCTGTACGCCGCCGAGGATCTGTTCGCCGCAAACGGCTCATTCGTCCCGAAGAATGGACTGCTTGAAATCGCCAACTGCGATAAAAACGGCAATATCACCTTCAAGACGGATATTCCCGTAGGCGCGAAGCTGTATGTAAAGGAAATTGCGACGGACAACCATTATATTCTTTCGGACGAAAAATATCCCGTGACCTTTGAGTACGCCGGACAGGATACCGCCCTTGTGGAGATCAAAGCAAACGGCGGCGAAGCCATTAAAAACGATATCCTCTACGGCTCGGTCAAAGGACTGAAAATCGACCGTGAAACCGAAAAGTCTATCGTCGGCGCAAAGTTTGGATTCTTCCGCAGTGACGAAATCGAGTTTACTGCCGAGAACGCACTCCTTATTGCAGAATCCGGCGAGGACGGCATCTTCGTCTTTGAAAATGTTCCCTACGGCAATTGGCTCATTAAGGAGTTGCAGCCTGCGGACGGTTACCTCGCCAATGAGGAAATCTATCCCGTCCGCATCAGTGAGAACGGACAGACCGTCGGCATTACGGTTGTAAACGACCGCATTCCCGAAATCGGAACAAAGGCATCGGTGAACGGTGAAAAGACTGCCACTGCCGAGGGCGATATCACCATTGAGGATACCGTTTCGTATAAGCACCTCATCCCCGGTAAGGCATACACCGTCAAGGGAATCCTTATGGATAAGGCTACGGGCAAGGCATTCCTTGTCGACGGCAAGGAACTGACCTCCGAAGTCACCTTTACACCGGAGGAAAGCTGTGGTGAGGTCACCGTCCGCTTTACCTTTGACGGCAGTAAAATCACCAAGCAGACCGACCTTGTCGTGTTTGAAACGCTATACCGTGACGGCACGGAACTTGCCGCTCATGCCGACATTGAGGACGGCGGTCAGACCGTGACGCTCATTCCGCCCAAGCCGGATATTCCGCAGACGGGCGACAACTCCAACCTCGGCTTCTGGATCGGTCTCGGCAGCGTTGCTTTCGGTGGCGTGATCGCCTGCATTATTATGTATTGCAAGCGCAAAAAGGACGAGGATGATGAATGATGAAACGGGTGTATGTCTGCGCTCCTCTCGGCGGGAATATTGAGGAAAATCTCAAAAAAGTCAAGGCATATACCGCATACGCACTGAGGTGCGGCACGGCTCCGGTCGTGCCGCATTTCTATGCCCTGTGCCTCGACGATAACGACCCGAAAGACCGGGAAATCGGCTTGGCGGCGGGAATGTCGCTGTTGTGGCTCTGCGATGAAGTTTGGGTATTCGGAGATACCGTCACGGACGGTATGAGAGCCGAACTGAAATTTTGCAAAAGCCTCAATATCCGCATCCGATATATAACCGAAAAAGAAATCCAAAATGTGTTAGGAGGTAAAACCCTATGAAAAAGAAGCCCATGAGAATCCTTTTCTCTCTTTTGCTCGTGGCCGTCCTTACGACGGCATTCTCCATGACCGCATTTGCGGCCGGAGATGTGGCAGGTGCAATCGAAAGCACATGGAATGCTGCCAAGGGGCAGATTCAGACTGTCGTTAATAATGTGGTGTTTCCCGTGTGTGACATGATCCTCGCCATCCTGTTCTTCGTGAAAATCGGAACGGCGTACTTCGACTACAGAAAGCACGGGCAGTTTGAGTTCGCAGCTCCGTGCAT
>CAVGND010000041.1:0-12348 GCA_963630555.1 Roseburia intestinalis | reverse complement strand
GAGGACGAAACGCAGGCTCTGTCTATGTAAAGGAGAATGCCCATGGTTATAAAAGCAGACTTAAAGTGTAAACAAACGGATTTCAATCTGCCTCTGTGTCAGATTGAAAAAGTAGTAAAACTGACGCCTTCTGAATATACCGAATTCATTTCCAATCCTCTTGGATACTATGATTTTCTCCGAGAGTTTAACGCCGAGAAGCATGAGTATTTACCCGACGGTATACCGTGCCTGCTGCTCATAAGAGAAGGACATAAAGACGGCTTTATCATTGACACAGAGGGTTATGACTACGCCCGATACACCGCCCATATTCCTAACGCCAAACAGCTTGCTATCGCTGTTCAGTATCCGAGCCTTGAAAACGCTGTGCGCGAAACCGCAATAACGGCAGACCGTATAGTTCGAGAAGCAATCGATTGTAGTAATAAAAAATACAGCATCAATACCGATGAATTACGAAACAAGTTTAGAGGTGCAGGATTCAGCGAGGAATTGCTGTATGTAGCACTGAAAGACAGACCGGAAATTGAAAGCGTTGATTTCGATGGTGGCTATATGCTCTGCACTGTAAAAGATGAATATATACAGCAGGCTGATTCACGCCGAACACTGACGCAGGAAGAAGCGGATGTCATGCTTGCCAAGCACACCTTATGGCTTAACGATGCAGGTGGTATACAAGCCGATTTTTCAAACTGTTTTGTGCAGGGACTAAACCTTGCACATAAAAATATGATGAATGTTGCTATGGATAACGCGAGGTTTGCGAATACTGACCTGCGAGGTACGGAACTCAATTTTTCCGTTGTCAATGACACGCGGTTTGAAAACTGTAACCTCGAAGATGTCACCGCCGAAGAATGCGAATTCAAGAACACGGTCTTTTCAGGGTGCAAGATGTCGGGCGGCGTTTATACTCACAGCGATTTAAGCAATGCCGTAATAATTGAATGCAATATGGAACACGGTAGTTTTCAAAACTGTTGTACTGACGGCACGAATTTCTACGGCCTTGACAATTACGCGGAAATCAATATGCGTGGATGTAATTCAGATCGTGAGGATTGGCGGCGAGATGGTTTTGATCCCGAACTGACTATGTAACAGAAAGGAAAGCACAATATGAAAAAGACAACTTTCAATATCTCATTTGACGAGGACAAGGCATCCGCCCTTGTCCTTTATCTTTCGCAGAAAGGTACTTCTGCCGAAGCAGAACTCGAAAAAGCGCTCGACACACTCTACAGCAAAACCGTGCCTGCAGGTGTGCGTGATTTTATCGATATGAAATCAGGCATCGCTTCGCCCTCTGCTGTGCCCAAGCCGAAAAAGCCGAGGCCACCCAAAACAGAACATACGGAAGTCAGTGAGGTAATCGCCGATGAGTGATATTGACATTACACTATACCTTAATAAATACCGTGTACGGGCTTTGTCAGACGCCCTTGGCAATCAGACCGCCGAAACGGTTGAGGATAAATTAGCTGAAGCGTTCGACACACTCTATCAAGAGTATGTTCCCGATGAGCAGCGTGCCTCCATTGAGGCAACGATTGAAAGTGAGTATGCCGCAGAACAAGCAAAGACGGAAGCAGCTCGACGCTTTGCGGTTTACCACATTCGTGAAAACGGTGATGACTATCACTTCACAAGCGATCACTTCCGCTCCCCGATGCAAGCTGCGTACCGATACCGCCTCTATGAGCGCGGCGAGTTATCGGCTGTTCCCGAAACATTCGCCGACGCTTTTATTGAAACGAATCCTGTCAACCTCGAATATTTCAACGAGGTCTGTTCAGATATCCATTCGGATAATAGAATTTCTGCTTTGCTTGAATTTGATTTGGATGAAGGTCGGGTCAGTGTTTATGACGGTATGGATAACGAATGGCAGACCTACTCCCTGCGTGACTTTTCCGTTGCGGCCTATAAAGCATTTCGCTCCGATTACCGAAGCGAGGAAGGTCGTCGTGAAATATTCAATAGCAGCCTTGCCGGAAAAGAACTTGATTTTTCGGAAGAACCATCAAATAATATCACAGTATCTGATATGAAGATGTAACCGCTGTGTCTACCCCTGTGTCGCCCTGTGAGGCAAAATGGTTGCAATCCCCGACCGAGTCCCCCATCACAACAAAACAGGCGAAATAACGGCTTTTAAGAGGTGATTGCGCAATGCGGAAAATCGGCGGTTCAGCCGTCCGATTTTACTTGCAGGAATAAGAGCCGGGGTTGCAATGCTCCCCGACTCGGTTCACATCGGACGGCAGAGCCGACCGTTAAAGGGCTTTTCGCACTTTCGCAATCGGGGTCGTAATAAACGCATTTTCAAGACTTCGGGGTCGGAATTGCAAATATGCCCCATTGTACAAGGAAACATATCGGCGTTGATGGCTCAAAAAGGAGGTTGCGCATACATTTTATGCGCAACCTCCTTTGCCGAAAAAGCCTTATTTTATGCGGGTTTTCAACAGAAGGAGATGATGAAAAATGGACGAAACAAAAAAGAAATTTGCTCTGTGGGCATACCCTACCACACTGGAAAAGGTGGAACGCTTGTATCAGTTGGATAACTGCCGAAGCAAATCAGAGTTCATAGAAAAGGCGGTTTTATTTTATGCAGGATATGTATGCGCAGAGGACTGCCGTGAATACTTTCCGGAGGCCATCGTCAGTACAATCCAAGGATCGCTTGACTCTTTCGAAAACAGAATGGCATCGTTGTTGTTTAAGTATGCTGTAGAACTTGCAATGACGATGCATGTATCGGCCGCAAACTTCCGTGTGGATGAAGATACACTTACCCGGCTCAGAGGAAAGTGTGTCAATGAAGTCAGGAGACTCAACGGCAAAATTTCATTTGATGACGCTGTCCGCTATCAGAAGGGTAAATAACGATGGCGAGATTTATTTTGAAGTGGAGATATATAAAATCAGGTTCAGCAAAACACGGTACGAATCTTGTAAAATATATTGCCTCTCGAGAGGGCGTGGAAAAATGCGATGAATCATGGAAACATCAATCTGCGACGACGGAACAGCAGCGTCTTATCAAGCAGCTTACCGAGGACTTTCCCGATGCGGTGAACAGTTTTGAGTACCAGGACTATATCAAAGCTCAAACCAAAAGCACAGCCTCGGAATTTATAAGCAGAACCATCGAAGAAAATCTCGACCTCATCGGTAAGAAAGAAAACTATGTCGGGTATATTGCTATGCGGCCAAGAGTTGAGAAACAAGGTACTCACGGCTTGTTTTCGCAAACGGACAGACCGATAGATCTTTCTGCCGTATCAAAAGAGGTTGCGGAACATGAAGGCGCGGTATGGACAACTATCATGTCTCTTCGCAGAGAGGACGCACAGAAACTTGGCTATGATAACGCAAAGGCGTGGCGTGACCTGCTTAGAGGTCAGGCAAACAAATTGGCAAAAGCTATGGGCATTCCTCTCGGCGACCTGCGTTGGTATGCCGCATTTCATAATGAGGGCAGGCATCCGCATATTCACTTGATTTCATACTCGGTAGGGAAAGAACCGTATATGACCGCGCAGGCATTACAAACATTCAAATCAGACTTTGCCCGAGAGATTTTCAAGAACGACCTCTATCACACATACCAGGACATGACCGCACACAGGAACGAACTGCGCAGGGCCGGCAGAGATAAAATTGCGGAAATTGTTCAGCAGATCAATAACAGCGCATATGAAAACGAAACTGTTGTGACGATGCTTCTGGAACTGTCAAAGACGCTTGAAAACTACAAGGGCAAGACGGTCTATGGTTATATGCCCAAGGTGGCAAAGAATCTGATCAACGGTGTCATCGATCAACTCGCCAAGGATGATCGAATTGCAGAACTCTATAATCTATGGTACGAGCAAAAAGAAAATGTCTTTCGCACCTATCAGGATACGATGCCAAAGCGCATCCCGATATCCGCAAACAAAGAGTTCAACTCTATTAAGAATGCGGTTATCCAGGAAGCGCTCAACATCCTGCACAACAGAATTACCTTTGAAGAAGATATGCAGCAGGAAACGGAAACTCCCGAGGAAACAATGACCTATACAAGTGAAACCGCCTCCAAGAGAAATCCGTGGACTGACCCCAACGATATGCATTGCCAATATATTATGGGGCGTGAACTATTGGATATTGACTCTGAGAATTTCGATCCCGAGGAAGGTATTCGGCTGTTGACCCTTTCTGCAATGCAGGGATTTGATGTTGCAATGTATCGGCTCGGGAAACTGTACTTACAGGGTGAAGTGGTTGAGAAAAATGTTAGTGAAGCGTTCCGATGGTTTTGGAAAGCTGATGTAAAGGACAATCCCTATGCACAGTATCAGCTTGGAAAAATCTATCTTAAAGGCGAGGATGTGTCGGCGAATTATGCGACTGCACAAAGAATGTTTGAAAAGTCAGTACGCCAGGGCAATGCATACGCGATGTACTCGCTTGCAAAGATGCATCTTCAAGGCACGGCGAAACACAGTGATATTCAATATGCCGTCCGATTGCTCACGGAAGCAGCAAAACGGGGAAACCAATGGGCAGAGTATCAACTCGGAAAGATGTACCTCTACGGTCAGGGAGTTGATAAGGATTACGAACTCGCTGTACAGTTACTGACCTCCTCCGCAAGCAAAGGAAACGAGTATGCTCAACATATTCTTGATAACTACCATCCGTACACGCACAGTAGTTCGGCAACGGTATTGGCATCTATGCGTCTCTTGGCGAGGCTTTCGCAAATCATCCGTGATGATGCAGAGAAAAGGAATACAAATAGCCGTACCATTGACCGCAAACTCATGCGAAAGATTGAGGAAAAGAAAATGGCTCAAGGTCAAAAAATGGGCTGATAATCAAGGAAAGGAGTTGCTATGGCAAACTATATTCACTACACGCAGGAACAAAAGGATCGTGCAAGGACAACCGATATTGTAGATTTATTGGAACGGCAAGGTGAACGACTGAAACGGTCAGGCAAAGAATATCAATGGCGCGACGGGTCTGAGAAGGTAACGATTCGGGGAAACCTGTGGTATCACCAGTATGAAGAAGTTGGCGGCGATGCTATAGACTTTGTCCGCAAATTCTATAATAAGAATTATCCCGAAGCAATGGAATATCTGCTTAACGGTTATGGCGGGACTCTTACTGCGGCACCGCCCATCGAGCAAAAAGAAAAAGCATTTAACCTGCCGGAGAAAAACGATAATATGCACAGAGTATATGCTTACCTTCTCTCACGCAGAGGGATCAGCAGGGATGTTATAAATGCATTTGCCCGTAAGCAAATGATATACGAATCGCTCCCCCATCATAATGCTGTATTCGTCGGCTATGATACTAACGGAGTAGCGCGTCATGCTCACAAGCGCGGGACAGGCTCACAAAGTACCTACAAAGGAAACGCAGACGGAAGTCTTCCGGAGTACAGTTTTCACTGGAACGGTACGAGTAACAGAGTCTTTCTTTTTGAAGCTCCGGTTGATATGCTGTCATACATTACGATGAACCCAAACGGTTGGCAGCAAAATACTTATGCGGCATCCTGCTCTGTGGCGGACAGGGTGCTTTTTCAATGTCTTAAAGATAATCCGAATTTAACAGAGGTGTATTTGTGCTTTGACAGTGATACCGCAGGTCAATCAGCAGCAAAGAGAATATCGGATAAACTGTTTACACAAGGCTATAAATCAGAAATCCTCGTTCCAACAAAAAAGGATTGGAACGAGGATTTAATTATGCAGAAGGAAGGTGAACAAGCATGGACGGAACAATCATACTGATTATTGTGGCAACAATTATGTTCGCTGTTATCGGCGGCGTTACTCTTGCTTCCCACATTTATAATCTTAACAGTATCAAATCCAAAACCGTAGGAGACGGTCAGCATGGCACTGCGCGGTTCTCAACAAACTCGGAACTGAGACGAACCTATAAATACATTCCGTATGAACCGAAAGTTTGGAGAAAGAAAGCTAAGCAGGAAAATCTCAATTTACCGCAGGGAGTGATATTGGGAGTGAAGAAAAAGAACGGAATTGATTACGCAATGGTTGATGATGACGATGTGCATACTCTTATGATCGGTGCGGCAGGCTGCGGTAAAACCGCTTTCTGGCTTTACCCCAATTTGGAATACGCCTGTGCCGCGGGCATGTCGTTTTTAACAACCGATACAAAGGGTGACCTGTATCGTAATTACGGAAATATTGCAAAGCAGTACTACGGTTACGATGTGGCTATTATCGATCTGCGCAACCCGACAAAATCGGACGGCAACAATCTTTTGCACCTCGTAAATAAGTATATGGACGAGTATAAATCCCATCCCGAAAACATAGCGCTGAAAGCAAAAGCCGAAAAATACGCAAAAATAATTGCAAAGACTCTGATATTCAGTGATGGTGATGCGGCATCCTACGGCCAAAACGCATTCTTTTATGATGCGGCTGAAGGTCTGATGACTGCGGTCATTCTATTGATTGCCGAGTTTGCGCCGCCCGAGCAGAGGCATATTGTGTCTGTATTTAAACTGATACAGGATTTGCTTGCACCAAGCGGTGTGAAGGGAAAGAATCAATTCCAACTCCTCATAGAAAAACTGCCGCCCGAACATAAAACGAGGTGGTTTGCCGGTGCCGCACTGAACACAAGCGACCAAGCAATGGCTTCTATCATGTCGACGGCGATGTCGCGTCTTAATGCTTTTCTTGATTCGGAACTTGAACAAATCCTTTGCTTTGATACGGCGATTGATGCTGAAAAGTTCTGCTCAAGCAAGTGTGCTATTTTTATAGTCTTGCCCGAAGAAAATCCTGCAACTTACTTTATGGTGTCTCTGCTTCTGCAACAGTTATACAGAGAAATACTTACCGTTGCAGACGAACACGGCGGCGCATTGAAGAACCGTGTAATGTTCTACATGGACGAGTTCGGAACTTTGCCGGCCATCAGTTCCGCCGAGATGATGTACTCTGCATCCCGTTCCCGAAAGTTGTCGCTTGTCAGCATTATTCAGTCATATAAGCAGCTTGAAAAGAATTACGGAAACGAAGGCGCAGATATTATCAAGGATAACTGTCAGGTAACTATTGCAGGCGGTTTTGCACCAACCTCCGGAACGGCTGATGAAATCTCCAAATCTCTCGGCACTCGGACTGTTATGACAGGCTCGGTCTCAAGAAGCAAAAACGATCCATCGCAGAGCCTACAAATGACCGAAAGACCGCTCATGACCGCAGACGAACTCAAATCGATGAAGAAAGGTAACTTCATCGTTATGAAGACAGGCACTCACCCATTTGTATCAAAGCTGAAGCTCTTCTTCAAATGGGGTATTGAGTTTGATACAGAGAAATACACTGTTCCCGATAAAGGTGCTCGTAAAGTATCCTATACGAACAAGGAGATTATCGAGAATAATATGCTCGAACAATATCCGGACTCCTACTATCCGCCGTCCCGTTCCGCTCGTAGGTCTGCCTCAGGCGGACAAGCATTGTCGCAAAGCAATGAGCCTCTGTTCAGAGAACCGGAGCAGAGCGTCCGAACAGATTAAAGGTGGTGATTATTTATGGCATATTACCGCAAATTATATGATCGAGACGAACTTCCTTCAAGGGCGAAGCTCGTCTATATTTATCTTTACGACAGATGTGATACGGAAAGAAAGGCATGGCCGAGCGTTAAAACCATTGCCAAAGAGTTGTCTATTTCCGATAAGACCGTCCGCCGAGCAATAAAGGACTTGGAAAAAGCGGGGCTTATTCGCAAGGAATATGCAAAGCGAAAAAACGGCTCGTTCACAAGCAACCGTTATTTTTTACTATGATTCGCCAAGGAATTGGTCTGCTTACTATGTGTCAGTAGCCCTCTCCCATTTTGGTAGGCCAAGGAAGTACCCACTCTATGATATACTACAGCAGAAGAATAGAAGACAGTAACAAAAGAACAGCAACGGTGGATAAACCTGCCGCTGCTGTTCAGTCTTTTATTGATTATGTTTACGATAAAACTCAACCATGAGTTTGTTGAGAATGTCTTGCTGTTGTACTGTAAGCCCCGGGCAATTGCTTGTGCCGCTCTTAAACTCGTGAATCATGGCGTGTATTATTTCTTTCTGCTTGTTTGATAATCCGTCCACCGAAACCATCTCTTCCTTGTCGATACCAACGAGGTAATCAAGCGATACATTGAAGAACACGGCAATATCAGTAAGAACCTCCAATGGTGGGATTCTTAAATTATTTTCATAGGCGCACTGCATTTTTTATTCGTAGGTGACGACCAAAATCAACACCTATCAGCCGTTCCCTTTGCTTTCTGCTGAAATCTATTGCGTGAACGGATGAAATATGCTATAATATAGTGTGTATCTTTATATGCAGTATAAAAAGTGCCTTGGAGGAAAGTTATGACCGTAAGATACGATAAATTATGGAGTCTCATGAAGACAAACAAGATGAAAAAAAGTGAACTTGCAAAAGCTGCAGAAATATCTCAAAGCACAATGACAAAACTGAATCAGGATCGCGTTGTGTCTATGGATGTTATGCTCCGCCTTTGCAAAATTTTTCATTGCGATATCGGCGACATAATGGAAGTAGTTGAGGACTGAATAGTGGAGGAAAAGCAATGTTAACAGGTGCATTAAAAAATAAAGTGGATTCAATTTGGGAAATGTTCTGGACGGGCGGAATAACAAACCCCCTCGATGTCGTAGAACAGATGACTTATCTTATGTTCATTCACGATTTGGATGAAACAGATGCAAAGAGAGCAAAAAACAGCATGATGCTTGAACTGCCTTACACAAGTATGTTTGAAGGTCATGAAGAATACAAATGGTCGTGTTTCCGTGACTATCCTGCCGAGAGAATGTACGAACTTATGCAAGGTGAGATATTCCCGTTTATCAAGAATCTTCATGGTAGCAAAGAAAGCACTTACGCAAAATATATGTCTGATGCAATCTTTAAGATTCCTACTCCCCAATTGCTTTCAAAAATTGTTGATGCAATTGATGAGATGTATCAAGAGATGGCAAAAGAAATTGAAACAGACACCAAGGGCGATGTTTACGAGAGTTTGCTCTCCAAACTTGCAACCGCGGGCGTTAACGGTCAGTTTAGAACGCCTCGCCACATCATTCGCATGATGGTAGAGATGCTTGACCCCAAACCCGATGATACAATCTGTGATCCGGCATGTGGTACTTCTGGATTCCTTGTTGCTGCGGGTGAATATCTCAAGGGAAAATACAAGGACGATATCTTCTATAACAGAGAAAAGAAAGACCACTACAACAATCATATGTTCTATGGGTACGATATGGATAGAACAATGCTCCGTGTTGGTGCAATGAATATGATGACTCACGGAGTTGATAATCCCAACATTGAATACAGAGATAGTCTGTCTGATCAAAATCCCGACTCCAACAGATACTCCATCATCCTTGCCAACCCTCCGTTCAAAGGAAGTCTTGATGCTGATACGGTATCAACTGACCTACTCAAGGTTTGCAAAACCAAGAAAACCGAATTGCTGTTTTTGGCTCTATTCCTCCGTATGTTGAAAATAGGTGGTCGCTGTGCGTGTATAGTTCCCGATGGAGTACTCTTCGGCTCTTCCACAGCACATAAGGCTATTAGACAGGAAATCGTGGAGAAAAACAGGCTTGAAGCTGTGATCTCCATGCCCTCCGGTGTATTCAAGCCCTATGCAGGCGTTTCCACGGCAATCCTTATCTTCACTAAAACCGGACATGGCGGAACTGATAAAGTTTGGTTTTACGATATGAAGGCTGATGGTTTTAGCCTTGATGATAAGCGAAGTCCCATTAACGAGAATGACATTCCCGACATAATTGCTCGATTCCATAACCTTGATGCGGAGGAAAGCCGTGAGCGCACGGAGCAGAGCTTCTTTATACCCAAGAAGGAAATCGTGGATAATGGTTACGATCTCTCTATAAACAAGTATAAAGAAACCGAGTACGAAGTTGTTGAGTATCCCTCCACCGATGAACTCCTTACACAAATCGAGGAATTGGAAGCGAAGATCAACGCGGGAATCAATGAATTAAGGAGAATACTGTAATGAAAAAGTTCCTTGATTGCATTTCTATTGTCGGAGCAACGCCGAGCAAATTTCATGGAACAAAGAAATATGTCAGCACAGGTGCGGTTGCCGCAACCGAGATTGATGAATCAGAGGTTGTTGAAGTGACATATGAGGATAGACCTTCTCGCGCTAACCTATCTGCTGAAGCTGGCGATATCTTGTTTGCAAAAATGCAAGGCACAAGAAAAACTCTTCTCTTGGATTCCGAAACAGAGGAAAATATATATTCGACAGGATTTTATGCCGTAAGAGCAAATCCCGAGGTAATTACAACAGAATGCTTGTACTATCTTATTGATAGTGAACTATTCCTTGCACAAAAAGATAAGAATTGCTCGGGTGCTACACAGAAGGCTATTACAAATGGCGGCATGGCAAAAATTGAAATCAGTGTTCCTGCGCTCTCCGAACAAGGAATCATTGTCGATAAATTAAAGCATTTGACTCAGTTAATTGCCGACAAGAAAAAGCAGCTCAATTTGTTTGATGAAATCATAAAATCCCGATTTATCGAGATGTTTGGCGACCCTGTAACCAATCCGTTGCGTTGGGCGATGCTCCCCTTGGAGAAATGTTTAACTGTCCTGGGCGGATATGCGTTCAAAAGCGAGGAATTTAAGACATCCGGTGTACCTGTGTTGAGAATCGGTAACATAAACACGGGTGCCTTCACTCCAACCAATATGGTATATTGGTCAAAAGATGACTGCCTCACAAGGTATCAGGTACTACCGGGTGATTTGGTGATCTCGTTAACAGGCACAGTTGGTAAAGATGACTACGGTAATGTGTGCATTCTTGGAGATGCGTACCCCATGTACTACCTTAATCAACGAAATGCCAAGTTAATTTTAGATGATGAGTTGAATAAGCATTATCTATCTGAACTACTCAAGTTTTCGCAGATCAAAAAGAAGCTTACAGGTATTAGCCGTGGAGTCCGACAAGCCAATATTTCAAACAGAGATATATTAAATCTCGTTGTGCCTATCCCCCCGATTGAGATTCAGGTACAATTCGCAGCCTTCGTCGAACAGGTCGACAAATCGAAATTTGAAATTCAACAGAGTCTCGAAAAACTCGAAATTCTAAAGAAATCACTCATGCAACAGTATTTTGGCTAAATAATAGCGGTGTAGGATGTTGGTATATCTTAAAACAAAGGGTAATACCAACATGAAAAACAGAATTATTACAGATGTTGAGCAAGGAATGCAGGGCTTCCTTGATAATGCACAGATGAAGCAACTCCACGAGGTGCTTACTCACGCGCTTTTTGGCGTTGAAATCATCAAAACGGATGAATCCTCTGACTTCCAACAGGAATTTGACAATCATTCCTTGCTCACAACCTTCCTTTCCGCCAAAAAGGTTGAGGGATGTAGTGAAAAAACGCTGAAATACTACAAAGCGACCGTTGAAAGAATGTTTGTGGACATCAAAGAGAGTGTATCTCATATAACAACAGATGATCTGCGCGAATATCTCGCCAATTATCAGCAAATAAACGATTGCAGCAAGGCGAATATTGATAACATCAGACGCATTCTCTCAAGTTTCTTTGCGTGGCTTGAAGATGAAAACTATATACTGAAAAGCCCTGTTCGTAGAATCCACAAGATACGAACAACCAAAACCGTAAAGGAAACATATACCGATGAGGCGCTTGAACAAATGCGAGATGCCTGTAATAACCTACGGGATCTTGCAATGATTGATCTGTTGGCATCAACAGGTATGCGCGTGGGTGAGCTTGTAAAACTCAATATCTCTGATATCGATTTTGATAACAGAGAATGTATCGTGTTCGGGAAAGGAAGCAAAGAACGCCCTGTGTATTTTGATGCGAGGACGAAAATTCATTTGAGAAATTATGTTCAGAGCCGCATCGATGACAATCCGGCACTATTTGTCTCACTGCTGAAGCCGCACAATCGTCTTGAAATTAGCGGTGTGGAGATAAGAATGAGACAACTCGGAAAAACGCTCGGGATTGACAAAGTACATCCCCACAAATTCCGCAGAACTCTTGCAACAAGAGCAATAGACAAAGGAATGCCCATCGAGCAGGTTCAGCAGCTTCTCGGACACGCCAAAATTGACACAACGATGCAGTATGCAATGGTCAGTCAAAATAATGTAAAGCTATCCCACCGAAAATATATCGGTTAATTTCAAATCCCGATTTATCGAGATGTT
>CAVGND010000040.1:0-13055 GCA_963630555.1 Roseburia intestinalis | reverse complement strand
GCGGCAAGGTAATTATGACATTTCAATTTGTGAACGTAGATTTTATGTTTGGCATTCTTCTGTCTAACAAGACTGCCGCTGAAGCCGCAAGTAAAATCCGAAAACTGAAAGAAACTTTACACAATAGCAAACTTCGTTTCAATGACGCCTTTCCGGTTCTTTTGACAGACAACGGCGGAGAATTCAGTAACGTTTTTGCTTTTGAAAACGGATTGGACGAGCAACCGGAAACCAAGCTCTTTTTCTGTGATCCCAATGCTCCGTACCAAAAACCTCACGTTGAAAACAACCACACCTTATTCAGAGGAATTGCCGAATCCGGTACTTCTTTTGATGATTGGACGCAAGAAAACGTTAATCTCATATTCTCTCACATTAACGCTGTTAAGAGAAAACAGTTTAATGGAAAAAGCGCTTACGATCTGTTCACCTTCACATATTCCAAAGAACTTGCCGAGGCTTTGGGAATTTCTTTTATTGATCCGAAAGAGGTTATTCAAACCTCAAAATTACTAAAGCATTTTTCTTAAAGTAAATTCTACATACGGTGGAATTTAGTCTGGGAAATTACCTTCTCAGGCTTTTTCGGCATGCTCTTTTTTAGTTCCTATCCCTGATTTTAGCCTTGTTTTTGTTTCTTCTCCCCTTTTCCCACACTAAATTCCATTGTTTTCCCATACTTATTTCCACCACTTTCCTACTGTGGAATTTGAAGTGGAATTTACTTTGGGAATTCACGAATTTTTACAGAGTTACAACAGATGTAAGCCTAAAATTAAAAATTATCAGAAAAGGGCGATTGAGCTCGTTAGAATATGGTAACAGCAACCGCTAACGAAAAGATCTCAATCGCCATAGATAGTATAATCTATAACAAATATATTTGCCTTATGAAATTCCAACAAGGATAAACCCTGTCAAATTATACAGGCAAACAAAACATATCTGATTTTTACCGTTTCTGTGCCAAATCGTCTTAATCAAAACGTCGCTTCAAAGCATCTTCCGTAAACGGCGAGATTCAAACTTGTTTTTTGCGTTATGCATATTCATATTGCCGTGTTCTTTTTCTCTGCAAAAAACATAAAAGCGCCTCTTTATAAACTGATAAGTTGCTAACTTGGGGGATTGTTATATCACGGTTTTTAAAAATGCCAAGAGAATACGCAACAAATTATTGTGTTTAAATACAAAAAACGCCGCCGAAGCGACGCTTTTAGACTGCAAGCAAAACAGTTTCTTTTATTTAATCAAGTATATTTCCGTCCGTGGAAATGGTCACAACCTGCCACGGAATAAATTTCCCGCTGTTCTGCAATGCGGTTTTCGCTGCGTGCTCAAGTCCGCCGCAGCAAGGAACCTCCATACGTACAACGGTTACGCTTTTAATATCATTATTGCGGATAATTTCCGTAAGTTTTTCGGAATAGTCCGCACCATCAAGTTTCGGGCAACCGATTAGGGTAATGTGTCCCTTGATGAAGCGCTCATGGAAAGCGGCATAGGCATAAGCCGTGCAGTCAGCTGCAATCAGCAGTTTTGCACCGTCAAAATACGGTGCGTTCACGGGAACAAGTTTTATCTGAACAGGCCACTGTGAAAGCCGACTGACGGGATTTACACATGATACCTCAGCATCTGCACATTCTGCATGTTCAATCTTTCTTGACCTGCTTCCCGGACATCCGCAGGGCAATGTCATCCCCTCTTTTTTCATCTTTTCCTGCATATTCTTCTGCTTATTTGCCATAACCGCCTGTTCGTCATATGCGGCAGCCTCGCGTTCCACAAAGGAAATCGCTCCGGTGGGGCAAGCGGGCAGGCAGTCGCCAAGACCGTCGCAGTAGTCGTCGCGCATAAGTTTTGCTTTGCCGTTCACCATAGCGATCGCACCCTCGTGACAAGCGGCGGCGCAGGCACCGCATCCGTTGCATTTATCTTGATTGATTTCAATAATTCTTCTTTTCATGATCGTGCCTCCTTGATTTTCTGTTCTTATTATAATATAATAAAATCAATAAGTCGGTTGAATTTTCAACAAAAGAGGAAGCTTATGAAAGATTTTTTATCCGTTATTCGAACATCTCAACTTTTTTCGGGCGTTTCCGATAATGAACTTGCAATCATGCTGTCCTGCCTTGATGCAAAAAGAATGGACTTTCCAAAGGAAACCTTTGTATTACATGCAGGTGATACGGCGGACTCAATCGGCATTGTGCTGTCGGGAAATGTCCTCATCATACAGGAGGATATTTGGGGAAACCGCAATATTCTTTCAAAAGCCGAACCGGGACAGGCTTTTGCCGCCGCATACGCATGCGCTCCCGATTCCAAACTGAATGTGAGCGTAATAGCGGAAACGCCTGTTACCGCAATGTTCCTGAATGTAAAACGCATATTGAACGTGTGCCCGTCCGCCTGCGCATACCACAGCCGAGTGATCCGAAATCTGCTCAGCGAACTTGCCGAGAAAAATCTGCGGTTTAATGAAAAACTCACACACATGGGGCAGCGCACGACGCGTGCAAAACTTATGTCCTACCTTTCCGCCGAAGCACAGCGGCTCGGAAAATACGAATTTGACATTCCTTTTTCAAGGCAACAACTTGCGGATTATCTCGGTGTAGAGCGCAGCGGACTGTCGCTTGAACTTGGGAAAATACGCAATGAGGGTCTGCTGGATTTCCGCAAAAATCATTTCATCCTGAAATGCAACCAAGCAGTATCTCTGCTATGACGGCGGAAGTTATAAATTAAACCGAAAATAAATACAGAGGGTATGCGGCTCAATACTGCATACTCTCTGTTCTTATATAAAAATATAAAAATAATTTTGCCGTTCACAATCTCGGTAGCCCGAACGCGTATACCGTTCATCCTGCCGACGCACATGCGTTCACTGTTGTTTCAATCGTGCCGAAAATGCTCCGCATAACGGCCCCGACAAGCAGCACGACAATCGCAGCAAGGATAAGTCGGGCACCGGATTGCGGCACGGATATATTCGCCTAACTGCTTGGGAAAATTCACACGGTCAATACTTGATTTTCTGAAAAGATTTTTTGTTCAGACTCCAACTCATAATATTTTGACTGCCGTCAAAATATTTAAGCCGTCTTTATATTCATACGAAACGGTATCCATAATTTTCTTTACCATAAAAATCCCTAAGCCGCCTATTTTACGCTCATCCGCGGAAAGCGTTGTGTCCGGTTCCGGTGTTTCGGTCGGGTCGTAGTTCTTGCCGTTATCCGAAAAACGCAAGGTTAAACTGTTTTCGGAAAGCATACACCCTACCGTGGCAAATGTTGCCCCGCTGTACCGTGCAATATTTGAAAAAATCTCGTCGGTAACGATATTCGCTTGTGATATAATTTTTGACGAAACATTTGCTTCGGTCAGAATGCCCTCCAAAAATTCCGTTATTTCGGTAACCTTATCGGAGGTCGGCACAACGGTGATCTCACTCATTTCCGGTGCACCGGATTTTATTTCAAGGCAAAGCATGGTTATATCATCAAATTGATCCGCACTGCCTACAAACGAATTCACATCATCATGGAGCAATTCAAGCATCCGGCGACATGAGGCGTCCTTAGCACGGTTCAAAGCAGCAAGCATTCTGTCGGTACCGTAGAGGATGTTTGAAGCATCGGTCGCTTCCGGAACACCGTCGGTATAAACGAAAATACGGTCACCGGCATTAAGTTCAAGTTCATATTCGCGGTAACGCGCACCATCCATTCCCGCAAGCACAAATCCGTGCTTATCCTTAAACAGTTCAAAGTTGCCGCCTTTCCGCATAACGGCCGGGTATTCGTGACCGGCGTTTGCGCATTTCATTTTACCTGTGGATATTTCGAGGATACCGAGCCACACGGTAACGAACATTTCAGCCTCGTTGTTTTCGCAAAGTTGATTATTGACCTTTTCCAATACCTCTTTTGGCGACAATCCGCTTTGGGCCGCCGATTTAATAAGCGTTTTGGAAATCATCATAAACAGTGCGGCAGGCACACCCTTGCCCGAAACGTCCGCCATAACCACGGCGAGATGATCATCGTCCACAAGGAAGAAATCGTAAAAATCTCCGCCAACCTCTTTTGCCGGGGTCATTGACGCAAAAACGTCGAATTCATGGCGTTCGGGGAATGCGGGAAAAATACATGGCAGCATAGATGCCTGAATATGCCTTGCAACATCAAGTTCGGCACCGATACGCTCTTTTTCCGCAGTTATTGAAGTAACTTCTTTTATATATGAATTTATGTCATGTTCCATTTGTTTAAGAGAATCGTAAAGATCCTCTATCTCATCGCCGGTTTTGATTTTCAGCGGTTCAAAAACCGCCTGTTCCGATTTTTCATCGGCAATATAATTTTTTGCGGCTGTACTGAGTTTGCGAATGGGTTTAAGTATGGTTTTGCTTGTGATAAACAGTATGATTATCAGCATAAATAAAGCGGTTATTGCTATAATAAAGGCTATTTGAATAAGAAAATTTTGTCTGGCAGCTGTTATTTCATTCATTGAAATATCTACAAGCACCATACAAACGGCACTGCCGCTTTCGTCAAATATCGGCGCAGAAGCCGAGCAAAGCCACCCGTATTCTTTATAGTTTGTAACATATGCAGGAAATGTATAATCGCCTTTTTTTACTTTTTCAATATGTTCTTCCTCAACAGGGTCAATATCCCCCGGGAGGCAGCCGTTGCCCTCTTCGCTTGCGTCTACAATATACAGATCCCTCATCGTATCAACATCGGTATAACCGAGATAAAGCGATACAACATTATTATCTTTACGAATCTTTTTCAAAACTTCCATAAGATTTTTGTATTCGGGCATTTCCTGTATATATGCAAATTCGGAATAATATGCTTCTGTTTCGGTTTTGGAAAAAGCGCTGATATCGGGTACCTTGCCGTTTTCAGAGCAAAATTTGCGGTACACTTTTTTTACTTCATCGGTTACTTTTTCGGCATCTTCGACATTGATGACGGATGCCGCGGTTTTTGTGATGGAAGTTGCCAGATTTTGATAATGCCGATTAAACGCCCGAGTGTATGTTAAATAACTTATAACAATCGTCCCGACCGATAACAAAACCGTAAAAATCAGCATGAGTGCCGCCACTTTCACATTCAGCGATATTTTGTGTTTTTTTATTTGTTTCTGCATAATGCCCTCCGCTCTATATCTGAACAGTTAAAGAATTAAAACCGGTACACTGCCTGTATAAATATTTTTTCGTCTTTTTCTTAATTAAAAGCACACTGACCTCATCAATATCAAAATCCGTCCGGTTCGCTTTACCCCTGACCCGTCTTGACAGCGGGTCGTATTCTATGGCGTTATCCAAAACATGAAGCGTAAAATCTCCATTCGGTGCGGCAATCAGCGTAACACGTATTTTTCCATCGGAAACACGTCCCAACGCATTACGGACGATAGATGCTACAATTTCTTCGATGACAAGCGTTACATAATATTTTTGGCTTGACTGTGCCCGCCATTTATCACAGAATTCCTCACAGCCGTCAAGAAGTGCCGAAATTTCGGCATCGTTTCCCGAAAGGGTGACACGGTAAACGCGGTTTTGGTCAAAAATCTCCTTTTTTCTTTCCGCAATACCGCAATACAACCGAAACAAAATAAAGGACACCATTTCAGACACCGGAAACGAAAACCATATCCATCGGTCACCCAGTGCGGCAAAGAGCATAATGCACGGAACGGCTGCCAAAAGTTTGTTCAGCAGGACGCCCACAAATGCGCTTGCGCCGTCCTCCCTTGCCTGACAGTAACGGCTGAGAACAATGTTCAGCGCAATAAACACGGTACCGGCACAGTAAAGTCGTATCGCGTAAGTTGCGATTGAAAGCATTTCGTCCGATATTCCGAAAACACGCGCAATATATCTTGCGAATATGCAGATCAGTACTGCGGCTATACCGCTGAGTACAATCGAAAACCGAATCGAAAGTTGCCGTACCTGACGGCAGTCATCCTCACTTTGTTCCCCTGCAAAAGTACTGACAAGCGGCTGAGCCGCCTCTGAGGTTCCTTCGCACAGATAAACAAGCAGGAATGTGATATTATATACCACATCAAAAACAGCAACATAAGCCTCGCCGCCGAGCGACAGCATGACACGGTTTACGACCAGCAGAAAGATAAACTGAAAAAGATATTGCACCGAGGTCGAAAAGCCTACCCAAAAGCATGAGAAGGTTTGTTTAAGTTCGAGTGCCGTGCGTGATATTTCGATAACATTCCGTTTCTTTCCTACGATTGCCGGCATATAGCAGGAAATAGCGACCGCCGAGCCTATGACGGTTGAAACCGCGGCACCTGCCGTACCGAGATCAAAAATAAGCACAAGAATAACATTTAAGGAAAGGTCGGTTATATTGCCTGTAATAAATCCGCGCGCGGCAATCACCTCATTATTATCGTTGCGGAGAAAAAACGAAAAAACAATGTTCAATATCAAAAACGGTGCACCCAGAGAAATAATCCTCATATAGGTTTCACACGCTTTATACACTTCGTCCCCTGCTGTTTTTGCACCGAGTACCGAAAGTATCTGCGGTGCGAAAATGTTCGCAAGCAGAGCAAATGCCACGCCAAAAAGAAGCGAGGTTTTAAGGATATTATTAAAGCATTTTTTTGCTTCTTCATCTTTTCCCACTCCGAGCAAGGCGGAAAATCTGACTCCTCCGCCCGTGCCGAAAGCATACATTATTACATTCATCAGCATATATATCGGAAGACAAAGGCTGATGGCGGCAAGCCCCGTTTCGCCCATACGCTGACCGACCACCAGTGCATCGGCCATATCGGAAAAGGCATACCCGACCGACGAAAGTACCGTGGGGAGCAGCATTTTATAAAACATTTTTGATACGAAATAATCCTTTTTCATACAAGCACCGCTGTCCAGATGAGGTTTTTTCTTTCAGGGCGAAGTTCTTCTTTTATCAGTCGAATCCCCGGGATACCAAGATCTTCCTCCAAATTGCAATAGGTGTATTTATCGGCAATCTGCTTGAAATATTCGCGGATAGCATAATACACCAGACCCCTCGGCGCATCATGGCGGCATTTACCGACCAGCGCGTCCACCGTATTGTCATCAATCGGAAATCCCGCAAACACTGACATCGGCTGATCATTGACGTATACGACCGTACCGTCAATACCGAGCAATTTTCTCTCAGACAATGCTCTGTCGGAAACTCCGGTATCTTCAATATGATTATTACCTATGTTGTGCGGCAGTTTCTCCCACTCGGTTATGACGGCAAGCGCGTCATGCTCCGTTTCATCTGAAACAGGCAGTATTTTTATTTTGTTTTCACGCTCAATACGGCTGATTTTGTGGCGTACGCCCTTGTATTTTCCTCCGACAAGACCGATAAACTCCGATATGTCGCAGATATATTCGTCCGATTCTTCCTCGCGTCGCAGTTTCCACTGCAGCGGAAACTTTTCTTCCAGCCATTCTGCGTCTTTTTCTCTGATATAGCAAAGAGAAAAATTTTTATCATTAATACCTCTGCGGATAAACTCTTCGATTTTTTCTTTGTCACCGCAGGGGAAAAACCATGCATTTTCACCGCGCTCGCCGCATTTTACGGCATAAAAGCCGTCTTCTGCATACACGGAAAGTTTCATCTGATACTGCCACAAATATAGAGAATTGAAGGCATTTGCGGAAAGATTATTGCCGCAAGCCTTTCTGATCTTTTCAAGCAGAGCCTTTTGTGACAACTCTATCGGTTGTGTCTGAATGTCCATACAGCCTCCGTTTTTATTCAACCGTCAAAATGTCCGCAAACCCCGTCACCTCAAAAATCTCCGCAATAGTATCGTTTACGTTTTTGACAATCATTTTGCCCTGTCTGTTCATTATCTTTTGGGCGGAAAGAAGAACGCGCAGTCCGGCAGAAGAAAGATATTCCAGCGCCGAAAAATCCAGCACCAGTTTTTCAATCCCGTTTATATTCTGTTTAAGTTCCGCTTCAAGCAATGGGGCGGTGGTAGTGTCAAGTCGCCCCTCCACAGCGATGTTGAGTTCGTTTCCGTTTTTTGTCCTTTTGAACTCCATAAAACAATCTCCTTAGGTAATTTTTGAGTATTTGCGTTTTGTGCAGACCGGTGATTGACCTGCCGTTAACTATGTCAGTTTCGACAAAGTATCCACGTTCAGACTATAACAGAAATCAAAACTTATGTCAAGGCAGAACGGAACAATATATGTTGTACTTTGCCATATTTCACATTTTTGCCTTCGGTTCACAAAAGAATATCGAAAGAAGCAAGAATATATTTACATAAAACTTAAAACCCGCCTGTCATAATAGTGAAGGAGAAAATGCCGGTCAGCACTCTCTCCTTCACTATTCGCGGAAATACTGTTTGGATTTTGCTATTATCTTTTAATTTATATGATACATTAAAGCGGGCACGGGAAATCCGAAAATACCGCATGACCGTTCTTCAAAACAAACGGATATACATACTCGTCCGTTTCTCCGCTTAACACCGCCTGTTTTTTGGAAGAATCATAGGTCTGACGGTGGACGGTTTGTGTAAGACTGCCGCTCTCGCCGTCAATCTTGACGCTGAAATCCATCGTTCCGACGGTAACATCTCCGCCGCGCTCACCTTCCGAAACATAAAGCGCGCCGTCCGATTCTGCAAATTTGCCGCTATCCAGCCATTTGTCGGCAATTTCTTCGCTTACATAACGGCACAAAAGTTCACGAAGGTCATTTATGGTTTTAATGTTTCCGAGTGCTGCTTTATACCGTTCAACGCCTTCGACCGTGGCTTTTGCACTTCTGTCAATCGGAGGCATTGACATATTGAACCACTTCCAAAGCGTCTGTGCCGCATAATAATCCGAAACAACACCGTCGTTCTGTGACAATTCAAACAGTGATTGAATATGGGCGCTGAGCGCATAAAAGAATCTGTTATAAGGTATAGCAAAGGTTTGCGGGCCGGCGGCATAAGGTGCCAAAACATATGTGTCAAACCTTACATTCATACCGTCTTTGTCAAAATAAAAAACAGCATTGTTTTTAAGGTCCTGTAAAGTTGATGAGTAATTATCAAAATAACTCTCTGCCAAGCCTTTAGTGTTGATTTGATCATAAATAGAGGCAGTGAGCGCCGTTGTTAAAGAGTCGCCGAATGAATTGTCATCACCGGCAAGAGAATCAAAATCAATGAATTCGCCGGATTTCAGGTCAAAATTCCAGGTGCTGCTGCCGCTGTTCGGATGCACGCCGCCTGCGGCGGAATAACTTTTACAAAGAACACTGAGGATTCCGTCGGTTAAATATGAATTTTCAATTGTCAGTTCTTCGGCATAATTTACCCATCCGGACTTGCTGTTTTCATCAAGGTCATTATAAGCGTTGGCAGCGGTATTTAACTGCTTTGAAACAGAGGTTTCGAACTTTTCTGCCACGCTTTTCATCTCGTCGTTGAAAGTACGGCAGATTTTCGCCATCTGTTTATCAGCGTCATCTTTAAATTCGGAATCAAGGTCGCAAACCGTTCCGTCCGCATTGTGCAGTTCAAGCTGCGGAAGTTCGTATTTTTCAGTCAACAGCACCACATCGCCGTCGCCTTTAAAACTATCTTCCTTTGTTAATGATGTGCCGAGCGCAAATTGAAGTTTTGCGTTTTTGGAACCGCTTTCAGTTTTTGTTGAATTCTTCTGTTTCTGCGTACCGCAGGACGGCAGGAAAACTACAAACAAAGCGGCAAGTAACAGTGACATCATTTTTTTCATACAAATACCTCCAAAATTATTTTGTTAAAAAATATAAGACTATCGGCATTGGATTCGCATATGTCAAGCAACGGATAAATCGAAAGCAATTTCCGTTGATAACAATTAATTAAAACATTACATTGCGGTCAGCAATCATCCTTCTCCGCAAGAAAATTCAAGCATCGTCGGCGGTAATCGGGGGCTTCATCATACACTCCGTGACCGTACTCCTTACCGTATAAATAGATCTTGCAGTCAAGTGCGGCGGCTATTTGCTTTGAACTTTCCGCAGTAGTAACACGATCGCCTTCGGCTCCTAAAACCAATGTAGGACACCTGACAGCCGAAAGTTCCGCACGACAGTTAAAGTTCCGACAGGCCTTTGCCAATATCAAGAATCGGCAAAATTCCTCTTCCCGAATATTTGCATTGGATGAAACCAACACATCCCGGTATATTTTCAATGTGTTTTCGGAATAAACCTCGCACACGAATCTATTGATAAGTTCGGGTTCATTTCTGCTTTCCGCTAATTGTATCCATTCTTCCAAAACCTCCCGGAATCTGTCGTTCGGTTCGGCCAGCGTCGAGCCGAGAATCAACTTGTGAACCAACTCGGGATACCGGGCTGAAAGGCATTGTGCAATCATTCCGCCCTGAGAAGCACCGAATACATCCGCTGTTTTAATATTCAGCGCCCGCATTGCCGCTGCGGTATCCTCCGCCATATCCCATACGGTATAACCGCCACCGAGGCTTTTTGCCCTGTCAAAAACATATACGGTATATTCCTCACAGAAATCTTTGTAGGCGTCCGCGATAGCGTCAGCCGAATCCATTACGCTGTGCACGGACAGACCCGGCAGAATAATGAAGGTTTTTTCTCCGTTACCGAATCGAATATATTCCGTTTCGGTATTTCCCGCAACGACCGAGGATACCTCCGCCGCAAACTTCGGAGTTTCCGTTTGAAAATTTTTGCTCATACAGTTTCTCACCTTTTTGAAAAATATATCACTGCCATATTCATTTGAGCGTCTTTATAGTACATCAGTTTAACCGTATTGTCAAGACTCTGTAAATCTTAATTTTCTTTTAAGAAGCCCGGTGAATCACCATGCTTGGTAAGAGCAATGCACAAATTTCGCTTTATATAAAAACACCGTGCGGATTGTCTGCACGGCGTCTAATTATATCAAAATATATTCAACTGTTTTTCATTACAACGGTTTCAACTATATCTGCGGTATGCTCTGTTGCGTCGGCGCATTTTTCAAGATAAGTATAAATTTCACGCCACGCAATAATCTCCAAAGCGTTTGTTTCGGTGCCGTGCAAATCATACATACACCGGATATACAACTTGTCCGCCCGCTCTTCAAGAGAGTTTATCTTAATAATATGCTCCCTGAGGGTCTTTTCATGCTTAAAATCAGAGAATTTTTCAAGTAAGGCTTTCACTTCCCTGCAACACAGCGTTACCACCTTGGCAAGTTCCAAGGCGTCGGGGCGAATCGTACGAACCTGATTATAGTAAATGCGAATCATAACATCTTCCAACTTGTCGGTTATTTCATCTATATTCTGGCTCATGTGGGAAATATCCTCACGGTCTATCGGAGTGATAAACGCTTTCACAAGAACATCCTGCAACTCGTGTTTTTTTCGGTCGGCAGAATGCTCTATTTTATGCATTTCATCAAGTTTTTGCGATATTTCTTTCGGTTTAAAATCGCTCAATACACTTTCAAGCAGTTCTGCGGCCTTGCAAGCCTGATCCGCACAGGCAATGAAATTTTCAAAATAAAAAACATCTTGTTTCTTTGACATTTTCCTAATCCTCCGTTACTTTTAAAAAAACAGTAAAAACAATTTTGCCACGACAAAACTGATAAGTCCGCAACCCGGAAATGTGAAAACCCAGGTCAACATCATATCTTTTACAACGCCGAAATCAATTGCAGACAGCCGCCGCACTGCACCGACGCCCATAATTGCCGTGGTTTTAGTGTGAGTGGTTGATACCGGTATTCCGAACAGGCTGGAAAGAAGCAGACAAAACGCAGCGGCAAGGTCGGCTGAAAAACCCTGATATTTTTCAAGTTTAACCATATCCATTCCGACGGATTTAATAATTTTTTCTCCGCCGACGCTCGTTCCGACACCCATAACAATACTGCACAAAAGCATCAACCATATGGGGATGGCGATGCCTGTAACACTCGACTGACCGTGTGAAAAAGCAAGCCCCAAAAACAGAACACCGATGAATTTCTGTCCGTCCTGAGCACCATGCATAAAACTCATCGCCGCTGCCCCGAATATTTGAGCGTAACGGAAAAAGCCGTTGGTTTTGGTGCGGCTCATACGGTAACAGATCAGTATAACCAAGCGGCACACAAGCCAACCGATAACAAAGCCGAGTATAAGACTTAGCGCCAAACCGTACAAAACCTTTGCCCATTCCCGCATGTTTATACCGCCGATGCCGTTGTGTATGGCAATTGCCGCACCGGAAAGTCCGGCAATCAAACTGTGACTCTCACTTGTCGGTATTCCGAAATACGAAGCTCCGACGCTGTATACCACGATTGAAAAAAGCGCCGCACACAAGGCAATCATCGCAGAGCGCGTGTCACCTCCGAAATCAACCATATTACTGATGGTACTTGCAACCGAACTGTTTATCTTTGTCATTATAAGCACGCCGAGAAAATTGAAGGCGGCGCTCATCATAATCGCACTTTTTACACCCATACACCGTGTTGTAATACAGGTAGCAATAGCATTGGGGGCGTCGGTCCAACCGTTGACAAAAATAACGCCCAGCGTAAGCAATACCGTAATAAGCAACGCCGGGTTTTCCAGCATTCCGTTTAAAAATGCCGAAAAGGAAACATCCATATAAATACCTCCAAGGGATTCGATTTTTGTCCGTCAAAATTGAAATCCCCTGCAGAAACGCAAAATCAAGGAATAAAACTTCATAACAAGTTATTCCCGCACTTTATTTTTGCAGATCAATTCCGTTCTGAATAAATAGAGTTGATTATCAAACTCCATGACAGACTCCACCACTTATTCAAACAAAGAAATAATATCACTTTTTTACTGCTTTGTCAAGTTTTCCGGAATGAAGCAAATATTATTACTCAATCAGTGAATTCCCAAAGTAAATTCCACAGTGGAATTTGAAGTGGAATTTAGATGGTGTCATCCAGCACGAAGCCGGCGGGCTGTTCGATCTCACGGACATACC
>CAVGND010000039.1:0-13185 GCA_963630555.1 Roseburia intestinalis | reverse complement strand
CTCTTTCTTTCGTATCGACAGCCCAAGTACTAAGGTCTTTCCATATTTCTGCATAGACAGAGTCTCTTAAATCTGTCCCCTGGTCTATAATAATAACATGTACTGTGCTTTTCAGACTTGCATCAGTGTTGTCTGCAGAAACACTATTATCCTTCCAAGATGCCTCACCGTACAATTGCCTGCTGTAGAACCCCATTTCACGATTCTCATAAGTGCCGACAATGGTTCCTCTATCCAAGAAAATATTGAACTCTTCACAACTTGTCTCCGGGATCAAGCAACATGAATAGCATGCCGACAGGTTGAGAGAATCGCGTCCCTGACCCATGCTGAGACCGCAAACAGGGTCATTGGAACAAGTCATTGCTTCTTCCATCGCCTTTTTGAATATTCCCGGGAATGTGTCAGCACAACCTTGTCGCACCAAACCTCCCATAGTGCCTTCCGAATCTCCGCTTGCGGTATAAATGAAGATTCCTGACATCTGCTTCCCATCCGCAATTTCGCTACAATACAAGCGCTCTTTCAATGAAGCGATACTGTATCCGCACTCGAAGCTCAGTTGTTTAATCAGAGCATGTGAAATCGTATGTAAAAGAAGAAATTTTGCAGTTATTTTTCGTGGCTTTGATTGTCCTATAAACGATTTCCGATAATTCTCATTCAGAACATCGACTCTGCGCTGAATTTCCGGGTTGTTCTTTTGCCATTCAAAAATTGCATTTTCATCAAATTCTATAAAAATGCCTTCACCACGGACCTCATAAGCAGGATACCAATTTGTATCTTGTTGCTTGACAGGAACAAGATATTCCGAAGAGCTGTCGCCCATATTAGCATCAACGGGTTTAAGCCTTGAAAATCCAACAAGAGCCTGTACTTCCCGGACTTTATGAATCAAAGAGATGTTCTTTATGAACGGAATCGCATAATTTGAAATTTCTGTTCCTTCGCGCAGAAAGTCACCGTAGTCATCAGTTGACATCGACACTTCGCCGCTGAGTGCTTCGTATTCTTCTGCCCGATATTTTACACTTGTTGTAAGGTATTCTTCTTCGCCAGTTGGAGTGATCCATTTTCTTTCCAATATCGGCTGTACCTTTTCCACCGCTATGCCTTTTTCTCTCGCAATATCTTTTGCATAATTTTCTATTGTCCCTTGGATCAGCGTCGGCAATAATTCCTTTGGGATAGCATTATTACGTTTATAACCGGCAATAACATTTTTGCAATTTGCGAAAGCTGCACTATCCTCAATTTTCTTTGTAAGCAGGCTCGAGTACGGGGGGATGACAAGTGAACTGACTGTGACCGGGAAGTAAACGGAAGAACTGCCCCTTTGTAATACTTTAGGATATGTTCCGCACTTATCTTTTGTATGCTTCCACGGATGTCGTCCTGTGCAGTGAAAATTGTATTTCCCTTCATATTTTTGATCCAGTTCCTGTAAAGCGTCTTTATCAAACGCACCCTTGAGTGTGGCTTTAGCGCCGCAAGACTCACACGAAACAGTAAGTCCTTCAAGTCCTTCGGTAGAGGACGCACTGGTCTTAAATGTCAGGACCGGATGTGCGCAAATCGATTTTGCTCCGCCGTACATGTTTTTGCAGTGAACCCATTTTACCCACGGGAAGTCATCAATGTGCCCACATTCGCATGCAGTGATGATACGCGTGACCACAAGATCTTGTCTGCACTTCGGGCATTGCATAAACTTAACCATATCCGGATCGCTATTGAGTCTTTTCTGTGTTGCTGACTTTCTGTAATTGGAAACCCAATCGCTGATTGGCTGAAATCGTCTGCATTTCGGGCAAAAATACCATTCTGGGAAACGGGCATACGAGATACCCTCGCGACAATGAGAATCATCCTGTCCACCGGGAAGCCCAAAATAATCAACGCGAAGCACTTTTTCAAGACGCTCATCATGTATTTGGACAACCTGCTCCTGCCAATATTCCGGGGCAGCAGTCATCAAAGTTTGGTTGGGGAAATCAATCATTGCTCCCACTCCGTACTGTAAAACCGCTTGTGATGCACGAACAGAATGAGTAATTCGGTTCAATGGTACTTTCTTAGCCGATTCCAAATCCATTGATTATTTCTCCTCCCATATCAAAACATTTCCCGCAACCGTTGAATCCACATTTCGCATTGATGTCATTGTATCGAATGCAGGATCATTACGACTTGTATTAAAAGGTTTCATCAAACGGCCTTCGCCATCGTCAGGCTCTTTAATCAGGAATTTTTCTCCATAATAAAAGTGATCTTCATCAAAGTTCTCTGCAAGTTGTTCCCACTTTTCAAACACCGAATCAATCTCAAGCGCAATTTCCGAAGAATCATCAACCATTTCTGTGTTCATCCGTTTGGAAATATCTGATGCTCTCCCGATTATGTATTCCTTAAGTTTTGCAACTCGAGCTGAATAATCTTTACGATTAAATTTGGCCGCACCTTTTTCTGCACTGAGCTCATCTTCAAGAACACGAACCATTGCAATCATCACAGCATGAAGAGCACGGTCTCTCGCAGGTTTTGAAAAAGGCGTCGCACCTGTCGGCTCAACATGTTTATAAAACGATTCATGGTAAGGCTTAAATTGCTCATAATGAGAACGATCCCTGCTTTTTGAACCGTCATACATGGCAAAGGCAACACCTGGAAATGACCGCCCAACTCGGCTTGATGCCTGAATGTACTCACTGGTTAACTTGGGTTGTCCGACCAAAAGCATAACATTCAACCGCGCAACATCTATACCTACGGAAATCATATTCGTAGCCAACAGCACATTGGATGGGTAACGCTTATTTTGAAGGTTTTCTTGCGAGTAGCAGAGCTTCTCAAGCTTGTCCAGTGTTTCATTCAATTGAGTAGTATTAACTCGGCTTGTCAGTTCGTCCGCACGGGCAATCATTCTGGCATCTCTTGCACTGCCGAGTCTGTATGCGGTCCTTTTAATAAAGTCCTTAACATCATCGTCTACCAGAGTAGAGCACTTACCTAAATCTTTCAGACTATTAAAGTAGACCGTAAGCGTCCAAAACTTGTCTTTAATATCATCAGGCAAATCCATTGTGTTAATTTCCTGCATCAAAGCTGCAATCGAGCGAACCTCCATCATAGCTTTGGTTTTTCCGGACGGCATAAGCCCTACATATTTCCGACCATAGACTTTATGGTCATAGTTAATTATTGACTCTCTTGCAAAAAACGAGTCTTCAGCATCTAATCCCGGGTGCGGAAACTGACTGACTTCACGATTATACAAAGCAGAGCATTGTTCTTTAGCTCTGCGGATTGTTGCTGTAGATGCAACAATTTTGGGGCGAATGCCATTACGGGTGCATAATGCATCAATTGCTGCCTCGTACAAGCCGACCATTGTACCCAGCGGACCGGAAATCAGGTGTAGCTCATCCTGAATAACTAAGTCAGGGGCACGATTATTGGTTCCGGCGGCAAAAAATGCACCGATCTCTTTTTTCCACGGGATCATTGCAAACTTATCCACCGTGCCAAAAAGAAGCGTAGGTGGGCAGGCATACAGTTCCTCATCAATAATCTGAATCGGAAGTTTTCCTTGTTGGTTAAAGAAACAACTTTCCTGTGGGCAAAACAACTCAAAATGCCGATTATTTCTCATGCGGTAACCGAAAGTTCCAACCATCTTTGTGCCGATTCGATCTTTGACTAATTTTGTTCCGCACCACGGGCATTTCAATACTTGAAATTTATTGTGCTGTTCTTTCGCATATTGAAGAGTATCCGTTCGGGCATCAGTAAGTTCTTTTAAGTGCTTTTTTGCATCTGCATTTGTATTAGGGATATGCTCCCGTCCGATCCACAAGCCAATTGTGATTTCTGTATTTCCCAACGGATATTTGCCGTATCGGGGGCAACGCGACACTGCATCACTGCGAATATATTCACAGGCACATATCAGGGTAGATGCCCTTGTAAATTGCTGTGCAGCCAGCAGTCGCAAGGTATAGCGCATAATAACAGTTGTCCCATCCGAATCGGGAAGATGCGCAAGGCGTCTGTAGAATATAGTAAACGCGGTCAACCCGAGATATGCTTCTGTTTTTCCGCCGCCAGTAGGAAACCAAATCAAATCTACAACATCTCTGTCACAGGCAGAATCATTTGTGATTGACTCAATGCTCATCAACAAAAATGCTATCTGAAACAGACGCCAAAAATAGTTATCTCTGGTTATGCCGTTAGGTTCGCCGTAATCCATAGTTTCAAGAGACTTTGTAAGGTCTTCATCTCCGGGATAGCGATCAACATCTGCCATATCGGATTGTAATTTCAAATGTACTCGCTGCATAAACATTGCCCTGTTTGCAAGAGAAAACGCAGTCCAAGCAACCGGATCGTCATCTAAGACTTGCAGCCCTGCCAACATTCGGTTTCTTGCCTTAAGGCAACCGGCAATATTAATTTCTGCAGCAGATTGGTAGCAGGCAGAAAGCTCCTTTCTCTTTTCAACCAGCGTATCTATCCACCCGCCGTAAGCATCTACTACACTTCTGAGTTCTGACAGTTTTTGAGGTTTTACCGTGCTGTCCAGATCTGACAAATGGCGCATGGATAGAGCTTCTTTATGTATGCCTAAGCCCTGAGGAATGGAAAAATCCATTGAAGGAACTTCCACCTCCGGGAAAAAGTCATTATAGATTTCTCCGTTCCCGTCAATATCGATATTCCAATTAACAGATGTGCCGAGTCCGGTTCCGTAAACACGCTTATTTCGGTATTGCAGTTCCAGTGACTGTTCTTCTGAGTCTAATACATTGAAATCGACCAGTGATGAATACTCGCGAAACCTGAACCCGTTCACTTCGGATTTGACCTTAATCATCGGCTGAAACAGGCAGCGCGTTCCGTTGGACTTCTCCTCGTCATCGTTTACAAGCATGACCGTAATTGAATATAATTGCTCATTGATTTTTCTTTTCAATGCAGTAATTTTTGCACTTGTTTCATCAAGGTGCTTATTGTCATCCACATAATCTCCGGATGAAAAATCAATAACAGCATCTACAACATTGTGCGGAACTCGTACATACCCGCCTTTTAATTGGTCGCATAGTTTATACATTGCAGGAAAAATGCCATACTCATCCCCGTCAAGTAAATCTCTCTCGTATAAATCACGAACCGTTTTCCTGTTTAAGCCGGTACACAGTTTTAGGCATTTTTCCTCGCGGTCGTAAACCACATATGAGGACAGTTGGGTTGGTACTGAGTATTTCTCCGGAGAATCCGGATAAAAAGGTATCCGACAATCCGGCATCTTTGCTTTTCTGTAAGTCGCAAACGTAACTTCGCACTTCAATACTTGCGGATCAGATGATGCAAGAAAAGTAAGGCCAAGAGAGGACGGCATATTCTGCGCGGCTAAGCTGATTTCCTCGTCAAGATTTTCTTCCTCTGCGGGGGTCACCGGATCTGCTTTCTCGTTATCGTCACCGACCGTTTCTTCTTCCTCATCCGAGATTTCCTCCGACGGTTCGCCGGATTCTTCTACTCGCGAAGGGTCGTTGTTGTCCGCGTTCAATTTGTTGTTTTTTGGAAAAAGTATCCCTATAGAGTAGCGCACATCCGGAGAGTTAGTTATCAACTCATGTTCTGCGTCGGGAATTGATATTTCTGATCCCGGACCGAGCAATTCTTCCTTCACCCGAGTAATATACTCATCCCGAGCTGACAGAAACTCACTAATGGAGCTCATATAACATATCCTCCTATTGGTCGATAGTAATGGGACGGTTTGTTGTGTTTATCGGAACTTCATCGTCCACAAAAGTGATTGTTTCAATTTGAAGTGTAACTGCAGCATCTTTAATTCTATCTGCAACGGTTGCTGTCATCGTGCCTGTAGCATCACCGTTTCCGGTCACTTCACCCAAAATTGCTTGACCGATTGCTTTCAATATCTGACGACGAATCTTATAAATTTGTCCTCCGGCATCAAAGCAAACTTCTGCGCTGTCAAACAGCTTATCATTTCCTGCAATTAAAGCAATCTGCTGGATTGAGTCAAGCTTTTGTGGCCGCACGGTATGGGATTCTTCGTCCAGCCACCCTCGAATTGTAATTTCCTGAACACTTACTCCGTTTGAAATCATCTCATCCGCAATTGCTTTTGCACTGCTTCCGGTTCGTTTCATATAGTCAATAAGCGTTTTTTTCCACTCGCGGGATTTGTAATATGCATTCTCAATTTCGGGAGGAACAAGTTTATTGTTAATCATATCCCGCAGAATTTCTTCAACTATATCCCTCGTTTTAGATGTGCTCCGCGTAAACACAATGACATCACCATCTGAAAGATCCGATGCAACGACCTCTTTAACCGAATTATCTGCTTCATCCAAAACATAAGCCTTATAGTTTTTGGTAAAGAAAGCTATCTCGTCCGAGTCAAATTTTGCTACTGCAACAATCTCCGCCATACTTTTTCCGTCACCGCCGGAGAAACTGTTCCGAATTGCTTTAATCGGAGCCGAACTGATATAGTCCATAATCTCTGTATCGATGTTGTCCACTTCATTCAGGTCATCTTCATCAATCCCTATCGAGTCTTCTTCGTACTCGTCATCGGTTAGAATTGTGGATCGCTTGTTCAGCAAATGCTCGGCAGCTTTTGCATCACGCACCTGCTTCTTATATCGATATTTTTCACATTCATAAAGCAGCAAGTCGATTTCTTGTGACGAACGGCAGCGAAGGGCGTCAAATCGTTTTCCCGAAATATTACCGACAACAATAATTGCGCTATACAATTGCGTATTGTCGAATCGGTTTGCTGTCATTGTGCATATGCATGTTCCGTTATCAAGGTTATGTAGACTTATAAGTTTGTCAATCATAATACCAAAATAGGCTTTAGGGACAACAACCGCAATTTTGCCACGCCGAGATTCAATAGCTTTTAATAGTGCTTTTTCCTTAGGTGTACTGTCGTGAAGCTCTAAGTAGGCATCTTCCAAGATGCTTATTACAGAAGTTGCTGACTCTCGCAGAAAATCGGGGAAACCCTTTGCGGTTTCTTCGAGTCGACGTAATCGTTGATCTGGTTTTTCAACACCATCTACAACCCCACAATCAATCAGTTCTTCCAACAAATCTATCGAAAAAACGGCGGTCATAAACAAATTCATCAACGAATAGGATTGCACAATGAAATCATCTTTTTGTTCGGAATTGTACTCTGAGGACTTCACCGAATACATTACTCTTTTGAATATTTTGTACTTTTCCCAATTTATAAACCCGGAAATAACATTTGCGGTAACTTCCTTATCGATGATTGCTCCAATCTGAGCATCCATTTGTTCCGTGTATGGATTACAAACTATCGGAGGACGGCTATTCGACAGTAAGAAATCCTTTGTGCAGGCAAATAGACTTGCTCCTTCATAATTTGCGATCAAATTTGCAGAAAATTCGGAGTCAAGATGCATACACAAATAAACATACTGAATAGATTTCCGGTCAAGCAACTCAGGCAATTCGGACTCACCACGACGGTACAAATCCTCACCAAGAACAATCAACCCGATATGTCTGTTACCGTCCCTGCTAAGCAAAAGCTTCCTTGCAACGGAGACTTTTCCGGTCAATTTAATTACCGGCTCATTTTTTGATGGATTTATTCCATACTGATATTCTTGATTGCTTTCGGTGTAATAGGATACTGGTACCAAATCGGTAAGTTTAATGTCTGTTTTACCAAAGCGAAACGACAAACTTCCGACCAGTGTGTTTGCTTCCTCGCGAGACATTACAATTACCGTAGATGTGTCGATGGTACGGGGAATCTCTGTGTCCTGTATTTCCAAAACCGACTTAAAAAAGTCATACCGCTTGCCGTCTTCCTGCCGAAGCCCTCGACCGTCCATGGATTTTGATGTTCCGTAGTATGGGACAATTTTAGTCCAACTTCTTTCAGGTAAATAGTTGCGTCCCCTTTTTTCGTTTTGCAGGACAACATATGTGCCGGGAATCTCCCGTGGTGTTTCTTCGATTGAGTTAACAAAGCCCTCAAACACCCATTTTGACGGTTTTGCTTTGCCCCCGCTTCCGTTATAACACAAAACCACATCGCCAGCGCGAAGGGAATGAATAAGATCGGCAGCATTAGTTTCGTTGTAAAGAATGTTTGAAATAGCCGCATAAGCTAAAAGAATTGCATCAAAACAAATTGAACCCGTATGCAAAACAATTCCGACATTGTGACACTTATCCTCTATGGTAGAAGAAATGAAACCGGAAAGAGTTTTGATAAGCAGTTCCTTGGAAATGACATTGCCGTCTATGCAGACATCGCATTTATCAATTATTCTTTTCATTGCATTGCGTATCGAATCCACTTTGATGCACTTCCTTTCATTTGCTGAAGGACAGCAAGTCTTCAAATTGGTATGTGCCATCAGATTCTTGATGTAGACACCCGATCTGAGCCAATTGAGTTATAATTTGTGATGCCCGCGCTGCAGATACATCAAGGTATCTTGCCAAATCTTTTATACGAAAACAGTTCAACTTATAGTGGTATACAATGCTGAAATACCGATTTAGTGTATCTGTTCTCAAGTGATAAGCTAATTCTCGGTTTATCAGGCTACAAAGCAAAAATTCGTTCCCGTACATGCTGAAGATTCGCTTTTCAACGGGCGAAAAAGCGTTATACATCGTATTACAGCACTGCTGAATAAAAAGAGCGTATTCCTCAATAACTGGAATAGTAACCGAGTTGCCGAATTGCTTAAACTTTTGTACATTAGGGATACCTTCCGGAAACATGAAGTGATCAGTACCGTTTTCATCTACAAAAGCATACCCGATAAATCCTTGAAGCCGCCCCCATTCATTTGGTGTCATTGTTCGGACAAATTTATCGTTTATCGGAGAATACTTGCCTTTTATGCTTGTCCCAGCACAAGAAGCGCCATTGATTGGGTCATATATTAGATTTCGCTCACGCCCAGAGCCACCAGTTGCAAGCAGTGTATTGGCAATTGGATTTTCAATCTCCGGTGCATTTACAATGCAATATCCAAAGCCATATCCTTTATTATGCTGTGTAACGATATGCTTTTCCAAAGTTTCAAGGTATCCTGATGAAAGGAAAAAACGCGAATCAACTTTTTTGTCCAGTACATCTTCAAGGCTTTCAAAAACAGGTGCTCTTGATCTTTTTGTTGGAGCATCTTCCGGCAGAAGGCTTATGTGTTGTCCGAAATAGGCTCGGCTGAATGCAACGATATATACACGAGGACGATTTTGAGGAACTCCGAAATCTCTGGAATTACGCAAAAAAGCCGCGCGCTTATATTGTGGATTCCCGTTTTTATCGTGTGTTACGCCTACTATATGATAATCAAGCTGTCGATCAAGAGTATCAACAATAGTTTTGAAAGTTGCTTGCTTGTCATGTGAAAGAAGATTTTGGACATTTTCCAAAAAAACAACCTTGGGGCGAGTCATCTTAACAATCTTCGCAATATCAAAAAATATAGTGCCTTTTGTTTTATCCTCAAAGCCCTGCTGCAAGCCAACACTACTAAATGCCTGACATGGAAACCCTGCCATCAAAACATCGTAGTGGAGTGTTTGGAGGTGTTTCTTGAATTCTTCGTTCGTTACATCATTACGGGGATTTTCGTGAAATAGGTACTCATATGTTTTGCAAGCCATTTCATCAATTTCAGCTGAAGCAATATTCCTGTAATCCCCAGCTAACTCAAATCCTCTCCGTATACCGCCTATACCTGCACACAGATCGATTGTTTTCAACTTCATCTATCTCTCTCCTTGAGAGCATCGACGATTAAATCCGCACAGGCTTTTACATTTTTCTTTATCTCATCGCCCCAAAAACGCAAGACTTTCCATCCGCCCGCCTCTAATGCAGCATTAACCTCTTTGTCTCTTTCTATATTTCTTTCTATCTTTGGAATCCAAAAATCACGATGACTTTTTATGTCATTTTGTTTTGCATCCCAGTTATATCCATGCCAAAACTCGCTATCACAAAAAACGGCAACCTTTTTTCCTTTGAACACAATATCGGGCTTCCCAAAAACATCTTTTACATTTTTCCTGTAACGGATGCCACGTGACCAAAGCTCTTTTCGCAGAAGAACCTCAATCTTGGTATCCTTGCATCGTACTGCCTGCATGTTTTTGTGTCGTTGTTCTGCCGTATGAGTATCCATGGTGATGGCTCCTATCTTAAATGCAGTGTAGAAAGGCTCGCTTTCCCTCTATCATGCCGCATATTTAGTAGTATAATTGATTCGATGTCCAATAAAACGGACTTAAAGCATCATATCATTTAAAATACCTGTATAAAATGGTGTCATAAGTTTTACAAACACTATTGACAACAAATTTTATTCTTTTCATTTGGTAATGAATCGAATCCTCGGAATACTGCACTTTTCATTACGCGTATAAGAACTTGTTGTTTGTACTCGGGAAACTTTACCAAGTGCTTCGTTATATTTTGTCAATTGCTTTCCTTTTCAAACTCAACGATATCGGCAATATTACAATCGAGGACAGTGCAGATTTTACGGAGAGCTTCCATAGAAACATCCTCGCTGCGGCGGAGTTTTGTCATTGTGCTGGAAGAGAGTCCCGTGGCTTTATGCAAGTCTGATTTACTCATTTCTTTGTCAACAAGGAGTTTCCACAGCTTTTTATAACTTGCTTTCTTCATTTGAAACCTCACCTTTGAAAAATAACTACAATTTAACAAGCTACATTATACCACAAGAACGCCTTTTTTACAAGATAATTCGACGCTTTCCCGCCGAACTTCGAATATTATTCGATAACTTTCTGCTTTTTCCGTTGCTGTCAAGTGCAAAATAAGATAAGACACTATCGCACGATCGTTATTTCAAGTTCGTACAACAACCTAAAACAGCGCTGCTGCGAGGGCCGTTTTATCATTTTCGCAAAGGTGGTATATTACAAAAAACCTCACGCACAGCTTTGGATGAGCCGTGCGTGAGGTTTTCAGTTTTCATACAGTATTCTGAAATAATCCAGGTATTTCTTGAATGTATCCTGTGCTGAAAGGCAGGTGTCGGTCAGATAGCCCTTTTCCCGGTCCCACTCCTGCAGCCCGCGGTAATAGAACATTTTTATACCGTCCTCAATAATAAACGGCACGATATTGTGTTTCAGGCATTCCTTGAACATGATCAGCCTCCCAACACGTCCGTTGCCGTCCTGGAAGGGGTGAATGCGCTCAAATCGCACATGAAACGCAAGGATATCTTCAAGCGTCATCGTTTCCTTGCCGTTATACGCTTCGAGCAGCCTTTTCATTTCTGCCGACACTTCTTCGGGCAAGACTGTTTCCAGCCCGCCAACCCCGTTCGGCAGTTTTTTATAATCGCCGACGGCAGACCAATCTTTCTTTGCGTCGCTTGTTCCGGTTTTCAGAATAAAATGCAGGTGTTTGATGAATTTCTCGCTGAGCTGCGATTTTGCGCTTTCGATGACCTCGTCAATACAGCGGAAGTGGTTGGCGGTTTCGATGATATCGTCCACCCGCACGCCTTCCTCGGTAATGCCGACGGTGTTGGTTTCAAAAATAAAGCGTGTCTGATCGTGGGTCAGGCGGCTGCCCTCCATGTGATTGGAGTTGTAGGTGAGTTCCACCTGCACCTTATGATAAATTCCGCCGTGGGTTTGGCTGCGCTTTTCCTCTTTGAGAATATCTGCCAAAGTCTGCGGTGCGGGTTTGCTTTTATTGCTCCGTTCGGGCTTCTCAGCGTTTTCGGGAATATTCCAAGTCTTGCCCGTCAGAAAAGCGCCGGGGACGCGGCCTGCCGTGCAATAGTTGCGAACGCTGCGCTCGGAGGTATTCCAAAGCGCCGCTATCTCTTTTACGGATAAATATTTCATCATTTTGCCCTCCGAAGTTACTATTATCAGTATACCACATTATCGGCAAAAAATCAATCAATCAAAATCTGTTTTCACTTATATTTTTGCCGATAGCGGCAGTTTTGATTCCTTCCCGGCATTTGCCTACACGACTTTTGGTGCAGTCCGGCATAACCGGTGCTTTTCACGCACTGCCAAAAGCGTGATTTTGGGTCGAAAAAGCGCTCGGTTCTATCAAAAATTCTAATAGGCTTTTCCGAAAATCCGTTAGAACTCCGCAAAATCGGAGGAGACTCTCGGACTCGGATTTTCACTGCGTTTTCGATGCGAACAGGTGCGGAAAGCCTTGAAAACAGGGCTTTTTCGGGGTTCTCGCATCTGCCGTTATCTTCCGTCAAATTCCGCCAAGTTCGGTTTTGGCAACTTGACTCGAAATCAGTTTGCGAGCAATCGCACATGGGTTCGAATCCCATCCTCTCCGCCAACGGAACCCTTGAAAACCCAGTGTTTTCAAGGGTTCTTTCTATTCGACAAAAATTCTCCGACCTTGATTTTTTGTGTTTCTGCCGCTTTTCCGAGCCGATTTTGTTCTCTTTTCTGCCCGTGAATATTAGAATTAAAAATCGCCAAGCACCGCATGAAATAAGGCTTTTTAAGGCTTGCCTACTTTTTGGTGTATTAGAATGATTTTCGCCGAACAGAAATTTGCCGATTTTCAAAACACCCGGTTGCGGACAACCGCACCAAAAGTCATGTGTAGGTTTTAGTGGTCGGGGTTCAAATCGGCAGAAAGAAAAATGCCGAAGAAGTCCTCGTTGGAAAACTGCAAAAAGTTTTAGAACTGCTAAACAGGATCATATTTTCTGCCGTTTCCGAAATCAGGGCATACCATATTATGTATCTGCAAGATTGGGGAAAAAATTAAAGATTGTTTTTCAAAATTGTTCCCCAATACTTGTTGACTGTTGGGGAACATTCTGATATAATGATCGAAAGAATTGTTCCCCAAAAGGAGGAGCTGCAATGGCAGTACAATATAGCGAAATACAGGAATTGCTCAGAAGTCGCGCTGACCTCAATGCCAGACTGAGCTTAATGCCCTATGACGGCACGCCCGAAATCAAAGAACGCGGCGACGGGAAATACCTTTATGTGAGAAAACGTGTAGCAGGAAAACTGACATCTACTTATGTAGGCGTATATACCGAAGAACTGTATAATCTGCTTTTGCGCAATGCCAGAGAAGCCCGTGAA
>CAVGND010000038.1:0-13886 GCA_963630555.1 Roseburia intestinalis | reverse complement strand
GAAAAATACCATGTCAGCAGCGCCATCAAGCTGGGCGACTATAATGTCGGGCGCACCGGACAGGTGCTGACTCTTCCGCTGTATATGGCGTTTTTGCTGAGAACACTGTAAGATGCATTTTTCGCGTATACTCGCTTGAAGGAAATCTGATATAACCAGCAGCAAGATGAATGTAAAAAACCGAGCATAAAATGCCCTTTTCCGCGACACGATTTTTTATTTGACTTTACGGGCGCGGTATTGTAATATATAAGTGTGTGACCTAAGTCGGTCGCGATTTTAAGAAACGGGGTGCATTTATGGCGTTAGCATATAAAAGGATACTGCTGAAGTTAAGCGGCGAAGCGCTTGCGGGCGGCAAGGAAAGCGGACTGGACTTTGATACGATTGAAAAAATCTGCAAAAGCATTAAAAAATGTGTTGACGAGGGCTTGCAGATAGGCATAGTTGTCGGCGGCGGCAATTTCTGGAGAGGGCGCAGCAGCGGAAACATGGACCGGACGCGCGCCGACCATATGGGAATGCTTGCAACAGCGATAAACGCTCTTGCGGTTGCCGATACGCTTGAGCAGATAGGCGTAATTTCAAGGGTTCAAACCGGCATAAGCATGCCGCAGATTGCCGAACCTTATATAAGGAACCGTGCGGTAAGACACCTTGAAAAAGGTCGTGTAACCGTTTTCGGGTGCGGAACGGGAAATCCGTTTTTCTCAACCGATACGGGCGCCGCTTTAAGAGCTGCCGAAATAAATGCGGATATTATTTTTAAGGCAACAAATGTTGACGGTGTTTACGACAAAGACCCGAACAAATATCCCGACGCCCAAAAATATGACCGTCTTACATATCATGAGGTTCTTGATAAAGAATTAAAAGTTATGGACAGCACGGCGGCTTCGCTGTGTATGGATAACGGTATTGATATTTTAGTGTTCAATCTTAACGATCCCGAAAATATATACAGGGCTGCCTGCGGCGAAAAGGTCGGCACTGTTGTAAGCAAATAAACCCTATTTATTACGGAGGTAAATTTATGGACAGCATTATTAAAAACGCAGAGCAAAAAATGGATAAATCAGTTGCGGCGCTGGACAGAGAGTTCGGTTCGGTTCGCGCAGGACGCGCAAATCCCTCAATTCTTGATAAAGTTTCGGTGGATTATTACGGTGTGGCAACCCCTGTGCAGCAGGTGGCAACCATTTCGGTGCCCGACGGCCGCACGATTATGATCCAGCCCTGGGATACAAGCCTTTTAAACGCTGTTGAAAAGGCTATAAACATAGCGGATATAGGCATTAACCCGAATAATGACGGTAAGGTTATCCGCCTGTCGTTTCCCCCGCTTACGGAGGAACGCAGAAAAGAACTGGTTAAAGAAATTCATTCCATGAGTGAGGGCGGAAAGGTCAATGTCCGCAATATCCGCCGCGACGCCATTGATAAAATCAAGGCTATGAAAAAGAATAACGAGATAACCGAGGACGATATGCAGAACGGCGAAAAAAAGGTGCAGAATCTGACCGATCGTTTCTGTAAAGAAATTGACAATCTCACATCCGCAAAAGAAAAAGAAATAATGGAAATCTGATTTTTCCGTCGGTTTGCGGAGTTTTCGCAAATGCGGAGTAAATCGGGCTGTTTGTATTATTCCCCACCGACCGTGCGGCGTTTTTCAGCGCCCGTATGCCGTTCGGTGGGCTTTTGAAAGAGTGAGAGGTTTGTTTTTTAAAAAGAAAAAATCGGCGCCGCCTGCGGAAAGGTTTATCCCCGAACATATCGGGATAATAATGGACGGTAACGGCAGATGGGCAAAACGCCGCGGATTGCCGCGCTCGGCAGGTCATGCCGCAGGCGCTAAAAATTTTAAAACGATTGCAAGGTATTGCAATAAAATCGGCGTAAAGTATTTAACGGTTTATGTCTTTTCAACCGAGAATTGGAAACGACCCAAAGCGGAAGTGGACAATATCATGAAACTGCTGCGTGATTACCTTGCCGATGTTGACGCATATAAAAGCGAGAATATCGGTCTTAGATTTATAGGCGAGCGCGCCGCGCTTGACGACGATATCAACCGCCTTATCGACCACGCCGAGGAAACTTCGTCAACCGCTACGGGGCTTACGGTTAATATGGCGCTTAATTACGGCGGCAGGGATGAAATCGTGCACGCCGTTAAAAAAATAGCCGGGCGCGTGCTCAGCGGCGAACTTCAGCCCGACGGGATAACCGAGCAGACGGTAAGCGATAATATTTATACCGCCGGTCAGCCGGATCCCGATTTTATAATACGGCCGAGCGGAGAGTTCCGCTTGTCAAACTTTCTTATATGGCAGTCGGCATATTCCGAATTTTGGTATTCGGATGTTCTGTGGCCTGATTTTTCCACGCATGACCTTGACCGTGCGATAGATGATTTTAATAAAAGAAATCGCCGTTTCGGCGGCGTTTAAAAAGCGGTTCGCTCAATCCGCTTTCGGAGGAAGATTATGAAAACAAGAATAATTTCGGCTTTGGCGGCGCTTTTACTGCTTGCGGGCGTATTGTATGTCGGCGGATACTATCCTGTTGTTGTTACCGTGTTTTTGGCGGCGCTTGCAGTGGTTGCGGTGTTTGAAGCGCTTAAAACCACCGGACTTGTAAAAAACCGCATTTTGATTGCAGCCGCCGCAATATATGCCGCCGCTGCACCCTTTGTTTATGAATACGGCTCAAAAATCGGCTTGGATTCTATGCATATGAATGTTCTGTTCGGCGCAGCGACGGTTATAATCACCCTGTTTTGTTACAAAAATACGGAACCGCTTGAAATGTGCGCTGCGTTCTGCCTGCCTGTGTTTACAACATTTGCCCTGTCAACACTTGCAATGCTTATAAATAAAGGACTTATCTACTTTCTGCTCACCTGTGCTTTTGCTTGGGGGTGCGATACAGGCGCGTATTTTACGGGCGTGTTCCTCGGCAAACATAAGATGGCGCCCGTGTTAAGTCCGAAAAAGACGTGGGAGGGCGCTGTCGGCGGCGTCGTTATCGCAACAGGCATAGCGGTTGCGATAGGCGCGATTTACAACTCCGCCGTCCCGTCCGTTCATGCAAAACTGTGGCTTATAGCGGTAATAACCCCGCTCTTTGCGGTGCTCGGTATGATGGGCGACCTTATCGCCTCTTTCATAAAACGCAAGACGGGAATTAAAGATTACGGCAAAATTATGCCGGGTCACGGCGGCGTGCTTGACCGTTTTGACAGTATTATGTTAATTGCACCCTGTTTTTGGTCGCTCAGCAGAATAATAGATATAGTTAAGTAAATATGATAGAAGTGAGCAGGTTGAATAAATGTATTTCGGTTTTGGGTTCTACCGGTTCTATCGGTACCCAAACTATTGAGGTTGCCGCTCGGCTCGGTATAAAAATATCGGCTCTTGCGGCGTCGGGCAGCCGCCCCGATTTGCTTGAAAATCAGGCAAGGTTTGTCAAACCGCGCATTGTTGCGGTGGCTGACGAAGCAGCCGCAGCGGATGTAAAAGCACGGCTTGCCGATACCTTTATCTGCGTTCTCCCGGGCGAGGAGGGCGTTATCGCCGCTGCCGCCGAACCGTCGGCGGATACCGTGGTAAGCGCAATTGTAGGTATTGCGGGACTAAAACCCACCCTTGCCGCAATTAACGCCAAAAAAGATATAGCCCTTGCAAATAAGGAAACGCTTGTAACCGCAGGGCCGATAGTAAATGCCGCCGCTGCCGAAAACGGTGTAAGAATTTATCCGGTTGACAGTGAGCATTCGGCAATATTTCAGTCCATGCAGGGAGTTCCCGGAGGTTCGGTAAAAAAGATAATTTTAACCGCGTCGGGCGGCCCGTTTTTCGGAAAAACACGCGCCGAATTGCAAAATGTTACGCCTGCCGACGCCCTAAAACACCCAAATTGGGATATGGGTGCAAAAATAACCATAGATTCGGCTACACTTATGAATAAGGGGTTTGAGGTTATAGAAGCGATTTTCCTGTTCGGTGTAACGGCAGATGATGTTGAGGTTGTAGTGCACCGTCAAAGTATCGTTCATTCGGCAATAGAATTGGCTGACGGCGCGATTATCGCACAACTCGGCACACCCGATATGAAACTGCCTATACAATATGCCCTGACCTACCCCGAAAGGCTGCCGTGTTCCGGGAAACGGCTGAGCCTTACCGATATCGGCACGCTGACTTTCCATAAGCCCGACACAGAGGTTTTCGGTGCGCTTGAAGTGTGTACCGACGCCGTAAGGCAGGGCGGACTTAAACCCTGTGCCGTGAACGGCGCAAATGAGGCGGCGGTAGCCCTGTTTTTAAAAGGAAAACTGCCGTTTTTAAAGATTGCCGAATTGGCAAAAGGCGCAGCCGAAGCCGAAAAAAGAACGGGTAGTTTCACCCTCGTCGATGTACTGGACGCAGACGCGGCGGCGCGTGAGTATGTTTACGCAAATGCTTAGGGTTGCAATTTTGCAGCCGTAGGGGGATCTTTATGTCAGTAATATCAAATATCTGGAGTACCGCATGGCCTATCGCTGCCGCTATACTTGCATTTCTTGTAATGATAGCAATACACGAATTCGGACATTTTATCGCCGCAAAACTTACAGGCGTCAGGGTGAATGAATATTCAATAGGCTTCGGGCCCGCAATATTTAAAAAACAGGGCAAAGAAACCCTTTATGCACTGCGTATTTTGCCGTTCGGCGGATATTGCGCAATGGAGGGTGAGGACGAAACAAGTTCCGACCCACGCGCGTTTTGCAATGCCCGCGCATGGAAACGGTTTATAATAATTGTCGCAGGTGCGTTTTTTAATCTTTTGCTCGGGTTTATTGTGGTGATGATAACCCTCATTCCGCAAAAAATGTATGCAAGCAATATTGTGGCACAGTTTGATGAGAATGCCGTAAGCTGCAATTACGGGCTTAAAGTGAATGATGAAATTTTAGAGATTGACGGCAGAAAGATTTACACCTATTACGATTTAAGTTATGCTTTTACAAATAAAGACAACGGCAAGATAGATATGCTGGTTGAGCGTGACGGCAAAGAGGTTGAGCTTAAAGACGTCCGCTTTGCGACAAAGACCGATAAGGATATAACCTATCTGACACTTGATTTTAAGGTGTACGGGTATAAAAACAGTTTCGGCAATTTTATAAAGCAGTCCTTCAAAACGACCCTGTCGTTCGGTGCGGTCGTGTGGCGTTCGCTTATAGACCTTATTTGCGGAAGATACGGGATCTCGGCTGTGTCGGGTCCTGTTGGCGTTACGGCGGCGATGAGCACAGCCGCAAAGTTCGGAATAATGAATTTTCTGCCCATAATTGCGCTTATAACCATAAATCTCGGTATATTCAATATGCTGCCTATCCCGGCGCTTGACGGCAGCCGCGCGCTGTTTATTTTAATAGAAATAATATTCAGAAAACCCGTGCCGCCCAAGTATGAAAATGCGATACACGCCGTGGGGCTTATTGCCATGCTTCTGTTTGCCGCACTTATCAGTATAAAGGATATTGTTTCACTGTTTTAAAAAGGACGGACGTTTATGTATACCCATAATAACACAAAAAAAATTAAAGTAGGCAATATTTATATCGGCGGCGGCTCGCCCGTTACGGTGCAGTCAATGCTTAATATACCGGCTCACGATATCGCCGCGTCGATTGCTCAGGCAAAGGCGCTTGAGTCGGTCGGGTGTGAGATAATCCGTGCCGCCGTACCCGATGCGGGCGCGGTGAAACTTATTGCAAAGCTGAAGGAATCACTTTCCGTCCCCGTAGTTGCCGATATACATTTTGATTACCGCCTGGCAATCGAGGCGGTTGCGGCGGGTGCGGATAAAATAAGGATCAACCCTGGAAATATAGGCTCGGACGACAGGGTTAAAGCGGTAGTAGCGGCTTGCCGCGCGAAAAATATACCCATAAGAATAGGCGTGAATTCCGGCAGTGTTGAAAAATCGGCGCTTGCAAAATACGGTGCCCCGACTGCCGACGCGCTGGTTGAAAGCGGTATGTACCATATAAAACTGCTCGAAAAATTCGATTTTGACGATATTGTCCTGTCAATAAAATCATCTGATGTGCAAACAATGTATAAAGCCTACGAAAAGGCAAGCGAAGTTTGCTCGTATCCGCTGCATTTAGGCGTTACGGAGGCAGGAACCCGCGAAATGGGAACAGTGGCGTCCGCCGCAGGAATAGGCGGATTGCTGCTTCGCGAAATAGGCGATACCGTCCGTGTTTCGCTTACCGATAATCCGTTAGAGGAAGTGAGGGCGGCACAAAGGATATTAAAGGCGGTCGGACTGCGTAAGGGCGGAGTTAAGTTTGTTTCCTGCCCGACCTGCGGAAGAACGCAGATCGACCTTATAAAAATCGCAAAAGAGGTTGAAAACCGCCTTGCGGACTGCAATAAAGACATTACCGTTGCGGTAATGGGCTGCGTTGTGAACGGCCCCGGTGAGGCAAAAGAAGCCGATATAGGAATAGCCGGCGGCGACGGCTGCGGCGTTATATTCAAAAACGGAGAGATTTTACGCCGCGTTCCCGAGGGTGACTTAGCAGATGCGCTGCTTAAAGAAATTGAGTTACTTTAGTTTGAAATTGCCGCGAACTTAGTGTGACGGGACTCGGATCCGTCACATCAGGCACGTGTAAAAGAGGAATGTAAATGAGCAAGCAAAAATTAAGCGATATTTTCGGCGGACTTATAAAAGACCTGGGCGATGTGATAAACAGTGCCGAAGTTCTTGCCTGCAATATAAATACCGAAAAGCGTGAACTGACGGTGTCCTGCCGGTATTCCGAATATGTAAGCAGCGATAAAATCGATGCGCTCCGGGATAAGGTTAAAAATTCGCTGGGGCTTAACCGTGCGGCGATTGCGTCTTACTATCCGCCCGAATGTTTTTGCACCGAGGCTGCACACGATCTTGCCGAAAAATTAAGACTTACCGATTTTTCGTACAACGGTTTTTTTAAGGATGCAAATTATGAATTTGACGGTGACAAAGTCACGATAAATTTGGCTCACGGCGGCTATGATACCATAACGGCGGCAGGGTTTGAAAAAAAGTATATAAACGCCGTCAAACGCAGGTTTTCGCGCGATATAACACTTGAATTTACCGGAATTCTGAACTCGGACAGTGAGATACGGTTTGACGATTTTATACCCGCAAACTATTCCGACAGTGACGCGCCGCAGGAATTTGACAATGCGCCGGCGGCGGAATTTACGCCCGAAGAAAAACCGATAACGGAGTGTGAGGAAATTCCTGCCGTACCCGACAGTTTTGAGGTGGTTTACGGGAAGAAGATTCGAGGCGTACCCATAACCATGTCCAGCGTGAGCGAGGCTCTGCCTTCCTTTATCGTGTGGGGCGAAATATTCAAGGTTGAAACCGCACCCACAAGAAAAGGTGATAAACAAAGGGTGAATATCCAGTTTTCGGACGAAACCGATTCCCTTATAATAAAATTTTATGTTAAAAATGAAAATATGGGCGAACTCGGCAGCCTTAAAGCGGGGCAGTGTATACTTGTGCGCGGTTCGCAAAAGTATGACGATTGGGAAAAGTGTACCGTCGTTACTCCGCAAAGCATAAATCGCTTTAAAAGAAAGTCAAAAACCGACGATTACCCGTCGGGCAGAAGAATTGAATTGCACGCCCATACCAATATGTCGGCAATGGACGGCCTTACAAGTGCCTCCGAACTTGTTAAAACAGCCTATAAATGGGGGCATAAGGCGGTTGCAATAACCGATCACGGTGTGGTGCAGTCTTTCCCCGAAGTTATGAATACATACGATAAAATTACAGATGACGATCCGGATACCGATTTCAAGGTTATTTACGGCGTTGAGGGGTACTTTGTCAACGACCTTGCCTCCGCAGTTGAGGGTAACGGCGATATGCCGCTTGACGGCGATTTTGTTGTTTTTGATATTGAAACCACCGGTCTTTCTGTGTCAACCGAGCGTATAACGGAAATAGGTGCGGTAAAATATTCGGGCGGCGAAATAGGCGAGTCATTCTCAGTTTTTGTTGACCCCGAAAAGCACATTCCCGAAAAAATTACCGAACTTACGGGAATTACGGACGAAATGGTTAAAGGCGCGCCCAAAGAGGGAGAGGCGATAAAACAGTTTCTTGATTTTTGCGGCGGTGCGGCACTTGTCGCGCACAATGCCGGATTTGATATTTCCTTTATCCGTGCAGCGGCGGCAAGGTCGGGTATTAAATTTGACCCGCTTTATATAGATACGGTGGTAATGGCAAGAAGTCTTATAAAAGATTTAACCAATGCTAAACTTGATACAGTCGCAAAGGCGCTTAATCTCAGGAATTTTAACCATCACCGTGCCTGTGACGACGCCGCCATTCTTGCGGAAATATTCCACTGCCTGCTTGAGCGGTTGGCTGAAAAAGCAACCTGCAAAACCGTTTCGGAACTTAATACAAGCCTCACGGGCGGCGACCCGAAAAAGCTTAAAACGTACCATATTATCCTGCTTGTCAAAAATCAGGCAGGTATGAAAAATCTGTATAAAATAATCTCTCATTCGCATCTGGACTATTATCGCCGCCGCCCCCGTATACCCAAAACATTGCTTAATAAATACCGCGAGGGGCTTATAATCGGCAGTGCCTGCGAACAGGGCGAACTTTACCGCGCCGTTTTTGAAGAGCGTCCGTTTGAAGACCTTTTAAAAATAGCGGAATATTATGATTATCTTGAAATTCAGCCGGACGGAAACAATGAATTTATGGTGCGTAACGGGCAGGTAAGTTCCGCAGAGCAACTGCACGAAATAAACCGAACCATTATAAAACTCGCCGATACTTTATCAAAACCCGTTGTTGCAACGGGGGATGTTCATTTTCTTAAAAAAAGCGACGCTGCCCTACGCAAAATCCTTATGGCATCACAGGGGTTTTCCGACGCCGATAATCAAGCGCCCCTTTATTTTAAAACTACGGGTGAAATGATGGAAGATTTCGCCTACCTCGGTGACCGTGCCACGGAAATTGTTATAGATAACCCCGCAAAAATAGCAAATATGATTGAAAAAGGGATACGTCCCGTTCCGCGCGGCAATTTTCCTCCGTCAATTGAGGGTGCAGAGCAGATATTGACCGATGTGGTTATGCAAAAAGCACACGAAATTTACGGCGAAAAACTGCCTGAAACGGTTGAAAAAAGGCTTGACAAAGAACTCGGTTCAATCATAAAACACGGCTTTGCAATAATGTATGTTACCGCGCAAAAACTTGTTGCCGATTCCGTGGAACACGGGTATCTGGTCGGCTCGCGCGGGTCGGTCGGCTCGTCTTTTGTTGCAACAATGGCAGGTATATCAGAGGTCAATCCACTGCCGCCGCACTATGTCTGCCCAAAATGCAAACACTGCGAATTTGTTGACAGTGACGATTACAAGTCGGGCTTTGACCTGCCGTCTAAAAACTGCCCCGAGTGCGGAACCGATATGCACCGCGACGGTCACGATATCCCGTTTGAAACGTTTTTGGGCTTTAACGGCGACAAGGTGCCGGATATCGACCTTAACTTTTCAAACGAGTATCAGTCCTTTGCCCATAAATTTACCGAAAAACTTTTCGGCCCCGATAACGTGTTTAAAGCGGGAACCATATCCACGGTTGCCGAAAAAACCGCCTACGGATATGTTAAAAAGTATGAGGAAGAACGCGGCATTACATATAATAAAGCCGAGGAAAACCGCCTTGCCGAACTGCTTTTTAAAGCAGCTGTCAAACGCACAACCGGTCAGCATCCCGGCGGAATGGTAGTTGTCCCGTCGGATCACGAAGTGTACGATTTCTGCCCCGTTCAGCACCCTGCCGACGATGCAAATTCCGATACCGTCACCACACATTTTGACTTCCATTCAATACACGATACCATCCTTAAACTTGATGAACTCGGCCATGTAAACCCAACAATATGCAAATATCTCGGCGAATATACCGGCATACCGGTAACCGAGGTATCGATGAGTGATCCTAAGGTTATGAGCCTGTTTACATCGCCTGAGGCACTCGGCGTTACCGAAGAACAGATATTTGCAAAAACGGGTACATATTCGCTGCCCGAATTCGGCACAAAGTTTGCAATGGATATGCTTATTGAAGCACAGCCCCACACTTTTGACGACCTTTTGCAGATTTCCGGTCTGTCCCACGGTACCGATGTTTGGGTGGGTAATGCTCAGGACCTTATAAGGGAGGGCACATGTACCATTTCAAGCGTTATCGGAACGCGTGACAGTATTATGGTGTACCTTATGCGCCGCGGACTTGATTCCGGTATGGCATTTAAAATCATGGAAATTACCCGTAAGGGTAATGCGCCTAAATTGCTTACCGATGAGCATAAGGCGGCAATGCGTGAGCACGGTGTTCCCGAGTGGTATATAAATTCCTGCCTTAAAATCAAATATATGTTCCCAAAAGCCCACGCCGCGGCTTATGTTATTTCGGCTTTAAGGCTCGGCTGGTACAAGGTCTATCGACCGATAGAATACTACTGCGCCTATTTCACGGCACGCCCGGAAGATGTGGAGGTTGAAACCGTTTTAAAGGGCAAAGAGGCGGTGCGCCACCGTCTGCTTGAACTTCAGTCTATGGGGTTTGACCTTTCGGTTAAGGATAAAGCCGTGCTTGAAAACCTTAAAATATTTAATGAAATGATGGAAAGAGGGCTTGAGGTTCTGCCGATAGATATCCGCCATTCCCATGCAACCCATTATGTGCCCGAAAACGGGAAAATGCGCCTGCCTTTCGGTGCGCTTGCGGGCGTCGGCGATAAGGCGGCGGTGTCGCTGTACGAGTCGGTCAAAAACGGCGGTGTCCTTTCAATCGAGGAAATTCAGAGGGAAACGGGCATATCTAAAACAGTCATAGAATCTTTAAGGGCAATCGGTGCGCTTGACGGAGTGCCCGAAACCAATCAACTTACTTTTATGAGTTTCTTCGGCGGAAGTGACGGTGAAAAACGCACAGAGGAACCCCAAGCTGAAAAGGCTGCAAAAAAATCAGTTAAAACAAAATCCGCCGCAGACCAACTGGCTTTAATGTAAAATTAACAGGTTTTGTAAAAAACGATGTGAATGTTGTACAATATATTCACATCGTTTTTATAATGTTTGCACAATAAAAGTTACAAAGCAATAAAAAGTATTGCAATTTTGTAACTTTTTGATATAATTGAATACAGTTTTTGCTTAACAACTGTATTTGGAGTTGGTAAAATGTTTATAAAAACAGCAATGAACAGATCGGCAAGGTTAATAAAGTCGGTTTTCTCTGCTATTTTTAATAAAGTAAAATCAGCCGCCTGCCGTTTCGCCGGGCTGATGAAACATCTGTTTGCCGAACTTCCGGCAAGCGGTTTCCGCGCAACCGTAAACGCTTTTAAAGCGTCGGATGCCGAAAACGGACTGAAAAGATGCCACCTTTTCTTTAAACATATAGGATTGTGCGTTTCTTCAAACCGCCGCAAATTCGTAAAACTCACCGCAGTTGCGCTCACGGTTGTTTTAGTTGCCGCGGTTGCCGCAACAAGCGGAATTTGGAGCCGTGTAAGAATCGCCGTAAGGGTAAAATACAACAACGCATATATCGGTACAATTCGCTCTGCTGAACTTTTTGAAGATACCGTTAAATCCATGCGTGACCGTATTGTGTATGACGGGTCGGACGAGCTTATAACAAAAGCGACTTTTGATACCGTTTTGGTTTTTGAAGATGAAATCGAATCGCCCACCGATCTTACCGATAAGGCTTTAAATAATACCGACGGTATAAGCGAGGCGTACGGTCTTTTCGTGAACGGCGAACTTTGCTCGGCTTCCGAGGATCAGAATGTTTACAGCACCTGTATGAACATTAAACTGTCGGAAGCGCAGGCAGCCTATGCCGGGCAAAGCAGCAGCGTAAGCTTTTGCGAGGATGTTAAGGTTGAAAAAGCCTATTTCTCGGATAAAGTAATTGAAAATCAGTCCGAAATAGAAAACGAATTTAATGATTATCCGCTTACCGTAATGGTGTCGGTTGAAGAAGTAACCGAAACCGAAGTGCCCTTTGAAACCATTGAAAATAAGGACGATAAAAAGGTTCAGGGATACCGCAAAGTTACCTCGGCGGGTTCTGCCGGTACGGCACGAACCGTTTCAAATGTCTGCTATGTTGACGGGGCAGAGGTTTCAAGAACCGTAATTTCAACCGAAAATATTGTAGAGCCGGTAGCCGAGCAGGTTACGGTGGGCACAGCAACCGCAGGCACCGTATCTGCAACGCACAGTATGTCCGCCGCAAAGGAGGATTACAGCAGTTACGGCTTTACCTGGCCGGTTGCTCAAAACTCTAAAATGCGCATCACCTGTTATTACGGGGACGGCAGAAATCATAAAGGTATTGATATAGTTTCTCCGGCAGGCACCGCAATCTATTCGGTAGCGGACGGTGTGGTAATATCCGCGGGTTATAACGCTGCCGGTTCGGGATTCGGTAATTGCGTTTTGGTTGAACATTCAAACGGTCTGCGTACGCTTTATGCCCATTGCAGCGAGTTGTATGTTTCGGCAGGCGATGTTGTAAAACGGGGCGAGCAGATTGCCGCCGTCGGAAATACCGGGGATTCGGACGGCAACCACCTGCATTTTGAAGTCCGTGTGGGTAACAACAGGGTCGATCCGGCGCCTTATCTCGGCATAAACTGATAACCGCCGTCCATATCCTCTAATAAAAAGCATATAAATAATTGCCGCAGGCATTGTGCCTGCGGCTGTTCTTGATTTTGGGTATTATCAGTACCGTTCCGATTACCGGCTGCTGTTAAATCTGTTTATTATTTCGTCGGACAAGCCGCGGCAAACAGCGGTAATTTTATGTATCATTTCAATTGAATCGTCCCGCATACCGGATATTATCCAGTCATATATAAGCCCGAACATTTGGCACTTGAAAAAGCGGATGATAATTTCACGAACTTCGGGGGGTGTTTGGCCTTCGGGGAAAGCGGTTTTCACATAAGCGGTAATAACATGTTCGCATATTCGCATAAGCGACCGCTCGTACATATCGCGGTTTACCGAGTTGAATATGTGATATATTGCCTTTTTATTTTTAAGTGCAGTTTCAAATATTACCGAAACGCATTCATCAAGCGATTCAATTGACGGGTATTTTTTAATAACATTTTCGGCTTGCTCTTCAATTATTTCTTCAATAAGCGTCGGTATATCCTGAAAATGATAGTAAAACGTGTTGCGGTTTATTCCGCAATCCTCAACAATACTGCGTACGCTTATTTTATTAAGCGGTTGCTCGTTAAGCAATTTTAAAAAAGAGTCCTTTATTGCCATTTTGGTAAAATTAGGCATTGTGCTCACCCTCCTTTAACTTTAATATACCATAACAATTTTATAAAATCAATAATTCTTTGCCCAAAGGTAACTGCCAAGTAAAAGTCGGCAAGAAAACCTGCACACAAAAATTCATTTACAGTTCACCTACCGAACATTTTTCTCAAGCGGTGAAACCTAAAAGATTTATATATAATTTTTCCTCTGAATATATTTTTAGGATAGTGAATTGAAAGAAAAATCAAAATTTTTGTCCAAACACGAAATGCATTTCGTGGAAAAATGTTCTTACGCGCGATATAATGACATCAAGGGTCAGGATAAACGGCTTTACCGCCCTTTTGTTATTTTCCAAGCCGCGAGGTGAGTTTCTCCACGGCTGTTCGGAACTTTTCAAACGGTGTCAATGTTATCAGCGACGGGTCGCCCTCGCGGATACGCATTGTGCGGCGGATTTCTTTCGGGATAACGACC
>CAVGND010000037.1:0-15719 GCA_963630555.1 Roseburia intestinalis | reverse complement strand
CTTGTGTCTATGTTTTCAGTTACCGAAAGCACACGCACATCATTTTCACGAAGATTGCATAATCACGGCAACAGGCTTTGGCAAATCGTTTCCACCGAACGCTCTTGTTCCGTATGAGCCTACCCATGCCGCCATTCTTGCTCCTGCCGAACCGCCCCAAAGCGAATAATTCTCAGTACTTATTCCAAGTTCGTCTACATTGTCAAAAATAAAGGTCAATGCTCTTGCCAAATCTTCGCAGGCACTTTGAGCGTCGGGACGGTAAATCAAAGCAAAAGCGTTGTATCCTTTTTTAGAAAGTTCAAGTGCGTGAGGAAAGCTGTCCTGCATAGCACCTACATAAGCGAATGCACCGCCTGCATTGCATACGGCAAACGGCATATCTTTCTTGCCTTTGAAAAAGAACAACCCTGTATTTTCCTTTTCGGGGTCTGCCTTTTTCTCTTCGTCCGTATAAATATCATAAAAGATTTTGTCGCTGTTTAAAGCGTGGCTTTTCAAGTAATTCGCAATTTCAACGGTTTTGTTTGGGTTAATCTCGCTGTACAAAGTAAGCTGTAGTTCGCCGAGTGTGTTGCCGCTGTAATATTCTTTTTGCGTAGGAAATATCAGCCGACCGTAATCTGAGAAAGCCTTATCGTTTATTACACTTTCAATGGGTGTGTCGACAGTGTATTCGTCCTCGTCAACATTTTTTGTGTACTCGGAAAGGTCTGTTGTTTTATCTAGACTATTATTTGTAATGTTATTTTTGGAGCACGCCGCAAACGAAAATATCATACAAATCATTACTCCTATAGCTATAATCTTTTTCATAATCATCAATCCTTTGACTATAGTATAAGAAAAACGAGACCTCAGTTGAAGTCTCGTTTTGTTATTCAGTATATACCTTTGGGTTATAACTGCTTATTTAGTTTTAACTGTATTCTTAGCCGCATCTAAAACCCGTCTAACATTTTCACTCGGAGTCGGTGAATGCAAAAGTCCGTACGGAATACTGTATTCCCATTCAACGGGAATGACCTTCAACAGCGGATGAACATTTGCCCATCCCGGTATCGCCAGCAAAACATCATTCGAATTTTCACATCTGTTAAATATACTCATATTGTAAAAATCAAAATTGACAATATGTATTTCCGTATGATTTTGCCAAATATCGTCACGCAGGCGGTCAACATAATTACTCCATCCGCGATGCATAAGCAGCAAATTTTCACCGTACAAATCGCTGATTTGAAGTTTGTCCTTTTGTGCAAGCCTGTGGTGAATGGATACGGCACAACAAAACGGCTCACGAGATAATTGTAAACCGTCACACTTTCTGAGATTAAGCATTGTATCATCAAATAATCCGCCGATAATATCAATGTTCTTACCCATATTCGCAAGTATTTCCTTAGCGTTTTCAGGTGTGTTCTCAAACGGAACAATCTCAAATTTTATATCAGGGCATTTCTCTTGAATTTTCGGCCACATTTGCATGAGAAGCTGAGCCGGCGTCATAGGGGATGAGCCTATACGGATGATATTCTTGCCCTCGCTTATTGCATTTTTGGCTCTGACAACACTGTCCTTGCAATAGCCGATTATATATTTTGCGTCCTGATAAAGCGACTTGCCGGCACCGGTCAGTATCAACCCACGGTGTGTACGCTCAAACAAAACCAAGTCAAGCGAGCTTTCAAGCAAATTGATTTGCTTAATAACGGCAGTCGGCGTGATATACAACTCCTCCGCCGCTTTGTTAAAACTTCCTGCATCAGCAACCTTTATGAATGTTTCTATCTGTGGATTATACATCATACCACCACCTATATGATAAATTTAATCGTTCTCTGCACCATAAAAGAACAGAAAACAGCCACAATTAAATTATACTTTAAATCTCATTAAAAATCAAATCGCACAAGGAACAACCGCCTGAAAACTCGGGCGGCATTTTTATTTTCCAAAACTTTTTTCTTCAAAACAGGGTGTCAAAACGAGGGTCAATTCCAAATAAGTGAAGGGATAAATTTCAAATGGGTTTCAGGGCAGCCCTGACGAGATGTTTTTTACCGTTTTTTCACCGCAGGAGTAAAAACGGTCTGCTCGCTACAGAAAAGTTATGAAAAGGAAAATATAAATTTTCTGTAAAAACACCCTGACTTTTTCCCTTCTCAGTTCAAACAAGTGAAGGGTATTTTTTAAGAATTTTTCTGGAAATCTGCTTTTAAGGGTGTACAAAACAGTATCTCACTTGGAGATAGTGAAGGGACTTTTTAATTTCCTTAAGCAAGAAAATGTGTGAATTTTTTGTGAACATTTTCTTGAGACTACTCATTTTGGGTGTCCATTTGGCACCCCTTTGTCCAAATGAGTAGAGGGGTTAATTTTCGAGAAGAAAAATTATTAAAAAAATTTCCTCTAATTCCTTTGAAATGGGTGTGCATTTCGGAGGTCTTGTGCAAATAAGTGAAAGGAGTTTTAAAAATGCCAAAATTATCAAAAAAGCAAAAACAGGAATGGGATTACTTCATCAATCCCGAAACAGGCAGACGAACATATAACAGACTTTGCAGAAAATGCAGAAATGATTGCAAGCAAAGCTACCGTGCAAAGATTGTTTGTTGCCCTAAATACAAGCCAAAAAGGAGCGTGATTAGCAAAGACGGTAAATAACCCTTGCAAAGAATTTAAGAGTCGCACAAACGAAAAAAATGCCGATTTCGGCACCAAATCAATACAGAAAACGAGGTGATGCAATGAACAAATATTTTAAGATAAGCGACGCCCAGAATTTTGCTTTCTATAAAGTCCCGAAAGCGTTATTTGAAGAAAAGTACAAATCGGTTTCCACAGATGCAAAAATGCTATATGGTATTTTGCTCGACCGAATGTATCTGTCCGTTAAAAACAACTGGATAGATAAGCAAGGCAGAGTATATCAATACTTCACAATAAAATCTGCTCAGGAAAAATTACACTTCGGTCACGAAAAGGTATGCAAGCTTTTTGCAGAGCTTGAAGCAGCAGATTTAATACAGCGCAAAAGGCAAGGTCAGGGCAAGCCGAGCGTTATCTACCTGAAACAATTCTGATTTTCATATTTCCTGAATTCGGAATAACAGAAGGTATTAAGACTTATAGAGCAAGATATTACTTGCCGAAAAAGATAAATATATAGGAGTTGATTGAATGACAAAAATATCGAGCATTCCTTTCCAGTTCGGCTCGGTCACCGTTACGCAGGGCTTCGCTTCGGCGGCTCTCTGCATACTCTGCCGCGCTCTCGCTTTCAGTTCCTCCGAGGATAATCTCCCGTATTCCGAATTCATATTCCATATTCTCCTTAAGATATTTTTCTTCGTGCAGGCTGCGGTCACGGCATCGCTTTCCGTCCTGCGTGATATAAGTGATATATTTTCTTTCGTCCGTCCATACCACACCGTAACCCTCGGCTTCCATCAGCCGAATAAAATCCTGCTTTGACCGAGCTGCCGCCATCGCGTCGTCTATCGCCGCCGCAAGCTGCATTTTATAACTTTCACCCCGCACAGCCGAGCGGTATTCTTTTGAGGATATTTGCCGTATAATTTTCTTTTTCTGCTGAGAAGGTATAACCGACAGCCCGTACTCCATACACAGCTTGTCCGAAGCGTTTCGTAACTGCTCTATAAAATCTTTAGGCGGGCGGAGCTTATATCCGTTCTCACAGCTTACGCTGTTGATAATAAAATGCGAATGGATATGCGCCTTGTCGGTATGGGTAGCAACCAAGACTTCATATTCGGGGAACTCCCGTTCCGCAAACTTCAAAGCAATTTCGTGCGCGGTTTCGGGAGTAATGCTTTCCTCAGGCGAGAAGGACTGCACCAGATGATAAAACATTCTGCCGTCCGTTTTCCCGTACCGCATTTTGGTAGACAGCATTTCGTGGTATGCGCTTTCGGCAACGCAGTTCACACCGCCGATCAGTTTTTTATCTCCGCAAATGGTTTTGCTGTCGCGCTTACAGTAGGAAAGAATAAATTTGAGTCCGGCTTTCGATTGGGAACGCTTGCTTTGTATTAAATTTACCGTCGCCATCACTGCCACCGCCTTCTGTCAAGCAGAGAACAAAGAAGTTCGTTCAACCTTGCATACTCATCCTTCACTTCGGACAGATCGGCAACCGACACTCTGCCCATATTGCAAAGCAGTGTGAGTCGGTTTAGGTTTTTACCGATTGCCTTTTGCTCTCGGATAATATTTTCAAGTCCGTCCACCACAACGATTTGTTTGTTGAGGCAGGAACGTGTAACATAGTCCGTTACAGACAGATTTGCCGTGTTTGCTTTTCGGTGGATGGCGGCGAGGTCTTGTTCGCTGATGCGGATGCTTAGTTTTTTGTTTTTCATATCGTACTCCGTTTCTAAAAGTGGGTGCAGGGCTTCTGCCCGCCGAGCAGCAGCGGCAGGGGTCGGCTTTGCCGGCGACCAGCCGTCTGCGATGCTCGCACTCTCCCAAAAGGGAGAGTACAAAGGTGCCACCCTGCGGTATTCTGTCTGTTACCACAGCAGAAAAGAAAAAAGGGGCGCACACGCCGTTTACAGCGCCGTATTTTGCCTTTGCATGGCTCGGTCGGGTGTTTCTCGATTTTTCGATTGCTCGGCGCACAGGGCGTTTTCTGCGGCTGTTTCGGCAGAGAAAATATTTACTCCTTATTTCTTTATTCTGCTGTAATATATACTCAGTGGGTTTAGTTCTATGGGTATAGTTCTGCGATACCGTTTCTTACACCACCCTGTACGAAAAAATTACACTACCGAAATAACTTGACCGTGTAGGCATTGCTTGTGTTTGAACCGTCCTGTCTGCGGCGTTTTTTCTTTTTTACAAGTCCCGCTTTCTCAAGACTTCGGATCGCTGCGTCTACTGTCTTTTTATCAATACAACATTCCTCGGCAATCAGCCGCCGTGACGGAAAGCAGGCGCCGTTTTTATCGCAGTGTTTTACAAGACAGCAGTAGACGGCATAATCTCTCGGTTTCAATCGGTAGTCGCTTATGCGGTTTGAGATGATTGAAAATTTTTCTGTCACTTTTTCCTCCTTGAAATTCTCTTTCTGCACGGTTGCAATCATATCTGCACCAACTCCTTTCGAATGGTTATGTAATTTTGCCCTCTACTTTTCATGGCAAAAAAGCGGATAGGGTACAACCAAATATTTATCCCTACACTTATTCAAAGGAAAAAATCCTATGGGCTACAACCAAAAAATTTATCCCCTCACTTTTCATGCCGATTCAACTACATAGATGACATAATTTTGTCACAATACATATTCACAGCATGAAATTTGTCCCTCTATTCCTTATTCGGTAAACCACTGATTTTTTGACATAATTTTGACATAATAATTTGGGCGCAAAAAAAGCACCTGCCTTTTGAGCAGATGCTAAATGTATTTGTTATGCTGTTTACTTTTTACTCAGTCGGCATACGCCGTCCGAATCGTCCCGAGCTTTCAGCACCGCCGCAAGCTCGGAAATAAATTTTTTATTGATGTAGTCGGCACTGCCGCGGTTCATTCCGTGTTCTTCCGCATATTTCCGAATCGACATTCCGTTTATATATCTTTCCTTAAAATATGCGGCATAGCTTTTGAGCACGGTTTTAAGACAGTCATTTAAAAAAGTTATATCTTCTTTCAGTATATTAAAATCCGTTTTGCCCGAAACGCCAATATACCGTTTTTGTGTAACACACAAATTGTATTTACGCACATCCGATTTATAGTTTTTGCAGATATCTTTTGCATAATCGGTATATGTTTCGGCACTGCGGTAAGTGCGGTTCTCATAAAGCAGTTCTTCCGCATCCTTTGATTGCTTTTTACGGATAGGACCGGGAAAGCCTGCATCTTCCAAATTTGAAATATGCGTATCCGTAATTTTCACCTGCGGCTGACGGGTGAACTTGTCTACCCATTCTCCGTTTACCTCTACCTGCTCACAAAAAGATTTTTTCGTTATTGTGTAATACTTGCAACCGCAGGCATCGGTTCCGTAATGAAAAATTACGACTTTTTCATCGGTGTCAGCGTCGGGGACAACTGCCACAACATAAATATACTTGCCGTCATACCGTCTGTAAAATCCGGCAAATATTCTCCTGTTCCGTTGCCTGCCCATACGCTCACCTCTTAATGATTCTGTGAAAGTATTTTATCATATTTCAACGGATTTTACAACTTTCCTGAAATTTCAAAAAATAACTTGAAAAATCGTTCTTTCCAAGGTAACATACCACAACCCTTTTGGGACGACGATTTTTGTTTTCATACTTTTCGGGTAAAATATTAGAAAAATACTCGGAGGTAAATTAAGATGAAAGGACGATTTATTACGGCAAAAGCGATTGCCGAATTTAAGGAGCATCTGATTTTAGAGGAAAGGAGCGAAATAACAGTTGAAAAATATATTCGTGATGTTAAAGCGTTTTCTGTATATATGCAGAGCGCTGACATTACAAAAGAAACCGTGATTGCATACAAAAAACGCTTACAGGAAAATTATGCCGTGCGGAGCGTTAATTCTATGCTTGCAAGTATCAACAGTTTATTTGCTTTTTTAGGCTGGCACGATTTAAAGGTGAAGTCGCTGAAACTTCAACAGCAGGTATTCTGCCCCGAAGATAAGGAACTGACAAAAGCAGAATATACACGGCTTTGCAGAACAGCCGAACGCAAACACAATGAAAGACTTAATCTTATTTTGCAGACTATATGCGGCACAGGCATCCGCGTCAGCGAACTGCAATATATAACGGTTGAGGCGGTAAAACAGGGCGAGGCAGTTGTAAACTGCAAAGCAAAAACACGCTCGGTATTTATTGTGAACGAACTAAAAGAAAAATTGCTCTGCTACGCAGCAGAGCAAAATATTAAAAGCGGTATGATTTTTGTAACAAGGACGGGCAAGCCGATAAGCCGCACAAACATTTGGCGTGAAATGAAAGCCTTATGCGAGGAAGCAAATGTAAATCCGCAAAAAGTATTTCCGCATAACCTGCGCCACCTGTTCGCAAGGGTGTTTTACGGGATTGAAAAAGATATTGCAAAACTTGCCGATATCTTAGGTCATTCAAGTATAAACACAACACGAATTTATATTATTTCCACCGGCACGGAACACCGCCAGCGTATGGAGAATATGCGGCTTATAATATGAAAAAAGCCACCGAAATCGGCGGCGGAAACATAATTCTCATTATGTTGCGTTTAAATGGTTTGTAAATTCAACAAACACATTTTTACATAGTGTATTTTACCATACGCAGACTTAAATGTAAAGTATTTTGATCAAGAAATGTGTGAAAACAAAAAATTAATTAAAAAAGAGCATAACAATAAAGCCTTTTTTCTTTCGGATTTTTTTAAAATGAAAAAAGGCTAGGATTTTCATACTCAATTCAAATCCTTGAAATTTTCAGAGTAATATTCAGCACTTAGATTGCAACATAATGAGAATTATGTTGCAATCTATAATTTTGGAGGATGTTTTATGAAAAAACGAGTAACAGCAATTGTGATTACCGTTATGATGCTGTTCGGTATGACATTTCTCACATCTTGCGGTGAGAAAGATGTCAAGCCGACTTCCGCATCGGCAAACGGCAAATCAGCTTATGACCTTGCGGTAGAAAACGGTTATAAGGGAACGGTACAGGAATGGCTTGCATCTCTTGTTGGAGAAACCGGTGAAAACGGCAAGTCTGCTTATGACTTGGCGGTTGACAACGGATATAAGGGAGATACAACCGAATGGTTAAAAACTCTTATCGGTGCTAATGGTACAAACGGCACTAACGGAAAATCAGCCTACGAACTTGCTGTCCTTAACGGATACAAGGGGACCGAAAAAGAATGGGTTGATAATCTCATGAACAAATCAGGTGTAACCGTTAAAAATGGTAAAGACGGTACTAACGGGAAAGACGGAAAAGACGGAAAAGACGGTGTAAACGGCTTAAATGGTCAATCTGCCTATGAACTTGCTGTTTCTAACGGATATGAAGGTTCTCTTACCGATTGGCTGCTTTCGCTTTCCGGTGCAAAAGGAACGGATGGTAAGGACGGAAAATCCGCTTATCAAATCGCTGTAGACAATGGCTATACAGGAACTGAAACAGAATGGATAACATCCATAGTTGGCAAAACCGGCAAAGATGGCAAAGATGGTAGGAATGGTGAATCCGCTTATGAAGTTGCTGTAAGAAACGGTTATAAAGGAACTGAAGCTCAGTGGTTGGCCTCTCTTGTGGGTGAGGCAGGAAAAGCCGGGCAGAACGGCAGTAACGGCAAATCTGCCTATGAACTTGCTTTGGATAACGGCTTTAACGGATCACTTCAAGATTGGCTGCAATCACTTGTCGGTGCTAAGGGCGCAGACGGTGTTAAGGGCGAGAATGGCAAAGACGGCGTTGACGGTACAAACGGTGTTGACGGCAAAGATGGTAAAGACGGAGTTGACGGCGTAAACGGAAAGGATGGCACAAACGGTAAATCGGCATACGAAATCGCCGTCGATAATGGATATATCGGAACTATTGAAGAATGGCTTGGAACTTTAGTCGGTGCAAAAGGTGCTAAGGGCGATAAAGGTTCTGACGGTGCCAATGGTAAATCTGCTTACGAACTTGCTGTTGATAAGGGATTTAGGGGAACAGAATCAGAGTGGCTCATATCTCTTGTCGGTAAGAACGGTAAGGACGGCGTTGACGGTGCTAATGGTAAATCTGCTTACGAACTTGCAAAAGATCACGGATATACCGGTACGGAAGAAGAATGGTTAGAATCTCTTAAGGGCACCGGGAACGGCACGGGAACAAACGGCAAAGACGGCAAATCTGCCTATCAAATCGCTGTCGACAACGGATATCAAGGCACGGCATCGGAGTGGCTTGAATCTTTGAAAGGTACAGCGGGAAACAACGGTAAATCCGCTTATGAAATCGCTGTTGACAACGGCTTTACGGGAACAGAGACTGAATGGCTCGCTTCGCTTGCCGGCAAAACCGGAGCTTATGGCAAAGATGGCAAATCCGCTTATGAACTCGCAAAAGATAACGGATTTACCGGTTCGCTTTCAGAGTGGCTTGATTCATTAGTCGGTAAAAACGGCAAAGACGGAGTTGACGGCAAAGACGGAAAGAACGGACTTTCGGCATATGAACTTGCTGTACAAAACGGCTACGAAGGCTCTTTAACCGAATGGCTCGCTTCGCTTGTCGGCAAGAACGGCGAGGACGGCAAATCGGCATACCAGTTAGCGGTTGACAATGGTTATGTTGGCACGCTTCAGGAGTGGCTTGCTACATTAGTAGGTGCTGTCGGAGCGACAGGTCAATCGGCATATGAAATTGCCGTGGAACACGGATATCAAGGCACCGAGACCGAATGGGTAAAATCGCTTTCCGGCAAGGACGGTCAGTCTGCCTATCAGATTGCTGTTAAATACGGATATACCGGCACTGAAGAGGAATGGCTTGCTTCTCTTCGCGGAAAAGACGGTAAAAACGGAACTAACGGTGTAGGTGTAAAGAATGCATATGTTAATTCCGAAAAACATCTTATCCTTGTTTTGGATAATAACAATGAAATTGATGCCGGATATGTCGGCGTTACGGACTCTTCAAACCCTTCAACTACATATACGGTAGTGTTCAAAGATTATGACGGCTCTGTTCTTAAAACAGAAACAGTTGCTGCCGGTAAATCCGCAACCGCCCCTGTTACTCCCGACAGAGAGGGTTATGTATTCTCTAAATGGGATAAGATATTTACAAATGTCACAAGTAATATGATTGTTACCGCACAATACACTAAAATCACAAACCCAACATTTGTTGTCGGCAATGTTTCGACAAGTGCGGGGCAGACGATTACTGTCCCGGTTTCTATTGTTAACAATCCGGGACTGTTAGGTATTGCTTTAAAAGTTAATTATGATGATAGTGTATTAACCTTAAAAAAATGCACTTCAGGTTCAGCAGTAAGTGATGTTTTAACATTTACCCCACCTAAAAATCTCGTAAACGGATGCAAATTCGGTTGGGACGGGCTTGAAATTTCTCAAGATCAGGTTAAAGACGGCCAAATACTGTTACTTACATTTGAGGTTAACTCAAGTGCTTCTGCAAAAACATATCCTATCTCTATTACATACAACTCGAATGATGTGTTTGATAATGATATTAACTCGGTTTCGGTTGATGTGAAAAATGGCGGTATTACTGTTAAATAGTATTTGTGAAAGGATGAAAGACTATGACAAGAAACCAAAAATTGTTGTCGGTATTTTTAGCACTGCTAATGATATTAACGATATTTCCGATGTCAATTATTGCAGATGCCTTAAATGCCGCGATTATTACCGTTGAAAGTGTTAATGCCGTTCCGGGTTCAAATGTTGAAGTCGATATCAATGTAAAGAATAATCCCGGGATTATGGCTGCAAACTTCACCGTGACCTATGATGAAGGGTTAACTTTGGTTGACTCGAAATCCGGTGAGGCATTCAGTGCACTTTCAATGACTACTCCGGAAAGTTACAATTCCCCTTGTAAATTTGCTTGGGACGCTCTCGATCTTGCCGACGATGATATCAAAGACGGCACTATTTTGACTTTGACATTTTCAGTAGATGAGAGTGTAAGTGCAAATTCTAAGTTGAATGTAAAACTTTCTTATCAAAACGGCAATATCATCGATTCGAATTTAAACGATATTCCTGTTGCAATCAACAATGGCAGCGTTACTATTATTGATTATATTCCCGGTGATATCAACGGTGACGGAACCGTTGATCTTAAAGATGTTACTTTTGTCAGAAGGTTAGTTACCGGTTACAGCGTTACTGCCAATAAACTTGCCGCCGATGTTAACGGTGACGGTGAGGTTACAATGAAAGATGTCGTTTTAATAAGACGATATGTTGTAGATGCCGAAGGTTACGGTGTAACATTAGTTCCGGGCGGAAGCAACGTTCATACCCACATAATGACAGCAACGGCAGCAAAATCGGCAACTTGTACCGAAAACGGCAATATTGCATACTGGTATTGCTCTGCCTGTGAAAAGTATTTTACCGATAAGGACGGTAATAATTTTGTATCGCAGGCAGATACTATCCTGAAAGCACCGGGGCATACTGTGGTTATTGATGCTGCTGTAGAGCCTACTTATGACAGCACAGGCTTGACTGAAGGCTCTCACTGTTCGGTTTGTAAAACTATTCTTAAAAAACAGGATATTATCCCTAAACTTAAAAAGACTGAGTATGCCATAATATATCATATTACCGACAATGATTCTTATTTGCAATCGCTCAAAATTGATAATCCGAATCCTAATGTTTACACATCACAGGAAGGTCTAAAATTATTAAATTTAACAGTTGATGGATATGTTTTTGAGGGTTGGTATGATGGTCAAGGTTCTAATGGTGAACTTGTTAAAAATATTGCTATAGGAACAAAAGGTAATATTGATTTATACGCCAAATGGACTCCTGTTGTTTATGTTGTCCAATATAAATCTGATATATTTGTTGATAAAAGCAAAGACGTTTACACAGTAAGTGAGGGACTTACTTTACCAACCCCGAAATTAAGTAACTACATTTTTACGGGCTGGACAGATGAAAAAGGAAATCTGTATAAAAAGGGTACTATTCCCATTGGGACAACAGGTTCAATAATTCTTACTGCAAATTGGACCAGCGAAAGAAACAAAACATTTACGAAACCAAAACTCGATGCACCTATTATTACCGAAGATGAAAAAAGTGATACTATTTTCTTTGCGTATGAAATAGGCGAAATACAGAATGTGCCTGTATATACAATACACGATTTTGGATATATTTCAGGTGAAGGTATTACACAAACTCAAACAGAAACATTCACCACCAAAATAAATGATACTATGATGAATTCGTTTGCAAAGTCTGTTTCAAATGCAACTACAAAATCGTCAAATTGGACTTTATCGAAGGATTGGAATGAGGTTACCAGTATTGACGAACAATCATATACTGAAAAAGGATTGACAAAAGAGCAAGCTGAAACTATTGCAAAAAGCAATTCAAGTACATGGAACATCAGTAGTGGTTCGAGTGGTTCGAGTTCAAGTACAAAGGTTACGACAAATAACGATGGATGGACTAATCAAGCAAAGGTAGATGTTGGTATATCTGATAAAAGTTATCAGGACAATGGTTTGAGCGTTAAAGCCGGTTTGAATGCTAATATGGGTTTAAAGCAAGAAAACAAGGTTACAGGAACAACAGGAGAGGCAGGTATTGGTGGCAGTATTGAAGCCGGAGGAGAGACAAAGTGGGGAAATGAACATTCAACCGGGGTTAATGCTTCAGCGGGAAGAGATACAAGCCATTCCGAAGGTAGTTCCGAAACTGCGGTGAAATCATCTTCATGGAATAGTAGCTCTAGCAAAGGTGGAAGTTCTACAAACAGTACAAGCCGAACAACATCGAATATTATTTCGGAAAAGATTGCCAAGACTTATGGATATGGCAAATCATATTCACAAGGGGGCGGAAGCAGTGAATCTCAAGGACTTCAATCTACCCAATCAGAAGGAGAAGAATATGAATCTGCTGTAACATATTCAAAGGAAGAGGCTAAGTCAACAACCAGCACCTGGACAACACAAGCAACAAAAGCAGGTTATCATCGTTGGATTATGGTCGGAAAAGCTCATGTTTTTGCAATAGTAGGCTATGACATGAAAACCGAAAGTTTTTTCACATATACTTACAGCGTTATGGATGATACGGAACCGTTAAAGCAGTTTGAGGATTATTCATATATAACAGGTAGTTATAACGATGCCGAAAACGGTGTAATACCATTTGAAGTACCTATTGAAGTTGCTGAATATGTTGCTGAAAGAACGTGCTATTCAAAAGGCTTAAAAGTTGACCAATCAACAGGTACAATTACCGGCTATACAGGAACTGACGATTATGTAGTTATTCCCGAATATATGAATGTGGGTGGAGGAGATGTTGTTAAAATAACAGGAATCTCATCAACAGCATTTAAAGGAAATGCCAAAATTAAAGAAGTAAGATTATCAGATTTTATAACAACTGTACCTGATAATGCTTTTGAAGGATGTACTTCATTGTTTGGACTTTCCGGCGGAAATATACTAAGTATTGGTGACAATGCATTTAAAAACTGCACATCTATGGACATCGTTACTGTTGATAAAAATGTTGATTATATTGGAATCAATGCATTCGAGGGGGCTAACACACTAACGATTAACGCTGCCAATGTAAATGTTGTCAAAGCTGCCGTAAATTCTGGTGCAAAGATAATAGATGTTTATGTTGGATGTATAGAGAATGGAGCAGATGCATTGAATGGCATCACACTGACTGTTCCTTCATCAACGGAAATGTTTTCGTTCAACGGATATAAAGATACTTACAATAATTTCTCAATTGTATCTAATGCGGCAGAAACCAGAATTCACAAAACAAATTTTGTTTCTACTGCTGCAACGCCTTTAAAAATTGATTCAGCAAAGGTTGTCCTGAATCAGGTTACCATTAAATCTGCAGGATTGGGTCTCGTATTGAAACATGACAATACTGAATTAGGATTGCAAGGCAACGTTACTGTTGACTCTGATAATGTAAATGCTGTTCTTTCCAAGAACATTACACTTTACGATTCAAACGAAAATGTGGAGGGAAAATTGATTGTAACTGATAAAATTTTGGTCTGTGGAGATATCACTGGAAATGATCATCTCCAATATAATCAGTACGAACAAATAAATATAGAAACCTTTAACAACTTACTTAATTCTTACACATTAAATTTTAATGTGAATGCAGACAACGCAAGTTGTACAGAATCTTCAAGAAAAGTTTCTAATGGTAGTCCTATTGGCAGTCTCCCAATTCCGACGAGAACTGGTTTTAACTTTGACGGCTGGTTTACATCACCATTAGGTGGGACTAAAGTGAGCCCAAACGCAACCTTTACAACAGCAAATGATATTACCCTATATGCACATTGGACCGTCAAATCGTTTTCAGCGAGTTGGATCAGTGGGACAGGTTGCACAATAGTTGTCACTCGCACAAGTTCCCCCAACAAAGGAACAACAGGTGTGATTAACAGTGGGGATACGGTATATTACGGTGATGTTCTAAGTGTAAAATACGCTGCTTTAACCGGATATACTTTGGATACAACCGGTTCAACGTCAATCACAGTTACCGGAGATGTTACTGGTAGTGACATTTATGCGACCGCAACCGTAAATTCATACACTGCGTTATGGTCTGTAGGCACAGGATATACAATTTCCGTAAAAAGAATCAGTTCGCCTAAAGCCGGAGCAGCTACTGGTATAATAAACAGCGGGACGGCAGTATATTATGGTGATATTCTAAATGTAACATATACCGCTTCAACCGGATACACATTGAGAACAAACGGTTTGACATCAATAACAGTTACCGGAAATGTTACCAATAGTGACATCTATGCGACAGCAACCATTAATAGTTATACATACAATATTGTATATAGATCCAGTAATGGAACCGATTTAGGATCATCATCCGCAACTTATAATTATGGGACAACAAACACTATTTTACCGCCTGCAAAGGATGGCTATAACACGCCGTCATCACAGAGTGTCACGTGGGATAGCACTTCGGCAAAGACAATCGTTTTTACTTACACACCTACATCTCAGCCGACAAGGCAGGTGATTTCAAAAGGAAATTGGTGGAAGAGCAGTAGCGGCAATACAAGTCTTGATTATGTGGTTGAAGCCGAATGGCGAAATCGTACAGCTAACAGCGTGGAAATCAGAATAATATGGACGAATACGATTACCAACAAATATAGTGAAGGAAAGTACGGTTTCAAGCAGGAATTTGAATGGTGGGGATGGCATCAAATAGCTGACGCGAGCAACTTTAAAACCGCTGGTGGTACACGAACCGCATCAAACACGAGTGGATGGCATACATATTCATGTACACCTGATGATATTTCACAGAATACCGGCAGCGAGTGGCGCGACAACAACGGCAAATCTGGCAGTTGGAGTGGAAAAGTATATTTCCCCAAATATTAAGTTTTTCACCAAACTGTAGCACGTAGTGTTGTTATTTTTCCTTGATTTGCATTTGTTATTTTAAAACAATTGATAGTTAAGGATTCACAAACAAACCCGAACGGTCAGTCCGGCGTTTCAGACATAGTTGAGTATGTACAATACAGAGAAAAATAATATTTTAATAAAACAATAATTTTTCTTCATTAAAACAGGGAATTCGGTTTATATAACCGTGTTCCCTGTTGGACACAATAAAGGAAATTTGACTGTTTTCTCTGTTATTTAACCTTTCACCGAGGTGGCGTTACCATCAGGTTCTAATGATCGCAAGGTCGTGGAGGTTCAAGTCCTCTTACCCGCACCATCGCTCAAAGCCTTTGTTTATGCGGCTTTGAGCGTTTTTCTTTGCCCAAAATGTCCGCTGAAATTACTTGTCACAGACCAAAAAACAGGCGCATAACATAAAGCTGTGTGCCTGCTGAGTCTGTTATATTTACAGCACAGAAGAATAATGATATATGATATGGCGGAGGGTTAACCCTCCGCCATACTTTCCCAATTCGGGAAATACCAT
>CAVGND010000036.1:0-16597 GCA_963630555.1 Roseburia intestinalis | reverse complement strand
CCTCCGAGTTTTGACCTACGGTCAAAACCCACCTCCCTCGTCAGAGGGAGGCAAGGGTTTGTTCGTACCGTCAGCGGTCAGGTGAGAGCAAGGGTCTAAGCTTACCGTCGGCGCGCAATCCGCCGTTACCGAATTATTAACCGTTGTTTGCACGGTTTTGCCGTGTTTACATATATTAATTAATTACATTTTGCAAAAAATAAATAGGAGGAAAACAACCATGGCAAACAAAACCTTTAGGCGCGTGTTAAGTATAATAATGTGCGCCGCAATGTTGGTCTCGGTCTTTGCCGTTTCGTTTACGGTTTCGGCGGTTACTGAAACCACATCGGGCGAAACAATCACTACCGAATGGGACTTTACAAAAGAAGAAGACTACAATAATTTTATGGCTAATTCGGATATTATAACCACGCTTGGCGAAGGAGAGTACATAACGCACGGTGAATCCGGTCTTTCTTACTCGCCGGGTTCGGGCAGCACTGTAAAACAACCTATTATGTATTTGCCGATCAAAGCAGAAGATAATAAAGAGCAAACAGCATTTGAATTTTCCGCTTTGAAGTCCGGCTTAAATTCTAATAGCAACCAATTCATTCCCGGCCCCTCGCTGGTTCAAGTTAACGGCGGTACGACATACGGATTCAATTTTTTGATTACAAGTAATAAACTTTACCTTAGGTCTTATTATAGGAAGTATGGTGGCGGTTCGGATGAAAATGCCAATTGTAAAGCCACTGTAACCCTGGGGACTGTAAAAACAGACGATATTTACAGCGCCGATTACAGCGTGACAAAAGAGGGCGAAGATGGCACAGGTATCTCCAATATTTGTTATACCGTTGTTGTAAACTTTAAAGACAGCAGTGGTACCGTAATTTTGACCAAAACCGTTAAATTTAATATTAACGGAACAACTCCGTCAGGTGGAGATCTAAACGGTTACTGCAATAATATTACAGGTAGCAGTAATAGGATACAAACAAGATACGGTATAGCATTCGGAACGGCGTATCAAAATAAAGTTACCAACACACAGGTCGTTACACGCGCCAAACTGACAACTGTAGATACCACGCCGACAATAAATGCCGCCGCTAATGTTGTTTTGAACGACGGCGTCAACTTAAAAATAACGGCAAGCGGTAAAAACATTGATAAAAGCACACTGGCGCTCACGGTAGACGGTGAAAATGTTGATTTGGATAGTAACGGCGCAGCGATTATCCCCAAATTCGCCCACCAAATGACGGATAAAATGGTAATTAAACTTACCGCCACGGGCAATGACGGAAGCACAGTCGAAAAGTATATAGGTGATGAGTCCGGCTATTCAATTGCCAATAATCTTGCGAATATCTATAATTTAGAAACAACATCCGATAATGACAAGACGCTCATCGCCAAACTTGCAAACTACGGTGCGGCAGCACAGAAGTATTACAATTTGTCGCACAGCGGATATTATACGGCGTTTGCAAACGATTTCTTAGATGATACTAACAAAACAACGTCGGAAGAAGCGTATAAAATATTTACCAACACGGCGAGCGGAAGTTTTATCAATACGGGAACAACACACTTTGCCGCTTCGTTCAATGTAGGTCTTGCGCTAAGCCTTCAGGACAATGTTAAAATGGTAGCAAAAATAAGCGGCATAGCACTTGGCGATAATGAAAAACTTTATATAAAAATGGACGGTGTAGAAACCGAACTTGTAAATAACGGCAATGACGAATATACCGCCGTGTTCGGCGAATTCTCGCCGAAGGACTATGCTGCGGATAAAATAATTACGCTGGTTGTTAAGTCGGACGGCAGTGAGGATGAAGTTTCAAACGAGGCTACCTACAGCGTCGGTGCTTATATAAACAGAATGGCGCAAAAGAACGTGACTACAGAATTAAAAACGCTGCTTAACACATTAGCCGAGTATTACGGCGCCGCGATTGCAGAATAATGTTGAAGGAGGATTATTGAAATGAAAAAATATGAAGAAGCACAGATTACAATAATATCCTTTGATCAGTCTGATGATATAATAACCACGTCGGGAAACCCTATAACCACAGATTATGACGAGGATACAAATTTCGGTGCGATAGCTTCCGCTTCCCAAGGATAAACAAATCCCGTTGGTTATCCCGCAAAGGATTTTATATTAACCCGATTCAACAAACAGAAAGATGTTTTTTCTCCTTTCAGCCGCCGTTTGCAGTTTTACTGCAAACGGCGGGTTTTCTGTCTTAGTGAACCGGCGGAAGAAATATGAGCCGACTTTGAAAAACAGGCAGAAGAAAGATTTTTTCACCCAAACCTTTGCATTATTCCCCACGGTGTGATATACCGGATTGCAGATTTTAGATGTTAGATGTTGTGGGCGGGCGTTGGCGGATAGACATTAATCTGTTTTTACAGCAAGTTCTTTCTCTCCCTCCGTCACGGATGCGCCGTGCCACCTCTCGGCTGCCGTCTCGGTCGGTGCTTCTGCTTCGCTTCAGGTGTCCACAGGACACCCGCACCTCGTCAGAGGGTGGCGAGGGCGGCAAGAACTTGTGATCGCCGTCAACGCACAAACCGCATCACCCGCACCCGATGTATAACATCCGATATTAATATCCGAAGTCTGACATCCGCAGCACGAAACAGTGTCTTGTTTGAATATTTCGGGTTGACAAACAAGCCGTTTTGATAGTAATATTATAATGTAGCGGTGTGAACACCGCGTTACGCAACGATTTTTAAATGACCGCGGCGCACCGTTTCGGCTGCTGCGGCTGATACATCGGAAAGATATGGTGATTTTATGAAAAACGATATGAAAAACCGCAGTTCGGAAAAAGACGGCGGCAAACGCAAAAAATTCAGCCGCAGGTTTTGGATATCGGCTGTCTGTTGCCTGCTGGCAGTAGGGACGGCGTGCGGATTTTTGATAGGCACGCTGGTTAACCGCCGCCTTGACAAGGGCGACTACCTGCGCGAAGCGACCGTTTACGAAACCGATAATTTCAAGGTGGATGCCGCAATGTTTACCTATTACTATTATTGCGGATATGAAGATTTTTTAAACAGCGGAACATACGATACATCGGCGATAGATACCGACAAGCCCCTTAAAAAACAGACCTACAAAGGGGATAAAAGTTGGTTCGATTATTTTCTCTCGATTGCCGAAACGAAGGCACGCAGCAGCATAATTTTTGCCGAGGCCGCCAAAAATGAAGGCTACACTCTGACCGATGAAGAAACCGCGGAAATCAAGGAATACGCCGGCACCGTAAATGTTAAAAAGGTCGGCAGAGGGATTAAAACAAGCGATATTGAAGAAGCCGAAAAACTTGTTGCTTTGGGCGATAAGTATTATGCGGCTGTCGGCAAAGCCGCCTTCACCGAGGATGAGTACAAGAAAAAATTGCAGGAAAATCTAACCCTTATCGGCGACGCGAGTTATTATGCGTATGAGGTTAAGGCAGATTCGCTCAAAGAGGCGCAGAGCACGGCACAGGCTATTGCCGAAACTGCCGACCCGAGTTCGTTTTTAGCGGCTGTAAACACCGTTGCGTCACAGAACGGCACCGAGCAGTTTGAAAATGCGGACGAGTTGCTCAAAAATGACATAAAATTCGGCGATTGTGGCAAGACCCTCGGCAAATGGCTTTTTGACGAGGACCGTAAGGCGGGCGATACAAAGGTGATATCCGGCAAAAACAGCGCCACCGTCTATATGGTGGACAAACCGCCCATGGAGTCGGACTCATCCATCGTCAATCTGCGTGCTTTGCACCTGAATGCCGAAACCACCGAAGAAATAATACAGAAAAACAAGGAAATTCTTGATATACAAAACGAATTCATCATCGGCGGTAAGGATGATAAAACCTTCGCTTCGCTGGTTAAAAAATATTCCGAAGATACCGCAAAAAAGGCGGACGGCGGACTTTATACCGACTATAAATCGGGCGATATCAGTGACGATAAATTCAGCGGCAGGCTTAACACCTGGTGCCTTTCGACCGACCGCGAAGAAGGCGACTTTAACGTTTTGCAGTCAAACACGGGGCTCGACCTTGTATATATTTCGGTTAAAAATCTGCGCTGGAAAGCTGCCGCCGAAAAGTTGCTGCTTAACGGCTGGAAGTCCGAATTCTGCGACACTTTGGAAGAAAATGTAAAACTTAAATATTATTCCGACGCCGTTTCACTGATCCCGATAAAATAATTGCAGGATACAAAGAGGTATAATTATGAAAAGCAAAATTTTAATTCGGTTTGCCGCGGTTGCGGCGGCTGCGGCGCTTGTTGCCGCCGTGTTTGCCGGCTGCGGCAAAAAGGCGGACACCGAAGACGGCGGCAAGAGCGATAAATACACGGTTGAAAACACTGCCGAAGGCGTTGCAAAGTCTTACAGTTATCTTATGCAGACCGGCGATATGAAAACCGCCTACACGCTGCTTTTGTACGATTATCCCACCGTTTTATCGGCGACGACGGGCGAATTTGAATCGGCGGACGAATACTACGCCAAAACCTATTCCTGCGAAGGGGAAAGCGATTATTACAAGATATATAAAGAGTACCTGCCGCAAACAATGTACAGCGTTTACGGCACGACTTATACGGTTGAAACCGAGGTTGTCGGGTCGGTAAAATTAAGCGACGCGCAGGTAAAACTTTTAAAAGATTACATCACCGCGTTTTTTGCAGCCTACGGGCTTAAAGCCGACGATTACGCCCATACCGACAAGGTAACCGAAATTTACGCCGTTACCGTAAACAACAAGGTTAAGGGTACGCAGTCCACGGTGAAAGAGGAAAATTACCTTTCATTCAAGGTGGGCAATAAGTGGAAAACCGTTAAAGCGGAAAATGTAACAAACGAGGATTTTACCGCAAAGATTGACGCGCTGCAAAGCCGCACCGATGAAATATCGGCAAAATCGGGCAGCAGCGAACTGCTTACAAGATCGGGTTTCAACAGTTATTACTATTATTTCGGCTTGCCGTCATAATACATTTTTGGAGAGCGGATTTTTATGAATTACGATGTTATAATAGTCGGCGCGGGGCCGGGCGGAATATACTCGGCATATGAACTTGTGAAAATTGCGCCGCAGTTGAAAGTCGGTGTGTTTGAAGCGGGTCATCCGCTTGAAAAACGCCGCTGCCCGATAGACGGCGACAGGATAAAGACCTGCATAAACTGCAAAAGTTGTTCTATTATGAGCGGCTTCGGCGGAGCGGGCGCCTTTTCGGACGGTAAGTACAACATAACCAACAGTTTCGGCGGAACGCTTTACGAACATATCGGCAAGGCGAAAGCGCTTGAACTTATGCGCTATGTTGACGATATTAATATGAAACACGGCGGCGAGGGTACAAAACTTTATTCCACTGCCGGCTCTAAGTTTAAAAAACTCTGCATCCAAAATAAACTTAACCTGCTTGAAGCGTCGGTACGGCATTTGGGCACCGATATAAACTATATCGTGCTGCAAAACCTGTATGCCGAACTTAAAGAAAAGGTGGATTTTTATTTCGATACGCCGGTAAATACGGTCGAAGTTTGCGAAAACGGATATAAAATTTCCGCCTCCGCAGGCGAGTTTACCTGCCGCGACTGCATAATTTCGGTCGGGCGCAGCGGAAGCAAGTGGATAGAGGGCGTTTGCCGTACGCTTAACATAAAAACACGCTCAAACCGTGTTGACATCGGCGTCCGCGTTGAACTGCCGGCGGTGGTTTTCTCGCATTTGACCGATGAGTTGTATGAAAGTAAGATAGTCTACCGTACCGAGAAATTTGAGGATAACGTGCGCACATTTTGTATGAATCCGCACGGTATGGTTGTAAACGAAAACACAAACGGCATCGTTACCGTAAACGGTCACAGTTATGAGGATGCCGCAATGCAGACCGATAATACCAACTTTGCACTGCTTGTCGCCAAGCATTTTTCCGAGCCGTTTGAGGACAGCAACGGCTACGGCGAAAGCATTGCGCGCCTTTCCAACATGCTCGGCGGCGGCGTTATAGTTCAGCGTTTCGGCGACCTTATAAGAGGGCGCCGCAGCAACGGCAAGCGTATCGAGGAAGGGCTGGTTACCCCCACATTGGCAGCCACTCCGGGCGATTTGAGCCTTGTCCTGCCCAAGCGCATACTTGACGGTATTATAGAAATGATTTATGCGCTTGATAAAATCGCACCGGGCACGGCGAATGACGACACCCTGCTTTACGGCGTTGAAGTTAAGTTCTATAATATGGAGGTCGAGCTCGGCAAAAATCTTGAAACCGACCATAAAGGACTCTATATTATAGGCGACGGCAGCGGAATAACCCACTCGCTCTCGCATGCCTCCGCAAGCGGAATTTTCGTTGCGAGAAACATAGTCGGGCAAAGCAACTGACCCGTCGGATTAAAATATTTTTCGCCCGCCCGCATTATACAATCTGCGACACTGTTCCCGTGATATCATAAAGCACGAACCGGAAATCAAAAGGTATCCCAAAGAATTAACCGATAAGATACAAAATGTTCATTTATCGTCAGGCAATGCATTGTAATATAAAATTGCCGAGTCGGATAGTATCGATTTTCAGACAGCAGGTCACGGAAAGGTAGGCTTTTAGTATGGAGAATCAAAAGGGAATTCTTATATGCATAACCGCGCAGCCGAATTGCGAAAGAATAATCGGAGAGGGCAAAAAACTTGCTCAAAGACTGAACAAAAGTTATGAGATCGTAACGGTTCAGCCCAAACAGTGCGAGGCAAAAAAACGCGCAAACGATATGGTAATACTTGAAAAACTGGCAACGGATGCGCAATCGCCAATCAAGGTGATATACAGCAACAACCCTCTTATGAGCCTGATTTCATATGCCGATAACGCTAACCCGATACACATTTTCACCGGTGAACAGGCGGCGGACAGCGCCTTTGTTTCTCACCTGTCGCTGCTTTGCGAAGCACCGGTCACTATGGTGGCGAAGGACGGGTCGATTACCATGACCCCCGAATTGTACTACCCGCTCGCCGATGAATTAAAACTCTCGGGACGGGTTGCCGGGGAATAAAATAAAAAGCAAAATGCGGCTTTTACGCCGCATTTTGTTTTTTCGCTGACATGTGCGGCGAAAAAACACCTTATGAGCGAAAAATCGCTTAACAAGCGGTTTTTCAAGGGCACAGGGGTGCTATTGGCGGGGACAGAGTGCAGTCCGAAAATCTTTGATTTTCGAGCGAACGGCATCCCCGTCCAAGAGCGTGTCGACTTTTTTCGACACGCTCAAATGCGGCATTTACGCCGCATTTTATTTTTGCCGGTATGTGCGGTGCACAGAGCGTGAAAACAGCAAAAATTTACTTTAAATGCAGCCGCTCCCCGAAAATACGGGTTCAGACCGTTGCAAACCGAATAAAAATATGTTACAATATGCTGTGTATTGTATTAAATGGGATTTTACACCCATAAAATGCCAAATTATACTAAATCCGGAGTTGGTAACATAATGCAGGGCAACGGTTACGAAAATATCATCGTCGGCAGAAACGCCGTGCTTGAGGCGGTTCGTTCCGGCAGGGAAATAGATAAACTTATGGTCGCATACGGCGCGGCGCCTCAACTCGGGCATATTATAGCAAAATGCAAGGAGCGCGGAATATTGGTCAAGGAGGTTTCGCCCCGTAAACTGGACGGTCTTTCGGGCGGTGCGTCACATCAGGGCGTTGCGGTATCGGTTGCGGCACAATCCTATTCAACCGTGGAAGAAATATTGTCGGCAGCAGACGAAAAGGGCGAAAAACCCTTTGTTATAATTTGCGACGGGATAGAAGACCCGCATAATTTAGGCGCAATTATACGGACCGCGGAAGCAGCCGGTGTGCACGGAATTGTTATTCCCGAACGCAGGAGTGCCTCGCTTAACGCAACGGTCGCCAAAGCCGCCAGCGGCGCTGCCGAATATGTAAAGGTCGCAAGGGTCACAAACCTTGTAAACGCTATGGAAAAGTTAAAGGAAAACGGCGTTTGGATATATGCCGCGGATATGGACGGCGGCAACTGGTGCGAAACCGATTTTTCGGGCGGCTGCGCAATAGTCATCGGCTCCGAAGGGCGCGGCGTCGGTCAGCTTGTTAAAAAGCACTGTGACGGTACCGTGGCTATGCCGATGACGGGTAAAATCAATTCGCTCAACGCCTCTGTCGCCGCGGGAATACTGATGTATGAGGCGGCGCGGCAGCGGCTTAAAATCAAGGCGTTCAACAATTTTTAAGGTGGGTTTGAAGTATGGCTGTTTTTAATAAAGACAATAAGACTGACCGTTCGTTTGACGAAATATATGAGGATCTGTTTGCGGATAACAGCGGGGACGCGGTAGGCACAATAACTCCCTGGGAAGAAAAAACGAAAAACATAAAAGCCCCGCACGCCCTGACTGCCGAGGAGGTTCTTTCGGGTAAAAAGGACGGCGGCACGCACGAAAATGTCGGCGGTTCGCTCTTTAAAAAGGTTATGAACGATTACGGCGGCAAAAAGGTATTTAAACCGTCGGGCAGCCGTGACGGCTCGCAGACACGCGAAAAAACGGTTTACCGCCCGAAATCTTCGGTAAATGACTGCCCTGCCGCGGAGGTTGATACCCTGCCTAAACCGACAGTAACCGAACCGTCGGGAGGCACGGAAAAACGCCAACCCGCCTCACCTGTCAGACCGACCGAAAACATAAGAATGAAAACCGCTCCCGCAGCGGTCGAAAGAAAAATAAGCCCCGAAGCAGGCGCCGCAATTGACAGTTTGCTTAAGAAATGCGAAAGTTATATAGAAGACGACGGTGCCGACACGGCTCCGGGCACGGATATAAGCGCCGATGTCAGCAGCATTATATCAAACGCCGAAAAATCCGCCCACAACAGGGTGAAAAACGTGTACGGCAACACGGTTGAAAACGAAACCGCGGCACACGGCGCGACTGTCGAAACGCCTGCTGTCGAAACGCCTCCCGTCGCACCGAAGCAGCCCGCAAAGCGTATACCCGTTAAACTTAAAATTATGAATCCCGAAAAGGAAGACTCAATAATAAAGGGCGCGGAAACGAAAACCGCACGCACGGTTAAGGATAACGATATTTTTGCTTCGCCGGAAAACGGCGGGATAACCGCACCGCCGATTCCTGCCGTTTCCGCAGAACAGCCTGCCGAGCAGGAAAAAACCGCTGTTTTTGACGCGGTGGGTAAATCGCCTGCCGATGAAATACCGATGCAGCGGTTAAATGAGGCGATTGACAGCAAAACCGACGATATGTTTTCCGAAAACGGCGGAGAGTACGCCGAATATGAAGGCGATTACACCGAAGATGAAGATGTTTCGTTTGCACCGGTGCGTGAATACACCGAACTTGACGATGCCGCCGAAATAAATATCGACTTGTTGTCGCTCCGCCGCGGCGCACGCATACGCGCGGCAATCACCGCGGTCATAGCCGCGTTTTCGGCTGCGTTTGCCCTGCCTTCGGTTTACGGCTCCTTCGGCTTGGGCGACGTTGCAATCAATATAATCGGCGTTGCAATGCTCGCACTTGCAATGCTTGTAAACTTTAAAACCTTTGCCGACTCGGCTCGACTGTTCGGCGGGCAAAAAACAATCGACGTTATACCTGCCGTTTCGGCGCTGGCTTCGCTTATATATGCCGCCGTAACCGTGCCGGGTTCGTCGCATTTGTCGCTCGTCCTTGTCCCCGCCGCCGCATCGGTGCTGGCATTTAACGAGCTCGGTCACAGCGCACGGCTTTCGTCCGTGATTTCGGGATTTTCAAGGATTGCTTCTTCAACCCGAAAAAAAGCCGTGACATTGCACGACTGCGACGCTCTTGCCAAAAATATTACCGGCAAGGAAATTGAGGGTGATGTGCTGCTCGCAACCGCTAAAAAAACAACGGTTATTGACGGATTTATAAACAGTTCGTTTGTTCCGACTCCGTTTGACCGTAAACTTTTGTTTGCCGCTGTCGCAGCCGCCGCCGCGGCTGTTGCCGCACTGATTTTCGGTTATTTGAAGACCGGCTCGTTTGCCAAAGCGGCCGTGTTCGTTCCGCTTGCGCTTTGCGCCGCCAATATTCCGGTATTTTCGCTCACTTCGGCGCTGCCTATCAAAAAACTGGCGCATTCATTTTCCGAAGAATGCGGCGGCGCCTTCGGCGGATACCGTGCGATAGATTCCCTCTCGGAATGTAACGCCGTAGCACTTGACGCAATCGACTTGTTCCCGAAGGGCACGGTGATTTTAAGCAAATTGCACATTCTCGGAATGAATGAGATAGATAAAACCCTTATCCGTGCCGCCGCACTTTCGGTTGAAGCCGAAAGCCCGATAGGCGCAATGCTTAAAAAACTTATCGGCGATGATGTTAAGGCGTTCCCTGAGGTTGAAACTTTTAAATATGAAAAAGGTATGGGAATATCCGGCTGGGTCGACGGTATGAATATTCTGGTCGGCAACCGCGACCTGATGATAGGTCACAATGTTAAACTTCCGCCCGTATCGGTCGATAATAAAATTTTAACCGCAGGATTTTTCCCCGTTTATATTGCGTGCGACCAAAATCCCTGCGCCCTGCTTATTGTAAAATACGTGCCGAACGAAAGGGTCGCATTCGACCTTCAAAACGCTTGCCGCCTCGGTATTTCGGTCTTTGTCCGTTCGACCGACCCGAATGTGACTTCGCAGATGATAGCCGACTATTTCGGCGTGTATGACGACTGCGTCAGCGTTATGTCAAAACCGGCTGCCGAGATGTATTCCGAGTATTCCGAATATTCCGAACGGTGCGCCGCCACCGCGGCATTCCGCGGCTCGTCACATGCGCTGCTTAAACTTGTAAACGCCGCCTGTACGGTCAAATCAATGGTTAAAGCCCTGTCGCTTTTGTTTGCGGTCATAGCCGCCGTCTGCCTGTTTGTTACCGTAAATTCGGCGTCACTCGACGCATTTTCGCTGATTGCCGCCGCTGTCGTTCCTGCGGCACAGGGGCTTTGTGCGATTATAGCAAAGGCGATTTCATCCGCCTCCGGAAAACTCCGCTGACCAAACGGCAAACCGCAAATTTAAAATGTTTTTCAAACCCTTGCCTCCCCGTCAGAAGGAGGCAAGGGTTTGTGCGTACCGCCGACTTATCAAATCGCAGTTTGCTGCATCTGAAATCCGTATCATAATTCCTAACGCCTATTTTTGCTGTCAGCGTGCAAACTACCGCGCTTCATTCGGCGGCAACGCCGCCCTTGCCTCCACCTGATGGGGGAGGTGGCAAAACGAAGTTTTGACGGAGGGAGAGAAAAAAGCTAACTGTAAGAACAATCCGCTGTCTATTATCCAAGCTACCGCCCGCCACATCTACAGTCTAACGTCTAATTTCTAAAGCCTAGTACGGGAGGTGGCACGGCGCAGCCGTGACGGAGGGAGAGAAAAAACAAATAGCAAGAACAAGTTACTGTCTGTCCACTAACTACCGTTGCCATTATCTAATACCTAAAATTAAAGTCCTGATATAAGATATTCAATGTCTGAACTCTTCGGTTTTTAGTTAGCCTTCGTTATCTCTCCCTCCGAGTTTTGACCTACGGTCAAAACCCACCTCCCTCGTCAGAGGGAGGCAAGAGATTGCGGGTTAACTGTAGTTTGAGCGCTGACGGCACGCACAAGCCCTTGCCTCCACCTGATGGGGGAGGTGGCAAAACGAAGTTTTGACGGAGGGAGAGAAAAAAGCTAACTGTAAGAACAATCCGCTGTCTATTATCCAAGCTACCGCCCGCCACATCTACAGTCTAAAATCTAACGTCTAACATCTAGTACACCACATCTACAGTCTAACGTCTAATGTCTAACGTCTAATGTCTAACGTCTAGAACGGGAGAAAAAACTACCTGTAAGAAAAATTCACCGTCTATTATTAAAACTACCGCCTATCACATCTACAGTCTAATGTCTACAGTCTAACATCTAATTTCTAACGTCTAGAACGGGAGACACCGCAGCCTAACCGGGAACCGCCCCGATATCGCCCCAAACCCCAAAAACCGGGTTTAAAATATGTTTAAGTGACGAAATAATCCCGCCGTAATTATGCAGTGTGAACAATATGCCCGAAAATGTTGCAAATATTGTACAAACAGCACCCCAAATATTTATATAAAATCAATAAAAGTACAAGATTTGCAATGTTTTCGTGCAAAAAAAAGTGATAATTGCACTGTCTTTTCATACAAATTTGTGATACAATTATCCTGTAAATTGGTGAAGTTCCCTAATTGCCTTTCGGAATCGGGGACTTACCCTTTATAATTATTACTCTGAAGGAGGAAATTAACTATGGCAAAAACAAACGCCAGGCGCATATTAAGTATACTTTTATGCGTCGCAATGGTCGCTTCTTTGTTCACCGTATCGTTCACCGCGTCGGCGGCTGAAAGCGGTGTAACCGATGACGGCGACTACACTTACTACAATTGGGATTTTACCAATCTCGATGCAGGTAACGATTACTTTGAAGAAACCAAAGATTATTCTTACCGCATAAGCACAACGGCAAATCCTGAGGATTCCATCTTCCATTATAATGAAGAATTGGCTGCTTATGAAATATCTTCTGATACAGGATCAGATCAAACGCGCGGCGTTATTCTTAAAACTCCTGCCGGCAAACTTGCCTATTCCATGCTTTTGGAAACAGCCGCAACTGCCGACTATAATGATTTCCAGCCGCACGGAACCGTCATAATTGCAGAAGATGAAAACGGATATTACGGAATAAAAAGTAAACCGGCTGTTTATAACGGCGGTGAGTTGAACTATGAACTCTACTATTTTTTGAAAAAATTTAATGAAAATGGTGAGGTAGTTTCAATATCAAAAAAAATAAGCACTCTTCACGGTTTTACAATTGCGACCGTTAACGGTGCAGAAGTAACCGCAACCGATGCGGCGACGTTGAAAAATGTCAGTAAGCTTACGGGCGGTGCTGTCAAATTTGATAACAACACCAAAGATTTCAGCGATTATTACTGGACATATGATGTTAAAATTGTTGACGAAACCGATATAAAGGTAACCGTAACTGCAGTATACGGTGATTATACATTCGTTTCAAGCGAAATGACCTTTAATTATGATGAGTTTTTGAACAATGAAAAATTCGGCCCGAAACTTAAAGCATTGGATGCGACCATTACCCACGCTAAGTTTAAACCGGTCTTGGGCTTCGCAAACTCACAGGGACGCGGATTAGATGAAAACCCCGGCGTAACCAATGAAAACAAGGGCTGCCAGATTTACAAAGTAGAGGCTGTTTTCAAAACTACCGAAAAATGCGCTCACGATAACACCGAACTGATAAATGTTGAACCGGCAACCTGTGTAGATGAAGGTTACTCGGGCGATACTTATTGCAACGACTGTGAAACAACAATCGCTTACGGTTCGGTTGTTGCCCCCCTCGGCCACGATTACAAGGCTGAAAGAGTTGAACCGCAGATAGGTGTTGAAGGTCTTATAACCCGCACCTGCTCACGCTGCGGCGATGTACAGACCGAAACGATTCCGGCACTTGAAGCATATACAGTCACTTTCCTTGATGATGACGGCGAAGTTTTCTATGAGGAAGAGGTTGGCGAAGGATATGCCGCAAACGGCCCCGACACCATACCCGATTCTAACGAAGGCTGGACGTTTATCGGCTGGGATACAAATTACAACAAGGTTCTTTCTGACCTTACAATAAGACCGGTATTCTATGATACGGAATCTGAAGAAAAATCATTTACATTTGATTTTGAAAACCCCGATACCGCAAAATCAGACCTCGTTAAATTCAAATATTTAACAAAGATGACAACCGGCAACTCCACCGATTATATAGATGAAGAACTCGGCGGAATGGTTATTCCGTTTAAATCGCAGTGGGGTAACGGCGCTTCTGTTCTTTGGAACGCTAAGGACAGCTCGATGAAGTCGTTCTATATTAAAGGTTCGGCTCCCGATGCACATTGGAACTCTACCCATACCCCCGGCGTTGTATTTGCTTCCGATGAGGGCGGCGTCTTCGTTTACAAAATAGAAGCGGGCGAAATGAACGGAATTACAAGAAAAGTTTATTATTTGCCCTATAATACCCAAAAAACGGGCTTTAACGGCGCCTGGTCCCTTATGACAGCCGGTACCGGAGGCTCAACCATTATAGCCGTTAATGACACCCAACTTGAAACCCCGGCAACTAATATCCAAAAAGCAGCGCTTGCTGTCGGTCTTGAAATTGATGTAAAGGTCGCTAATCAAAACCAGAAGTATTTCACTTATGAATATACCGGCGAAGTTCAGAGCGACGGTCTTCATATAAACACTGTTGCCGTTTATGATGACGGTAACACTCAGGCTACATTTACAATGCAGGAAGAAGTTTTCAGCCTTCAGGATTTCATTGACAATGCTGAAAATTATTTCGAAGCCGGAAACTCCAACAAGAAAGCAGATTTAAGTTTCTACAATGCAATGAACCGTGAAGAAAACCCGATCCTGCACGAGGAATTCGATTGGGTATTCGGTCTTTATGACTATGCCGGTAACAACCCTGCAGGTTTTGGATTAACAGGTATCTGCCTTATCAACAACATAAATGTTGAGTATGAAAACTATGAAGCGGACGAAGAATCCTGCAAACACGACCCGAGAAGCCGTACAACTTCCGGCGCAATAGCCGCAAGCTGCGGTAAAGCCGGTTACACAGGCGAAATCATTTGCGGATATTGCGGAAAAGTCTTTGAAGAAGGCTCCGAAATTCCGGCGCTTGAACATAACTATGTTGTAACATCCGTTACCGACCCGACCGCTACCGAAACCGGTGAAATTGTTTACACCTGTTCGAACTGCGGCGACGTCAAAAAAGATGTACTCCCGATAAGAAAACTTTCTTATACTTCGTATAAATGGGATTTCTCGGATGTAGAAAATGCCGATAACAACATTGCCGATATGCGCGCCGTTTCTACCACATACGCTTGGTGGGCTGTTTGGGATGACGATTGTTATGACGGCATCTATAACGGCGAACAGAGAACTTTCGGTCACGGCTATGATTCGGAACGCGGCGTATATTATATGAAGCAAGACGGCCTTAAAGCCCTCAATATAATGCCATTCGCCAACCCCGACGGTTACGAAGCCAACAAACTCGTAGCAGAAGGCGGCACCTATGATGCCGACACTTCCATAAACAACAACTTTGCCGTAGTTATCGGCAGGGATACAAACGGCGTTTATGTATACTATGTATATATTAACAACGAGAAACAGATCTGCCGCGAACTCAGATATATTGAGTTTATGATTTATGACGGTAAAGAGGCGGGCGTTTATTCACCTGTTAACGATACCGCTAACTGCCCGGTTGTAACCGGACTTTGCTCAAATCTGGCTGCTCAGTCAAGCGAAACGCTTGTTGCCGCTTACCTTGACGGTGCAACAGTTGCCGAAGCTGTTTCAAATGTAAACGCTCAGTTCCCCGTATTTATTAAAAATAAAGCGGCGTTCAAATATAAATACACCGTAGATGTAAGTTATCTCGGCACTATTTCGGTTAACTGCGAAATCACCTATGATGACGGTACTTCAAGTTACAAGTGGACTACACTTACCGAAACATATGACATCAAGAATTTTGCTAAACTTGCTGAAGGCAATTCCGATTTGGGCAACTTTAATAAAGTAGAGCATAACGAAACCGAAGCTTCATTCGGTATCGCTATGATGTGCCCCGGCGTTGCTAACCAGGTTTATCACTGCGGCGTAAACGGCGTAACCGCTACCTATGCCAAAGAAACCACCTGCGAACATCTTAACGGCACTAAGTTGGTAGACGATAAGGCTGCAACCTGCACCGAAAACGGCTACACGGGCGACGAAGTTTGCGTTGATTGCGGCGCAATAATCACAAAAGGCAGCGTAATTGCCGCTAAGGGTCACACTCCGGACGGCGCAGGCAAAGTAACTGCCGCAACCTGCACTGCGGACGGTTATACAACATACCACTGCTCGGTTTGCGATACTGATTACACCGTAGCCGGCGATAAGGCTCTCGGTCATGATTATCAGTGGGTTATAACCAAAGAAGCAACCGAAACCGAACCCGGTCTTAAAGAGCACAAGTGCACACATTGCGGAGATGTTGACGAAACAAAAGTAATCCCCGCACCTTCATCGGATGTTAAATACGGTGATGTAAACGGCGACGGCGTTATTACTGAATCCGACGCAATACTCATTCTCCGCTACAATGCTGAAATGGTTGAAATAACCGATAACAGCCTTAAAGCAGCGGATGTAAACAACGACGGTTTTGTTACCGAATCCGACGCAATACTCATTCTCCGCTATTGTGCAGAGATGATTGACAAATTCCCGGTTGAGGGGTAATAATTAAAGAATTTGACCTATTAAATTCTTTCTGAAGGTCAGCGGACGTTTTTGCGTCCGCTGACCTGTTTTTTATTAGCCTTAGTTATCTCTCCCTCCGAGTTTTGACCTACGGTCAAAACCCACCTCCCTCGTCAGA
>CAVGND010000035.1:0-16627 GCA_963630555.1 Roseburia intestinalis | reverse complement strand
CTTTCCTTCTTTGCTGCCCGTACCTCCGGGCTGTCTTTGTACTTTGGCATTTTTTTACCTCCATAATGATATCTTTATTCTATACCTTTTCGGAAGTTTACACAAGATATTAAGAAGTCTCAAACATGATTCGATTGAAAAGTGCACGGTTGGATTCCCGTGCACTTTTCTTAAGATCTTTAACCCGGAATTTCTTATAAATCTGTAATTAACGGTTGACTTTTGGCGACTGTGTGTTTATAATAATATTAGTTTTTGCCGCTGTGGTGGAATAGGCAGACACAAGGGACTTAAAATCCCTCGGTAGCGATACCGTACCGGTTCAAGTCCGGTCAGCGGCACCAAAAGAACCACTTGCATTATGCAGGTGGTTCTTTATTTATTATTAGTTTCAAATTTCATCAGTATCGTGAGGTGTGCTTTATATGAAAAAGCACCTAAGCGTAAAACTTAAGTGCTTTTTCATGTGACTGCGCGACGAAATAGCATAATGCGTTTCATCCCTTATAATAAGCACTTTTTTACTCATCGCACACATCTATTCGCCCCTCATATTTGTTGGGACTAAATAAGAAGCGAATTTATCGTAAATTTCCGGAACTGCTGAACTTAAACCGTCAAAAAATGGATTTGCAGAACTGAGAAATTCTCCGAGTATGATATTTTTATTTTTGTCCCATTCTGCATCAAGTACATAAAATATCATAAACAATTCAAATTAATTCATTTGCTTTTTTCTCCTGAATTAAAGTTCATTATAGTACAACTTTTTCGCTCTTACAGCCTTGGCTCTCAAAGCGACAAATCCCCAGAAAATATCGGGGGGTTTCAGGGTCTGAATTATAAGATGCTCGCCCGAATGCCGCTCGAAAAAACGGTTATGACGGCATGATTTTGCCCGTGCAGTCAGATTCGGCGGCAAAACCGTCTTTTCTGCCGTCTGCGCTGAAGGCATTGTCATATTTATCTCGTATAAGATCATATTGTGAGTCATTTAAAAGTTCTTTGACCGCCGAAAGGCAGTCGCCGTAAAAATCAATACCTGACAAAAGGGCAATTTTATATCCGGCTTCGGCAAGCTTTAAAAATTGATATGAAAGCGAAAGATTTGTAGCCATATGTCCCTGTACCGACATTTCCCGACCAAGGGCGAAACAAAGGCTTGGATATTCCTTTAGACAGTCGCACTCGATAACATTGTTCGGATCGCATTGTCCGTCAATGAGCAAAGCTGCTGCCATTCGATAATAGTACAACGACATCTCGGTATCTTTCACACACCATTTATCGCTGCCGTAAATATCTCCGAGTTTATAGGCACCGTCGATATTATTCCTGCCTGCCGCAATTTTAAAATATCCCATTGCAATTGATAAATTCGGTTCGACCGCACGCCCATATAGGTAAACATAACCGAGATTGGCAATCGCTTGATCGTCACCCATGACCGCCGCAAGACGGTAGTATTCCGTTGCAGTTCTGTAATCGCCCTTTGCGTATAAATCGGCTCCTTTGTTTAAAAGAAAATCCGAATCCCTCACAGAAATTGCATTTTCATCCGCCGTCGTCAACACAAATTTGTTTTCACTCATAAAAGCACCTCTTTTAATTAGCTTGAATGACAAAGTGAAGTCGGGTAAATATACCATTAAAACTTTTCAAAGTCAAACAAGCTGTTTTATACGGTTTTCAGAGCAATATATATTATCTAAAAACCGTTTTTTAATATATTTCACTGCCGGTTTTGCATAACAAAGCAGACAGATTGAAATTCCGTTTTGTCAAAGTGAGCTTAGGATTTTTCTCATTTTTTACCTCAAAAATCGTGACCTCACTTTGACAATTTAGCCCTCTTTTAATTACAGAATATCATAATCTCAGTACCATTAATGGGATATAGCCGAACAACAAGCATCGTATTCATTTACGGTGCTTCTTTGTTGCCCTAAACCGCACAAACAGCGTTAACTCTGCTCAGACGATAAAGTTATCGACTGCGGAAAAATGAACGCCCATATCGAAGAAAACCGCCCAAATCCACCCCGAAACATAACAGTCAAAAAATCATATTTCTTTTACAATTTCCAATAATTCAACTGGTGTAGTAAAAACGCCTATTGTATCATTGTTATCATCAAAAAATTCCACTTCAAAATAATTGCCGTCATACTCTAATACAATTGTCCCTTCTGTTCCGGATTTTAAGCCATTGAATTCATTGTTTAATTTGACTATATCTAATTCTTTCATTATTTAATTTCCTTTCTTATCCGGGTAAACCGTGACTATTTTATAGGTAATTCTGCTGTTGTCTTTTTGTATGACAACCACCACATTGGCACTTACCGATTCACCTGTTTTCCCGATTAACTTTGTTTTATAGGTATGTTTTATACCAAATGGAGTGGTTTCACTTTTATCAGGTGTTTTTCCAATTATAGATTTTACGATATTCCTATGAAACAATTTAGAATCAGTTGAAGAATAGCCCAAAACATCTTTCATAAACTTTGCTTTTGAACCACCTTTGGGATGATTTATATTAAGCAAATAACCCTCGGTTTTCTTTTTGCTATAACGGACATCTCCGAGTGAGTTTATTGGAATATTCATCTGTTCTTTTGCACCGTAACTATTACCAAATCCGCCGTAATAACCTGTACCCATTAGGCATCACCCACCTTTCGATGAGTTTGCATAAAGGCGCTGTCAAATTGTATAATCTCAACACCTTGCTTGTGATATTTACCGAAAATATAATCCGGCGCCGTTCCGTAAACGATAATGGTTTTCGGTTTCAAGGTATTAACCGTATATTCAAGCCCATTTATAAAATACGGTCGTTCCTGCAGAAACTTGATACATCCGTGGGAACCGATTGCAATAATGTTGTTTTTCGGTGCTCCGGCACAGCAAAACAAAAAAGTTCGTTCATCGCCCCACCTCACATTTGTGATTGTAGGAATATTATTATCCTGTAACCAACAACCGATAGCGCGGTTGCGGTATGTATTCCACTGTTGCATGACAAGGGGCATATCACGGTAGATACTGAAATCCGGAGTGATAACGCCTTTGTACTTTTTCAAAATAGAAAGATACTTTTGCGGATTATTCCATAACCGTTCAAAACTTGCATCATCTTCATAGAAATGTACAAAACAATTATAGTCTGTACCTCAAACCGCCTTTGAAAATGGAATCAGTTTTTGCGGGATACAGTTTTCGGGTTTGACACAAGGAATCTCAAGTTCTGTATCGTAATTCGCATTTTTTACTAAAAATGCGTGGAAAACGTCTTTGCACCCATTACGAGTGCTATTTTTTATAGACATTATTAAAATATCCTTTTCGCACGTACGACGGGGCATAAAATGTGCATTAAAATATAAACTTACCCCGAAGCTGTGCCTTCCGAATATCTTAATAGCAATTTACCAGATTACAAATAGAGATATTTGGAGACACAGAAATCAATTATCAAGTCTTTGTGAACTTTTTCAAAAAAATCTTGACAATCTCTCCGAATTATCTTATAATATTCGTACCAGATTACGAATAGAGATATTCGGAGATAAGCACCGTTTTGATTGTTCCAGCAATCATTGCAGTGCTTTTTCTTTTGTTTTTAATACAATCAATTTACATCACCGTCCTTTATGCGATTTCAAATAAATGAAGCAACTCTACTTCATAATCTGTATAATTGTAAGAACCGTGTTGAAGCCATTTCATATAATAAGATAATGCATAGCGTGCAGCCTCAAGGCTCACCTCGAATACGTCTGCAATAGCTTGCGGATCTTCCAATTTCAATTTATGAACCAAAACAGGCGGTACAAGTGCATACTTTGCAAAGAAACGCACATCTTTCTCCGCAAGTTCGCTATCTTCACTATGGTCTAAGACAATATGTCCGATTTTGTGCATTATCGTATTGTTAATGCGTCCATAATCCATTTCATCATTGTAATAGATATACCATTCACCAAATGTTTTTTCTACACAAAACCCATCTTGACTCTTTTTGAAAAGCAGATATCTCTTTTCGATAGGAATAGCGGAATATGGTATAATCTTAATACCCATTTTGGTTGCCAATTCAAAGCCATTTACCGGCACGCAGGTCACATTATACTTGACAAATAAATTAACTACTGTTCTTTTAATCTCTTCATATCTGCGATGAGATAAAGATATTCCCATTTATTATTTCTCTCCAAACAAAGCGTTAATAAGGTCCCTTTTTTCCAACTCCGTCATAGATGATGCATTTCTGGCAATCAACCTGCGAACTCTCGGATAATCAAAATCATTCTTTTCAATGCCAAGTAAATAATCTGATGTTGTGTGCAACGCAGTAGCAATATTTGCAATCATTTCCGGTTTAGGATCTCGCTCGCCGGAAACATACCTTGAAATAACGCCCTCCGTAACGCCGATTTCCAATGCCAATTCTTTTTGAGAAATACCTTTTGCTCGTATAGCACTTAGTATTCTTCGCCCTAATTCCTTTCCCATATATAGTGCCTCCTTTGTAAATACATCATACCATATACTTGTCATTTTGTCAAGACGTATTGTCAATATTTTGCAAATAAAAAAGCCAACTCTTTCGATTTCTCAAAAAAGTCGACTTTTCGTTCTGGTCCGAGTGACAGGAGTCGAACCTGCGGCCTCTTGAACCCCATTCAAGCGCTCTACCAAACTGAGCCACACCCGGAAATACACGGCAATCAACAGATGCGTTGAAGCCGCTTGTTGATTATTAAATTTAAAAGCGGGTATTAAGAAAAATCAGTCTTCCGAAAAACCGGATTGTACAAGTTTAACCAAACCGTCAACCGCGGCGGTTTCATCAGCACCGTCTGCAATTATTCTTATGGTTGTGCCGACAACAATACCCAATGACAAAACGCCGAGAAGACTTTTTGCGTTAACTCTGCGTTCTTCTTTTTCAATCCAAATAGACGACTTAAACTCATTCGCTTTTTGGATGAAAAAAGTTGCAGGACGCGCATGAAGTCCGACTTGATTTTGAACTACAACATCTTTAACATACATACAAATGTCTCCTCATCTTGAATTCATCAAAATTACCACTTTATTATTATACCACAACTAATCAAATAGTCAATTAAAAAATTCAATTAATACAGTATTCTGCCAATACTTCCAAATATCGACGCGTTTTATATGCATTATTTGTGAAAAATGAATCCGTTATTTTAAAATATCCGGCCTCTTTAATAATGTTGTATTCAACGATTGCTCACTTCGCCACTTTTTAATTTCGGCATGATTTCCGGAAAGAAGCACATCCGGCACCTGTTTACCGTGCCAATTCCTCGGTCTGGTGTATTGCGGATATTCCAACAACCCGTTATAATGGCTTTCTTCGGTGTAACAACTTTTGTCTGAAAGGACGCCGTCCAACATACGGCAGACACAATCGGTAAGTACAAGTGCAGGGAGTTCGCCGCCGGTAAGTACATAATCACCTATTGATATCTCTTCGTCAACAATCTCATCAATCACGCGTTCGTCAACGCCTTCGTAATGACCGCAGAGAAGGACGATGCGTTGAAGTTCGGCGAGTTCACGCACTTTTTTTTGGTTAAGCGTTTTGCCTTTGGGCGAAAGATAAACAAGATGTGGTTTGTCCTCACCCTCATTATAGAGCGATTTATAACAATTATATATCGGTTCAGCCTGCATTATCATTCCCATACCGCCGCCAAAAGGTGCATCGTCTACGCGATTATGTTTATTCCCGGCGAAATCACGGATGTTGTGACAACAGATATCAACAAAACCGGAGTTTCTTGCCCTACCTATAATGCTTTCACTCAGGACGGCTTCGCACATATCGGGGAAAAGCGTCATTATATCAATCTTCATCGTCAAATATTCCTTTTAGCGGTGTAATTACAACTTCGGCTTTATCAATGTCCACGCTGTTTACAACATCCGGTATTGCAGGGATAAGATATTCTTTTGAACCGTTTTTTATGTGCCATACGTCATTTGCTCCGGTTGCCGAGACGTCGGATATTACGCCGTATACTTCGCCGTTTTTGCCGATTGCATTGCAACCGATAAGGTCGCTTATAAAATATCTGCCTTTTTCAAGGCTGACATCTCTTCTTGCAATATACAAAATGTCGCCGCGCATTTTTTCGGCATCGGCAATACTGTCAACCCCTTTAAATTTTGCAAGCACCACGTTGCCGTGCACTCTCGATTTTACAATTTTAAGGGGCGTTTTTTTGTTGCCGCAATAAAGTTCCTTAAATTTAAGCAGGAATTCGGGTGTGTCACACCATGGATTAATTCTGACTTCGCCTGACAGAGCATGAGTTCCTACAATCTGACCGCATTCAAGATATTCGTGTTTCATTTACAATAAGACCGCCTGTTTTATATTATCATCTGTTCAAGTTTGGATTTCGGAACATAGCCCACGCTGCTGTCTGACATTTCTCCGTTTTTAAACACGATAACGGTGGGTATGCTTGTTATACCGAATTTGTCGGCAAGTTCAGGCTGCTCGTCAACATTAACTTTGCAGACCTTTACGGTGTCGGAAAATTCCTCTGCAATTTCCGAAATAGTAGGCGCTAACATTTTACACGGCCCGCACCAGTCCGCCCAGAAATCAACCATAACGGTTTTTTCACAGTTGGTTATCTCATTATCAAAGTTATCCTTTGTGATTGTTACTTCGCTCATAAAATTTACCTCGATCATTTTTCTTTGTAATATAACATACAGTGACAGAAACCTTCAAAATCGGGATCCTTGATCTGATCCCTGAATTCTTTGCACATACATTTGTTATCGGGCGTGTGTTCACGCCTGCAGGGGCAGTAACCGCCCGTTTTTTTAAGACCTTCCTTAACCGTATCGGCAATTTCTTTGTTGGGATTAATCATAATTTTCAAAACATACACCTCCGAAAACCGATTAATACTAATATTAAAATAACACATTTATTTAATTTTATCAATAGACAATAAAAGTCAAAATACGGATATTCTTCTCCGTTCTGCAAATGTCACATTAAGTTTATCGTCAATTTCAGCAATAAATTCGTTATCGGATATGTAGCAGTTCTTATCATCTTCTGATTTTTGTCTTAAATTTTTATCAATATTGCCGCTGTTCAAAATTTTAAATGCTTCGGCAGGGATTTTTTCGGATGAAAGTGCGCCTGCCGAAAGAAATATAATATCATTCGGCTTTGTAAAATCGGCGTTGTCGCACTTACGGGACATAAATAAAAACCTGACATTACAGATATAAGCGGATACGGTTTCGCTTTGCTTATCCGCAATGCAAATGTTTATGTTTTCGGAAATTTTTATATTCAGATTATTGATGCTGTAAATCTTTTCGGACTTGAAATTCTTTGCACAATCATTGTCGCAGTATATCGGTGTTTCGTATTCGGCTGAAAAATAATCGGCACCGCTTTTGCAGTTTTCGGAGTTCGGAACTACGATTGCCGCAAGTTTTTTGATTCCCCGATCGTTTAATAACTTATTTATAGCAAGAGTATCATTGTAATCGCCGCCTGTACCTATCATTACTGCGGTACTGCCTTTTGCAACAATGCAGGAATATCCGTTAATGCGCGGCATTATTACCGTATATCCGCCTGAAGTCAAAGTGAAAGACGCAGTTGCGGCCACGGCAACTGATAACACAATAGAGGTAACGGATGAAATTGTTGACCTTTTGCCGAGTGCGGCAAATATCATTACTACGCCTGCCGAAGCTGCCGCTGCCGCTGCCAGACAGACGGCAGTGCTGCTGTTAAGCTGCAGAGTTGAAATTTTGCTTGAACCGAAGATTTCAGAAACGGCAATTATGTGTTTCGCAATTACCGAAACCAGCCAAATCAAAAAATCGCGCACCGCACCCAGTAAAAAGCAGTTTGGAATTATCAGTGTTATTATCAATAAAACCAAATTAAGACTTCCTGCGGTAACGGCAAGCAAGTTTGCCGGAACGGTAAGAACGGCAACTCTCCCGAATATACATGCAACAGCCGGCGTAACAAGTACGGACGCGGCAATTGTTACGGATACCAAATTAACAATGCGCTTTATAAAGACGGATATGTGGTTTAATCCGCCGGCGCAGTAACTTTCGTCCCCGACTAAGGAAAGTAGTTTTGAATATATCCGTTTGAGCGGATAAGATATAATGCGTGACAATGGCTCGTTGAATACAATAATTCCGATTACCGAAGCGGTTGTTAGTATAAAAGCGGCGCTCATCCATATACAGGGGTTAATGGCAAGCATTATTGTCATAGCAAGGCCTAAGGAATTTAATGGGTCGCTTTTGTGAGAAAGTGATTCTGCAATTACCATAATTATAAACATCGTTCCCGAGCGCACTATTGAAGGCGAAAATCCGGTAACAGCCATAATTACAATAACCGATGCAACAGTTATTATCCCTGCAATATGTCGCGAAAGTTTTTTAAGCAAATTATATATCAGTCCTGCAATCACGCCGAGGTGTAATCCGGAAACGGCAGTTAAATGAACAATGCCGCTGTTAATAAAATTGTTGTATGTTTCGTCAGCCATAGCGGAACGGTCGCCCAAAGTCAGTCCGCACAGAAATCCGGATACATCGTCATTATAATAAGTCAGTATCCGTGCCTTTACGGTACTTCTGATCTTCAGCGCCGTTTGATAAAATCGGTTAACGCCGTTGTTTTTCAGCGGCGCAACGCTGTTTCCGTCGGCTTTTATATAAATTCCGTCCGGATAATATAACTTCTTTTCAATTTCGGATAATGCCGTGAAAGACACGTCAGCCTCCACACGGTCGCCGTACGAATAGGAATCCTGAACAGGAACGTTTAAAACTATCCTGACCTTTTGTGCCGAGCCTTCAAGCGAGATGCTTTCGGTCTTTATCGGTATTTTTACAAAACCGTTGTTATATTCCGGGTCGTCGCATACCTTGCCGACCACAGTAGCCGAATTTCCCGCAAGCAATTTTGCCGGCTGAATTTGATAAATATAATTGAAAGCAGACAGGGCGATAAAAACCGCAAAAAATATTAAAGGAAGAAAGCAGCGATACAGAGTCGGGTGTTTTCCTCCCAAGATAAATAAAATCGCCGCGAGAGCGAAAAGGGCAGCGGTGCAGATCAGTGCGGTTTCGGGGCGCAAAAAAGAGGCGGCAGCGCAGGAAACAGCCGCCGTAATGCCGGAAATAAAAAACACCCTTCTTAAATTCATAATCTACACTTCCGTAACATCTTATAACGCCAACATTATATAACAGTGCCGCCGCATTTGTCAAGGTGCGGCGGAAACGCCCGATAAAGTATAAAAATTCCGGCGGAAAGCGTTGTTTAACGGAATTATAATAACAATGTATTATCTTTGTAAAACTTTTATAAACCGCTTGACATTCGGGGCATTATAAGTATAATAAACATATACGGAGGTGAATTGTATGAATAGATTAAATCTTGTACACAACATCAATATTGCGGATCTTATAAAAACTGTTGACGCTTGTAAAGGTGATGTCTTTCTTGAAACTGACGAAGGCGACGTTCTTAACCTTAAATCTAAACTTTGTCAGATAATGGGCATTGCGAACATCTTAAAGGGCGGACTTGTCGAAGGCGCATATATTCGCTGCACCAACCCTGATGATGAAGCGCTTATGTTCAGGCTTAACCTTTACCATGAAGTCCCCGAGAAAAAGGACTGATAAGGCGCCCCGCGCTTTTGTTATTTCCTTGCCGGGATAATGTAGACGGAACTTCCGCGGTACATAAACGGCATTTTAAATATTAAATTGTTCTTAGGTGTTTTGCCGCTGCTTTAAAAGCAGCGGTATTTTTTACACCAATCCTTGACATTTTTTGGTTTTGTAGTATACTCTTAATTGTAAATTTTTGCGCGGTAATATTAAATAACATAAAAGTAGGAGTTGAGGAAATGAGAATTAAAAAGTTTCTTTCTGTCATGTTAGCGGTTGCGCTGCTGTTTTCCGTTATACCGATTACAGTTACCGCAAGCGCGGAAACAACAAGCGGCACAACAGGCGACTGCACCTGGACGCTTGACGGAACTCACCTTACTATAAGCGGCAACGGTAAAATGGCGGGATATAGTAAATACACCGCACCGTGGGGTGTGAATATCACAACGGTTACCGTTAAACAGGGCGTAACAAATATCGGATCCTATGCATTTTATCAGTGTAGAAATCTTACAAGTACAATTATACCGAAAAGTGTGACAAGCATAGGATTGTATGCATTCAGAGGTTGCACAAGTCTTACAAGTATATCTATACCCGACGGTGTAACAAGTATAGACGGTTTTGCATTTGACGGTTGCACAGGGATTACAAATATAGAAATACCGAACCGTGTAACAAGCATAGGCAATTACGCATTCTCCTGGTGCGAAAACTTTACAAGTATAATAATACCGAATGGTGTAACAAATGTAGGAGGTTACGCATTTGCCTTCTCTAAAAACCTTACAAGTATAACCATACCCGATAGTGTGACAAGCATAGGCAGTTCTGCATTCTATCATTGCAACAACTTGGTTATAAAAACAACGGAAAACAGTACGGCTCACAAATACGCAGTAGAAAATGATATTGATTTTGAGTTGATTGTCAAACCTGTTACAGTAGAGGGTGACGATAAAAACATCACTATATCAACCGACAGCAGCGTTATTCCGTCGACCGGAGTATCGCTTTCAACCGAAAAGGTTGAAAACATAGGCGAAAAGTATGAAACTCAACTTAAAAACCTCGGTGCAGAGAAATTTACGGCGTACAACATTGACCTTATGAAGGGTGAGGAAAAAGTCCAACCGAACGGTAAGGTTACCGTAAGCATTGCGGTGCCCGACGGTATGGACGGCGCAAAATGCAAAGTCTACCGCGGAAAGCGACGGCACACTGACCGATATGAAGGCAGGTTTAAATGACGGTAAACTTACCTTTACAACCGATCATTTCAGCCTTTATATAATTACACAGTCCGCCGTAAAACTCGGCGATGTAGACGGTGACGATGGGGTTACACCATAAAAGACGCAATCGCCGTTCTTCGCCACGACACCGAAACGGAACTGCTGACCGGCTCGCAAATCACAGTCGGCGACCTTAACGGTGACGGAGCGGTCAACACAAAAGACGCCATACTGATTCTTCAATATGACGCACAAATTATAGAAAAATTTCCGATAGAATAAATTTAATCCCCCGAAACAGCATTGTTTCGGGGGATTTATGTGTTGGATTAACCTGTAGACAGTAGATTTCAGATGTTAGATGGGGCAGGCGGGGTTTTGATAACAGACGGTAAATTCTTCTTGCTGTTAGTTCTATCTCTCCCTCAGTCAAAAATCGAAGATTTTTGCCAGCCCCCTCGTCAGAGGGTTTGTGCTTACCGTATTTGGGATCTATATCAGAGCATAGTTCCGATTATTTCGTCATGGGGCAGGGAAGAAAGGTCGGCAGGTGATATATCAAATACGGTTTTGCAGCCTGTGCAGCCGCGAAGTTGCATTTTAACTGCCGCACGCGCAAACGCAACAAGCACACTTGCCGTAAATTCGGGGTTGGAATCAAGTTTCAGGCTGTACTCAATTATGTGCCGGTTTTCGCCCGACGCACCGGTTACGCCCGTTCTGATAACAAATCCTCCGTGCGGCATACCTTTATGGTCGCGTTCCAATTCCTCCCTGGTTATAAAATTCACGGTAGTATCGTAATCCGCAAAATACTTCGGCATATTTTTAATTTCCTGTTCGATACGCTTCTTATCTGCGCCCTCCTTCGCAACAACATAGCAAAGCCTTGTGTGTTTTTGCCGTGTTGTCAGTTCGGGTGTTTCGCCGCTGCGTACCGAAGCGATTGCTTCATTGTTGGGGCAGGTGTATTGCCGTGCGTCAATCACTCCGTCAATGCGCCTGATTGCGTCGGAGTGCCCCTGACTTATTCCCTTGCCCCAAAATGTATAATCCTTGCCCTGCGGCAGAATTACATTACTGTATAACCGCGCAAGCGAAAACATTCCTGGATCCCAACCAGCCGAAATAACAGCGACTTTTTTGCCTTGTTTCGCCGCTTTATCAACTTTAGCAAAGTGTTTAGGTATATCGGCGTGCGTATCGAAACTGTCAACCACATTAAAATTTTCAGCAAGCTGCGGCGTCATTTCGGGCAGGTCGGTTGCACTGCCGCCGCATATTATCATAACATCTATCTGCTCTTTATACTTAAGCACTTCGTTTGCCGGATATACCGCCGTAGTGTCGTAAACCGTTTTTACCGTTTCGGGATTGCGCCGTGTAAAGACACCGAATATTTCAAAATCATCCGAACCGGCAGCGGCAATTTCCACACCTCTGCCCAGGTTACCGTAACCGTATATACCTATTTTCATACTATCACCTTTATAAAATTTTTTACTGAAATAATGATAGTATTCTTATCGGCATTTGTCAATTTATTTTTTTCGCTGACAGCCCTTTTTAAGAAAAACCTTTGATAATTAAAAAAAATGTGATATGATATATATGTTCTGTTTTCACCTCTTATACCTGTTTTTCGTAAAATAGGTTAAAAGAGGTGTGGCTATGAAAAAAACAATATTTAAAAGATGGATATCGCTTTTGATTACTGCCGTGATTATTTCGGCTGCCGCATTTATATATACGGATATATCTCTAAGGCCGTTAATTCGGGAATATGCACGTTCTCAGTCCGTTATACTTTTAAACAGTGCTGTCAGCAAATCAATGTCGAATGTGCTTAAAAAGGAAAAATTCACGTACAGCGATCTTTCGGTAATCAACAGAAGTGAGGACGGTAACGTACAGTCGATTGAAATTGATACATTGAATATGAATCGCATTGTTTCGGAAATTATTGACGATGTTCAAAAAAACATTTCGGGTGATGAAGACTTTATAATTTCCGTCCCGTTCGGAACGCTTACGGGAAATCAGTACCTTATCGGACGCGGCCCTGACATTAAAATCAAAACAAAAATCAGTGCTCCGATGTTTACCGATACCGAAAGCCGTTTTCTGGAAGCGGGCATAAATCAATCACTGCACCAAATTACGCTTACAATCAAATCAAATATCTATATACTTATGCCGCTTTACAGGGCGGAAGAAGTGATCAGCGGAACATATATTATCGCCGAAACGGTTATTGTAGGCGATATACCCGAAGCATACACAAATGTTATTGATGTTTCGGAGGAAAGCGATGTGCCCGATGATATTAATAATTACAAGGCCGAGAAAAATTGATTAAAACCGCTAATACCGATAATCTGCAGGTTGGGAAGGAAATGTTAAAATAATGGACGAAAACAACGCAAAGCAAAGAATTGAAGAATTGCGGCAGACGATTGAATATCATAATAATAAATATTATAATCAGGACGATCCCGAAATATCAGACTATGAATATGATATGCTGCAAAGGGAATTAAAAGCGCTTGAAAAGGATTTTCCGCAATTTTCCGACGCGTCCTCACCATCTGGGCGTATCGGCGGAACGAGGAACGTGCAATTTTCGCCGGTAATTCACGAAATACGCATGGAAAGTTTGCAGGATGTATTCAGTTTTGACGAGGTGCGAGCATTTGATGCCCGCGTTCGCGAAACAATCGGCAACACTGTCGAATACTCGGTTGAACCTAAAATTGACGGATTATCGGTATCTCTTGAATATTCCGGCGGCAATTTTATCCGCGGCTCAACACGCGGCGACGGTGATGTGGGCGAAAATGTGACCGATAATCTTATGACAGTTAAATCCATACCTAAAAAATTGAACGGTTACACGGACGATATTGAGGTACGCGGCGAAGTTTATATGTCGCACAAAAGTTTTAACGAACTTATAAAATGGCAGGAAATCAACGAAGAGAAAATCTCAAAAAATCCCCGTAACGCTGCCGCAGGGTCGCTCAGACAAAAGAATCCTTCGATTACCGAGAAAAGAAAACTCGATATATTTGTATTTAATGTGCAAAAAATAGGCTCACATAATTATGTGAGCCATACCGAGTCGCTTGATTTTTTAAAGTCGATAGGCTTTACCGTCTTGCCGTTTTACAAAAAATGCGCCGATATTGAATCGGCAATCGAAGAGGTTAAAAGGATAGGCGAAGAACGCGGAGAACTCGGTTTTGATATCGACGGTGCCGTTATAAAGGTAAACAACCTGAACTCAAGGGAAATACTCGGCAGTACTTCCAAATTTCCTAAATGGGCTGTTGCCTATAAATACCCGCCCGAAGAAAAAGCAACCGTGTTGCGTAATATCGAAATCAATGTCGGCAGGACGGGTGCGCTCACTCCTACCGCAGTGTTTGATACCATAGAACTTTCGGGCACATCGGTAAGCCGCGCTGTGCTGCATAATGAAGATTTTATAAAACATAAAGACATCGCAATAGGGGATACCGTAATTGTAAGAAAAGCAGGGGAGATAATCCCCGAGGTCGTAGGCGTGAAAGAAAAATCACCAAGCGGCGTGCCGTTTAAAATGCCCGAATTTTGTCCTTCCTGCGGTTCGCCAGTTACAAGATACGAGAACGAGGCGGTAATTCGCTGCAATTCGCCCGAATGCCCCGCACAACTGCTTAGAAATCTGTTTCATTTTGTTTCGCGGGACGCTATGGATATCGAGGGCTTGGGCCCTGCGATTATCGAACAGTTGGTAAACGCGAATTTAATCCGTAACCCTGCGGATATATATAAGTTAAAAACAGAAGATATAAGCCTGCTTGAACGGTCGGGCGAAAAGTCTGCCGACAATATTTTAAAGGCGATTGAAAAATCTAAATCAAATGATTTAAGCAGACTGGTTTACGGTTTGGGAATACGCAATGTGGGTCAAAAAGCCGCAAAACTTTTATCCGAAAAATTCGGTGATATCGAGTCGATTTTTTCCGCGTCTGCCGAAGATATTGAAAGCATTGACGGGTTCGGAAAAACTGTTGCCGCATCGGTTGTTAACTTTTTCTCGTTGCCGCAAACACGTTGCCTGATTGACGAATTAGTGAGCGTGGGCGTTAATATGAAAAGCCTTTCAAAGCCCGTGGGTGACTCGCTTAAAGGTCTTAAATTTGTCCTTACCGGAACTCTTCCGACACTTAAACGAAATGAAGCGGCAAAGTTGATTGAAGATAACGGCGGCAAGGTTTCATCAAGTGTTTCAAAAAATACGGATTATGTCCTGGCAGGGGAGGACGCCGGCAGCAAACTTGATAAAGCGGCGCAACTCGGAATATCTATAATAAGCGAATCGGATTTTTTGAAAATGATATGATTTACGCTTTTTCGATACTGACTCTGTAATACTCCATATCATCCCCAATCAGTCGAATAATATGGCCGTTTATATATAAATCAATCTCTGATGGCAGGTCATTTGATTTTGCTGCTGCATCCGCCTTTTCTTCGTTAAAATCGTTGCACCTGAAGCACCCCATATCCGTTCCGGGGACGCGTATTTCGGTTACCGTTTGGTTTGAAATTTTTGCGGTTATATCGTGGTCTTCAATGTTCAAATAAGAATAGTAACGATCATCATCCTGCGGCGGATAATCGTTATATTCCGTTATTTTATAGCAGTTTAAAGGAGCAATATTATAGTTGAACTGTCCTTCGGCGTGCCGTTTTAACTCCAATACGGTATCATCGAATATGATTTTACTGCCGCCGCCGTTAGAGGAAATATCAATAAACGGAGTGGGGAATTTTTCGTAATTTTCAAGATAACTTCCTAAATCAATATATAAGCCTTTTACGGCTTTACCTACAAAAAGTTTCTTAAACTTTTTCTCTAATTCTTTTGCCGAGTAGCACCATCCCCATTTATAACACTCATTCGTTTCCGTCAATTCAAAAGTACTGTACTTATATTTTTTGTTTCTTGCATCTTCAAACATTTATACTGTCGCTCCTTTAGCAATTTTTATGATTGTAACAATTTTTTACAGCAATGCAATAGGCAAGAGGTCAACTGTCCAAATGCTTCGACACCTAATAAAATGTAGAAATAAAATTTTCAAAAATACTTGACTAACGGCGGTGGTTGTGGTATTATAGTTACCGTCGTAGCGATGCAGGTGTAGTTCAATGGTAGAATTCCAGCCTTCCAAGCTGGTTACGTGGGTTCGATTCCCATCACCTGCTCCATTAGACTGCCTTGGATTCAGGCAGTTTATTTTTGCGCTGATAGCTCAGCCGGATAGAGCATCTGCCTTCTAAGCAGAGGGTCGGGGGTTCGAGTCCCTTTCAGCGCGCCAGTCCTGTGTGACTATAAAGCACAAAAGCCCAAAACCCTTGAGAAATCAAGGGTTTTTCGCTGTTTTAGGGGCAAATTTCAAAAGATAATTTCAGGGCACAAAACCCATAAAATGTTCGGCTAAGTGGACTTGAACCGGGGGGACGCCTGTATTTCTCAAAATCAGACCTCATTTTTTATATGAGAATTTATTGTTGCCTCACCACCCGGACTCGAACTAATGCTATGCCAAACATAAAATCTACGTTCACAAATTGAAATGTCATAATTACCTTGCCGC
>CAVGND010000034.1:0-17208 GCA_963630555.1 Roseburia intestinalis | reverse complement strand
CGTTAAGGCGCTTACCGGCAAAACCGTAAAAACGCTTGCGGAACTTGATGCTCCTAAGCAGTACAGCAGCGACAAGGACAAAGACGGTACGGATTCGGCTGATTCCGAGGTAAGCGATGATGAAGCAAAAGCCGAACTTATAAAAGAGATAGTTGCCGCCAAAGACGCTGACGCAGTTACAAAACTCTTTAAAGATTTGGGCGTTGATATTACCGACGATGTAGCCAAAGCCATATTTGACAAAGCGGCTGAAAAAGGCGAAGAACTCACGGTTGACGACCTTAAGGCTGCCGGACTTACCGACGACCAGTTGAATACAGCCGTATCCGCTCTTGAAGAGAAAATGTCGGAAGATGAAGAAACCGAGGGCTCGGGCGGCGGTTCGGGCACTGTTACCGTTAAGACCGACGGTAAGATATCTTCAATCAGCACAGCTGAATGGATTTTAATTATCGTACTCTCGGCTCTTATCCTTCTTGCACTTGCGGGCAGTGTTGTGCTTATTATTCTCCTCATTAAAGCTTTAAAAGGCATTAAGGGAGATGCGGCGGCAGCCGATGTTGCGGCAGCGCCGGCAAACGAAATATCGGTTACTGATGATAATCCGATTATGTAATTAATTAATTTTAAACTTCCCCGAGGCGAAAGCCTCAGGGGAAGTTAAGACGCTTTTAAGCAAGGGGATTTTACAGTGGATCAAGATTCAATGGTGGTAGTTCCCACCCTAAACAGAAAAAGAACGTTTGGCGAGCAGTTGCTGCACAACATTCCGTATATTATGCTCTGCATTCCTGCTGTCGTCCTTACGATAATATTTACCTATGTTCCGATGTACGGAATACTTATTAACTTTAAAAGTTACAACTATATTGACGGTATTATGGGCAGTCCCTGGATCGGACTTGAAAACTTCCGTTATATAGTCGCTTCGGATCAGTTGTATATACTCGTCCGCAATACCGTGCTTTACCGTGTCGCTTCAATAGTTACGGTAAACTTCTTCGCAGGAATGTTCTTCGCACTGCTGCTTTATGAAATAAGAAGCAGAATTGCAAGCAAGATATATCAGACTTCAATGCTTATGACAAGTTTTGTATCTGTATCCTGCGTGCTTTACATAATTATTCTCCTTTTCGATAATACTCAGGCGGGTATAATCAACTCGCTGCTTATGTCATTCGGGCGGAAAGAGCCGATAAACTTTTTCTCCGTTCCTGCCGTTTGGCCGCCGATAATCGTTTTTGCCGATTTCTGGCAGAATGCAGGTCAGGCAGCACTTTACTTCTTTGCGGCGCTTTTGGCTATAGACCCCTGCCTGTTTGAAGCGGCAAACCTTGACGGTGCCGGAAGACTTAAACAGATACGCTATGTATCATTACCCGAAATGCTCCCGATGGGCTGCCTGGTTCTCATAACCCAGATGGGTAGCATATTCTCCTCCGGTCTTGGTCTTAACTACTTTATCTCTCAGTTGACCGACGGTAATGTTCTGAAGGTTATTAACCAGTTTGCGATGTACACATTCGAACAAATGACTTCGGGCCGTGAGGGCAGTATGGGTATAGCCGCCGCCACCGGTTTGGCAACAAGCCTTATCGGACTTGTTATGACCCATACGGTAAACGCAATAGTAAAGAAAATTAACGCAAACAACGCACTGTATTAAAGAAAGGAGCAGACGACAGTTGAAACAAAGTAAACTTTATATGACAATTGTGCATGCACTCCTTATTCTTTGGACAGTGATATGTATTTTACCGGTAATAATGATAGTTATTGTTTCATTTACGGATGAGCAGACTTTTGTTACCGAAGGATTTAAATTTATTCCGAAAGTATTTTCTCTTGCCGCGTGGAAGGTTGTTTTTTCCTCGGGCGGCGCAATGCTCAGGGCAATATTCCTTACAGTAGGCGTGGCTGTAGTTCAGCCGCTGATGTGTCAGATCCTGGCTATGATGATAGCATACCCGATGTCGCGCCCCGACTTCGTGCTTAAAAAACCGCTTACATGGTTCTATATGCTGCCTATGTTCATAAGCGGCGGTATGCTTTCAAGTTATATTTTGATGACAAGGTGGTTACACCTCGGCGACACCATTTGGGTTTACCTCATCCCCGGCGTCGGCCTTTGGGGAATAATCCTCTACCGTAACTGCTTTAAACAGGTTCCCGCTTCACTTATTGAAGCCGCAACGATTGACGGTGCAACCGAAATGCAGGTTCTCTGGAAAGTTGTTCTTCCGATGTCGCGTTCAATCTTTGTAATTCAGTATTTTATGGGCGCTATCGGTTCCTGGAACGATTACGGTGCTTCTCTTATGTATGTATCGGAACCAAAACTGTGGAAAATCCAGTACCTGATATTCCGTATGCTAAAAAATCAGGAGGCTGAAAAACAGGCGCTTGGTATAACCGGACTGGATAAGGATGTTTTCCCGCCGGATAAAACCCTTAACTATGCAATGTGCGTGGTTGCTATCATACCTATTATTTGTATATTCCCGTTCGTGCAGAAATACTTTGCAAAAGGTATCGCCGCAGGTTCGATTAAAGAATAATTAAACGGAGGTAATTATAATTATGATTAAAAAGATTTTAGCCATGCTTCTTTGTGTTGCAATGATTATTCCTGTTGCAGGATGCGGCGGAAGCAAAGGCGCAGGCAGCGATATGAGTAAAGATGTTACGCTGACATGGGCAATTATGAGTGAACATTACGGTCACACGGATGACGAACTGGTGTTCAAAGCTTTTAACAAGAAACTTAAAACACTCCTTCCACACACAACCGTTAAATTCATTTCTTTGGATTCCGAAAACTGGTCAAGATGGATGGCTTCCAACAAAGAAATAGATATTGCCTGGTCCGGTTACCTCTATGACATTGAGTCGCAGGCTCGCCAAAAGGCTTATCAGCCGCTTGACGAACTCGTAAAGAAATATGCTCCCAATATTCAAAAGGAACAGGAAACCTGGGTCGACGCTTACAGAAGCGGCGAGGTTGACGATAAACTTTATGCAATTCCGAATATGCAGCCCTGGATTAAAGAAACCCCTTATGTTCAGATTCCTGCTCAGCTTTATCAGTATTTTGATACCGATGCGTTTATTAAAGCCCTTCGCAGCGACCCCCATACGACCGAAGAAGTTTATCAGGTTCTTACTAAATTCCTTGATACAATAAAGGCTAACGGCGCTATCAACGGTCAGGGACTGACCGGATTTGCAAGCGATGTGCTCAGTGTGTTCGCTACAAGAGGCTATGAAGCACTCGACAGCGGCAACAATGTTTATTATGACGCATTTGCCGACACTGTAGAACCCTTCCAGTGGGTAGGCTCCGAACCGTGGTTGCTTTATATTAAATATAAAAAACTTTGGTATGAAAAAGGCTTCTTTAATGACAGTAAGAATGCTTCGTCCGGTTCAAACCTTGACGCCATTTCAACCAAGCAACAGGGTATGTGGTTCGATTCATTCCTTAATGTTGATTACGAAAAAGGCCTTTTCACTGAAAAAGATAAATACGGCGATGTTAAATATAACTGCATACTTATAAACACGCGTGAACAGATGTATAACGGTGTTTCAGTCTGCGGCTCCGAGGCTTCGTACAGCATTATCCCGAGAACTGCCGTCAACCCCGAACGCGCTATGAAACTGCTTGATTTGTTGCGCACCCCCGAGGATGCAGAAAACGGCAAAGAGGTTAAGGAACTTGTTGACCTGCTCGTATGGGGCTTTGAGGGTGACGAGGATCTTGACGAAGAAACCGCGGCAGAGCAGCATAAACATTATTACAGAATAGATGTTGACGGTGACGGTGTAAAAGAAGCCTGCAAAGGTTATGATTACATCAACCAGCCTTCCGCAAAAAGCACATACGGCATTCCGCTTTGGATTGTTGATAACTCTTTCATTCCTTCATCTCCGGAATACTACCTTGCAGGTCAGAAAGAATATGCGCTTGATTATTATCAGAATGTAAGAAACAACGTTCTTCACAAAACGCCGGTTTACGGTATGCGTATAAGCAACGCCAAGATTTCCAATCAGCTTACAAATATTTCGTCGGCTTCAAAAGAATTCGGCACTATATATAAAGCAGGCTCTGATTTTGACAATCAGTTGGAGAAATTCAAAGCCGCGCTTAAAACGGCGGGTATAGATGCCATCCTTAAAGAAATGCAGACGCAGTGCAAGGAATATATTGCAAACAATAAATAACCAGCATTAAACTCAAGACCCCTAAAGAAAGGAGCAACCGGTTTGAAAAGACAGATTATATCAAAAATATTTGCTGTCGCCTTGGTCGTACTGTTAATTTCGGCCCAGGTGGTAATGCCGGCTTCGGCTGCGCCTGCCTCATCAAGAACCGCTTCCTTCACTTTGAAATTGGACAGAGATAATTCTACATATGACCGTGATGAAACCGTGTTCGCCACATTTGTGGTGAACACCGGTTTCAAGGATGTAAACGGATTTGACTTTTCGATAAATTATGATACCAATGCGCTGACCTATACTGAAAAATCCATTTCGTTCCCGTCGGGATCCGTAAGCGATGTTTCGGTTTACAGCAGGCAGATCGCCGGTGTTTTAAACATAGCGTGGGAGTCGGATAAGTCCGTTTCAATTCCTGACGGCAGCACCATTTTCACTCTCCGTTTTAAGGTCAACAGTGATGTAAAAAGCAGTATTCAGGCAACGGCCATAACAGTCAAACTGAACAGTATGTATACCTATACCGCTTCACATACTTTTCAAAGATTTGACTTTTCTGCCGCAGCGCCTACCGCAACCGTACTTATCGGTACAGCAAAAACTTTGTCCGAAGTGGTGGCGGACGCTATAAATGCAATCGGCACGGTTGAACTCTCTGACGAGTGCAAATCAAGAATAGAGAATGCTGTCAATCTGTATTATTCTCTGCCCCTTACTCAAAGAAGCAAAGTGGCGGAAAGCCAGATACTTTTTGACGCCATGGAAAAGTACGAGGAATTGCTGCAGGATTCGAAGGACGGTTCGAAAAAAGTAGCGGAAGATTATCTTGCCAAATACAAAGCGATTGTTGATATACCGCTCGACAGCGTTAAAAAATCCGATCTTGATGCTGTGAAAGATGCCTTCAACGAATTGCGCAAACTCTCTTTGCAGGCTCAGTCAAGACTTATGACCGAAAGGGCAAAACTCGCCGCGTTGCTTGAAAAAATAGCCTCAAGCGGTGATGATCCAATCGACCCCGAAGCCGAGTGGAACGAGTTTGTCAAGACTTTCGGGGAAGTTTTAAACGAGTTTAAAAATGAAAACGGCGGGGCTAATATAAAATCCCTTATAAAACTTGTTACCGAAGGTAAAGAGGGTGCCAATCCTTCTCGGGCAAAGGATATTAACACGCTTGTCGGAAAAATGATCGGCGTTTTGGATAATTCGGAAGCAAATGTTGACGAAACAAGAAAGAATTATGCCATAAAAGAAATTGAAAAACTTATCGGTGACGGCGGATACCAAAAAGCGATTGATATTAATGACTATGTTCAAAAAATATCAACACCGGAAATGATAAAAGCCAATCGCTTTATAACACAGTTCGAAACGATATTAAAAATGAGCGTTTCCGATGTTAAAGCCTCGGATAAAATCGACATCTTAATTGCTTCAACCGCCCTTGATTGGATGGACAGCGCTACGCTCGAAACCATTGCCGAACTTACTAAAGGTCAGTATGACGGTATGGACGCTTATGATAAAATCGCTGCACTTTTAGAGGCGGTTTCAACCCTTGATGATGAGGACGACAGCGATGACGATATCACTACCGATGATGACGGTAACACATATATCGACGCCGGGGACGACCCTGCGGAAGAAATAATTCAGGAAACCATTAAAACTATCAATAAAAATAAAGTGATATACAAAACCGGTGCCGGCAACTACATTCTTAAACTTGCACGCCGTGAAATAGGCGCTGTGGTTTGGGTTCTGTTCTGCCTGCTGGCTCTTTCGGTTGTAATCTTTACAACCCTGCGCATTGTTTATCATAATATTTCAAAATCCAACAGAAAGGGGATATAAAGTATGAAAAACAAGGCAAAAATCCTTAAGTTTTTATCCGCTCTCCTTTCGATGGTAATTGCGGCTTCTTTATTCATAATTCCTATCTCAGCCGTGGATAAAGAAACACCGTTGAAAGAACTGGCAAAATTGCCGGAAATTAAGGAAGAAAATCCTTATTTTACGGAATATAATATTGATTCCGACGCCGAAGCGGATTACTCCATAACTCCCTATAAAATTTCAAGTAAATTTTATGACGGTAAAAGGGTAAACTCCGGCAGAAATGTTGTTACAGACCCCAAGGGGAAAACACGTACTCTTGAAAGTAATGAGTACGCTATGCAAACAAACGCAGCCGTTCTTTGGTACGCGCGTGACGATGTTTCGTTTATGTACCGCAAATATCCTATATCGCAGGATAAGAACGATTCAATAACCTTTTCGACTACCATAGATGTTGACAGTATTTCGGGTAAAGGCGGCGCCAATATAACCGGTGCTGCATCTGTCGGATTGCTTCTCCGTTCAACTCTTGACGAAAATTCCTCTTTCCTCTGGCTTAACGTCCGTTCCAAGAATGAGGTTCATGTTATTTATCGAACCGAAAACGGCGCGATGGCAATAGAGAAAAAACTTTGGAAGGAATGCAAATCCGGAAAAGTAAAACTCTCTATTAAAAAAGAGGCGACAAAGGTTTATTTCGGTTATCAAAGAATCGGTACCGACCGTGAAATGGTCTGGTCAAACTCACCCATTGTCATAAAAGCAGCCGACGGTACCGCACCGTGGTATTGCGGCGTCGGTGCCCACTCGTCCGACCCGAATAACCCGATTTATTTCGAATTCTCGGATTTCATCGCAGAAGGCACAGCCGGCAGAAGCGGCGCCGCATGGAATGATGACGAAGGTACCCTTAACGGTCACGGCGGATCTTCGGGCGATGATGATCCGGGCGGTGACGACGCAGATTGGCGTCAGGATCCGGATACAAGCAATATAACCGAAGACACCCTCTTAATGGAAACATTCACTGATAAAGATTTGTTCAATAAACCTACCACGGCGACTAACCCGATGTGGGATATTTCGTTGTCGGATCAGGCAAAGTTCGAAACAGTGGATAAAAATATTGCATGGCTTAACAGTTACGAAACCGAACCCGGCTATATCGGCAACAGTGATTGGACCGATTATACCGCAAGTTGGGACTTTAAGTACAAGGCGGGCAACACCCCGAACTTTGATTCTGCCCAATATTCAAACACCGTTTCATTTTTTGCAAGGCATAAGATGATTCCGATGTACGGTCATTTGAGTGCGTTTGTTTCAATCAGACCGTATTCTATCCCCAAAAAGGACGGAAATAACCCTGTATATGATGAAAACGGCGATGTTGTAATTGCCTCATGTGCAACAAGAATTTCCCTGAAATTCGAGCAAAATAATAAAACCCAAAACTTAGGTGATTTGGGATGGGAAGCCGCAGTCCAGACTATACCGAATGTTGATATTTCTCAGGATGACACCTGGCATAACATTCAGCTGCGTTGTTTTGACAATGTCTTTACGGTATACCTTGACGGTCAGGAAATTATTAAATACAAATATGAAACTGACGGTACACAGAGAAAGAGCGTACCTACCGGAAATATCGGCGTTGCCGTAGGTGACGGTGAAGTTTATTTCGATAATATTATCGTAACAAAACTGGAAGATCCGTTCGGCGGTGATTACGATAATATGCTCCAGGGCTCGTATGACCGTACAACACCTAAATATATTCAGGAATGGCAGGCAAAAGGTCTTCCTGTATATTAAACACAGTAACAAAATTGGTTTTAACCAGTACAGACCATTATGGGAGGTATCACAGTGAAAAAGCATAATCTTAAAAGATTATTGGCAACTGTGCTTGCTTTAACATTAATTGCTTCAACAGTGCTTATTACGGGCGCTATCCAAAGCAAAGATGTTTATGCAACCGAAACCGTCACATTTGACTTTTCGGACAGCGATAAATTTGCCGATACTCTTAACTCCTTTAAATCGTCCTCATTGACGGTTAGTGGTGCGGATCCGGTGGATTTTGATAATGTGTTTAAAAAAGGGACCGACGGTCTTGATTTGACAGGCGACACAAAAACAGTTTCCGCTATTGCATATAAAGATGCAAACGGCAATGTTTTAACCCCCAAAACCGCTTCTTTAAAAACCGTGCCCGGAACAGACGGCGTTTCTTCGCTTCTTGTTTACGCAAAATCGGCAGACGGCGCTACTTATTATGCAGCAGCTCTTAAAACCGAATCAAATAAGGCTACGGTTAACGAAGCTGAGGACGATTATTCAAAAACCACCCTTATTACCTATGCTGTTTCGGTTGCCGATAATAAAGTAACCAAAATTGAGCAGACAGGTTCTAAGGAACTCACCTTTAAAAATTACTACGACCTTAATGTGGAAAATGCGAAAGATGAGATAGGAATATTCTCTTATTTCGACGTTTCCGATAAAACGGCGAAGGCTATAAAATATGCGGATATTACATCTGTTTCATACGATATATCCGTTTCGTATGACGAAGGCAAGGCTGTTTTCGGCGGCAATGTAAATGTTAAATCTTCCGCCACTTCCGGAACCAAAAAATTTGCAATATCAGCCGATGCCGCTATGGCAGATACCGATTTGAACACCGTAGGTTTTGCCGCTGCCGATAATGATACGACTGTTGCGAAAATAACTGCGGAAGTCGGTATTACCGAAGTCGATGTACGCGCAACGGTTGACGCTTTTAAGGCAAAAGTTAAATCTGAAATTTACTCTAAACCTATCACGCAGAACAGTGAAACCGCTTTACAGAATTTGTTTGAAGAATACGATAAACTTGACGACAGCGTTAAGTATTTCTATTCGCTTGACGAACTTAATTCAATTAAAAATACTATAGACAGCGGTGTCGCATACTACGATACTTTTGACGGTGTAGACTACTTTAACTCCGAAAAGTATTGGGAAGTAGTTTCAACTTGGGATGAAAATATGCGCTACGGCACTTCTAAAAATCCCGAGGGCGACGGCGATTTCACCAACACTACGGACAGTACAAAGGTAGGATATTGGGGCATTATTGATGACGGAAACGGAAACAATGTCCTTAATATCAGGCGTAACTTCCATTACGGAACCAATCCCGAAAACCCTCAGGACAATGTAACCACCGCAAGGCACTCGGTTCTTTATAATCTTAAGGACAGTGCGGGCGGCGATAATAACGCGAGCCTGTATGAATTTTCGGCAAAGGTTTACAACACCGGCGAAGGTGCGATGAAGAGTTTCCTTGTTCTTCAGTATGACAACCCCACCGATGCACCCTATACATGGACCGGTGTTACCCTCTATGCCAACACTTCAAAAACCACAATCTATACCTATGTTTCCAAGCCGAATGCAAACGGTACAATAGGCTTTACAAACAAGCAGGGCTCCAATGCTACTACGGCGGATGCCACAGTGCCTGCCTTTAAGGCTAAACAGTATCTTGATATAACTTTCAAATACAACTTCTCAACAAACGGATACGATATTACCGTAACCGGACTTGAAAACAAGACCAATGAAGTCATTACCGCTACCGCTTTCTATGCGGTTGACGCTCCGGTAAAGGGCATATATATCGGTTCGCAGGGCAAAAATGAGAAGGATGCTGTCGGCTTTGATGATATTTCCGTTACATATATCAGTGCTAAGCATGTAAGTTATCTTATAAACAGCATCGGCGAAATAACCAAGGATAATGTTGTTCAAAAGCAGGATACCATTAAAAATGCTACCGAACTTATGAACAACTTGCCGGAGGAAGAAGCCGCTAAACTGTCGGATGCGGATCGCGAACTTCTTTCGAAAAAAACCGAAGAAGCCGAGCGTGTATTTAAAGAATATATTGCCGAGAATACCCCGCTTAATATGATGGATTTTGAGGACGGTACTGCCGTCGCCTTTAAATCAAGCGGCGCGGCTTACGGTGTAGTTGATAATGACCGTGCGAACGACCTTAACGCATCTTCCAAGATACTTTCGGTTGTCGGTTCAAATTCAGCCGCTAACAAATCTGCCGCATATATTGCTCAGTCATATGTTCAAAATAATATGCACACCGTTTCTATCGACGCTTATATTGACGGTACAAACGGGCCGCTGATGTTCTTTGATTATAAAGACAGTGAGAACTGGACGGCGGTTTACCCGACATATGAGTCTACTAAACTTTACCTTACCGCAATCGGCCGCACTTCAAGCCTTGCCTTAAACGGCAGCGGCAACAGGGTAATGAAGTATGATATTACCTATATGAAGTCGGTTGACAGTGCGAAAGACTATAATAAATCATGGGCAAAATTCATTTTCACATACAATGATTCCGGATATGTAACCGTGAAAATTCTCTTTGCCGACGGTAATATCGGCGAGCCGATGTATAATGATGTTACAAGCGGCGGTTTGTCTGATAAATCGTTGTATTGGAATATTGATTGCCGCAGCGGCAGCGTTGCTACCGGCTTCGGTGTTGGCTCTAACGGTACGGCGACTGCGTATTTTGATAATATTTCTATCAACACGGTAGACACCGAAAGTGACAGTTATTCGGATGCCGCCGCATTTATAAGTGAATACGAAGATATCCTTAAACTCACCCCGAACACTTTGTCAAATACCGACATTTCACAGTTGGATAAGGCAATTGCGGATTACAACGGATTAAGTATTGACGCTAAAAAATATGTTCCGACAGCCGAAGAAGTGCTTTATACATTAAAGGACGCTTCAATTTCACTTGATTCGTCGTTGGACGATTCGGCGGCGGTCGTTACCGATAAAACCGATTATTCCAAACCGTTTACAGACCGTTTTGAGAGCGGATATGCTTCAAAATGGTACAGGAATATGGTAAGCGGCTGGGGTAATATGGAAATTCGTTATACCGGCGAAACCGATAAGGTCGGCAACATAACGAACAATGACCACACTGATGATGAGGGCCATTTCCTCCTTACAGATGCTGACGGAAATTATTACTATTACGTTTTTGTTACCGCATATAGCGATGCGTATGATGATGACGAAGACGGTCTTATTACCGTAACTTTTGATAAAGAGGCAAATAAGTGGTATTATTGGGCAACCACGGAGGTTGACGGTAAAGAAGAACATGTCAAGAAATTTTTAGAGGATAAATCTTCTTCGATTTCGGAAAACAATAAAGCCCTTTATATGAAATCGCTTCAGAGTTTCTATACCCCTAAAGATAAGTTCCTTCCGTCACAAAGAAGAATAAGCAGTGTTTCAATGACAGTGTGGCCCGAAAATGCGAATAATACCAACTCATCGTCCACAATCAAGATTACAACTGCTTATAAAGATCAGAGTAACTATTCGTTTATTGAACTTTATAACAATAATAATCTCTACCATTTCAAAATAGGCAGTTGTGTTGACGGTGCCGAAACAGCTACAACCGTCGGTAACACTACTCTTGCGTCGGCTGACAAGGTATATGTTAATTATACTTTATCCGAAGTCGGAAGAATTGATATCGTCTTGACTGATCAGCACGGCAACACATTCCAGCAGGCTGCTACGCTGCCTAATATCACCTGGGGCTTTGCAATTTCAGCCTTTAAAAATGTCGGCGTTTATTATGATAATATTCAGTTGACATATCAAAAGGCAGGGTGGGAAGACAGCGATCTTGAAGATGTAACCGATATAGTTATGTATTATACTTCCAATACATTCCTTGACCCCGATTCGGTAGTCCTTCTTCAGGGTGATAATCTTTACAAGACCGTTAAACAGGTTGAAATTATGCCGGTTAATGACGGTACAACTGCCGGTGCAATTCCGAAATACATAAGCCGCACGGGTTATGATTATAACGGCGTTGTCTATTATGATGTTGACGGTAATGCGGTAACAAGAAATGCGAATACCGGCGAGTGGTGCTATACCGACAGTACCACGGGCAAACTTGTAAGACTTAGCGAAACCAAGCAAAAATGGTATTACGAGGATAACGGAGAGGCGGTTTATCTTGATAAAGATGTAACCGTTAAATCCGAACATCATATTGACCCGTTGCCGAACGGTGATATTTCCAATGTTTGGAATGATTCCGCGGCACAGAAGGTGGATATAGTTCAAAAAACCTATTCGTCACTTAAATTTATACTTGACGAAAACAGCAAAACCGGTATCTATCTTCTTAAAATAACCGGCGTCAATAAAGATCCGCTTACAAATAAAAGCAAGGTTCTGTATTATTACCTTAATGCCCCGTGGATCGACTATACTTTGGGCAGTGACGGTGAAACCACCGCCCCCGGTAAGACTATCGACATTATCGGCGAAAATCTTGCGCCGCATATTGACGATGCGCTTGCCGCCCTTAATTCTTCAAGTTCCGATTATGCAGTTCAGCGTGACGCTATACTTTCATCGGTTAGTGTTTATATGACCGACGGAACGCATAATTATAACCTTGAAATCAGCGACGTGCCCAGCGATTACAGAATCAGGGCTACTATCCCGACCGATGTTTATATGGAAAACGGCGGGAAAACCGAATACGAAATTACGGTTCACAGTAATTACGGTGACGACTATACATGGTCAATCCCCTATAAAATTTATGTTGCCCCCGATGTAAGGGATTCTTGGGGCGGCAAGGTTTACAGCATTAAAGAGTTTGATTCCAATGTCGGCAATACGCTTTATAATGCTGCACCGGTAGTTACACACGCTATGGACTACATTTCGCAAAACGGCGGCGGCACGCTTTATTTCCCGGCAGGCTCTTACAGATTTGACTGCCCGATAGTAGTGCCCGAAAATGTACGCCTCGTCGGCGAGAAGAAGGAATATGTTCAGTTCCTTTGTGCTGACTATTATTATGAAATAGGCGATTTGCCCAAGTCATTGTTCTTCTTCGGAAGCAATGCCGAGTTTAAAAACATTTCGGTTTATGCGGAACGTACCGGCGGATTTGTTGCCATGTACGGCGAAAAATCCGAAAACGTGTACTTTGAAAACTGCCGCTTCTGGTATCAGGTTGACGCCGGTAACCTTTCAATTCAGGGCCCCGTAATGTCAACTGTAAATGAATGCTATTCAATGATAATGAACGAAAGCAAGAGTTTCCTTATCTATGTGCAAGGTGATTCAAGCAACATTCATTTTGATAATTACACGCAAAGGGCTCAGGTGCTCGGCAAAGACCATCGCCCGATAGTTGTTTATGAAAACTATGCCGAATATTGGGTGCTCAGAGATTTCTGGACCAACGGCGGTTGGGGCGAGTTCTATGCCAATAAATCAATGCTTGACGGCGGCGAGAGTGTAGACTGTGCTTTGGGTGCTTGGAGTCACGGAATGTATATTCAGGATTGGTACTTCAACACCCGCGCAAACAACAACCATGAAGCCTATGTTGCGGATATGTCGTGTGACTATGCGGCAACAACCCTTACGGCAGCATATGACGAAAACGGCAACCGAATGCTTGACGAAAACGGATTGCCCACGGTCTATAAAGTGTCCATTACGGGCAAAGACGAAAGCCTTAGGGGAATGCAGGTCTATGTTTACGAAGGATACGGTGAAGGTCAGGCGAGAACCGTTGTTAAAGCGGTCACTAATGACGAAGGCGGCAAATATGTCTACCTTGACAGACCGTTTACCGTCGGCGTTGTGGGCGGTGTTACAAGATGTAATATCCGTAAAAACCGCGAGGATATCTATTTTGTAAACAGCAGTATGTATAACGCCATATGCTTCGGCTTCTACGGCGCTGCTTGCGATGTAGTATATGACGGAACAAGCGAAGACCGATTCAGAGATTTCTATTTGAATGACTGGTCGGGCGACGTTATCTGGTATGTTACCATAAAAGATAACCATATGTCGGGCGACCATCTGGTATGGCACTCCAACTGGGCTTCATACGGGCATTTGGCTACCTCCGCTTCCTCTGTGGGATTTGATATTATGGCAGGTTTGGGCGGCGAATACGGTCAGGGTGCAATGTGTATTGCTCTCAGAAATAACTGGCAGGATTCGCATTATACCATGATCAGTGTCGGTAAACATTCCAAGGATATAATTGTTGAGCATAACTATACCGTAAATGTTTCGGATGTATCTCCGTTCCAGGTGGGTGCCACAAATTACGGCGGTACATATATGTACAGAAATATTCTTGATAACTGCGGCAGCCAGACTGTAGGTGCGTCAAGTAAAGTAACAAATGCTCAGGGTTCGTTGACTAAGATTGTCAATAACTCGTCCGCTAAATCCGTTAAGAAAGGCGATGTAAACCTTGACGGTAATATCGATCTCCTTGACGTTACGGCAATACGCAATTATGTAACCGGTCAGATATCACTTAGTGAGGCACAGAAAGCCAACGCCGATGTTGACGGTGTTGCAGGCGTAACCCTTGAGGATGCTACATATCTCAGATTATATATCTTAGGTTATGTTGATTCCCTTAATTGATGGTTCACGGGTTGCGTTAACCGCTTAAATTAAATAAATTAAGCCACCGAGTTTTCGGTGGCTTAATTTCTATCCTATCTCATGGCAGTACCGCTTATACGGCGGCAGCCTATTATCCGTGAAAGGGAAAACGGTGATTTTATGAGCAAGCGAAAAAAACTCATATTTATAACCTCTGCTTTTTTGGCTGTTTGTGTTGCTGTCAGCGCAGTCTTTTATATAAACAACCCCGGTAAACAACTTGAAAAAGCACTTAAAAAAGATAATTTTAATGTTGTTCAGGTTTCCGGCAGTTATATTGTTACCGATCTGAATGCGGAAAAAGAAAGCAGCAGTTCTAAAACGGGTACTTCTTCTTCGGGAACCGAATCTAAAAATTCGTCGTCGGCTTATTCGGGCGGAGGATATGTCAATTACGGAGGGTCGGGTGAAAGCGGAACCGACCAAAGCACGGACGAAGGATTTTCATCAACGCTGGAATACAAACGCTACTACGGCACGGAGTATATAAGCGATTTTGAAAGTGCCGCGTATTATTATTCCGATGAGGGTAAGTATTACCGTATTATTAAACGCCCCGACTACGAAAATCCCGAAGATTTTCAGTATCTTTGGTATAAACAAGAGGTGGATGAGGATACGCTCGCCAACAACCGAACTTTTAATTATGACGCTTTTTCAAAACTGAAATCCGAAAATTTTCACCGTTCGGGCAACACCTTTACACTTGACAGCAAGTACATAAATTCCTTTATTAAAGATCTTCTGAAACTTGATATGTCACAAAAAAAATATAATACGCCAAGCGTGAAACTTAAAATCGGCGATGATAAGGTATCCGAACTGAAAATCGAGTTTTATTATGGGGAAAAGTACCGCTATAATATTGATTATACTTTGGTGTATAACAATCTTAAAATAATCCTGCCCGAATGTACAGATAAAGAGTTGCTGTTTTAAGGGCAGTAGTGTGACAGGGCTCTAACCTGTCACGCCTACGAAACAAAATTTTGCATAATACATTGCCTCAAAACTTGAAATACGACAGTATTCCTGCGTTTAGTCGGCTTCGTCTTATAACAAAATTTTTAGTTTCGGTAGGTTAAAAGTTTCTGCCGCCGAATTTTTTATTCGGCGAAGCGAGAAATTTGCAGCAAGGCCGGCGCCTTGCAAAAATGAACGCAAAGCCGCAATCTAAAAGGCGGCGAGCGAAACCGCGGCAGGTTAGAGTCCTGTCACACTAGATTAACGAGTATTTTAACGCGGCAATGCGAGAAATCCGCGCTCAAAAAACGGATTCGGATTTATTTTCGCTTGCCTAGGGTAGGTTCTTATCGGACTAACGCGTGAAACCGCCCGTTTCACGCGCAGCAACCCGACTATCGAAATTGCGGTATGCAGCCGCGCGCAAATAATCGCAAAATAGTACTTGATTTTTTCGCCGCCTGCAAGTATAATATTTATTGTCGGTGCGAGCCGGCCCGTAATTCAATATATCCGGAGAGATGGCTGAGCTGGCCTAAGGCGCACGATTGGAAATCGTGTAGGCGTTGATAGCGTCTCAGGGGTTCGAATCCCCTTCTCTCCGCCATAATATGGACACAAAAAAGATGTGTCCCACGAAAAAGCCCGATTTTATCGGGCTTTTTTGCTGCCCAAACAGCGATTTTTCTCTGTGCGGAAACACGGATGTAAAATCGCCGTTTCCCCTTTGCGACAGGACTCGAACTCCCGAAAACTGAATACCAAAATACTCAGGCAGATAGAAAACAAAAATCTATCTGCTTTTTTTATTACCCTCAAAAAAAGAGAAAACAGATATGTTACAGAAAGAATTAGCCAAACGGCTCAGGGATCGTTATGGCACCCGGATAGACAGCAACAAATGGATGTGCCGACTGACACGGATACGCAGTTCATCAAGGATATGATAGCCGAGAAACTCTAAGAGGGATACGGACTGACGCCAAAGGAATTCTCTGAGGGCATCGGCGGCATGGAAATCGGAGGAATGACATAATATATCTATCTGCAGAACCTCCAAGCCACAGCGAATCTGCGGTTTTGGAGCCTGCGGGACTTTGTGATACTTGCGGCAGCCGCACTGTTGTCGGTTCTTGCGCTTGCGCAACTGCACATCTTTCTGCCGTTAACAGAAACGACCCGTATTTATACACAAGCCAAAGCTGTTGCGAAAAGCGAAAATTTATGCTATAATCTAAAATTGTAAAAGTATACCCAAACCCTATTGTCGGGGAAATAATAAAATTCGCCAAGGGATATCCCTTGGTTAGTTACTGTGTAACTAACCAATTCTCCTTTGTCTGCGAGAAAAAAGGAGGAACAACTCCGTGAAAAGAAAGCAAAGAACCGTGCATTCGCTCAGTGCTGCAGCAATCGCCGTAGTTTTTGCATATTTGCGCGGTATGGCGGATAAGTTCGACGCAGGCGGGCATCTGTTCGGACTCATGCGTGTCCTCATATATTTCGCCCTGTTCATGGCTTGGATTCTGCGGGTAAAGCGCACGGTACAGCAGCAGGCAACCAGGCGGTATCTGCTCATTGCCGGTGTGCTGATGATATTCTGGCTGTATATCCGCA
>CAVGND010000033.1:0-19646 GCA_963630555.1 Roseburia intestinalis | reverse complement strand
CGTTATTTCCGCTAAAATGCAATTACGGCGTGTAAGCCGTTTTGCGGCTCACACGCCACGATATAAATTCTGATTCTTGTACCGTTAAAGTGTGTTTACACAAAATTTGAAGAAGAGCCTTATTTTATAAAAACATATTAACGGCGGTGAAAACTCAGGGTTTCACCGCCGTTTTGTCATCTTGAATTGCACGTTGCTTTTTTCTTTTGCGCCTGTTTTCTAAACTTCTTTTCTTTCTTGCTTTGGCAAATAAATAAATATCCGAGTCTTTTGCAAAAGTAAGACGACCGTTATAGCACGGCCACTCAGAAAATCGCTCGACTATTTCACATGGGATGAACAATTCTCCCGCAAGCCAATAGTCGACAATCATCATAGGCACTTCGGCAATTTCGGAAAATCTTCTCTTTGTTATACCGTTTTCTCTTATAAAATCAAGCATTTTGAATTTTGATGGTGTATATCCTCTAACCATTGATACGCGATTTTCTTCACATATCAAATAGTCTATCGAAACTCGCAATTCTTTTGAAATTTCCCTTAAAATCTCGCGTTCAGGGACTACAAGACCTTCTTCATAATCTAATATTGTTTCTTTTGGCACCGATAGTTTTTCCGCCATCTTTTTATAAGAATAATTTTCCATCAACAATATTGCCGAAAATCTTTCGTTAAATTTCATGTGTATCACCGCAAGAATAAAAAATTGTAACTGAAATAGAAATAGAATCAATTAATTTAATTGTCAAACAGTAACGAACAACATCTTTCCGCATTTCCTCAAAGTGCAATTATTTCAAAGCGTAACGCAGGGCGGGAAACAGCCCTGCGTTACGCAGATAGTCGGGATATTATGATGCTGTGCTTGAAGATACTTTTTCTTCGTAATCGGTGTACACCTCATCAAGTTTTTTGACTTTAAATTGTTTTGTTGCGGATTTATCTTCGGTGAATTTAAGACCTTTGTAGGTGTCTTCTATAAGATCTTCAAATTCTTCCGATTTAAGATATTTAAGTGCAGAATCATAAAGCGAGGTTGAATAATAAGAATCAGCACTTATATCGGTTTTTAAGATAACAATAACGCCCGAATCATTCTTATAAAGTGTGGCTTTGCCTACTTCCAAAGCGTTAACTGTATCAAACAGTTCGTTTTCATAACTTGTTTTTTCCGAACCGATAACAGTTTCAAGCGGATCTTTCGCACTGCTTGTGCTGCTTTCGGTTTTAACAGCATAGTTTGAATCAAAGTCTTCGGCTGTCATACCGTTTGCTTCACAATATACGGTTTTAAAGTCTTCGCCGGCATTCAAACGGTCTACATATCCCTGATATTTGGTATTGAGTTCTTCCTTTTCCTCGTCGGTCATCGATGTTGATGTGCCGTCAGAACCGGTGGCGGAATATGAAGCCTCAATTGTTTTTATAGTGTCGTGCTGGCTGTATATAGCTGCAAGAACTGTGTTTTTATCAACCGCTTTACTGCCGTCCTCACCGTAGAGCGCAGTAAATAATTGTTGTTTAAGCGAACTGTTCTGCAAATACTTGACATACGTAGACTTTGAAACACCCATTTTCCCGTAAAGGTCATCAAGCGAATAATACTGCCAATACGAATCGGCGGATGATTTTATCTGAGAAATGGAATCATCAGTAAGTTCAACCTTATTGTCGGCAGCAAGAATTTTAACGGCAATGTATTCTTTGCTTAATTCCATAGCGCGTGATTTTACCCATTTATCAAATGCTTTACCGTCAATTTTTTCGTCGGTATAACCGCTGTCGTGGTTATGCTCTCCGCTTTCTTCGTGTTCTTCCTCAATTTTTTGAACCGCTTCCTGATAGGCATTAATAAGTATGCAGGAATATTCACTCGAGGTCATTTTCACATTACCTGCCTGTATGGCGGTTTCGTTCTTTTTGTGACAGCCTGTAAAGCATATGGCGACTAAAAACAGCGCCATCGCAACAGAAATAATTTTTGTAATTGCTTTCATTTTGTCAAACTCCTTAAATTAATTGGTCAAAACTAAATAAGTCAACACCATTGTCTAACATTATACAACAGAATAAATCGAATGTCCAGTATATTTTGTTAATTTTGTATACCTTCAGGCGACAGTTTTTCAATGGCTTCAAACGCAGCGGCAAGTACGGTTTGTCCTTGCTGCGGTTTTATGCTTACTTTTCCGTCCGTTTTTCCGAGGGATACCCGTCGCGGCATTGCACCGGCAAGTTTTAATATTTTATCGGGATCGGGTTCTTTGAATATCAGGTTTACCAGGCCGGAATTTTCAGATACCGAAACTATTCCCAATCCACCCGCTTTATAACGCAGCAATGCAATATCAATGAGTTTGAGCACGGTTTCGGGAGGTCTGCCGAAACGGTCGGTAAGTTCATCAACAATATCGGCTTTGGTGGTTTCATCCGTCACGCCGGCGATTTTGCGATAGATTGAAAGCCTTTGCGGCAGCGAACGAATGTATTTTTCCGGAATATGAGAGTCGCATTGCAACTCGACGGTACAGTCGGTTTTATCCATGCTTTCGGCGTTTCCGCTCTGTTCTTCTTTAAGTGCGTCATTAAGAAGTTTTAAATACATATCATAACCGACAGACTCCATATGCCCGTGCTGTTCTCCGCCTAAAATATTACCGGCACCGCGTATTTCCAGATCCCTAAGCGCAATTTTAAATCCGGACCCGAACTCGGTAAAATCTCTGATTGCTTCAAGCCTTTTACGGGACACCTCGCTTAATGATTTTCCGCGGCGATACATAAAGTACGCCTGTGCCTTTCGGTGGCTGCGTCCGACGCGCCCGCGAAGCTGATGTAATTGTGAAAGCCCCATTCTGTCGGCATCCTCAATTATAAGCGTGTTTGCATTCGGAACATCGACTCCGGTTTCAATTATTGTAGTGCAAACCAAAACATCAATTTCCCGCTCAATCATTCGGCGCCACACTTCCGATAATTCCATTTCATCCATTTTGCCGTGTGCAACTCCGATGCGTGCGTTCGGCACAAGCCGTGCAATTTCTGCCGCTCGTGTGACAATGCTTTCAACACGATTGTGCAGATAAAAAACTTGACCCGCACGGCGCAACTCGCGCTCTATAGCTTCTGTGATAATTCCTTCGTCTTGTTCGGTTACATAGGTCTGAACAGGAAGACGGTCAAGCGGCGGTTCTTCAATACTTGACATATCTCTCAGCCCTGAAAGTGCCATATTAAGCGTTCTCGGTATCGGTGTTGCAGAGAGCGTGAGCACATCAACAGTCGGGTAACGTTCTTTTAACTTTTCCTTTTGCGAAACGCCGAAACGCTGTTCTTCATCAACTATCAGCAGACCTAAATCGTGAAAAATTATGTCTTTTCCAATCATTCTGTGTGTTCCTATTATAAGGTCTATCGAACCGTTTTTAAGTTGTTTTTTAATATCGTTTTGTTGTTTTACGGTTCTGAAACGTGAAAGCATCTCAATTTCTACGGGAAGACCGGAAAAACGTTCAACAGAAGTTTTGTAGTGCTGCCAGGCAAGGATTGTTGTCGGTACAAGAATGGCGCACTGTTTTCCATCGCAAATACATTTAAATGCCGCCCTCAGCGCAACTTCCGTTTTACCGAAACCGACATCGCCGCAGAGAAGTCTGTCCATAGGTATAAGACTTTCCATATCCCGCTTGATTTCATCGCTGCAGCGAAGTTGATCCTCTGTTTCATCGTAGATAAATTTCTTTTCAAAATCCGTCTGTAAATCACTGTCGGCTGAAAACGCATATCCCTTTTGCTGCATGCGTTTTGCATATAGCAAGGTAAGTTGTTTTGCAATATTCTTTACCGATTTACGAACACGCTGCTTTGTCTTTTCCCATTCATGTGAGCCCAAACGGTTTAATTTAATGTTTTCTTCCGCCGAGCCTATATATTTTGATACTAAATCAAGCGAAGTAACAGGGACATAGAGCACTCCGCTTTCCATATAACTGATTTTTATATAGTCTTTTGTTATACCTTTAACGGTAAGCGATTGTATGCCTGAAAACCGGCCTATACCGTGTGTTGTATGAACGACATAATCGCCGACCTTCAGGTCGTCAAGTGACCCGATATCAACACCCTTTTTAAAATAGCGCTTGCGCTTTTTAGGTACGGGATGTGCAAATGCATAAATGCTGAAATCGGTGCCCGGTGCCGAAAATCCGCACGACAGTGAACCTGTGGTTGCCGTTATACCGTTTACGGGTATAACGTTTTCTCTCTTTTTGAATGTTGCCCCGTTGCCGAGTTCGGAAAGTTCATTTGCAAGGTTTTGCGCCGCACGCTGTTCACCGGCAAGAACGACAATCCGTTGGCTGCGGTCGTTTTTAATCTCATCGTTTAATTCTTTTACCGAATTAAAAGGCGGTATTACTTTGAGTAAAAATGCTATGTTTTCTTCAGTGTCGATCAGATATTTTGATTTCGGAAAACTTTCAAGAAAAATCGGTGCTTTTAAGGATATGTTCCTTAAGAACTGTGTGCGCTTTAAGTAGTAAGGGTCTTTTTTTGAGAAACAGACACCCTTTTCGGTGAACAATTCCAGTTCCTGCTTTTGAGTTTCATACAGGTTCTTAAATCTTGAATTAATGCCGTTACATTCGCTTATAAACAAAAGCCCGTCTATATGGTCAAAAATTGTACTGAAATCCGAGTGTATCTGTTCCGGATAACGATCATACGGAATCGAAAGTCCGGCAGAAAGAGCATCAATGTCATTATATATTGTTTGCCTTGCAAGTTCCGAAATGCTTTTTGAAGTTGCCAGTTTTTTTAGTTTTTCAATCATTTGTTCTCGGCTTTGCGGCAAGCCTTCATAAATCGGGGGTACGGAAACACATTCGATTTCCTGTGTTCGACGCTTGCTTCCGTTGTCAAACAAATAAATTGCATCTGCTTCATCTCCCCAGAAATCAATACGTACAGGTTGCGATTCAGACGGTGTAAAAATATCCAAAATTCCTCCCCGAACCGAAAATTGCCCAACACCCTCAACCTCGTCGAACCTTGTGTACCCCATTTCCGGGAGTTTTTCAACAATACCTTTTAGGTCGTATTCACAGTGTGCTTTGATGGTCAGTGAATTTTTTTGCAATTCTTCGGCTGAAATTGTCCGTGAAACCGCAGCAACTGCGGAAGTAACCGCAATATCAAAATCCCTATCCGAAATTTTGGATAGGGCAGCAATCCTCTTTTGTTCAAATTCGTGTGAGCGTGAAAGTGTGTCAAGCGGCGAATAATCGCGTTCGGGAAACAAAACCGCATTTATTTCAAGCCGCAAAAGCTCCTCGGTAATTGAAGAGGCTTCACCTTCAGTCGGTGTTACAATCAGTGCTTTTTGACCCAGCCTTTTACATAATGCGGCGGTCAGTATTGCTTTGCTCACACCCGAAAGTCCCGATACTCCGATGGCTTTTTTTGCTTTTACTGCACCTTCAACTTCTTTATATTCATTAACGGAAGCAAATTCCGAAATAAGAAAGTCCATTTTTTCACCTGTTATATTTATTCATTGCACTGTCAATTCCTGCCGTGACAATTTCTTCGGCTGCACAAGAGGCGCGCTCAAGTGCGTCTGCAAAGTCGTCCGCAAGCGTCATACTGATTTTGCCGAGTACCCAATCCGCAAGGTCGTAATCGGGACGCGGTTTTTTGCCCACACCTATTTTTATGCGCGGGAATTCGGTTGAACCTGATAGCTCGATAATATTTCTCATTCCGTTATGCCCGCCGTGGGAACCGTTTCTGCGTATTCTTATTTTACCCACGTCGAATTCCACGTCATCAAAAATGATGATTGTATTCTGCGGCGGTATTTTATAAAATTTTGCAATCGGTACTATTGCCTCTCCCGAAAGATTCATAAAGGTCTGCGGCTTAATAAGCAGGCAACGGCTGTTTCCGAACTTTGCCTCGGCGGTCAGTGCGTTTTTAAATTTTTTTGTTATTTCGCAACCGTGTTTTTCGGCAAGAAGGTCAACAGCCGCAAAACCGGCGTTATGCCGCGTACCTGAGTATCTGAAACCCGGGTTTCCCAATCCGGCGATTATATAGTCGTATTTTCCATTTTTGCTGTTTATTCCGATCATTCCGCAAATTTTTCTCCCCTCATATATTTCTTTTTGATTGCCGAAATATCGGTAATATATTTAAAAAGCAGAACTGCAAACAAGACGGCGGCGGAGACGCTCAAAACCGTGCAAAGTGAGGTACCCGTAACCGCCCCGTACCGAAAACGCTCAGCCGAAGTATTGTTTTTTATCATAACTTCATCAATCAACACATAACTTTTAAAAACCTGAAGCAGTAAAAACAGGACGGCGGCAAAAGCGGCACATCCTTTGCAGGGCTGATTGAATTTTATTGCATACTTTATTCTGCCTATACACACGGCATAAACAGTAGCGATTAAAATGACAAGTGCAAACGATGAAATAAGCAGAATACCGTAATTATCAATTGTTGTTATGTGTTTTACAAGCGGAATTCGGTTGTATTTAATTTTCTGCGCCGCCGCCGAAAAAAGAACGTACACCTGACCGATTGCGGTAAGCGAAAGGAAGAACTGAACAGGGGTAAATCTTGCGGGGCGCAAAGGCTTAAAGTCGTCGGCAGAAAGCAATGCGGCTACCAGCAGACTTAGGTATAAGAAAAAATCCGGTAAGAGCACCGTGTATTTATTTAAAAAGAAACTGTTTGCAAACACACGTAAATTTTCGGTTTTTATACCCGTCTCAAAAAAAGCGGGAAGAAGTGCCACAGAAAGCAGCCCGAATATTGCAGACAGAAAGACTGCGGCTGATGAAAAATTTTTGCGTAAAGTGTCAATCACCGGCGGTTCGGATGTTGACAGCAAAATTTTGTTATCCAAATCGATCAATGTTATTTACTCCAATCAGTTTGTTCTGCACCGGTCAGCGGGTTCGGATATATGTTTTGAGATTAAGCCGAGAAAACCGAACAGCATACGGTATTGCCGGCCGAGTTTTCTGTTCGGCTTTGCATTATTCCTACCGAGTATTAAGTATAATTCAAAAATTGCAGTTAGTCAACCAAATAGATGCATATTTGGGAATATTCTAAAAGTAAATTTAAAAGTAATTTTTGCGCTCAAGTAAATTTTTACGGTTATTTCGTTGCCAAATTCGTAATTGTATGATATAATCATATGAAAACATTTTACAGCGAGGCAATTATGTTAATCTTAGGCATAGATCCCGGTTATGCAATTGTCGGTTTCGGCATTGTGGAATATAACGGATATAAATTTGCGCCGATTTCTTTCGGTGCAATCACAACGCCGGCAGGCAAGCCGTTTTCACAGCGCCTTAATGAGATATATGACGGAATGAACGAAATATTTTGTAAATTTAAAATTGATGCGATATCGGTTGAAAAACTTTATTTTAACACCAACACAACCACCGCAATCGATGTTGCGGAGGCGAGGGGCGTGATTTTGCTGTCTGCCGAGCGTAACGGAGTGCCGATTTATGAGTATACTCCGCTTCAGGTAAAACAATCAATTTCCGGATACGGAAGGGCGGAAAAATCTCAAATAATTGAAATGACGCGAAGTTTATTAGGACTTGCAAAGCCTCCGAAACCGGATGATGCGGCTGACGCATTGGCACTTGCCGTATGTCACGGACATGTTTCCGGTTCTTTACTCGGAAGATTAAAGGAGAAAGAAAAAGTATGATCTATTCACTCAGGGGTAAATTAGCCGAAAGCGGAGTTAACTATATGGTGATTGAGTGCGGCGGCATTGGTTTTTTTTGCACCGCTTCATCTTATACTGTTAATAAATTTCCGCAAAAAGGTTCCGAAATTTTTGTGTACACATTTTTTTCGGTACGGGAAGACGCAATGGATTTATACGCTTTTGCAACAAAAGAAGAACTCGAACTGTTTAAACTATTGACGTCCGTAAACAGCGTAGGTGCTAAAACCGGTATTGCTATTTTGTCTGAATTTTCTCCGGAAAAAATCGCACTGTTTATTGCGTCGGGTGATTATAAAGCCCTGACTGCCGTAAGCGGCATTGGTTCAAAAACAGCGCAGAGAATAGTTCTGGAACTTAAAGACAAACTCGGCGGTGCAAACATTGTTTCGGGTGATGTTGCGGCTGTCGGCAATGCTGCATCTTTTTCAAATGTTTCCGAAGCGATTGAGGGACTTGTAGCGCTTGGCTGTACTCAAAGTGAGGCTGCCATTGCCGTAAGCCGTTTGGATCAGTCGCTTTCGGTTGAAGAATTGATTAAAACGGCTTTAAAATCCATGACGAGGTAAGTTTATGATTGAAACCAATGATTTTGAAAACAGATACCTTGACCCGAAGTATAATGAGAATGACCGTGAAGTTGAACTCTCCTTAAGACCGCAGCATATCGATGAATATATCGGTCAGGATAAAGTAAAGGAAAATTTAAAAATATACATAAAAGCCGCCCTGCAGCGCGGTGAGCCGCTTGATCACGTATTGCTTTACGGCCCTCCGGGTCTTGGTAAAACCACGCTTGCCGGAATAATAGCAAACGAGATGGGGGTTAATATCCGAATTACTTCCGGACCCGCTATAGAGTCGCAAAAAGACCTTGTTTCTTTTCTTACGGGACTTGAAGACGGCGATGTGCTTTTTATTGACGAAATTCACAGACTTTCGCGTGCTGTTGAAGAAATTCTTTATCCTGCGATGGAGGACAGGGAAATTGATATTTTTATCGGCAAGGGCCCTTCGGCAAGATCTATACGGCTTGATTTAAAAAGATTTACGCTTATCGGCGCTACCACGCGTTCCGGTCAGATATCCGCGCCTTTGCGCGACCGTTTCGGGGTGCTTATGCGACTTGAACTGTACACGCCCGAACAGTTATCCGAAATAATAATACGTTCAGCCGGTATATTAGGCGTCCCGATAGACAAAGCCGGGGCGCTTGAGATAGGCTCGCGCTCAAGAGGAACTCCACGAATTGCAAACAGACTTTTGAAACGCGTGCGTGACATTGCACAGGTGGAATTTGAGGGTGAAATTACAGAAAAGGTTGCAATATCCGCTCTTGCCAGGTTTGAAATTGATGAATTGGGACTTGACGATTTTGACCGACTTATGCTTACTACCATAATTAAAACATACGGTGGCGGGCCTGTCGGTTTGGAAACGCTTGCGGCTGCTATAGGCGAAGAGTCGGTGACCATTGAAGATGTGTATGAGCCGTATCTTATGCAGATCGGCTTTTTAGCACGAACAAATCGCGGAAGGTGCGTTACGCGCGCCGCGTATCAGCATTTGGGTATTAAACTGCCTGATAATGTTCAGGCACCTATTTTTTAATTTTAGTTAGGAGTTGACAGTATGGGGAAATTATTCGGAACTGACGGTGTAAGGGGAATCGCAAATTCGGAACTCACATGCGAACTTGCAATGAACATTGGTCGTGCTGCGGCATATGTACTTACAAAGCGTGAGGAAACAAAGCCTAAAATACTTATTGGCGGAGATACGCGTGTGTCAACAAATATGCTTGAAATGGCACTTGCGGCAGGTCTTTGCTCGGTCGGTGCGGATGTTGTGCTTGTCGGCTATATTCCTACGCCGGCAATTGCTTATCTTACAAAGAAAAAAGGTTTTGATGCAGGTATTATGATATCCGCTTCACATAACCCGTGCGAATATAACGGCATAAAAATATTTGATTCAAACGGATATAAATTGCCGGATGCCGTAGAAAATGAAATAGAGGATATTATATTTAATAAACTTTCATCGATTCCGGCAGCGGTGGGCGGCGAACTCGGAAGCGTATTCCGCCGTCCGGATTATGTTGACGATTATATTGCACATCTGGCATCAACAGTTGATGTGCGTCTTGACGGATTGAAAATTGCGCTTGACTGTGCAAACGGCAGTGCCTCCGTTACCGCACAAAAACTTTTCACTTCTCTCGGTGCCGAGTGCCATATGCTTTCATATCAGCCGAACGGCGTTAATATAAACCTCGATTGCGGTTCAACTCACCTTGACCAACTTACCGACTTTGTAAACGGCAATAACATGGATGTCGGATTTGCGTTTGATGGCGACGCCGATCGTTGTTTGGCGGTTGACGAAAACGGCTCGCTGATCGACGGTGATAAATTGATTGCGGTTTTTGCAGCGAATATGAAGGAAAACGGATTGCTTACCAATAATACAGCCGTTATAACCGTTATGACTAATATCGGATTTAAAAAATTTGCCGCGGAACAGGGAATTGATGTTGCCGTTACCACGGTAGGCGACCGTTATGTTTTGGAAGAAATGCTTAAAAAAGATTATGCTATAGGCGGCGAACAGTCCGGGCATATTATATTCAAAAGATTTGTTACAACAGGCGACGGTCAGTTATCAGCCCTTCAGTTTGCCGCGATAATGGCGCGTAAAAAGAAATCGGCTTCTGCCGTGTCGAGCGTTATGAAATCGTATCCTCAGGTAATGGTTAACATCACCGCCTCTTCCGAACAGAAACCGCTTTTAAAAACCGACGAGGGCATTATTGCCTCAATTTCAGAAGTTGAAAAAGCACTCGGAGATAACGGCCGTATTTTAGTAAGAGCTTCGGGCACAGAACCTTTGATCAGGGTGATGATCGAGGGCGAAGATGTACACCTTATCAATCGTCTTGCAGAATCAGTTGCAGGAGTAATAAAAGAAAGAATTAAGGATAAATGAGGTATTCAAAAGACTTTAAGGACTATGAATTGATTGACGCGTCAAACGGCGAAAAACTTGAAAGATGGGGCAATATTATTCTTATTCGTCCCGAGCCGCAAGCGATTTGGAATTTTCCTCGTAAAAACCCGCTATGGAATAAGGCTCACGCCGTGTATCACCGTTCCGATAAGGGTGGCGGATATTGGGAAAAACGCCGACACGTTCCGGACGTTTGGAGTATAAATTATCGCAACCTGACCTTCAATTTAAAACCGATGGGATTTAAACATACCGGTTTATTTCCGGAACAGGCTGTAAATTGGGATTTGATGACCGAATTTATTATCGAAAGCAGGCGTCCGCTTAAAATTTTGAACCTTTTTTCATACACCGGCGGAGCAACCGTTGCTTGCCTTAAAGCCGGTGCTTCCGTTACCCATGTTGACGCGTCGAAAGGTATGGTGCAATGGGCAAAGGAAAACGCAGCCGCGAGCGGCGTTAAAGAACAGCCGGTACGATGGCTGGTTGATGATTGTGTAAAATTTGTCGATAGGGAAATTCGACGCGGCAACAAGTACGACGGAATTATTATGGATCCTCCTTCCTATGGCCGCGGACCCGACGGAGAGGTTTGGAAACTCGAACAGCATATTTCACCGTTGCTTATCAAGATATCGAAGTTGCTCAGTGATGATGCACGTTTTTTTCTGCTTAATACCTATACTGCCGGTATATCGCCTACCATTCTTGATTATTTGGTTAAGGAATGCGTTGTTAAGGACAGAAAGGGTACCGTTTCAACCGATGAGATCGGTTTAAAAATAACCGATAAAAACATTGTCCTGCCTTGCGGCAATACGACGGTATGGCATATTTAAGACATATGGATGGCGCATGGTGAATGTATGGATAGTATTATAAAAATCAGAGATCTGACATATGAATACGAAAATGAAAATCGCGTTTTTTCCGTTTTAAAAGGCATTTCGCTTGATTTGGAAAAAGGGAGTTTTGTTGCTGTATTGGGGCACAACGGTTCCGGGAAATCAACCCTTGCAAAACTCCTTAACGGACTTAACAAGCCGACTTCCGGAACTGTTGAGGTTGCCGGTATGCTGACGACAGATGAATCACACGAAATAGATATTAAAAAAACAGTCGGTATGATATTTCAGAACCCCGATAACCAGATAGTCGCCTCGATCGTTGAAGAAGATGTGGCTTTCGGACTTGAAAATATCGGTGTTCCGCCCGAAAAAATGCGTAATAGGGTGGACGCCGCCTTGAAATCAGTGGGAATGTATGAATACAGGAAATCATCCCCGTACAATCTGTCCGGCGGGCAAAAGCAACGCGTCGCAATAGCAGGTGTTATCGCGATGGAACCGCAATGCATTGTGTTGGACGAGCCTACCGCCATGCTTGATCCGCAAGGGAGAAAAGATGTCATTTCAACCCTGATAAATCTTTGCCGTGAAAAGGGAATAACGGTAGTTTTAATAACGCATTATATGAACGAAGCTGCTTTGGCTGACAGAATAGTTGTTTTAAACAACGGCAAAATCGAATTGGACGGAATACCGAAAGATGTTTTTTCACATTCAAAGCGTTTGCGTGAATTGGGGCTTGATATTCCGCAGGTTACCGAACTTGCGCAAAAACTTAATGCTGCCGGTATAAATATATCGAGTGAAATCTTAACTGCCGACGAATGTGTTGCAGATATTATCAAGGCGTTTTCGGAGGGATAAAATGTCATTTTTAGAAGTTAAAAATCTCTCATACAGTTATAAGAACGGTGTCGCCGATGTGCGAGCACTTAAAAATATTTCGTTTGGATTTGAAAAAAATGAGATTATCGGTGTAATCGGTCACACCGGTTCCGGTAAATCGACATTAATGCAGTGCCTAAACGGACTTTATAAGCCTACCGGCGGAACCGTTTTTTTGGACGGTAGGGATATTTGGGAAAATCCGAAAGATATAAAGAAAATACGATTTAGGGTGGGACTTGTGTTCCAATATCCCGAATATCAATTGTTTGAAGAAACGGTTTATAAAGATATTGCTTTCGGCCCGTCAAATATGGGTCTGTCTGAAGAAAAAATTCACGAGCGTATTTTAAAAAGTGCCGATATTGTCGGCCTTAAAACTGATTTGTTTCAAAAATCACCGTTTGATCTTTCCGGCGGTGAAAAGCGTCGGTGTGCCATTGCAGGGATAATATCAATGGAACCGGAATGCCTGATACTTGATGAACCTACAGCCGGTCTTGACCCTACAGGTAAAACTGCAGTATTAAAAATGGTTAAAGATTATCGCGACAGAACCGGAAGTTTGGTGATTATTGTGTCGCACAGTATGGAGGATATGTCCTCAGTGTGTGACAGGCTGCTGGTTTTAAATAAAGGAGAGGTTTATAAACTCGGAACGGTGCACGAAGTATTTTCGGATGCTGAAAGTATTATAAAAATAGGGCTTGATGTTCCGGAAATGTCCAAAATTGCCGTTGAACTTAATAACAAAGGGTTTAAAATCAGTAAAGATATTTTTACCGTCAATGATATGTTTAATGAACTTATGAGAATAAAGCAAGGAAAATAATATGGGTAACATTACATTCGGGCAATATATCGAAACCGGTTCTGTTCTGCATAAGACTGACCCGCGAACGAAATTTTTGTTTCTTATAGCATATATTGTTCTTATTTTTACGGCATCGGGTTTTTCTTCTTTGGGTTTTTTGGCGTTATTTTTGCTTGTGCTTGTGTTTATGTCAAAAGTTCCTATTAGAATGTATTTAAAAAACATTAAAGCTATATTGCCTGTAATTATACTGACTGCTGTTTTAAATGCGATTTATGCCGGAGATGGCAGAGTGCTTTTTAAATTTTGGGTATTTAAAATAACGGCAAGCGGACTTGAACGCGCCGGCTTTATGGCATTAAGGGTGATTTTGCTGATAATAGCAAGTGCAATGCTTACTTACGCCACAACGCCCACTTCGCTTGCAAATGCACTTGAAAAACTGCTTTCTCCGCTTAAGTGGATAGGTCTGTCCTCGGCTGTTCATATGGTTGTTATGACTATGACCATCGCCCTTAGGTTCATCCCTATTTTAATAGATGAAACAAATAAAATTATGAATGCACAAAAAGCACGCGGTGCCGATTTCGAAAGCGGTGGACTTTATTCGCGTGTGAAGGCACTCATCCCGATACTTATACCGCTTTTTATCTCATCAATACGCCGTGCTTATGAACTTGCAGCGTCGATGGAATGCAGATGCTATACCGGTGGTGTCGGCAGAACGCGGCTTGTAACTATGCGATATACCGTGCGGGATTTGATAGCACTGTTTATTATTTGTGCCGCTGTCGCCGCCGTTATTATACTTAATATTACTTTTTAATTTATTATGGTGAAGTGATGAAAAAATTTTTGCTTACACTTAAATACGACGGTACCGATTACTGCGGCTGGCAGGTACAAAAGAACGGCATCTCGGTTCAATCAAAAGTGTTTGATGCACTTTTAAAATCACTCGGGAATATTGACGGAGTTACCGGATGCAGCCGCACGGATGCAGGTGTGCATGCAAATATGTACTGTTGCCATTTTTCGAGCGATACGCGTCTTGAAACCTCTAAAATAATTATGGCGGCAAACGCCCATCTTCCGTTAGATATCTCGGTTACCGATTGCAGGGAAGTACCGGATGATTTTCATGCAAGGTACAGTTGTAAGGGTAAGAATTATATTTACAGAATAAGAAATTCCCGTATACGTGACCCGTTTGATTATAAATATTCGTTACTCTATTCGCACGATATTAATATTGATCTTATGAATAAAGCGGCCGCTGAATTTGTTGGCGAATACGATTTTACTGCATTTTCATCAGCGGGAAGCAAAGTACATTCTACTGTCAGAAGAATTTACGAATCGCGTTTTTTCAGAGATGACGATGCTGTGATTTTCAGCATTACCGGTAACGGATTTCTTTATAATATGGTCAGAATAATTGTCGGTACGCTTCTTAATGTAAACGAAGGTAAAACGAGCCCGTGTGATATACACAAGATATTGGAATCAAGAGATCGTTCACTTGCCGGAGCTACCGTAAAACCGAACGCGCTTTTTTTAAATAAAGTTTTTTATGAATATGAGGAATTTTGATAATGGCAGTATACAAAAGAAAGAAGTTTAAAAAGCCCCCCAAAATGAAATTTACTTTTAATAAATCCGATAAAAGTGCCAATCGCATTCGGGATGATATTACTATGCAGCCGATTTCCGATTTTAAAAAAACCGAAAAAGAAAAAAGCAAAAATGAGAAAAACAGACAGAAAAATCATGGTTTCACGGGCAGAAAAAGACGCGCCGCAAAACCTTTTGACAAACAAAGGAAAGCGTTTGAAGTTATTAAGGGAAATAAACGATTTCGCTCTTTAAAAATCCGCATATCGTACGGAATATGTGCCGCTGTTATCATTATCGTTGCCGCTTTTCATTTTGCGTTACCTACCGGTATAATCGAATCTGTACAAAATGCTTATTCGGCAATAGGAAACGGGGAAATGCCTGCTGAACTGCAAAGCAGTGCGGTCAGTACCATTAAATGCGTCGGCAATGTTTCATATATATTATCCGATTCGTTTTTTCAAGTATTTAACACAAACGGCAAAGAAATGCTATACTGTCAACACGGATTTTCAAATCCGTCCATGAAAATTTCGGAGGCACGAACTCTTGTTTACGATGTGGGCGGATACGGTGTTAAAATTTTTAACGATTACGAATTAAAAACCGATAATTCAATGCCCGATACGATTTTTGCCGGCTCCATAACGCGCAACGGTTACTCGGCATTCGCTACAAAAGCGACAGGATATACCGCAGCGGTTACTGTCTATGATGATGATTTTAAAAAAACATACACCAGATATTTTGCTGATAATCTTGTTTCCGCGCTTGCTTTAAATAACAGAGGCAGTAAGGTGGCAACTGCGGAAGTCTACACTCAAAACGGTGTGTCATATTCAAAAATTTCTATTTTTGAATATGACAGTTCTAAACCTATTGCTACCGAAATAATCGACGGTGCTATTGTTACCGAACTCAGCGATATAGGCGGATATTTTGTTGCCGTATATGATGGTGGCTACAGTTTTTTTGATTGGGATGACTGTAAGCGTGTGAAAGAATCGGATGATAACGGTTTCCTCTATTATGATACAACTCTAAGCGGAGAATCGATGTTTGTAAGCAGTAATGGCGGAGATTATTCTGATAATAATGTCGTAATATATGATAACGATTGCGAAAAAGTAAAATCGTTTTCGGTAAAAGGGGCTGTTAAGGGCGTTGCATTAAACAGCGACAGTGCCGCGTTTTTGCTAAACGACAGCATTGATATCTATTCATATGAGGGCAAACGCACTAAAAGTATAGATTGCGGTTATAACACATATTATATAGCATTGCTGAGATCCGGTGATGTAGCCGCTGTATCAAAATCAAAATTTGTTGTTTTCGGGGTTTAACATGAACATTATTATTGACATTATTTTGGCGGCTGCCGGAATTTTAACGGTTTATTGTGCATACAAAAAGGGCTTTGTTTCAACCGTCATAAGCCTTATCGGCTTACTTTTAGCACTTGTCTTTGCCTCATATTTAGGATTTATGGCTGCCGATTACATATATGACGATGTAGTCGGAGATAAAATATCGCAAAATATTATTGACGATTTTAAAGCGAACTCCGGCGATGATATCAACGATGCTTTACCTAAATACGTTTCAAATTATTTTAAAAACTCAAATGAAAAGTCAGGCAGTATTTTCTCTGACGGCTTTGACGGTAAATCAGCACATTCCACTGTTAAAATGGCAATCAAGACTCCCGTGACCGCTTTAATCACCGTTGTCGCTTTTCTTATTCTTTTTGTTTTATTCTTACTGCTGTTTCGGTGGATTGCCAAATTGGCAGGAATTATAAATAAAATTCCTGTGATAGGCAAATTGAATTCACTGCTCGGTGGTCTGCTTGGTATTGCTAAAGCGCTATTGATTATTTATCTGCTGTGCTTTCTTTTCTCGAGGTATATTATGTTGTCGCAAAATAAATTAATTACGGTTGACGACTTGAACGGCAGTGTTATATTTAAATTTTTTTGTTCAAAATTCAATTCTTTAAAATTTTAACTTACCGTTAATAAATTATCGATGAAACAGTTATATAATGATACTGTTAATCGGCAAATACCGAGCAAATATCGGAGGAAAATGTTATATATGAAAATGTGTTATAAATGCGGTAAAAGACCTGCCGTAGTCTTTTTTCAGGAGATGAGAGGGGAACAACTGTCCGAGCAAAAAGGGCTCTGCCTTGTTTGCGCCAAAGAATCGGGTATAAAGCCCATAACCGACATGGTTGAAAAAATGGGCATAACAGATGATGATATTGAGGCTATGAGCGAGCAACTGCTCGATATCATGGGTGATTCTGCCGATGATGAGGACGATGCAAACGCCTTTACTGCCGGCGGTGCCGCTACATTCCCGTTTGTTAATAATTTATTCAGCAATCTCGGAACAACGGCGGGAAATCCCGACGCCGAAAAATCAGCTGAAACAACCGAAGATAAAAAAAACGGGGAGAGTGGAAAGAAGGAAAAGAAAAAGCAGAAACGCCGCAAATATATTGAGCAATTCTGCACAAATCTTACAGATAAGGCACGTCGCGGTGAACTTGACCGTATAATCGGAAGAGATCGCGAACTTTACCGTACCATTCAGATATTATCGCGCCGCTCAAAAAGTAACCCCTGCCTTATCGGTGAACCCGGCGTCGGAAAAACCGCAATTGCGGAAGGACTTGCCATAAAAATTGCAAACGACGACATACCGGCACGCCTTGCAGACAAAGAAATTTGTTTGCTTGACCTTACCGGTTTGGTAGCAGGCACACAGTTCAGAGGTCAGTTTGAAAGCCGCATAAAAGGCCTTATTGACGAAGTGAAACAGGCGGGCAATATTATACTGTTTATCGATGAAATTCACAATCTGGTGGGCGCAGGCGATTCGGAGGGTTCGATGAATGCCGGAAATATTCTGAAACCCGCGTTGTCGCGCGGCGAGATTCAGGTTATCGGCGCTACAACCTTTAATGAATACCGCAAATATATCGAAAAGGATGTTGCGCTTGAGAGAAGGTTTCAGCCTGTCGTGATTGAGGAACCTTCAATAGAAGAAACAATTGAGGTTCTTAAGGGAATAAAAGGATATTACGAGGGGTATCACGGCGTTACCGTTTCGGATGATATCATAATAGACGCTGTACGTCTTTCCGAAAGATATATTAATGACCGATTTTTGCCCGATAAGGCAATAGACTTGTTGGACGAATCCTGTTCCTGTGCATCGCTGCGTAACAAGTTTGTTGATGAGTTGTATAAAGTGAATAAAAAAATTGCCGAACTGTCCGAAAAGGAAGAAAATCTCGAGTCCGACCTTAACAATACGGATTACGAGCAATTGGCGCTTGTAAAATCAAATCTGGCAAAATATAAAAGCAAGGCTGATGAGTTGTATATACCGGCATCGGACAATAAAGTTACGGTTGACGATTTAGCAAAGGTTATTGAATTATGGACCGGTATACCGGCGGTGAAGATTAAGGAAAGCAGCCTGCAAAAGTTAGCAACGCTTGAGGACCGTTTAAAGAAAAAAATAATCGGTCAGGATGAAGCGATTAAGGCGGTCGCCAACGGTGTCAGAAGGTCTAATGTTCAAATTACTTCGCATCGCAGACCGGCATCGTTTATATTTGTAGGTCCCACAGGTGTCGGTAAAACTCAACTTGTAAAGGAACTTGCAAGCGAACTGTTCGACACGCCCGAAACTCTTATTAGGCTTGATATGTCTGAATATATGGAAAAGCACTCGGTAGCCAAACTGATAGGCGCGCCTCCCGGATATGTTGGGTATGACGAAGCGGGTCAACTCACCGAAAAAGTCAGAAGGAAGCCCTACAGTGTTATCCTGTTCGATGAAATAGAAAAAGCGCACCCGGATGTTCTTAATATTCTTTTGCAGATTTTGGACGACGGTCGCGTTACCGATTCACAGGGCAGACATATCAATTTTGAAAACTGTGTTATAGTTATGACTTCAAATGCGGGAAGCAATGGGGGAGAGGCTGCACTCGGTTTTGGGAAGACGCAAAAAAGCGCAAATAAAGAGAAGTATTATGCAGCACTGAAAGAATTTTTACGCCCTGAGTTTTTGGGTCGCGTTGATGAAATTGTCATGTTTAATAAGCTTGAGAAATGTGATATTGAGCGAATTGCAGCAATAGTACTGGACGAACTCGGCAACTCATTGGCAGATAAAGAAATTGAACTTTCGTATAATGATCAAGTTACAGGGTATATTGCCGACAAATGTGATATCGCAGTTACGGGTGCGCGTGATGTACGCAAGATTGTTCGTCGTGAAATTGAAGATAAAATTGTTGATTTAATTATTTCCGGCAAAATATCCGGTAAATCTAAAGTTTTATTAACTGCGGATGACAATATAAAGATCACCTGCAAATAAACATGAGGCTCTTCTTCGAATTTTGTGTAAACACACTTTAACGGTACAAGAATCAGAATTTATATCGTGGCGTGTGAGCCGCAAAACGGCTTACACGCCGTAATTGCATTTTAGCGGAAATAACGGAGCATGTCAAGGGCGGCTGTCTGAACAGCCGTTCATTTTACCCTTGATATGAACCGGGATTTCTGCTATTCGGGCAGTCTGTCGGCGAAGAAAACTTCAAGTTGAGAGTGAATTTCGCCCCAATCTCTGCGCCGGCCTGTCCATTTTTTCGTAATATCGACCTGGGCGAGATAAAGCA
>CAVGND010000032.1:0-19953 GCA_963630555.1 Roseburia intestinalis | reverse complement strand
GCTGCCGCCTCGGTCGGTGCTTCTGCTTCGCTTCAGGTGTCCACCGGACACCCGCACCCCCGTCAGGTGGAGCCAAGGGCGGCTGTGCCGCCGAATGGCTGACGGTAGTTAGATGGGTTGACATATCGTTAACAGCACACTTATAGAAAACGGTGTTACTGCAAACCGGAACTGATTTATATGAATATTCCTACAAGCAATAATTTACCGCCGTTTGCAGTTTGCTGCAAACGGCGGTATTGGCGCAACTATATACAGGTGATTTAGGATGCTGTAACCTTATCTTTCAGTATTTTTTTAGTCGCTTTAAAATAATTGCTTACATACATTGCAAATGTGAAAATAAGAGCGGTTGCAGAAATAAACGTGAGCGTCCAGACAGCAGTTGCGTTAAGTTCGGCATAAAAGAACATAAGCAACATACTGATATCAAGAATTACAGTGCATACCTTGCCATACCAGCGAGCACCTTCAATATGACCGGAAGCCTTTACATACCGTAGGCAAAAAACAGTTGTTGTAATTTCCTTTACCGCAAATATTGATGCAAGAATGTATGTTTGCCAATAGTTTGCGGCGACGCAGACTAAAATGCTGAACTGAAGTAATTTGTCTGCGATTGCGTCAAGTGCCTTTCCTACATTTGAAATCATATTGTATCTGCGTGCTATATATCCGTCAACCGCATCGGTAAGACAGGCGGAGGCTAACAGCAATGCGGCGGCGGTAATGTTTTTAAACACGATATAAAACAGTATGACTACCGGAATCATTAAAATGCGTACAAGACTTAATATATTAGGGATAGTTATTATTTTATCTATATATTTATTGTTCATAAACATTCACCGCCTTCCGTAATTATATTTAATTTTGACCGCCTTCGGACGAAGTGGTTGAAGAAGATGACTCGGTACTTGAAGTATCGGTGTTACTGCTTGAAGAGGAAGCAGCCGATGAAGAAATTTCGGAAGAAGTATTGTTTGATTCCGATGAAGTTTCAGACGGTGTGCTGTTCTTGTGGTTTGAACAGACAGGGGCATAACTTTTTTTGTAATACCCTGTGCCGCCGACAGGGCAACCGGCAGAAGCCACCAGCCCCGTTTCGGAACAATATGATTTTTTAACAACATTATCAGAGTAGTCAAAGTCTTTGTATTCAAGATCTTTATGCACATCTTTCATAACCGCTACCCAGATGCGTTGTGCCGCCGCTGCCGCTTTTATACTTTCGGATTTATCAAATCCGTACCATACCGAGCCGACATAATACGGCGAACCGCCGACAAACCAAAGGTCATTTGAGGCATCAGCCGTACCCGTTTTTACATACGTGGGGAGTTTACTGTATCCTCTTGCGCCGGCGCCGGTACCGCTGTTTATAACATTTTGCAGCAAATAGTTCATAACCGTGGCTGAATCTTCGCCGATAGCATTTATCGGGTCATCGGGTTTAAGAACGACTTCGTCACCGGATTGATTAGTAACTTTATAATATGTTACAGGTGTATAATAGTTACCGCCGTTGCCGAATATCGCATAGGCTGCGGCAGATTCGGTTGTTGTTATTCCGTAATGGCAACCGCCTATTCCAAGCGAGGAAACATTCTTGTCGGCGTCGGTTAAGTGTTTCATACCAAGTGATGAGGTAAGGAAGTTGTAGCAGGTGTCAACACCCAATTCATTAACCAATTTGCAGGGTATCGTATTTACGGACTGCTGTAAAGCGTATTTAACCGTAATATTTCCGCGGTAACTGTTATACCAGTTTTTTGGGCCCGCTTTGCCGTTGCCGAAGTAATTTTTAATAGGTTCGTCTACAACGATGCTTGAATAGGTTATAAGATTTTTATCAATTGCCAACGCATACGAGCCTATCGGCTTCATTGTGGAACCGGGTTGCCGCGGCGAATCATACGCACGGTTTAGTCCCCGATTTCGATCCTTAACGCCTTTGCCGCCCACCATTGCAACTATATGACCTTGGTAGTCCATTATAGTCATAGCCGCTTCAGGCGTTATTTCGGAATTTGACTTGCTTTTTTGCGTGAAGTACTTGTCGGTATCCAAAAATACATTTTCCATTGTGTTTTGAATATCCGGGTCAAGTGTAGAATAAATCTTGTAACCGCCTGTGTAGAATTTCTTTTCTGCGGTGGCTTTATCGTAGTTGTATTTTTCGGAAAGATCGTCAATTACATTATCAATAAGTGCATCGACAAAATAAGAATTTATTTCAATTTTTTTAATGCCGTAATCGGAAGCGACTATTACAAGTTCTTCATTTACCGCTTCGTCATACTGTGCTTTGGTAATTTTGCCGAGTTCAAACATTTTTTTAAGCACAAGTTTTCTGCGCTCTTTATTTTTTTCGGGGAATTTATCCGGCCTGTAAATTTCGGGGCCTTTTACCATTGCCGCAAGTGCCGCACATTCGTTCAGCGTCATTTCTTTGGCAGGTTTGCCGTAGTAGTAGTTAGAGGCAACTTCGACACCGCACATGGTTCCGCCGAGCGATATTGTGTTAAGATAACATTCAAGAATGGTATCTTTCGAATACTTTTCATCAATATCCAACGCCCTTAAAATCTCTTTGATTTTTCTTGAAGCCGTTTGATCACGTTCGCCCGTAAGATTTTTTATCAACTGTTGGTTTATGGTAGAGCCGCCCTGCGTTGATGAAAAATGAAAAATGCTGTTAGCAAAGGCGTAGGCGGTACGCTTCCAGTCAACTCCGGCGTGCTTGTAAAAACGCTCGTCCTCAACCGAAATAAAGGCGTTTTGCAGGTCTTTGGGCATGTCGTCAAGGCTTATCCAAATTCGATTTTCTTCACTGTAAAGGCGCTGGTATTCTTCCCATTCACCCGTTGTCTTATTCTGAACATATATTGTAGTTGTGAGGTTCAGTTTTAGTTCATCAAGGTTATCAACTTCTCCGTAATCATAAAAATTAAATAAGTATACGGCAACCGAACCGATAATAAGGCAGACCGATATAACGGCGACCAAAAATGCTGTTAAAATTATCTTTTTAACATTTCTTTTTTCTTTGCCGTTGTGCTTTTTATCGGATTTTTTTCGCCCGGATTTCGAGTTTTTGGTTTTTGTATGTTTTCTTTTTCCGTCTTTATCGGTAAATGAATTGAGGTTAACTTCGTTCTTGTTCGACTTTTTGTTTGAATCGTTTTCCGGTTCAAACAAGAAATCCATATCGTCATCGTACACGGAATGCACCTCCCCTAATATCAAATTTTAGCATAACTTAGTCGTTGATAGTATTACAAAATTGTTACCCATCGAGTTATGCGACAGCATATTTTAAATGTATGTATATTCTACCCGGTACTGTCAATAATATCATAAAAACAGATGGAAGTAATATTTATGAGGACTAACAGAAGGATAATGATTGTATTAATCATAACGTTGGGCGTGCTTTCGTTTGCCGTTATATTGCTGACAACCGGGGTTCCGCACAAAGCGGTCACCGAAAGCGAAACCGGAAACAGCGGAGCAGGATACACTGTTTCGGAATATGACGGAAGAATAGCCGTATTTGAAAGCGGAGGGAAAACCCCTTTGTATGTTTTAGAGTCACCCGTGGTAACAGATTTACCTTTTGAAGACCGTAAAAAATTAGCGCAGGGAATAAACGCAAAGGACAGCGGCGAACTTTCGCAAATATTGCAGGATTACGATAACTGAAAGACCTCCGGCAAAAACCGGAGGTCTTGATCTTACGGGTCTAAAAATCCTAATACGGCAATGCCCGCAACTGTTGTTAAAATAGAAATATAATGTTTATACGAGAGTTTTTCTTTTAAGAAAATACGACTCCATAAAACGGAGGCAGCACAATATGAAGAAATTATCGGCGCGCTGAACATAACGTGTTTTTGATCTGCCAATGCGTAGATATAGGCAAACTGACCTGCGGTTTCAAAGCAGGCGCCGGTAAATTTCGGCCATTCTTCCTTAAATACGGGCTTTGATTTTTTTATTCCGTAAACATAAGCCGCGGCAATAATGCCTACAACCAAAAATGTTAATTCATATGCGACATTTGCCGAGTCCTCGTCGATTTTTTCAAGAACTTTGCTGTCCGCAAATGTACCGAGCGCGTCAAGCACGCAGTAAATTATGGGCAATATCAGCGCTATTGCCGATTTTGAATACTTATCGTTGCAGTTCATTTGGCGCAGTTTACGCAATTCGTCATCTTCGGTCATTTCAACAATCCCGAGCGAAATAACACCGATACAAACAAGAGCAACCGCCGCTACTGCAAGCATATTTACATCTTTAAATCCGGTAAGACTCAATGTCAGTACCGCAACTATCGCTCCCGAAGAATTGCATATGGGCGACGATATCGAAAGTTCAATGTACCTGAGTCCCAAATATCCTATTGCCATAGAAACTATGTACAAAAGTGAAACGGGTAAATATGTAAATATAATATCAAAATTGATGCTGACACCGTTTATAAATATTTCGTACACCGCGTGAACACCCATGACTATACCCACGGCAGTTACCATTTTTAAATGACTGAGTTTATCGGCTTGACCTTTACAGCCGATTTTTGAAAAAAGGTCGGAACCACTCCAACAAAGCAGAGCAATAACAGACAATATAAACCACATAATGCGGTACCCTCCCTAAATTATCCCTTAACTAATAAATATTAAACGATTTTATACCGTCACATACGCTCAAAGACGGATATTTTTTTAAGCGCACCTGTATTGTTAAGTATTATGAATATAATAACCGATGCAACAATGCCGGTTAACCCCTGTACAGCGTTTGCAGGTACGCCTGCCAATGCGGCAGCCCACGAGTATATAATTGATTCATAAAGAAAATACCCTACAATCATAACCGCCTCGGCTGCTACGCCGCTTGTGATTCTGCAAACAACATCATACTTTTTAGCGCCCGGGACTTTAAACCTCTTAATTACAAAGTAAGCCGCAACCGCCATAAGAGATTTTATAATGAGTGTGGCGGGCGCATAGTACGCATAACCCGAGAAAATATCGGCAAGCATTGAGCCTACCCCTGCCGCCAATGTACCGCACGGCAATCCCAACATCCAAACGGACAAAAGTACAAAACAGTCACCCAAATTCATATAGCCTTTGGAGGGCGTGTGAATTTGCACTACAAGGGTAGTTACGCAGACAATCGCAGCAAATAACGCTGTAAGTGTTGTTTTGTATATATTTAACTTATTTTTCATTTTTATCACTCCTCAAATCAAAACGCCGTACCTTTTCGGTACGGCGCAGTACACTGTAAATACACAAAGTGACAGTCGGATAAAATTAATTTTCCGTTTCGTTTGTATCCGAGGTATCACGTGCAAGACTGTCAACCTCGTTAGCAGTCTTACGCCGTACGTTTCTTATTGATCTTAAATTAAATGTCGTTATGAAAATACCGACAAAGAATATAAATAAATCCACATTGGAATTTTCGTGTAAAACCGAACTTTTTCCTGCAACGATAAGCAAAAATCTCGGCACTGTACACACAAAGCAAAGAACTGATGCTGCAAGACCTATCGGTACAGCGACCGAAAGATTGTTTTTTACGCTGATGCCGCTTAATGCTTTTGATGCAAAAAGGAAGAAAACGGTACAAAGACACAACATAATTATTGTGTAAACATTATCCGCAATGTGCGACATCGTGCCTATAGTCATAAAACAGTATACCAATCTGTATACCCATACCGGAACCAAAAACAAGGGCATATATGCCGGTATATCAAACTGAATAAAACCGCTTAAACCGTATACCGCAAAGAAAACTACTGCAATAATGGATACCAAAGACGAGGCAAGAGAAAGCGTCGAGAAATTAGAGGTTTTGATATTATCATGCATTGCGGAAACAAAAACGGAAATTAAAGAAATGCAGGTTGCAAAAGATATAACAGAGGTGAAAATACCGGGCCGCGACAACTTTTTTTGAACGTAACTTTTAATCCCGCAGAAATATGCGAGCGAGGCAACAACGAGTAAACTCAATCCTCCGGAAACAACGGCAAACCAAGAGTATCCGCTTTTGTAAAAACCGGTAGCGGAATCAATTAAAAACAGCATTTCAATCGTACGCATAGCGGTTATAAAAACCGAGCAGACGCAGACAGAAACAAGAGCGGTTTTTCTGTTCATAACAAAATTCTCCCAAATAAATATTATAATACCTATTCCCGAATCATATAATCAGACAGGCAAACAGAATACAATCTTGTTAATATTCTATTACTTGAATGCGTGAATGTCAAGAAATTTTAAAGGCGACCGCACATATTTTTGACCCGAAACGCCGCAAAATCTTTTCGGAGGTGTAAAACATATGAAACTTATACATCTTGTACTTGCATCAATTTTATTTTTTGTAATACTCTTATTGCCGATTACTGTGATGAAATCCGAAAAAACCGATAAGCCGCAGGCAACTCTTACCGCAGCAAAAGTTGCATCCGGTACCGGTTTTCGGATACTAAATACAAATAATAATAAAATATCAACAATACCGGTTGAAGAATATGTTTTCGGTGTGGTTGCCGCAGAAATGCCCGCTACATATGAAATTGAGGCTCTCAAGGCACAGGCGGTCGCTGCATATACCTATGCAATTTACAGAAAACAGAACTCAACCGATGCGAAATATGATCTGAGCGACTCCGGAAATGACGGTCAATATTACATAACAAGAGAAAAAGCGGCGGAGAAGTGGGGAGAAAATGCGGAAAAATATGAAAAAAAGATAAGCGAGGCGGTCGCAGACGTTTTGGGACAAGCGATATTATATAATGATCGACCCATACTTGCGGCTTATCATGCGGTTTCATCCGGCAAAACCGAATCGGGCGGGGAATTGTGGGGCGGGGAATTGCCTTATCTTGCATCGGTTGACAGTGTGAACGACCTTTTAAGCCCCGATTATCTTGAAACAAAAGAATACACTCCCGATGAATTGTCAAAACTATTTGCAGCGGAGAAAATCGAAGTATCGGGCGAGCCGAGCGGCTGGTTCAGCGATGAAAACAGAACAAGCGTCGGTTCGGTGTTGAAAATCAAAGTGTGCGGCAAGGAGATAACGGGTGAAAAATTCAGGGAAATCGCAAAATTAAAATCATCCGATTTTGAAATTGCGTTTGACGGTAATAATTTTTCATTTACGACAAAGGGTTACGGGCACGGTGTGGGGATGAGTCAGTATTCGGCAAATCAAATGGCTTTGCAGGGCAGTAATTACAAAGAAATACTTTCGGCGTTTTATTCGGGCTGCACGCTCGGTACTGTAAAGATATAGCAGGTGTTGTTTCGGACGTGTTGTGCTGCCTTAAAAATTAACAATTTTTGAATTCTTAACATTTTTTAATTTTAAGGGTGGTTAATTCGACAAAAGTATGCTAAAATATACTTTAATTATTAATTATAAATATTTACGGTTGTAATCATACATCCGACATTTGATATACGGAGGACAAAGATGAAAACTATTCGTTTAGGCGACGGTGTACAAGCCGCCTTGATAAAAAACAGTAATTTTAAAACTGCTGCAATTGCAGTAAGTTTTTATTTAACCCCATGCGAAGACGAATTATCGTCCCTTGCTTTAGCACTGGAGTTAATGAAATCTGGTTGTACCGAATTCCCGTCACGCCGACTTATTAATTTAAAACTGGGTATGCTGTTCGGCGCTTCGGTTTCAACTTCGGTGCAGAAATTCAGCGATAATTTTGAATATCGGATAACTATGACATTTCCGGACAGTAAGTATACAGGTTCCGAAAACACGGCGGTTGAGGCAGCCGATATGCTGAAATCACTGATATTTGAACGTTATTTTTCAGGTTGCAGTTATCCCGATAACGACGTCAGCCGTACGCGCCGCCTGATTTGTGAAACTATTTCGGGAGAAATAAACGATAAGCGCGTTTATGCTATGAATAAAACAATATCATTGTTATGTGCCGACGAGCCTTTCGGTTACAACAAGTACGGCACTTACGAACAGGCTGAGAACGTTACGGAGAATGATATCCGCAACGCATTTGACAGGCTTATTAAAGACGCTTTTATCAACATTACGGTTATCGGAGAAACCCCGTCGGAGTCGCTGTGTAATGATTTTGCAAAGTTATTTGACAAAGCGGGCAGGAATTACAGTCCGCTTGCAAACGATAAAACCCGATCCGCAGGTGAAGTTGAACGTATCACCGAATATATGGATGTTGCACAAAGCAAACTGTGTATCGGTTTGCGTTCCGAAAACGGCGGCGGTGACTCTTTAACCGCGGCTACGCTTGTAATGTGTGATATATTCGGCGGCGGCACCTATTCTAAACTGTTTTTGAATGTGCGTGAAAGGCAGTCACTTTGTTATTACTGTTCCGCGTTTGCAAGGCGGAGAAAAGGTGTTATAATGGTAACCAGCGGCGTTGAATCTGCAAATGTTGAAAAAGCGGAGAGTGAAATTCTTAACCAGTTTGCGGATATGCAGGCAGGCAAATTTGAGGACGAGGATATCCGCAAGTCAAAATTATCACTGACAGAATATTTTAAATCGCTCAGCGATGAGCTGCCTTCCTTGTTAAATAATTGCTGTGTTAATGCGCCTTACAGTGACGCGGCAACCCCCGAAGAAATGTGTGAATTTATAAAGAATGTTACCCGTGAGGACATTATTCGCGCGGCTGCTTCGTTTGACACCGGAATAATTTATAAACTTTTACCGAAGGAGGAAAAATAATTATGACCGATACAGTGATAAACTATGAAAAACTAAATGAATTCTGTAAAGTGTTAAAACATCCTTCGGGACTTACGGTGTATTTATGCCCTAAAAACAGTATGAAATCGTGCTATACAATAATAGGCACAAAATTCGGTTCGGTCAACCGCTCTTTTTTTACAGGGGACGGCATGGAAGTGACCGTCAATGACGGTATTGCACATTTTTTGGAACATAAACTGTTTGAAAACGAAGACGGGGACGCTTTTGAAAAATACGCACAAACAGGCGCCAATGCCAACGCATACACATCTTTTGACCGAACCTGCTATCTTTTCAGTTGTTCCGACAGATTTAAAGAAAACCTTGAAATACTTTTGGGATTTGTAACATCCCCGTATTTTACGCCTGAAACGGTTCAAAAAGAGCAGGGGATAATCGGGCAGGAAATCAGGATGTATGATGACAGTCCGTCCTGGGTGGTTCTCTTTAATCTTTTAAAAGCGCTGTATAAAACGCATCCTGTTAAAATTGATATTGCCGGCACTACGGAAACAATAGCAAAAATTACCGACACGGAACTTTTCAGTTGCTACAACACCTTTTACAATCCGTCCAATATGTTTTTATGCATTGCGGGGAATTTTGATGAAACGGCAGTGTACGAAGCCCTTGAGAGTGTATATAACGGGAAGCAGGGCAGTGAACCGCGCACTGTAATGCCGAAAGAAGACGCAGGAACGGTAAAGGAATATGTAAGCAGGAAAATGTCCGTTTCAATGCCGCTTTTTTATCTCGGAATTAAGGATGACGAATTTGAAAATTCGCCGAAAATGACGGCTGTAAGCGAAATATTACTTGAAATAATATGCGGCAAAGCGTCGGAATTATACGAAAAATTAACCGACAGGGAACTCATAAACGACCAGTTCGGTACAGAATATTTTTACGGCCCCGGATACTCGTCATTACTTTTTTGCGGTGAATCAAAAGACCCCAAAACGGTTAAGGATGAGATTATGTCGGAAGTCGAACGAATAAAACGCGAAGGAATATCGGAAGAATTATTTGAAAGCGTTAAAAGAAAACTGTTCGGCAGAAAAATTCGCTGTTTTGATTCTGCAGAGGACACCGTTTTGCTGCTTGTGGACGCAGCCGTAAACGGTTACAGACCGTTTGACGATGTGAAAGTTTTTGAAGATATAACCATTGATGACGTAAACCGCCGTGCGGCGTCTGTAATTACTCGAAATGCCGCATTGTCGGTTGTTGAACCGGCTGACGGTGTAAAATAAGAGGTGCGGAGGTTTAAACAAAATGAATGATGTTACTCATGTTACGATATTCGGAATTAAAATGACCTTAAACCGAGTTGCTTTTACATTACCTATCGGTGACGGATGGAATGTTTACTGGTACGGCATCATTATCGCTTTCGGCTTCTTTTTAGCGTTGGTTTATGCTTATAAAAGGGCTGACCGTTTTGATGTTGATTTTAACCGATTGACCGATGTTATAATTGTCGCAGTTCCTGTTTCCATTATATGTGCCAGAGCATATTACCTGATATTTGAACCAAACAGCAGTTTGAAGGAGTTTTTTAAGATACACAACGGCGGTTTAGCAATATACGGCGGTGTTATAGGCGCTTTGCTTGCAGCAACAATAATGTGCAAATTCAAAAATATCAGATTGTTTGACGCATTGGATTTAGCATCGGTAGGCTTTTTAATCGGACAGGGTATCGGAAGATGGGGCAATTTTATTAATCAAGAGGCTTTCGGCAAACCTACCGGCAGCAGTTTTTGGGGAATGACCAGTGAGAATGTTGTGTCTGATTTTATCTCTAACGGATACGACTCTACCGCCCTTGCTCATCCCTGTTTTTTATATGAATCCGTTTGGTGTATTGCGGGATTTTTTGTTCTTAACGCATTATCGAAAAAAAGAAAATTTTCGGGAGAAATTGCGCTTACATATTGCGTTTGGTACGGATTCGGCAGGGCAATAATCGAGCATTTGAGAACTGACAGTCTTGGCTACAATATTAAGGTGTCGGAAATACTTTCGATTGTAATCTGTGTTGCCGCTCTTATTACCCTTATAATTAAACGACGCAAAATTTCCGTCAAACGAACTGCTTTGCAATCTGTTGGCGGTGGCGAAAATAACATAAACGGGGATGATACCAATGACGATAATTGACGGTAAGGCGGTTTCAGCCGGCGTTAAAGCGAGAATTAAGTCGGAAACAGAGAAATTGCGCAGTGAGGGGATAATACCGGGTCTTGCCGTAATAATCGTGGGTGAAGATCCGGCAAGCAAAATTTATGTTGCTTCTAAGGAAAAGGCATGCACGGATATAGGGTTTTATTCCGAAAAATATGCTTTGCCCGAATCCGTTACACAAGACGAACTTCTTAATCTGATTAAAAAACTTAATAACAATGACCGCATAAACGGAATATTGTGTCAACTTCCTTTGCCGCCGCATCTTGATGAAAAAGCGGTTATTGACGCCATTGACCCGCAAAAGGATGTTGACGCTTTTCATCCGCAAAATGTCGGTAAAATAATGATCGGCGATTATGATTTTTTACCCTGCACACCTGCGGGAGTGATGGAACTGCTTTCGGCATATAATATTGAAATTACCGGCAAAAAATGCGTAGTTATCGGGCGAAGCAACATTGTCGGAAAACCCATGGCTATGCTTTTATTACATAAAAACGGCACAGTAACCGTATGTCATTCAAAAACCGTCGGGCTGTCTGAAATTTGCCGTTCAGCCGATATTTTGGTTGCCGCCGTCGGAAAAGCGAAATTTGTAACCGCGGATATGGTCAAAGACGGTGCGGTTGTTATTGATGTAGGTATGAACAGACCGGAAGGCGGCAAACTTTGCGGTGATGTTGATTTTGAAAATGTCGCTGCAAAATGTTCTTATGTAACTCCCGTTCCGGGCGGCGTTGGGCCTATGACCATTGCAATGCTCATGCAGAATACACTTACTGCAGCAAAGCATAAAGCGATATCTTGCCGGAGGGAGCAATCCAATGCTTAAGAAATTAAAAGTTGCCGTTGCGGCTCTTTTGTTTGCTGTTTTGTTTGCGGTTACGGCATACGCAGATACGGTCGATATACAGGATTACGGAGTTTCGGTTAATATACCGAGCGGTTATACGGCGCTTACACGCACTAATATTCGAAAGAACGAGGAAATTGCAGGCGGTTTTTATGTTGATGATCAGGAAACGCGAATGTCTGCCAAGTCGCTTAAAAAATATATGGAGGAAAACAACATATATATTTTAGCGATCAATAATGAAACCTCCTCACAGTTTAAACTAAGCATTACACAAACCGATTTTTCAAAAGGTGTTAAAAATCTTACGGAACTTGACGCTGCCGAAAAGGCGCAGATGACAGATGCGCTTTTTGACGGCAAAAAGTGTACGGAAAAGAAAATTGACGGTACTGTGTATTTTACCGTGAATGATGAAAACTCATATACATATGTAACCGTTATGAATAAATCGCTTATAACGCTTACATATTACGGCACGGAATCTCAGAACGCCGAACTTATTGCTTCGCGTATATCCTATAAAGGGGAACGTACATTTACGTTGACGGGCAGTGCCGCTGTTTTACAGATAGTTATTGCGGCAGCGGTAACTCTGGCCGCAATTGCGGCAATCGTACTAATTTCCGTATCGCTTATTAACGACTACCGTAATCGCGATGAAAAAGGCGATGAGGACGAAATAAAAATTAAAAGGAGAAAGCGTTGAAAAACGCTTATATGTAAAAAATGAAAATTGTTATAAAGGTTGGAACATCAACAATTGCACACGATTCGGGCAGACTTAATATCCGACAGGTGGAAAAACTCTGTAAAGTTTTAAGTGATATTAAAAATGCGGGCAACGAAGTAATATTGGTTTCTTCGGGCGCTATAGCAATGGGTGTCGGCAAACTGTCACTCGGTAAAAAGCCTGCCGATGTTCCTACAAAGCAGGCTGCAGCTGCCGTAGGTCAATGTGAACTTATGTACATATATGATAAACTGTTTTCCGAATACAATCATACGGTTGCTCAGTTACTTGTTACCGCTGATGACCTTGAGGATGAAAAACGCCACAATAATTTTAAAAATACAATGAATCGCCTGTTGGAATTAGGCGCATTGCCTATAGTAAACGAAAATGACACTATATCTGTTGACGAATTCGGCATAGGCGATAACGATACCCTGTCTGCCGACATTGCGATAAGCGTGGGGGCTGATCTTTTAGTCCTGCTTTCGGATATTGACGGACTTTATACTTCAAACCCGCGTAAGGACCCGAACGCGAAACTGATACCCGTTATTGAAAGCATTGACAGCGATATTATCTCTTGCGCCGACGGAAGCGGTTCCGCTCTGGGAACCGGAGGTATGCGCACCAAAATTTCCGCGGCGCAGACGGTAACCGAACACGGTACCGATATGATAATAGCAAACGGTTCAAAGGTTGAAGAACTGTATGCCGTGCTTGATAATAAGCCGGTAGGTACAAGATTTATCGGAAAGCGGTGAAATTATAATGACAACAAATGAAATATTACAGACTGCTAAAGCTGCTGTAGATATTATGGCGACACTCGGCACTGAAAAAAAGAACGAAGCCATATTCGCAATGGCGGACGCTGTCCGGCAAAATACAGACAGCATACTTGCAGCAAACGCACTTGATGTAGAGAATGCGAAATCAAGCATTTCGGATGTTATGATCGACCGTTTAAAATTAACCGCCGAAAGAATTAATGCTATGGCTGACGGTATGTGTGAGGTTGCGGCATTACCCGACCCTGTAGGGGTAATTTTATCGACGGTTGAAAGACCGAACGGGATAATTATTAACAAGGTGTCGGTGCCTATGGGGGTTATCGCAATTATTTATGAAAGCCGCCCCAATGTAACTTCAGATGCGGCGGTTCTTGCCGTTAAAAGCGGTAATGTTTGTGTTTTACGCGGAGGGAAAGAGGCTTATCGCTCGGCATTTGCTATAGTAACTGCAATGCGGGAAGGACTTAAAAGCGTCGGATTGCCCGAAACGCTGATTAATCTGATTGAAGATACAACAAGAAAAAGCGCAAGCGAATTAATGGTGGCAAACGGGTTTATTGATCTGCTTATTCCGCGCGGAGGTCCCGGCCTTATAAACGCCTGCGTACAAAATGCAACCGTCCCTTGCATACAAACAGGGACGGGGATATGTCATATATTTGTTGACCGTGACGCAGACCTTGAAAAGGCAGCGGATATTGCAGAAAATGCAAAGGCAAGCCGCCCCTCTGTCTGTAATGCGGCCGAAGTTTGCCTGGTTCACAAAGATGTAGCCGAAAAGTTTTTACCGATGCTTAAAACAAGACTGTGCGATCGGCGCAAGGCAAACGGCAAAGTTCCTGTTGAACTTCGTTTGGATGAACGCGCCGCAAAAATAATAACGGGGGCTCCGGCAAACGTAACCGATTTTGATACTGAATTTCTCGATTATATTATGGCAGTAAGCGTGGTTGATGACTGCGATGCCGCAATCAAACACATTGCTAAGCATTCAACACACCACAGCGACGCCATAATAACCGAAAACAAATCGGCAGCCGATAAATTCACTCTTTTGGTTGACAGTGCGGCAGTATATGTTAATGCGTCAACAAGATTTACCGACGGCGGCGAATTCGGACTTGGCTGTGAAATGGGAATTTCAACACAAAAATTGCATGCGCGAGGTCCAATGGGATTGCATGAACTTACAACTTATAAATATATCATCCGCGGAAACGGACAGATAAGATAATAAACGGAGGTACTGATATGGGACTTAAAATAGGCTTTATAGGCGCCGGTAATATGGGCGGCGCGCTTGCGTGCGCTGCTGCAAAAGGCGGATATGACGTTTTAATTTCGGATAAAGATGACGATAAAGCCAAGCAACTTGCGGATAAAATTTCGGCAACCGTATCCGATAATCTTACCGTTGCGGCAAAATGCGACTACATTTTTTTCGGCGTTAAACCGCAGTTTATGAGTGATATGATCTGTGAAATACGCGATACTCTTACAGAGCGCAAAGACAGATTTGTTATAGTAAGTATGGCGGCGGGCGTCAGCACCGAAACTATCGAAAATGAACTTAAAGCGAAACTGCCGGTAATACGCATAATGCCTAATATGGCTGCTGCCGTAGGGCAGGGAACCATTCTTTGCGCAAAGGGTACTGCTGTTACAAACAGTGAGGTAACAACTTTGTCAGAAATATTGTGTAAAGCCGGAATATTTGATGTTATACCCGAATCACTTATTGACGCAGGCTGCGCCCTTTCGGGCAGCGGCCCTGCATATGTTTATATGTTTATCGAGGCTATGGCAGACGGCGGAGTTAAGTGCGGACTTCCGCGTGATAAGGCAATTTTATACGCCGCCAACACGGTCTTGGGAGCGGCAAGAACGGTTCTTGAAACCGGTTCGCACCCGGCAGCACTTAAAGACGGAGTATGCAGTCCTGCGGGGACAACTGTTGCCGGTGTTGCGGCGCTTGAAGAGCGTGCCTTCCGCGGCGCGGTTATCGACGCAGTTGTCGCGGGATTTAACCGTGCAGTTGAAATCGGGAAAAAGAAATAGTTAATTTTGAATTTTAGTGCGAGGCATTTTTGATGAACGATTTACTTTTGGGGATAGATATAGGGTCGACTACAACGAAATTGGCGCTTATAAAATGCGGCGAAATTATTTACAGCAAATATCAACGCCATTTTTCACAGGTAAGGCAAACAACTCTTGAAATGCTGCGCAATATGGAAAAGGAAATCGGCGATATCGGAGAGGTTCGTGTCACCGTTTCCGGTTCTGCAGGTATGGGGCTTGCCGACGCTGCCGGTCTTGCGTTTATTCAAGAGGTTTATGCGACAGGCGAAATGGTGCACAGATATGCACCCGATACAAGCGTTGTTATCGAACTTGGCGGAGAAGATGCCAAAGTAATATTTTTTGACGGCGGGATTGACGAAAGAATGAACGGTTCTTGTGCCGGCGGCACAGGTGCATTTATTGATCAGATGGCTGTGCTGCTTGATACCACTGTGGACGAAATGGATAAAATGAGCCTTGAGGCAACAAAAATTTATCCGATCGCGTCGCGCTGCGGTGTCTTTGCCAAAACCGATATTCAACCCTTGCTTAATCAGGGTGCAAAAAAATCCGATATTGCCGCCAGCATCTATCAGGCGGTTGTAAATCAAACAATTACCGGACTTGTTCAGGGAAGAAAAATTAAAGGTAAAGTTATGTTTTTAGGCGGTCCGCTGTACTATTGTGAGGGTTTGAAGAAACGCTTTTGCGAAACGCTTAAATTGGGCAACGATACCGCAGTTTTCCCGGAATATGCGCTTTTTTCTGTTGCTATAGGCGCTGCTATGCATTCCGAAAAGGTTGAACCGATAAAATTTTGCGAGCTAACGGAAAGAATTAATAACTGCGTTCAAAAAAACAGTAATGACAACCGATTAGACCCTTTGTTTAAAGATAAATCAGAGTACAGCGAGTTTATTCAAAGACATAAAAAAGCGTCGGTTCCTGTTGAAGATATAACCGCATACCGCGGTAATGCATGGCTCGGAATTGACTGCGGCAGCACAACAACAAAACTTGTACTGATAGGTGAAAACAAGCAAATTTTATATACTTATTACAGCGGAAATAAGGGCAATCCGGTTAATATTGTTTTGGATGAACTGAAAAAAATATATGCTGCCTGCGGGGAGCGGATAACTATCTGCGGAAGTTCGGTAACCGGATACGGCGAAGAACTTATTAAACATGCATTTAATATTGATGAAGGCATTGTCGAAACCATAGCACATTACACCGCTGCCAAATACTTTAAACCCGACGTTGATTTTATACTTGATATAGGCGGGCAGGATATCAAATGTTTTAAAATACGGAACGGTGCAATAGATTCCATTATGCTGAATGAGGCGTGTTCCTCCGGCTGCGGATCATTTATCGAAACTTTTGCCAAGTCAATGGGCTATGATGTTTCGGATTTTGCAAAAAAAGCAATTTTCAGCACTGCACCGGTAAATTTGGGTACACGCTGCACCGTGTTTATGAATTCTTCCGTAAAACAGTCGCAGAAGGACGGCGCCTCGGTTGAAGATATCTCGGCAGGTTTGTCTGTGAGTGTGGTAAAGAATGCGCTCTATAAGGTCATACGTGCAAATTCTCCTTCCGAACTCGGCAAAAATGTTGTAGTTCAGGGTGGAACATTTTACAACGACGCGGTTCTTCGTGCATTTGAAAAAGAATTGGGCGCAGATGTTATTCGTCCCTCAATTGCCGGATTAATGGGTGCGTATGGGGCGGCGCTTCACTCAATGCATTATAATAAAAGCGGAATTTTAAGTCTTGACGAACTTAATGATTTTTCGCATAAATCAACAACCGCCGTTTGCAACGGCTGCGAAAACCATTGCCATTTAACAATCAATATTTTTTCCGACGGTCAGAAGTTTATATCGGGTAATCAGTGCAATAAAGGCTCTGGATTAAAAATCACTGAAAAACTGCCCGATTTATACGAGTATAAGCGCGAATTTTTGTCATCGCTCAAAGGCAAATTCGGACCCCGCGGCAGGATCGGTTTACCGATGGCGCTCGGTATGTACGAACTTGCGCCGCTGTGGCACACGGTTTTTACAAAACTCGGGTATGAAACCGTGTTCTCAAACCTTTCAACACGCCGAACTTATGAGTTGGGTCAGTTCACCATTCCGTCGGATACCGCTTGTTATCCGGCAAAAATAATGCACGGTCATATCGAAGAACTGGTGAAGGACGGGGTTGATTTTATATTTTATCCCTGTCTTACATATAATGTTGAAGAAAAGTCCGGTGATAATCATTTTAATTGTCCGATCGTTGCCTATTATTCCGAATTGCTTAACGCAAATGTAGATGATTTATCAAATGTGCATTTTTTGTATCCACACCTTAATATTAATAGCAAAAGAACACTTGCCGAAAATCTCCGCGATTGCCTTGCTGCGGTTACTCCGGGGATTAAATTGCGCGAGGTGCGCGATGCGGTGAAAGCCGGATTTAAAGCGTATGATGAATATATGGCGGGAATAAAATGCGAGGGTGAAAAAGCGCTCCGTTATGCAAAGACACACAACAAACGTGTTATGATACTTGCGGGGCGACCGTATCATATTGATCCGGAAATATGCCACGGTATAGACCGTTTGGCGACGTCACTCGGTTTTGTGGTTGTAAGTGAAGACAGCGTCTGCCATCTGGAAAAACCTCAACAGGTTCATATACTTAATCAATGGACTTATCATGCACGGCTTTATCGGGCGGCAAAACTGGCAGCGGATAACAGCAATATGCAACTTGTGCAACTTGTATCGTTCGGCTGCGGACTTGATGCAATAACCACAGATGAAATTCGCTCAATACTTGAAGGTAACGGAAAATATTACACTCAGATAAAAATTGATGAAATCACCAATCTCGGTGCTGTTAAGATCAGACTTCGCAGCCTTATGGGTGCTTTGGAGGAAAAGGGTGAATAAAATTGACAAACGATTATGTCAAATTTACAAAGGCAATGAAAAAGGATTATACAATTTTAGTCCCGACAATGCTGCCGATGCACTTTAAGATGATAATTAGCGTTTTTAAAACATACGGATATAAAATGGAATTGTTACAGACATCCGGCCCCCATATTACCGAAACAGGTCTAAAATATGTACATAACGATACTTGTTATCCGGCAATTCTTGTTATCGGGCAATTCATAGATGCTCTGCAATCGGGAAAATACGATGTCAATAAAGTTGCGCTTGTACTTTTCCAAACAGGGGGCGGCTGTCGAGCGTCAAATTATATATGCCTGCTCAGAAAAGCCCTTAAAAAGGCGGGATACGGATTTGTCCCCGTTATTTCCGTTAACTTCAGCGGTTTGGAAAAACACCCCGGGTTTAATCTTACTGTACCTAAATTACATTCGCTTTTATATGCCGTGATTTACGGGGATCTTTTGTTGACTCTCGTAAATCAATGCCGTCCGTACGAAGTTGAAAAAGGCTCCGCCGAACTGCTTGCCGAAAAATGGACCGAACGGTTGGGCAATGAATTAGGCACAACAAAGCGGATAAGTTACAAAAAAATTAAGCAGAATTATCGCCTTATGATGCGCGACTTTTCCAACATTAATATGGTTAAGCGCGATGCGGTTAAGGTTGGAATTGTCGGCGAAATTTTTGTAAAATATTCACCGCTCGGCAATAATAATCTCGAACGCTTTTTAATTGATGAAGGTGCCGAAACCGTTGTCCCCGGTCTTATGGATTTTTTGCTGTATTGCGTTTTTAATAATATTAATGATTATAAAAAATTCAAACGAAAAAATGTTTTTATTTATCTTGCCTGTAAATTTGCTTTTAAATTCCTCTGCAAGAAGAAAAACGATGTTTCCGATATCATTGTAAACGAAAGCGATTTTGAACCTTTTACAAAATTTGAGGATACCTGCACATTGGCTGACGGTTACATAAGCAATTGCACAAAAATGGGCGAGGGGTGGCTGCTGACAGCAGAAATGATAGAACTTGCTCATACGGGCGTGAAAAATATAGTGTGCACTCAACCGTTCGGATGCCTGCCTAATCATATTTGCGGTAAAGGTATGATGAAAATTATTAAAGAAAAAAATGACGATGTAAATATAGTTGCAATTGACTATGATTCGGGCGCTACACAGGTAAATCAGATTAACCGCCTTAAACTTATGCTTGCAAACGCAAAATGTGAAGATTCACAGAAAGCAACTGCCGTGCCGAATCAAAAATTTTAGTATAAACAAAAGTCTTGCTGTCAATGCCGCGGTTTAATAAGGAAGTATTTTAGGAATTATGGTGTAATCCCGATATGGGGTTACACCTTTTCCTTTATTTAAGCGGATTTCTTGAGACTTCTTAATATCTTGTGTAAACCTTAGAAATGGTATAGAATAAAGATATTATTATGGAGGTAAAAAATGTCAAAGTACAAAGACAGCCCGGAGGTACGGGCAGCAAAGAAGGGGTTTACGGTGCGGTAGACGAGGAAACGGCACTTTACGAATTAGAGCAGTTTTC
>CAVGND010000031.1:0-20525 GCA_963630555.1 Roseburia intestinalis | reverse complement strand
GGTTTTTTCGGCTAATCGGAATACTTTAGCGGCTTTGTTGCCCTCCGCTCACAATACGACAGTATTCCTCGGTCGGGGCGCCGCGCCGCTAAAGCACACCGCTTGCCGAAAATCTTCGACCTAAAACTAGAAGATTTTTTTGTTTTGGAAGTTGAAGAACGCAGGAATACTACCGTATTTCAAGTGATGAAACAAACAAAACGGGAAAATATTCCGTTTTAGGAACCGTTGTACTTCAATTGTTTTGTCTGTAAAAACTTTTAAATTATAATACTACACAAAATTGCAGTTTTCAAGGTTTTAGGGCTTTTTTTTGAAAAAAATATCGCGCGGAACGCAACGCGTTCCGCGCGGCGGATAAACCGTCAGGCGTATTATTTTTTTAACATTCTCATGGCGTTGATTATTGCAAGAACCGAAACGCCCACATCGGCAAATACCGCAAGCCACATTCCCGCAATTCCCGATGCGCCGAGTATCATTACCGCAATTTTCACACCCAGTGCGAAGATAATGTTTTCCTTGACTATCCTGCAAGCTGCGCGTGAAATTCTTACCGCTTCCGGTATTTTAAGCGGGTTGTCGTCCATAATTATTACATCGGCAGCTTCAATGGCGGCGTCTGAACCGAGCCCGCCCATCGCTATGCCGACATCCGACAGTGCCAGAACCGGCGCATCGTTTATACCGTCGCCCGTAAATGCCGTTATACCGTTATGACCCTTGATATAATCACTGACAATTTTGGCTTTGTCCTGCGGCAACAGTTCTGCGTGTACTTTGTCAATCCCTATGATTTCAGCCGTTTTAAGCGCTGTTTTTTTGCGGTCGCCCGTAAGCATTGCAATATGCACGGCACCGAGCTTTCCAAGTTGTTTTACCGCGTCGGCAGAGCCTTTTTTAGGTGAGTCGGAAAGTGCCGCAAATCCAATATATTGTCCGTCCTCGCAAATATGAATGGCGGTTTCGTTATCCTGCGGCTGCAAATATTCGGCGCCGGCTTTTTTCATAAGACCTGCGTTTCCCGCATATACCGTTTTACCGCCGACACTGCATTTAATTCCGTAACCCGATATTTCCTCGCAGTTTTTCGGTTCGGTGAATGATGTATCCTTAAATGTTTCCTTTATCGACAATGCCAACGGATGATTTGAATATTTTTCTGCCGATAACACCACGCTTTTAAGATGTTCTTCGGTGCAGTTATGCGGAACCAAGCGGCTTACCGTGAATTTCCCTGCGGTCAGCGTGCCGGTTTTGTCAAAGAAGAAGGAGTCAGCCTTTGCGAGCCGCTCTATATAAACCGAGCCTTTAAAAAGCACGCCTTTTTTTGAAGCGCCGCCGATTGCACCGAAAAATGTAAGCGGAACCGATATAACAAGCGCACAGGGGCAGGAAACTACCAGGAATATTAGCGCACGCTGTATCCACTTTGAAAAATCCAGTGTTATTATTGACGGGATAACCGCGATTGCAACCGCCAAACCGACTACTATCGGAGTGTAGACCTTGGCAAAACGGGTTACAAAACTTTCGGTGCGAGCCTTGCTTTCTGCCGATTCTTCAACCAATGCAAGTATGCGTGATACGGTTGATTCTTCAATTCCGCCCGTCGTGCGGATTCGCAGCGTACCGTTAATATTAACGCATCCGCTGATCGCCGTATCGCCCGATTTTACGGTACGCGGCACCGATTCCCCCGTAAGGGCGGAGGTGTCAAGCGAACTTTCGCCGCTTATTACAACGCCGTCAAGAGGTATGCGCTCGCCCGCTTTTACAACAATGGTATCTCCTGCTTTAACCTCGGCAGGGTCTGCTTCGGTTATCACGCCGTCCCGTTCGACAAACGCTTTGTCCGGGCGCAATTGCATAAGCGATTTAATTGATTTTCGGCTTTTGCCGACGGCGATATTTTCAAACAATTCGCCTATTTGATAAAACACCATAACCGCTGCGGCTTCTTTAAATTCAAGCGTCGCTATTGCGCCTATCGTGGCTACGGACATAAGGAAATTTTCATCAAACACTTGGCCGTGTGAGATGTTTACGGCGGATTTTTTCAAAACACCTAATCCCGCAACAAGGTACGCCGTCAAGGGTAAAACAGCATCCAGCCATACGTTGCCGGTTTTAATTATAAACCCTGCCGCCAAAAGGCAAAGCGATATTATAATAAGCGTAAGCGATTTTTTCTGCTTGCGGCTCATGGGAAATCCCCCTTTTTATTTGAGTAGGATCGTGCAGTCGGGTTCTATTTTTTTGCAGATCTTGACCGCTTTTTTGATTATTGCGTCAATTTTATCGTCGGGTGCTTCAATCGTGAGTTTTTGCATTATAAAACTTACGCTGACGTTTTCAACGCCCTCAATTTCGGCAATTGCATTTTCCATTTTTGCGGCGCAGTTTGCACAATCCAAATCTTCAAGTTCATATATTCGTTTCATTGATATGCTCCATTCCGTTGTTGATTATTTTTCTTACATGGTCGTCGGCAAGCGAGTAAAACACAACCTTGCCGTCTTTGCGGAAATTCACCAGGCGTGCCTGTTTAAGTACGCGCAATTGGTGGGATACTGCCGATTGGCTTACTTTCAGTATCTGCGCCAAATCGCATACGCAGACCTCCGCCTCCGACAGGACGCCGAGTATTTTAACCCGTGTGCTGTCGCCGAAAATTTTAAATAATTCCGCAAGGTCATAAAGTTGCTCGTCGCACGGCAGGGTGTTAAGTACCTTTTTAACAAGGTCGGCGTGCGCATGTATATACTCGCAGCCTGCAACCTCGTTTTTTGAATTTTCGGTCATATTCTCATCTCCTCATATGAACATATGAATGTATGTTCATATATTAGCATTGTGTAATTCGTTTGTCAATAGCTTTGTTTAAATTTTTTACAAATATTTTCAGGCTGTATTTACTTTGTGCTTTAAGTGTGATAAAATTCAGTAGTGACGCACTTTCACAAGTATTTTGCCGCATTTTGTTGAAACGGCGGAATATATAAAATCGGCGGGAAGCAAAATTTTTTCATAACAAGGTGTCGGCAATGTTTAATGCAATGATAAAACGGAATGACATAAATAAAGAAAAGTCGTGGTATACGGTTAAATACGCCTTTAAAAAATCGCTGCCGATAATGGCGGGGTACACCGTGCTCGGTATGGGCTTCGGAATTCTGATGACTTCGCACGGATTTGCTTGGTGGTGGTCGCTTGCCATGAGCATAGTTATTTATTCCGGTTCTATGCAATATGTAGCCGTCGATGTTATGAGCGTGGGCGCATCGCTTATTTCAACCGTTATGCTCAGCGTGATGGTAAATATAAGATATATGTTTTACGGTGTTTCGCTTATTGAGAAGTATAAAAACACAGGTCGGTACAAGCCGTACCTGATATTTGCGCTGACCGATGAAACATATTCCGTCGTCTGCTCTGTCGAGTCGAATAAGTTGGATATGCCTAAATTTTATTTCCGGCTTTCGCTTTTTAATCAATTATATTGGGTTGCGGGCAGCGTTTTCGGCGCAGTGCTCGGCAATGCGGTAAATATAAACACAACAGGCGTGGATTTTTCCATGACCGCACTTTTCATAATAATAACGCTTGAACAGTGGGAAAAATCCGAAAACCATATTCCCGTAATTACCGGTGCGGGCATTTCGCTTTTTTGCCTTTTAATATTCGGTGCGGACAATTTTCTTGTGCCGGCAATGCTTGGTATAACGGCGGTTCTGTTTTTACAAAAGCCTATGATTACCCGAAAGGACGGGGCTTTATAATGATAAACGAACATCGTTCCTTATTTATGGCGGCGGTTATGGCGCTTACGATAATAGTGCTGCGATTTCTCCCCTTTGTAGTTTTCAGCAAACGTACGCCCCGAGCCATAGTATATCTCGGCGAGGTGCTGCCCTACGCCGTTATGGGTATGCTTATAGTGTACTGCTTCAGGAACACCACATTTTTAAAGGCGTCCTCCTGGGTTCCGGCACTTATTTCCGCCGCAACCGTAATTGTTCTGCATAAGTGGCGGCATAATACCCTTTTATCTATGGTAACGGGTACCCTCTCTTATATGTTTATGGTGCAGTTCTTATTTTAAAAAATTCGCCGAACCGCTCGGGTTCGACGAATTTGCAGGTACAGAACTCAGAACTGCCGATTCTGCTGCTGCTGCTGATCCTGCTGCTGTTGATTTTGGTTTTGTTGCCGGTTTTGTTGATCTTGCCGGTTTTGCTGATTTTGCTGATTTTGCTGATTTTGTCTGTTCTGTTGATTCTTTTTCACAATAATTCACCTTCTTCCTTTGCATTATTTTTTCCCTGTGCGAAAAAAATATACTTTTTCGGAGATACATATGAACATTCCAACCGAATTTCGCCGCCGTATGAAATTGCTCACCGGCGATGAAATGTATTTTGATAAATTGTGCGAAACGCCCTTTAAAGGTTTAAGGGTAAACACTCTTAAAGCGCCGCATGATTTAATTTTAAAAACTTTCGATAATTTAAAGTCTGTCCCGTTTTGTGACGACGGGTTTTATATAAACGAAGAAATATCGGGTAATCATCCGCTTCACCACGCAGGTGCATTTTATTTACAGGAACCGAGCGCAATGTCGGCGGTGACTGCACTTGGCGTGCACTGCGGTGACCGTGTACTTGACCTATGTGCCGCACCCGGCGGAAAATCCACACAGATAGCGGCTGCTTTGGGCGGCGATGGGCTGCTTGTTTCAAACGAATATGTTTCGTCACGTGTTCCCGCACTTGTTTCAAACATTGAGCGCATGGGAATACCCAACTGCGTTATAACAAACGGTGATGTCGCCGCGATTACCGATAAATTTATAAATTTTTTCGATTGCGTATTGGTGGACGCACCGTGTTCCGGCGAAGGTATGATACGCAAGTTTCCCTCAATTCTCGGCGAATGGTCGCCGCAAAATATCGAAACTTGTGCAAAGCGTCAACTTTCAATTTTACTTTCGGCGTCAGGTGCGGTAAAACCGGGCGGTAAATTATGTTACAGCACCTGTACTTACGCCCCCGAAGAAAATGAGGGTGTAATTGCCGAGTTTTTAAGGCAGTGTCCGGATTTTGAACTTATACCGATAGAAAAGCCGTTCGGCAGGGCGGCGTTTCCGCAATTTGCGCCGAATACCGCGGGAATTGAATTTGCACGCCGTATATTTATTGCCGACGGCGGTGAGGGCCATTTTGTAGCCCTAATGCGTAAAAAATCGGATATGGGTGATTATAGGGACTCACACCGTGGTATTATATCGGATATAAGCAGTCCGACCGAGCAGGTAAAGATATTTGAAAATTTTTATTCGGAGTGCTTTTTGTCGGAAATAAATTGCCAAAGGTACAGCTTTATAAGTGCGGGCGACAGGGTGTTTATAAAGCCGCACACGCCTTTGCTTGACGGAGTTCCCGTCGTAAGGGCGGGAGTGCTTGCGGGGCAGGTTCAAAAGGGCAGGTTCGTCCCGTCGCACGCACTGTTTACGGCGGTCGGGCACAGACCCGAAAGAACAGTGGAACTTACGCTTGATAACCCCGATACCGAAAAATTCCTGCACGGTGAAGAAATCGCATGTGCGGAAACTTTAAAAGGGTATGTTTCCGTAACTGTAGACGGTGTACCGACAGGGTTCGGCAAAGCATCGGGCGGACGGCTTAAAAACCATTATCCCAAGGGACTGCGGACGCTTTAAATTCCGGCGGCAGAGAAAGGAAAAGAAAAATGGATTATATTGTGGCAGGGCTTTTAGTTGCGGTGATAATACTGCTTTCGGCACTTTTGTTAAAAAAGCCGAAATCGGATGACAAAACCGCAGAAAAACTGAAGGAAAGCGAAGAAAGGCTGCGTGATGAATTTGCGCGTGTCAGAAACGAAAACGCACGCGAAGTACGTGCCATCGGCGAAAAAATAAATACCGACAATGCGGCGACCCGTGAAATGCTGATTAAGCAGGGCAGCGAGAATTTGAAAAATCAGAACGAAATGCAGGATCGGCTCTTTGCTAATTTGTCAAGACAGAGCGAAAATATTAACGATACTTTGCAAAAAAACATTGAAAGTCTGCAAAAAAGCAATGAACAAAAACTTGATTTAATGAGAGAAACGGTTGATGAAAAACTTACATCAACATTAACAAAGCGGCTTGATTCAAGTTTTCAAACGGTCGGTGAGCAGTTAAAAGCCGTTCATGAATCCGTAGGGGAAATGAAAAAAATAGCAGGCGATGTGGGGGATTTGCAAAGGGTACTTACCAATGTGAAAGCGAGGGGGACATGGGCTGAAGTCCAACTCGCAAATATTTTGGAACAGACCCTGCCGCCCGATACGTTTGAACGCAATGTTTCGGTTAAAAACAATTCCGAAAGGGTAGAGTATGCCGTTAAAATCCCGTCGCGCGACCGTGACGGCACATTTGTCTGGCTGCCGATAGACTCGAAATTTCCGCAGGAAGATTATATAAGACTGTGCGACGCCGCCGAAAGAGCCGACAGCACCGCGGTCGAGGAATGCGTAAAAGCACTTGAACGTACCGTGAAAAAACAGGCTGAAACTATCGCCAAACTGTATATCGAAGTTCCGAAAACCACCGATTTTGCCGTAATGTTCCTGCCTACCGAAGGACTGTATGCCGAGGTGCTGCGCCGCCCGGGACTTGCCGAAGAAATGCAGAGCAAGTATCATATTATGATAGCGGGGCCGACCACGGTAACGGCATTTTTGAACACCCTGCAAATGGGTTTCAGAACAATCGCCATAGACAAACGTGCCTCTGAAGTCTGGAAACTGCTCGGTGCGGTCAAGTCGCAGTATGGTGAGTTTGAAACAGTGCTTGCCAAGGTTAAAAAGAAAATTGACGAGGCGGGGAATACCATCGAAAGTGCCCAAAAACGCAACGGTATAATCCTAAAAAAACTTAAAACGGTGGAACAGATAGATACCGACGAAAGCAAGACGATGCTTGAACTTGATGCGGCTGAAAACGAACAAATTTAATTTGCTTGCAATATTAATGTATATAATGTATAATATACAAAGAATTATGCGATTGAACGGCAAGGTAATAACCGTGCAAATGTAAAGGGAAGTGCTTTATGACAAGACGAGAGGCAAGAGAACAGTCTTTTATAATAATATTCGAAAAAAGTATTAACGGACTTTCGGTTGAAGATATACTCGAAAATGCGAAGGATGCAAGAGATTTTAAGGATGACGAATACATAATTAAAACGGTGAACGGCGTTTTTGATAATTTAGAGGAAATTGACGCACGTATATCGGATAATTTAAAAGGCTGGACGATATCAAGGATATCCAAAGTCTGCCTTGCCGTCATGCGCCTTTGTGTGTATGAGATATTGTTTGCCGACGATATACCGGACAGTGCCGCGATAAATGAAGCGGTCGAACTTTGCAAAAAATTCGCAACATCGGAGGAGTCTTCGTATGTCAACGGCATTCTCGGAACGGTGACAAGGGGCAAGGAATGAAAACGTCTGCGTTTTTGGGAATAGATACAAGTAATTACCGCACCTCTGCCGCTGTTTTTAAAGGGGACGGTAAATACATCTCAAAGCGCCGGCTGCTTGACGCGGGAAAAGGTTTAGGGCTTCGCCAGAGCGAGGCGCTTTTTCTGCATATTCGGGATATACCCGAAATAGTGTCGGAACTGTTTTCACAGTTTGCCGGCAGTATAAATTCTGTCGGTGTGTCGGTTCGTCCAAGAGATGCCGCGGGCAGTTATATGCCCTGCTTTTTAGCGGGTGCCGCTGTGGCAAAAAGCGTCGCGGCAGCGCTCGGTGTGCCGTGCTATGAATTTTCACATCAGGCGGGGCATATAGCCGCCGCCCTGCTGTCGTCAAATAAACTTGACCTTGTGGGCAAAGAGTTTATCGCATTCCATATTTCGGGCGGAACTACCGAGGCACTGCTTGTAACACCGCAAAGGGACACGGTGTTCGGCTGCAAAATAATAGGCGGTACAACAGATTTAAAAATCGGTCAGGCGGTTGACCGTTTGGGTAAGATGTACGGTTTAACCTTTCCGTCCGGTGCGGAACTTGACCGACTTGCGGAAAACGGGACGCCGCCCGAAAAGGTTAAAATATCGGTAAACGGCGCATATTGCAGCATTTCCGGACTTGAAAACAGGTGCAAAAAGTTTAAAGAAAACGGAGTGCCCGTGGGTGACGCGGCGGCGTATGCCTTTGAGTATATTGCCGAAACGCTTGTCGCAACCGTGGGAGAACTGCGGCGTGAATACGGCGGCATCCCCGTGGTGTTTGCGGGCGGAGTAGTTGCCAATTCGGTTATCCGCAGCCGTATTTCGGGGCAGGACAATATATTTTTTGCAAGCCCCGAACTGTCGGGTGATAACGCCGTCGGCACGGCGGTGCTTGCGGCAATAAAAGAAGGGGGCGGCATTTAGATGAATGATTTTGTTATGACCGTTACCCAATTGAATAAGTATGTCAAAATGTCACTGGAAGGCGATGCTAACCTGTCGGGAATATTTCTGTCGGGGGAAATCACAAATTTCCGCCGAAACGCTTACAGCGGACATTTGTATTTTTCACTGAGTGATGAATCGGCGGCAATCAAATGTGTTATGTTTAAATCATCGGCAGACCGGCTTAAGTTCGCACCGCAGGACGGTTTGCGTGTTATCTGCCGAGGCAGGGTCTCACTTTATGAGCGTGACGGTGTGTATCAATTTTATGCAGCGGATATGCAGCCCGACGGTTTGGGTTCAGCCGCTTTGGCGCTCAGTCAAATAAAGGAAAGGCTTGCCAAAGAAGGACTTTTAGACCTGTCGCGCAAACGCCCGATACCCAAATATCCGCAAAGGATAGCGGCGGTAACTTCGGGCAGCGGTGCTGCACTCAGGGATATAATAAACATCGTGGGCAGACGGTATCCGCTTTGTGAACTTATGGTTTGCCCCGTAACCGTTCAGGGCGATACTGCTGCAGCCGAAATAAACGCCATGTTGCTGCGGCTTTCGGATATGGTTAAAATGGGCTGCCGTATAGATACCGTTATAATCGGTCGCGGCGGCGGCTCGGCTGAAGACCTTGCCGCATTTAATGATGAAACACTTGCAAGAACTGTGGCGCATATGCCCGTTCCCGTAATTTCGGCTGTCGGTCATGAAACCGATTATTCGCTTTGTGATTTAACCGCTGATATGCGTGCGCCTACTCCGTCAGCTGCCGCGGAATTGGCAGTGCCCGATATTGCCGAAATGGCTGAAAGGCTGTTTTCGGCAAAAGTACGCTTAAAAAGGGCGCAGGGAACAGCAGTTTTAAAGGCTGAAAAACGGCTTGACGCACTGCGGCTGCGGCCGTGCCTTACGGATAAAGATTTTGTTTTGCAGCAACCTAAAGAACGCCTGTCACGCGCAAACGAGAAACTTGCGGCGGCGTTTACGCAGCAAACCGAAAACCGTAAAAAGCAACTTTCAAACCTTGCGGCAAAGTTAAACGCGCTAAGTCCGCTTTCGGTTATGGCACGGGGATTTTCCGCAGTCAGCGTCGGCGGCAGACCTCTTTTTTCCGCCGCAGGCGTTGCACAGGGTGATAAATTGATCGTAACATTGCCTGACGGCTGTGTTGATTGTACGGTAGATACCGTAAGAATGAGCGAGGGTGATAGCAATGTCTGAAAAAATTTCTTTTGAAGAAGCCGTAACGGAACTTGAAAACATAGTTAAAACACTGGAAAACGGAGATTGCACGCTTGAAAATTCGATTGAATTGTTTAAAAAAGGCGTGGAACTTTCGGCGATTTGCGATAAAAAATTAAAAGATGCCGACAAGGCGATGCTTAAACTGACAACGGTTGACGAGGTGGACGGTTAATGAAACATTTTGACGAACTTGTAAAAGAAATCAACAGCCGCTTATCGGAACTGTTGTGCCATAAAAGCGGGGAATACACTGCGGTTGCCGACGCAATGGAGTATAGCGCCGAAATAGGTGGAAAACGCTTGCGCCCCGCAATTTTGCTTGAATTTTACAGGATGTGCGGCGGCAGTTCGGCAGGTGCGACCGATTTTGCCTGCGCCCTTGAAATGATACATACATATTCGCTTATACACGACGATCTGCCCTGTATGGATAATGACGATATGCGCCGCGGAAAACCCGCTTGCCATATAGCCTTCGGCGAAACGAACGCACTGCTTGCGGGCGACGGATTGCTGACCTATGCCTTTGAAACCGCAGCGTCGGCAGAAGGGATAGAACCGGCGGCAATTGTTAAAGCAATAGGTATTTTGGCACAAAGGGCAGGCATTTACGGTATGATAGGCGGACAGGAAATCGACCTTAAAATTGAGGGCAAAGACGCTCCGCTTGAAACCGTGATTGCAATGTATAAAATGAAAACCGGAGCACTTATCAGTGCGGCGGCTGAGATAGGCTGCATACTTGCCGGGGCGGACGACGGAAAAGTCAGCGCAGCCTCCGAGTTTGCGTACGCTCTCGGTCTTGCTTTTCAGATACAGGACGATATCCTGGACGCTACCGGAAGCGCCGAAGTTCTCGGCAAACCGATAGGCAGCGACACGGAAAATCACAAATCAACCTATCTTTTTCATACGGGGGCGGAAGCCTCAAAACAAAAAGTTTGCGAACTTACCGAAAAGGCTAAGTCTGCACTTGCGCCGTTTGGCGAAAAGGCAAATGAATTGCGTTTATTGGCAGACAATCTGATTGACAGGAAATTCTGAATTTAGAAGTAAAAGGCGTGCGTTTGATTGAATTATAAATTTTTAGGGAAAATTGAAGATCCTGCACAACTGAATAATTTAAGTGATGATGAATTGACGGTTCTATGCGGCGAAATTCGTGATAAAATTCTTACCGTTGTGTCGAAAAACGGCGGACACCTTGCCTCTAATTTAGGAACGGTTGAACTTACCGTTGCACTTGAAAAAGCATTTTGTCACAAAAATGACGATATTATTTTTGATGTCGGGCATCAATGCTACACACATAAATTGCTTACGGGACGCTATCCCGAGTTTGACACTTTAAGAAAAGAAAACGGAATGTCCGGCTTTATGCGCCCGAGCGAGAGTCGGTATGACCCCGTGGTCACGGGTCACAGCAGTTCGTCGCTTTCGTCGGCTTACGGTATTGCAAAGGCAAAGTCGCTTAACGGAATAAAAGGGGACACCGTGGCGGTAATAGGCGACGGGGCACTTACGGGCGGAATGGCGTATGAGGCGCTTAACAGCATAGGTAAAGACAAGACCAAAGTTGTTATTGTGCTTAATGATAATACAATGTCTATTTCCAAAAATGTCGGCTCGCTTTCGCGGCATTTAAGACTTATAAGAATTGATCCGCAGTACCACCGCTTAAAGCGCCGTACCGAACTGACGCTCAGCAAAATTCCGATTATCGGAAATTTGTTGTATGCGATTATTTACAACATAAAAAAATTCTTCAAAAAACTTTTTTACAGCCATAATATTTTTGAATCGCTCGGCTTTTCGTATTTAGGCCCCATAGACGGGCACAATTTAACACAACTTTCCGAAGCGTTGGATTCCGCTAAACAGATCCGTTCATCCTGCGTTATTCATATAGTTACCAAAAAAGGCAAAGGATACGAAAAGGCGGAGCAATCCCCGGGTATCTATCACGGAGTTTCGCCCTTTGATGTTAAAGAGGGGGTAAAGCCGCCGCACGGCGGATTTTCCGCCGTATTCGGCAAGGCACTTATAAAACTTGCCGAGGAGGATGACGCTGTTTGTGCCGTTACGGCTGCCATGCAGGACGGTACGGGACTTTCGCAATTTTTCAGGAAATTTCCCGCCCGGAGTTTTGATGTCGGAATAGCGGAACAACACGCCGCAACCTTCTCGGCAGGGCTTGCCAAGGGCGGAATGAAACCTGTTTTTGCGGTGTATTCTTCTTTTTTACAGCGTAGTTATGACCAGATATTGAGCGACGCGGCTATTGCGGAATTGCCTGTAACGCTGTGCATTGACCGTGCCGGCGTAGTGGGTGATGACGGGGAAACTCATCAGGGGCTATATGATGTTCCGCTTTTGTCCTCTATACCGGGGGTAAAAATATATGCACCTGCATCTTACAGTGAACTTGAATATATGCTTGCAAAACGGCTTGAATCGCCCAAAGGCGTTGCCGCAATCAGGTATCCGCGCGGCAGCGAACCCGAAGTATTGCGGGAATATAACCCCACCGGCAAGAATTTTGATGTAATCGGAAACGGCAGCACGGCGCTTGTGTCTTACGGTACGCTGACAGCGGAGCTTATGGCGGCTCGGATTGAACTTGCCAAAAGCGGTATTGAAGCAGCGGTCGTTAAATTAAACAGAATTGATAACATGGGCAGCGAACTGCTCGGCAGACTTTCGGAGTTCGGGAGTATATATATATTTGAGGAAGGCGAAAAAAGCGGCGGCGTAGGCGAAAAGTTGCTTGCCGAACTGTCTGTTGCGGGATTTTTGGGGCGTACGCACCTTTCCGCAATAAGCGATTTTGTTCCGCAATCTTCTATTTCTTCCGCCCGCAAAAAATACGGTCTTGACCGTGTGTCAATAATAAAAAAAGTACTGGAAAATGAGGTTGAAAAGGGTTGAGCGAGAAATTAAGGCTTGATACCGCAGTGTTTGAAAAAGGTTTTGCCGAAAGCCGCGAAAAAGCCAAGGCACTTATAATGGCAGGCGTTGTTTATGTTAATAACCAAAAAGCGGATAAAGCGGGTATGGCACTTAAACCCGAGGATGTGCTTGAGGTTCGCGGAAATCCGCTGAAATATGTAAGCCGTGGCGGCCTTAAACTTGAAAAGGCGGTAAAGAATTTTGCACTTAATCTTACGGACTGCATTTGTGCCGATATCGGTGCTTCTACAGGCGGATTTACCGACTGTATGCTGCAAAACGGCGCTGCAAAGGTCTATGCAATAGATGTGGGATACGGTCAACTCGCCTGGAAACTGCGTAACAATCCGCGTGTTGTAAATCTGGAAAGAACCAATTTCCGTTATGTGGGTGAAGATCGGATTCCGGACAAACTTAATTTTGCGTCTGTGGATGTTTCTTTTATTTCCCTGCGTGTTATAGTGCCTGTGATGCAGCGGCTGATGGCGGAAAACGCATATGCCGTTTGTCTTATAAAACCGCAATTTGAGGCAGGCAAGGATAGGGTTGGAAAAAAAGGCGTCGTGCGTGACCGTGCGGTTCATACTGAGGTTGTAAACAATATAATTAAATCGGTTACGGAGTCCGGCTTTTCGGTTGAGGGGCTTGATTTTTCGCCCGTAAAGGGGCCTGAGGGTAATATTGAATATCTGATTTATATTAAAAATGACGGCTGCGGTGAATACCGAGCCGCAATGCAGCCCGCGGAGGTTGTGAAACTTTCGCACGAAACACTCGATAAACAAGGGTGATATTTATGAAATTGTTTTTGGCATTTAATCCCGAAAAGGAGAGCGCTTCCGGAATAACCGAGCAGATTTGTACAATACTTAAACAAAATAATATTGAATATGAAGTTGCGAATGTAAGTTTCGGCAGCGAATTTGACGACAACAAAATATCCGAAAGTGACGTAACGGTTGTAATCGGCGGTGACGGAACTATTATTCACCTTGCAAAAATGGCGGCTCGCTTCGGCAAACCCGTGCTCGGAATAAATGCCGGCAGGGTGGGATATCTGGCGGGACTTGAAACGAACGCACTCGGCGATATAATAAAACTTGTAACGGGCGAATATTCGGTTTCGGAAAGAATGATGCTGACGGTTGAGTGTGACGGAAAGAAATGTTATTGCCTTAACGACGCCGTCGTAAGCAAGGGCGCTCTTTCAAGAATAATAGATGTTTCAGCTTCGTTTAACGGTGACAGTGTGTCCTGCCGTGCGGACGGCATGATAATTGCCACTCCGACAGGCTCAACAGCCTATTCGATGTCGGCAGGCGGGCCGGTAATTGACCCGACGCTTAATTGCATAGTTATTTCACCGATATGTGCACATTCGCTTTTTTCCCGCCCGCTGGTACTCGGCGGAAATTATGAAATAGCCGTAACGGCAAACAATGCAAACGAAACCGATATCTGGCTGACGGTTGACGGTGAGGAGTCGCTTAAAGTGTCCAAAAACTCCGAAATAATAATAAAAAAAGCCGATCGCTCGGCACAGTTGATAACGGTGGGAGAAGAATCGCTTTATAAAAAAATATCGCAAAAATTGAAATAGATTTGTGTGTTTGATATTGTGCCGCAACACTGCGGCAATTCATCGAAAAGGGGAAAACACAATGAAAAAACATCGCCAGCAGGCAATTCTCGGTATAATTGAAAACCGAATAATAGATACGCAGGAGGGCTTGCAGGAAGCCTTGATAAAAGAGGGGTACAATGTAACGCAGGCAACCGTTTCAAGAGATATTAAGGAGTTGCGTATAGTCAAGTCGCTTGACACTGACGGGGTATACCGTTATATGCAGGGCGGCAGCGTACAAAAGGACGAAAACAACGCGCGGTTTGCGGATATATTTTCAAGTTCCGTAATTTCAATAGAGAGCGCAATGAACGATGTTATAATAAAATGCCACATCGGTGCCGCTTCCGGTGCTGCGGCGGCGATTGATAATATGTTTTCGCAGGATATGCTCGGTACGCTGGCGGGTGACGATACGATACTTGCCATAACCCGCGATGAAAAGTCGGCAAAGGAACTTGTGCAAAAGTTGAGATCCCTTCTTTAATCAGATAAAGCAATCGGGGTGCTCGGATTGTTGTCCGGGGGTGCGCCACGGGGGAAAGTTGTTTTTGGGAGGCGGTGACGTATGTGTTAAAAAGGATAAGTATCGAAAACATAGCGGTTATAGAACGCGCCGACATAGAACTTGAAGGCGGTTTTAATGTTTTGACGGGTGAAACCGGTGCCGGCAAGTCGATTATAATTGACTCTGTGAATGCGGTTCTCGGCGAACGGACTTCGCGCGAACTCGTGCGGAACGGCTGCTCAAAGGCGGTTGTTTCGGCACTTTTTGTCGAACTGTCGCAAAGCGAACTTACAGCACTGTCAAATCTTGGAATATCGGTTGACGATAATGAATTGCTGATAAACAGGACTTTAAGTGCGGACGGGCGTAATTCCTGCCGGGTAAACGGCGCCGTTGTCAGTGTCGGAATACTTAAAAACATATGCAAGCGTCTTGTTAATATCCACGGTCAGCATGACAGTCAGGCACTTCTTGACCAATCGGAACACATACAATTCCTGGACGCATACGCCGAAAACGGCGCCCTTATTTCGGATTACCGCGGGTCGTTTGTAAAACTCAGGGATGTTAAAAGGGAAATTAAAAGGCTTGAAAGCGAAGAAGCGGAAAAACAGCGGGTTTCGGAACTTTATGAATTTGAAATAAAGGAAATAGCCGCAGCCGATATAAAATCGGGCGAACTTGAAACCCTTAAGGCTCGCCGCGCCGAAATACTCGGAGCGGAAAAAATACTTAACGCCCTCGGGTCGGTAACGGAATACTTAAACGGCGATGATGAAACGGTCGGTGCGATAGCTGCTGCCGAATGTTCGGCACAGGCGGCGGAGTCGGTAGCAGACCTTGTACCCGAAGCCAAAAATATATCTGTGTCTTTAACCGAAGCGGCGGCAATTTTAGGCGACGCGGCGGAGTCGGCACGCACTGCGGCCGAACGGCTTAATATAGACCCGGGCGAACTTGAGTGGATAGAGCAGCGGCTTGATGAAATATACCGTCTTTGCAGAAAATACGGCGGCAGTGAGAAATCGGTTCTCGTTTATCTGGAAGAAACCACGAAAAAAATGAACAGCCTGCAAGCGGATGAACAAAAACTTGCGGAACTATATGAGGTTCAGAACGAACTTGAAGACGAGGTGTATGAAAAAGGTCAGAAACTCACCTCTTCACGCAAAAAAGCAGGCGAAAAATTCTCGGATAAAATATGCGGGATATTAAAATTCCTTCAAATGCCGAATGTTGTATTTTCGGTTGATTTCGGCGAATGCGTTTATACCAAGTCGGGATGTGACCGCGTGGAGTTCCTTATTTCCGCAAACGCAGGCGAACCGCCGCGACCGCTTTCAAAAATCGCTTCCGGCGGCGAACTTTCGCGCGTGATGCTTGCAATTAAAAGCGTTATGGCGGATAAAGATGATGTCCCGACCCTGATATTTGACGAAATTGATTCCGGAATAAGCGGCAAAGCGGCTGCTTGTGTCGGTGTGCAGATGAAGGAACTTTCAAACACGCATCAACTTATTTGTGTTACCCACTTGCCGCAAATAGCGGCTGCGGCGGACAATCATCTTCTTATAGAAAAATCGTCCTGCGGCGGCAAGACTTATACATCGGTCAAAAAACTTTCGGGTGACGAAAGGATTACGGAAGTGGCAAGAATAATCTCGGGCGGCGAAATGACCGAAAATCTTTACAAAACCGCAAAAGAAATGATTGAAAATCAATAATTGTTGTTATATAATGAAATGAGAAATATTGCTGACGGAAAGGGTTAGATTGATGACACTGTTTGATGAACTTAAAGAACGCGGGCTCTTGGCGCAAACTACGGATGAAGAGCGTGTGCGCGAACTGATAAACGGAGATAACCCCGTAACTTTTTATATCGGGTTTGACCCAACGGCGGACAGCCTGCATGTCGGGCACTTTGTAGCCGTGGTTATAATGGCGCATATGCAGAAGCACGGCCATAAACCGATTGCGCTGTTCGGCGGCGGTACGGGAATGATAGGCGATCCGTCGGGTAAAAGTGATATGCGTAAAATGCTGACGCGCGAAACCATCGCACATAATATTGAGTGCTTTAAAAAGCAGATGTCCAAACTTATTGATTTTTCGGACGGCGCCGCAACCATTGTTAACAACGGCGACTGGCTTTTAAACCTTAATTATGTTGATTTTTTGCGTGAGATAGGCGTTCATTTTTCGGTCAACAGAATGTTATCTTTTGAATGTTATAAACAGCGTCTGGAACGCGGCCTTTCATTCTTTGAACTTAACTATATGCTTATGCAGAGTTATGACTTTTTGATGCTCAACCGCAAGTATGACTGTATTATGCAACTCGGCGGCGACGATCAGTGGAGCAATATGATAGGCGGTGTTGAACTTATCCGCCGCTGCGACGGTAAAGAGGCTTACGCTATGACCTGCAACCTTTTGCTTACAAGCGAGGGTAAAAAGATGGGTAAAACCGAGGGCGGCGCTGTATGGCTTGATGCCGAGAAGACCTCCCCGTATGATTTTTTCCAATATTGGAGAAATGTTGCCGACGCCGATGTTATCAAGTGTATAAAAATGCTCACCTTTGTTCCGCTTGAAGAAATAAGGGAAATGGAAAAACTCACGGGCAGCGAACTTAACGCCGTTAAGGAAAGACTGGCTTACGAACTTACCAAGACCATACACGGTAAAGAGGAAGCCGACAAGGCGCTTGCAGCCGCAAAGGCACTGTTCGGAGCAGGCCCCGACAGCAGCAATATGCCGTCAGGCACTGTCCCGGAAGATAAACTTACGGACGGGAAAATCGGTATTCTTGACGCTATGCTCGTTGTGGGACTTATCCCCTCAAAGGGTGAAGGCAGACGGCTTGTGCAGCAAGGCGGCGTATCGGTTGACGGCGAGAAAATATCGGATGTTAATTTTGCGCTTACCCGCCAAATGCTTGAAAAAGGCGTTGTAATCAAAAAAGGTAAAAAAGTATTTTTTAAAGTAACATTATAATTATAAAGGTAATAAACGGTGGGGTAAATGCCCCTGCCCGAATTATATAATTGTCGAAAGGATGATATACAAATGGCAGAGAAAAGATTTGTAGGCGAATATCCGGTTATAGGTATCCGCCCGATAATCGACGGAAGACGCGGGCCTATGCAGTTGCGCGAAAGTCTGGAAGACCAAACAATGGCAATGGCAGAGGCAGCCAAAAAACTTTTTGAAGAAAACCTTACATATTCAAACGGTGACCCCGTTAAGGTTGTAATTGCAGACAGCACTATCGGTCGTGTTCCCGAATCGGCAGCCTGCGCCGAAAAATTCAAAAAAGAGGGCGTTGCAATTACATTATCGGTAACACCGTGCTGGTGCTACGGCTCTGAAACCATGGATATGGATCCGATGACCATTAAGGGTATTTGGGGCTTTAACGGAACAGAACGCCCCGGCGCCGTTTATCTTGCGTCCGTTTTGGCAACACATGCTCAAAAAGGTCTCCCCGCTTTCGGTATATACGGTCACGAAGTACAAAACAGGGATGAAGTCACTTCAATCCCCGAAGATGTTAAAGAAAAACTTCTCCGCTTCGGCAGGGCAGCGGTTGCAGCTGCTACAATGCGCGGTAAATCCTATTTGCAGATAGGCTCCGTTACTATGGGTATCGGCGGTTCCATAATGGATCAGGCGTTTATGGAAGAATACCTCGGTATGCGTGTTGAATCGGTTGACGAGGTTGAAATTCTTCGCCGTATGGAAGAGGGTATCTACAATAAAGAAGATGTTGAAAAAGCCCTTGCTTGGACTCGTGAACACTGCAAAGAGGGTCGTGATGACAACCCTGATTTTGTTGAATTCCTCGGCGAAAAACGCCCGATCAAATTCACACGCGAACAGAAAGATAAGCAGTGGGAATTTACAATTAAAATGTATTGTATAATCAAAGACCTGTTAAACGGCAACCCCAACCTGCCGGCAGCCTTTGAGGAAGAAAAAGTGGGTCACAATGCTATTGCGGCAGGCTTCCAGGGTCAGCGCCAGTGGACGGATCATTGGCCGAACTGCGACTATCCCGAAGCAATACTTAATTCAACATTTGACTTTACGGGCAAAAAAGAGCCTATCGCCTTCGCAACCGAAAATGATGTTCTTAACGGCATAAGTATGCTGTTTATGCAACTGCTTACCAACCGTGCTCAGATATTTGCCGATGTTCGTACCTTCTGGTCGCCCGAGGCTACCAAACGCGCAACAGGCTACGATTTTGTCGGCAAGGCAAAGGAAAACGGCGGTATAATCCACCTGCTTAATTCCGGTGCCGCCTGCCTTGATGCCTGCGGCGAATGCGTAGACGAAAACGGAAATGCCACAATGAAGAAGTGGTGGGATGTTACCGAAGAGGATATCAAAAAGATGACCGACGCAACCGTTTGGTGCGAAGCGGGATTTGACAACTTCCGCGGCGGCGGCTTCTCAAGCCACTTTGTAACAAGAGCCGAAATGCCGGCGACTATGATAAGGCTTAACCTTGTTAAAGGTCTCGGCCCCGTTCTTCAGATTGCCGAAGGCTGGACAGTAAATCTGCCCGACGAGGTTACCGATGCACTTATGGAACGCACCAATCCCACCTGGCCCTGCACATGGTTTACTCCGCGCTGCGACGGTAAAGAGGGCAGCCCGTTCAAATCGGCTTACGATGTTATGAACAATTGGGGCGCAAACCACGGTGCTATTTCCTACGGACATATCGGTGCAGATCTTATCACCCTTTGCTCAATGCTCAGAATACCGGTTTGTATGCATAATGTGCCCGAAGATAAGATTTTCCGCCCCGCCGCATGGAACGCTTTTGGTATGGATAAAGAGGGTCAGGATTTCCGTGCTTGCGAAGCCTACGGCCCTATGTATAAGAATATCAGATAAATAATATCAATACTCTAATAAAGGGCGGCGCAATTTGCACCGCCCAATCTGATAAAATAATATAAGTAAGGAGAATTGTAATGCTTAAAAATATACCGTCAATCATTTCACCCGAACTTCTTAAAATACTTATGGAAATGGGTCACGGCGACGAAATAGTAATAGCCGACGGAAATTTCCCCGGTGCCGCCGTCGCCAAAAGGCTCGTCCGCCTTGACGGGCACGGCGTTCCCGAGGTTCTTGACGCGGTTCTTAAACTTATGCCGCTTGATAGGTATACAAAACAACCTGCCGGAGTTATGAAACTTATGGATTGCGACGTGGGCAAAATCAATCCCGTTATTTGGGATAAATATGCCGAAATAATTGCAAAATACGAGCCTGAAGCGGCTGCTGCCGGCTTTGAATCGATTGACCGCTTTGATTTTTATGACCGTGCGCGTGAGGTTTACGCCGTTGTAATGACGGGCGAAACAGCCGTTTACGCCAATATAATTCTTAAAAAAGGCGTTGTGGTCGAATGAACGATATAAGGAACTGTGTAACGGAAATCGTCAATACGGAATTGATTTTCGCATAGTTATCGAAACAGCGTGCTTACATAAAAAGAGGAAGAAGGCAATTGCACCTTCTTCCTCATATTTTTTTGTTTGAAAATGCCTGCTTCAAAAATATCAGTGTGCCCTGAGTATGTTTTTAATCGGGGCAGGAATAATTTTTCTACTTTATGTAATATTTTTCTTCAAACTACTTGAAATTTCGGAAATTCTGTTATATAATATGTGATATACATATCAATAAATTATGAAGGATTGTTT
>CAVGND010000030.1:0-20654 GCA_963630555.1 Roseburia intestinalis | reverse complement strand
AAAGATTTTGCTGGCACCAGGAATCATACTCCGCCTTAACCTTTATGTACTCATTTTTTAGTTGTGACTCATTTATTTCGCAGTACTTCAAAAAAATTCCCCCAATCTGCAACATACCTATAATTATATCTCACTTTGAAGTTGTTTTCAAGGGCAAAAATCCACTGACTGTCCCTTATTTGGAAATTCACGAAATGTTGTTTCAAAGCCGTGCTTAACATGTTAAAAAAGCAGCGCTCCGATCGGGTAACAGCCCGGAGGGAGCGCTTTGCTGCATATTATGTGTGACGGTTTCGGCTTTCGTCGGCCTTAAGCAGATATTCCGTAAGGGCACGGACGGTGCCGTAATCGTCCTCATTTAAAAGGTTGAGTTTTTCGCTTAACTCGCTGCGGTTTTGCCGTGCCTCGGAGCCTTTTAAAATGTAATCCGCAGTGATACCGAGTATATCACTTATTTTTATAAGGTTTTCGATTTTAACAGCCTTGTTTCCCCGTTCAACATTGGATATCATCTGAACCGACACATTCATCTTTTCGGCGAGCGTTTCCTGTGTAAGGCCAATCTGCCGCCGCCGTTTGGCAATCCGCAAGCCTATATTTTTTAATTCCAACGCCGTCATTTCAACACCTCTTGCCGCAAATAAAACAGTCTATAAGAACAGTATATTAAATTACAGGCTGTTTTTTAATAACCCAAAGATTGACAAACTTAACTTAAAGATGTATAATACTTGCAGCATATTTATTATTTGTAAAAAATATAAATCACGGAGGAAAACTATGTTTTGTAAAAAATGCGGAAAAGAAATTAAAGACGGTGCTGCATTCTGCGCGGCGTGCGGGGCACCTGCTGTACCTAAGGGAGCACCCGCCGCGCACCCTGCACAGGAAGAAACCGTTACGGGCGACTCCGAAAAGCGGCAGGTTTCGCCCGTTGTAGAGCCGATTTTAAGCAATACAGTGGCAGCCGATAACGGCATTCCCGAAAAATCTCCCAAAAAGCCTTTTTACAAACAGTGGTGGCTTTACGCGGCAATTGCGGCGGCAGCGGTAATTATTATAATAGCTGCGGTGTTTGCAGGCGGAAAAAGCAAATGGTCGGAATTTGTTTTATCGGATATGCTGCCCGAACCGCACGCTTCCGTAAATATGGTTTATGAAAATTCGGAAGAAGAACTTTGGGTTACCTTTAAAGGTGTTACGGACAGTGAATACAGCAAATATGTGAAGTCCTGCGCGAACAAAGGCTTTACGGTTGACGCGGAAAAAGATTCAAATTCATACAAAGCCTTTAACAAGGACGGATACTGTTTGGAACTTTCGCATTACACGGACGATTTAAGCATTCAACTCGACGCGCCTATGGAGTTTGCGCCTATCTCATGGCCGACGGGCGCGGCAGGCAGCAGACTGCCCGAGCCCAAATCATTAACCGGTAAATTCGACTACGAATACGACGACGGATTTTCGGTATACATAGGCGATACAAGCAAGACAGACTATGAAGAATATATTAAAGCCTGCGCCGATAAGGGCTTTACCGTTGATTATGACAAGGGTGACGATTATTATAATGCCGATGACGGCGAGGGCTGGAGCATTTCGGTTAAATATGAGGGCAATAATATTATGAACATTCAGATTAACGCACCTTCCGAAAAAACGGACGAGGACAGCGAAAGCGCGCCGACGGCATCTTCTTCCGAATCATCAAGTTCGGCGGAGTCCAAGCCTGCCGAAACAGGCAGCGGTGAAAACCTTGTTGACGGAATACGCAAGGATTTTAAAGACGCAATGGACAGTTACGAAAAATTTATGGATGAATATGTTGCCTTTATGAAAAAGTATAAAGAAAATCCGAGCGATATCAATCTGCTTTCGGATTATTCGAAATATATGAGCAGGTATTCCGATATGTGCAGCAAATTCAACGAATGGGAAAGCAAGAATTTAAACAGTGCCGAACTTTCCTATTATATTGAAGTTCAAACAAGGATAAACCAAAAATTGCTTGAGGTTTCAAACTGACGAGCAATTTATCAGCAGATATGACGGGTGAAATTAATACGGGTTTTATCTAAAAAACAATTTTATTTTAATTGCAATGTTGTTGCGTTTGTTGCGGCAACATTGCTTTTTGCGTTTTTAAACGGGGGGCGTGCCCGGCAGCGGCGGCAAAACGGGTTTGCACCGTTACGGTAAAGGGCTGTTTTTGTCGAGGGTTCAATGTTGTCCGCCGCACCGCACGCCGCTCCAAGCGGTACGCTCGGGGCGGCGCAATCTGATTTGTGTATCGGCATTGCCCTGTTGAGATTTGCGCCGCCAGAAAACTTCGTTTTCAGGCGGCGTGCGGCACGGCGGACAACCTCGAATCTGTGCGAAACTGCGGCTGCCGCCTGCCGCATCTAATATCTGAAATCTACTGTCTACAGGCTAATCCAACACATAAAGCACCCCCGAAACAATGCTGCTTCGGGGGTTAAATTTATTCTATCGGAAATTTTTCTATAATCTGTGCGTCATATTGAAGAATCAGTATGGCGTCAATCACATCAACCGCACCGCTGCCATCCACATCAAAGTACGCAAGTTGAGAATCGGTTACCGTTATCAATCTGGCATCGCAATTGAGCACCATAACGGTATCGAGGGAATTTACAAACCCGTCACCGTTTAAATCACCTACACTTCTTGCGGGCTGTGTGAGTATATACATACCTAAATTATCGGTTGCGAAAATTAGTTTACCGTCATTCAAGCTTGCCTTCATATCGGTCAGCGCTCCGTCGCTTTCCGTGCGGTAAACCTTGCATTTTGCGCCGTCCATACCGTCGGGCACTGCGATACTTACGGTAACAATATCGTTCGGTTGGACTTTTTCCTCACCTTTCATAAGGTCAATGCTGTATGCGGAATATTTCCCTTCGCCGAGATTTTTAAGCTGCGTTTCATATGTTTCATCTATGCTTTCGACCTTTGTGATTAAAAGCGTTACACCTTCCGACGGGATTATGCTGCTGTCGGTAATTATCGCAACGTTTTTATCGTCAGATTCAACGGTAACGGGTATAATCAACTCATATTTAATATTGTTTTTTTCTGCGTATTTATGCGCCGCACTGTTTTCGGGTGTTTTTATAACCAGGCTATTGCATCCCTTAAATACCAAACTGCCTATGTTTGTTACGCTGTCGGGTATGATTATGCTTATAAGTCCCGTGCAACCGTAAAACACACCGCTGCCTATACTTATTACGCTGTCGGGAACTGCTATTCCCGTAAGTTTCGTACAGCCTTTGAATGCCCATGGGTCTATGGTTTTTACACTGTTGGGTATATCTATATTTGTAAGACCCGTGCAGCCGGAAAATGTATAATCACCTATGCTTGTTACACTGTTCGGTATTGCTATGCTTGTAAGTCCTGTACAGCCGTCAAATGCCCCGTCGCCCACATTTATTACGCTTTCGGGTATAATTATGTCGGTGAGGCCCGTACAGCCCTTAAAAGCCCACGAGCCTATATCCGTTACACTGTTAGGTATATCTATATTTGTAAGCCCTGTGCAACCGTTAAAAGCGCTGCCGTCTATATATTTTACACCATCGGGTATCGATACGCTTGTAAGTCCGGTGCAGCCGTAAAAAGCAGCGTTGCCTATACTTGTTATGCTGCCCAATACCGTTATACCTGCAAGCCCTGTGCAGCCGGAAAATGCACATGAACCTATACTTGTTACACTGTCGAGTATAACTATGTTCGTAAGACCGGTACAACCGTCAAATGCAGATGTTCCTATGCTTGTCACAGCGCCGGGTATCGTTACTCTTGTCAGGCTTGTACAACCTTCAAACGCAGAAGCCTCTATACTTGTCACACTTTTCGGTATAGTTGCGCTCTTAAGACCCGCACACCGATAAAACGCATTGCTTCCGATATCTGTTACGCCCTGTTTAACGGTAACCGTTGTGATATTTACACCCCACGGTGCAGCGTATTTATTATATCCCGCCATTTTACCGTTGCCGCTTACGGTAAGGCGAGTGCCATTGAGCGTCCATGTGCAGTCACCCGTTGTGCCGCTTGTTGTTTCCGCACTTACGGCAATATCAAGCACACCTTTCGGCACGGCGGAAAACAGTAAAAGCGTTGTAAAAAGGATAGATAATAGTTTTTTGCATCTGTTTATGCCCATACAAACTCCTCTTATGCATTATTTAAAGCGATTGTATCTTTCACTTAATTGTAATACCGTATATAAAATATGTCAAACATTTTTAAAATTCAAGTTAAAAAAACCGCCCAAAATCTGCGGTGATTTCGGGCGGTTCAGAAATTAAAATTATTTTACCAGCTCAATAATAGCCATTTCAGCGGCGTCACCACGGCGGGGACCCGTTTTGGTTATACGGCAATAACCGCCGTTTCTATCAGCATATGAGGGGGCAATTTCATCATAAAGTTTCTTTACGACTTCGGCTTTGGTAATGAAAGCCATTGCCTGCCTTTTGCTGTGAAGACTATTATCTTTAGCGAGTGTGATGTACTTCTCGGTCATGGCGCTTACCTCTTTAGCGCGGGTAACGGTAGTTTCTATTTTACCGTTTTCAAGCAAAAAGGTAACCATTGCGCGAAGCATAGCGATTCTGTGGTCGCTTGTTCTTCCGAGTTTTCTGGTACCGGGCATTTATAACACTCCTTCAACTCATTATTCTTCTTCACTTGCGAGGGTAAAGCCGAGCGAGTCAAGCTTTGCGATAACCTCTTCAAGTGATTTACGTCCCAAATTACGAACCTTCATCATATCGTCTTCGGTTTTGGTGATAAGATCTTCAACCGTGTTTATTCCGGCGCGTTTCAGGCAGTTGAAACTGCGAACCGAAAGGTCAAGTTCTTCAATGGTCATCTCAAGGACTTTTTCTTTATCGTCGCCCTGTTTTTCAACCATTATGTTGCTTTCAAATCCTGTTGTTGAAAGTCCCACAAACAGGTTGAGATGCTCAGTGAGGATCTTGGCAGCCAAAGAAACGGCTTCCTGTGCGGTTATAGTACCGTTTGTCCACACTTCAATCGTAAGACGGTCATAGTCAATCTGTTGACCGACACGGGTGTTTTCAACCGAGTAATTAACCTTTATAACAGGTGTGAAGATTGAATCAACCGAAATAACGCCGATTATATTCTGCTCCGACTTGTTTTTATCGGAAGAAACATAACCGCGGCCTCGGTCAATTGTCATCTCCATAAAGAGCTTACCGCCCTCGTCTACCGTTGCAATGTGAAGGTCGGGGTTAAGAATTTCAACCTCGCTGTCACATTTAATAGACGCACCGGTAACTTCGCAAGGACCTTCCGCTTCAATATAAACGGTTTTGGGTTCCTCGCTGTGAAGTTTTGCAATCAGACTTTTGATGTTTAAAACAATTTCAGTAACATCCTCTTTAACATTGGGGATGGTAGAAAACTCGTGCTGAACACCGTCAATCTTAAGACTCGTTACAGCAACGCCGGGCAAAGATGAAAGAAGCACTCTGCGCAGGCTGTTTCCTAAAGTTGTACCGTACCCACCCTCAAGCGGTTCTAAGGTAAATTTACCGTAAGTACCGTCATCTGCTAAATCCAGTGTTTCAATTCTGGGCTTTTCAATTTCTATCATAAAAGCTCCATTTCTCCGCACTTGTTTAAAATATTATTTGGATAACGCCCCGCAAAGTTTAGTGCGGCTAAGCCTTGCAGAGCCGTAAATACCGAATAAAAAACCGGCAAACAAGTTATCCTTATTATTTTGAATAGAACTCGACAATGAGTTGTTCCTCAATAGGAGCGTCGATCATATCGCGTTCCGGCAGATTGATAATCTTAGCCTCAAGTGCGTCACGGTTGACATCAATCCACTGGGGAACCGGATGTGCCGAATTTGCTTCAACAACGGCTTTGATTTTCTCACTGCCGCGTGATTTTTCGCAAACAGAAACCACATCACCGGATTTTACAAGGTAAGAAGCGATATCTACACGCTTGCCGTTTACTTCAAAGTGACCGTGACCGACAAGTTGTCTTGCCTCGGCACGGGATGAAGCGAAACCAACCCTGTAAACAATATTGTCAAGACGGCTTTCGAGCAATCTTAAAAGATTTTCACCTGTAACGCCTGCTTTACGCTCGGCAATTTCAAAATAATGATGGAACTGAACTTCGTTAACTCCGTAATAACGTCTTGCTTTCTGTTTAGCACGGAGCTGGAGTCCGTATTCCGAAGATTTTTTACGACCCTGACCGTGTTGACCGGGAGCATACGCTCTGCGTCCGACCGAACATTTTGCGGAATAGCAACGCTCGCCTTTCAAGAACAATTTCTGTCCTTCGCGGCGGCAAAGTCTGCAAACAGGACCTGTATATCTAGCCATTTATTACACCTCCAAAAATCGGTTATACGCGTCTTCTTTTAGGCGGGCGGCAACCGTTATGCGGAATCGGGGTAACGTCTTTTATCATACTTACCTCAAGTCCTGCCGACTGCAATGCACGGATTGCAGCTTCCCTTCCGGCGCCGGGGCCTTTTACGAATACTTCAACGCTTTTAAGACCATGTTCCATTGCAACTTTAGCAGCAGTTTCTGCGGCATTCTGCGCAGCGAACGGAGTAGATTTTCTTGAACCTCTGAAACCGAGTTCGCCTGCCGAAGCCCAAGATATTGCATTACCCTGAACATCGGTTATGGTAACGATGGTATTGTTGAAGGTTGACTGGATATGGGCAGCACCGCGTTCAATATTCTTTTTGTCGCGGCGTCTGCGGGTCGCAGTTGTTTTTTTTGTACCCTTTGTAGCCATATTATCTTCCTCCCGCTTACTTCTTCTTGTTGGCTATCGTCTTTCTCGGGCCCTTACGGGTACGAGCATTGGTCTTTGAACGCTGACCGCGAACCGGAAGACCCTTGCGGTGACGAGTGCCACGGTAACTGCCTATTTCAATAAGGCGTTTGATATCGAATGCAACCGCGCGGCGGCGATCACCTTCAACCTGAAGGTTATGATCGATATACTCACGCATTTTAGAAATATCATCCTCTGTAAGATCCTTAACTCTGGTATCGGGGTTGACACCGGTTGCAGCAAGGATCTGTCTTGATGTTGTAAGACCTATACCGAAAATGTAAGTAAGTCCGATTTCGACTCTTTTCTCTCTCGGAAGGTCAACACCTGCTATACGCGCCATTTACTTGCACCTCACATTCTAAGTTAGCGCAGGTTTAACCCTGACGCTGCTTGTGCTTGGGATTTTCACAGATAACCATGATCTTTCCCTTGCGCTTAATAATTTTACATTTTTCGCAAATCTTTTTAACAGAAGGTCTGACTTTCATTCGTTTTTACCTCCATTTAATGTTTTAACACGCTTATTTTGAACGCCAGGTTATGCGTCCGCGCGTCAGATCGTAGGGTGACATTTCAACCGTAACCTTATCACCGGGCAATATTCTGATGTAATTCATACGAAGTTTGCCGGAAATATGGGCTAAGATCTGATGTCCTCCCTGTATTTCAACTTTGAACATTGCATTGGGCATCGCCTCAACAACTACGCCCTCTAATTCGATCATATCCTCTTTAGACATACTGCTCAACTCCCTCTTGACTAAAGTCTACGCTGCGCAAAGCGCGCTTTATGCGCCCATTTGCTTTCAGTTGTTCTTCGCTCAACACATACGGCAGAACTTTAAGGTGTTTCGGCGACTTTTTTTTGGGCCGTTCAAGCGGCCGTTCCTTGCCGTCACAGACCAGCAAATAATCGCCGTCCGTTCCGACCAGCGCCAAAAGATATCCTTTGTCCCTGCCTCTCAGCGAAAGTAATACCTGTCCTCTTTCAAGCGGCATCTCTTTCACCCCCGCGGATCCGTAAGGATAACGGGACCGTCTGCCGTTACGGCAACGGTATGCTCAAAATGAGCAGAAAGCGAACCGTCCGATGTGAGAACCGTCCAACCGTCTGGCATAACTTTTACGCCGTAAGAGCCTGCGTTTATCATAGGTTCTATAGCAATGGTCATACCGGGAACAAGTCGTACTCCTCTGCCGGATATCCCGTAATTAGGAATTTCGGGTGATTCATGCAGGCTCGTACCTACTCCGTGTCCGACATAATCTCGAACCACCGAGTACCCACGCGCCTCAACATATCCCTGGACTGCTGCGCCTATATCGCCTACTCTGCCGCCTGCACGAGCCGCCGAAATACCTTCGTAAAGGCTTTCTTTGGTTGTGTCAATCAGCCGCTTTGCCTCACCGGAAACATCTCCGCAGGCAAAAGTGGCGGCATTGTCGCCGTTATAGCCGTTAATAGCCGCACCCAGGTCGACGCTGACTATATCGCCTGATTTAAGTTTACGCGACCTTGAGGGAATGCCGTGAATTACCTCATTGTTTATAGATATACAGGCGGTTGCCGGAAAACCGTAAAGTCCTTTAAAGTTGGGCTTTGCCCCGCAGCTTAAAATAAACCTTTCGGCTATATGGTCAAGTTCCGCGGTGGTAACGCCCGGCTCGACCGCCTTACCTATCAATTCAAGTGCCTGTGCCGAAATCACGCAGGCCTCTTTCATTTTTGCGAGTTCTTTCGCAGTTTTCAAGACTACCATTATTTAAGACTCCAACGCTTTCATTGTAAGGGCAGTTGTATCTGCAAGTTCCTCCTGACCCTCAACAATTCGCAGTTTTCCGCTTTTTTCATAGTAATCTTTAAGCGGCTCGGTCTGCTCGTGGTAGACTTTAAGCCTTTCAAGCACCGTTTCGGGGGCATCGTCTTTGCGCTGTACAAGTTCTGTACCGCAATGGCAAGCACCGTCATCAACGGACTTTTTGTAAATAAGGTGATAACTTGAACCGCATTTGGGGCAGACGCGTCTGCCTGACATACGGCGTGCGATCGCCTCATCAGACACCTCAATAGAGATGACCTTGTCGATTTTCACGCCCATTTTGTCAAGCGCTTCCGCCTGAGGAATGGTGCGCGGGAAACCGTCCAGAATAAAGCCGTTCTTACAGTCGTCCTTAGCCAAACGTTCTTTGATTATACCGATCACGATATCATCGGAAACCAATTCGCCCGCTTCGGTTGCGGCTTTCGCAGCAAGTCCCATTTCTGTTTCGTTTTTAATCGCTTCACGGATAATATTACCGGTCGAAACAGTCGGGATAGATAGTTTCTCTGAGATTATTTCCGCCTGAGTACCTTTGCCGGCACCGGGGGCGCCTAATAAAATCAAGTTCATATTTCGCACCCTCCGTATTAATCCAAGAATCCTTTATAGTGGCGCATCATCATTTGTGATTCAAGGTTCTTGACTGTATCAAGAGCAACACCGACCATAATAAGAACCGAAGTACCGCCGAGAGAAACATTCATACCGCCTACAGATCCGATGATTATCGGAAGTATGGCGATAACACTCAGGAAAAGTGCACCGAGCAATGTTATTCTTGACAAAATCTTCTGAATAAAATCGGAAGTATTGGTACCGGGACGGATACCGGGGATAGCGCCGCCGTTTTGGCGAAGGTTGTTAGCCATTTCAACGGGGTTATACTGAATAGTTACATAGAAGTATGCAAATGCGATTATCAGTATGAAATAAAGCACTGCATAGAACGCGCCGCGTGTGCTGAACAGCGACAGGAATTTGTACCAGGAAGAATCCTGATTTTTAACGAAAGCCAATATCATGGTCGGAACCATAAGAATTGAACTCGCGAAAATGATAGGCATAACACCCGACATATTTACCTGAATCGGAATATGTGAGCTTTGACCGCCGTACATTTTTCTGCCGACAACACGTTTTGCATACTGAACCGGAATTCTGCGTTCTGCATTGGTCATCCAAACAATGAATGCTACAATGATGATGAAAGCAAGGACTATGCCGATTACTTCTACCTGCTTACCGAGTGTCCAGTAATAGTAGAGGGTAGCGGCAGCCTGCGGCCCCCTTGAAATAATACCGGCAAAAAGCAAAATTGAAATGCCGTTACCGATACCTTTGGCATCGATTTGTTCACCGAGCCACATAACAAGAGCAGAACCGGCAGTAAGAGTAAGGATTATAACGAAAGCGACAAACACAAGACTGCTTGTAACGCTCAAATAGTTATTACCTTTAAGGTAAAAGAAGAATGCGGTACCCTGCATAAGACCAAGGATAACGGTCGTATAACGGGTAATCTGAGCCAATTTTTTCTGACCCTCCGGCCCTTCTTTTGAGAGCCTTTCCAGCGGGGGAATGGCAACGCACAGCAACTGAATAATAATTGAAGAGTTGATGTACGGGGTTACGGACATTGCAAAGATAGCGCCGTATTCCAAGCCGCCGCCGGTAAGTATTGAAAGGTAATTAAAGAAATCACCGGTTGAAGTGCTGCTTTTAAGAGCGGCAACGTCAATATAGGGAACAGGTATAACAGAACCAATACGGAACACGAGAATAATAAACAATGTGAACAGGATCTTCTTCCTGAGATCTTTCACAGCCCAAGCATTCTTTAGTGTTTCAATCATATCAGTTCACCTCAACCTTTCCGCCGGCAGCCTCAATTTTTTCCTTAGCGGAAGCGGAAAAAGCGGCAGCCTTAACGGTGAGTTTTTTGGTCAGGTTTCCGTTAGCCAAAACCTTTACGCCGTCATATTCTTTTTTGATGATGCCTTTTTCGATAAGGGCGGCAGCGTCAACTACTGCACCGTCATCAAATTTATTAAGTGACGAGAGGTTTATAACAGAATACTTTGAAGCAAAGATATTGTTGAATCCTCTTTTGGGAATTCTTCTTTGAAGCGGCATCTGACCGCCTTCAAAGCCGGGTCTCATTCCGGTTCCGGAGCGGGCTTTTTGGCCCTTATGACCCTTACCGGCAGTTTTACCGTTGCCGGAGCCATGTCCTCTTCCGATACGCTTTACATCTCTTGTTGAGCCGGCGGCCGGAGCAAGTTCATGAATTTTCATAAGTCGCACCTCCTTGTGTTTACGCGTTGGTTACCTCGACGAGGTGGATAATTTTTTTGATTTTACCCTGAGTAGCCGCATTATCGGGCTGAATGCGACTGTCGCCGATTTTATGAAGGCCGAGTGCTTCGGCAGTAGCGATCTGATCGTCTTTGCAGCCGATAAGGCTTTTTACCAATTTAACGTTAAGGCTTGCAGCCTTTTTCTTTGTAGCCATTGCTGCTTCCTCCTTAACCGATTATTTCTTTAACGGTTTTGCCCCTCATTGCGGCAACTTCTTCAGCGTCACGAAGTGACTGAAGACCCGCAATAGTAGCACGAACGACGTTAAAGGGATTGTTTGAACGAAGTGATTTAGTACGTATATCGCTGATACCTACGGTTTCAACAACGGCACGGACTGCGCCGCCTGCGATAACACCGGTACCGGGAGCGGCGGGTTTAAGAAGAACGCTGCCTGCGCCGAACTTTCCGATTACTTCGTGCGGAATTGTCGAACCTTTAAGTGAAACCTTAATAAGGTTCTTTTTGGCATCCTCAAGGCCCTTGCGGATAGCATCCGGAACTTCACCGGATTTTCCCGTGCCGAAACCTACGATACCGTTGCCGTCACCTACGACTACGAGCGCGGAAAATTTCATTATGCGGCCGCCTTTTACCGTTTTTGATACACGGTTTATAGCAACCACGCGCTCTTTAAGATCTAATACAGATGCGTCAATATTAGTAGCCAAAAGTATTTCCTCCTTTTCTCTTAGAACTTGAGGCCGCCCTCGCGGGCTCCTTCGGCAAGTTCCTTGACACGGCCGTGATAAATATATCCGCCGCGGTCAAATACGCAGCAGTCTATTCCTTTAGCTACGGCTCGTTCAGCAACTAACTGTCCAACCTTGCGGGCTTCTGCACAGTTGCCGGTAGTCTTGTCAAAATCTTTTTCAACAGACGAAGCGGAAACCAGAGTTACACCCTTTACATCATCAATAAGCTGGGCGTAAATATTGCTATTGGAGCGGAATACATTAAGTCTCGGGCAGGCTGCCGTTCCGCTGATTTTTCCACGGACACGGGTATGTCTGCGAACACGAGCTTTGTTCGTATCAGGTTTATTAACCATTTTTCATTCTCTCCTTTATTATTTTTTAGCGCCCTTGCCGGCTTTACCGTCTTTACGGCGGATATGTTCGCCCGCGTACTTAATACCTTTGCCTTTATAGGGCTCCGGCGGACGCTTTTCGCGAACTTCAGCCGCAAACTGACCGACCTGCTGCTTATCGGGGCCTGAAATAACAACCTTGTTCGGTGCCGGTACTTCGATTGTGATTCCCGGTACTTCCGAAACGATTACCTGATGAGAAAAGCCGAGGTTAAGAACCAGGTCTTTGCCCTGCTTAGCGGCACGGTAACCGACGCCGTTTACTTCAAGTTCCTTTGAATAACCATTTGTAACACCCTCAACCATATTGGCGACAAGTGTACGGATCAAACCGTGTAACGAGCGATGTTCTTTATCGTCGGTAGGTCTTGTAACGATTATCTCGTTGCCTTCCTTAGCGATAGAGATCTCGCTGTTAAAGGTCTGGGTAAGAGTACCTTTGGCACCTTTAACGGTGACTTCGGAACCGTTGACCGTTACATCTACACCTGCAGGGATCGGGATAGGTTTTTTTCCTATACGAGACATTTTATTTACCCCCTTACCAGATGAACGCAAGCACCTCGCCGCCGACGTTTTCACGGCGAGCCTGCTTATCGGTCATAATTCCTTTTGAAGTTGAAAGAATAGCAATACCGAGGCCTTTCATAACCTTAGGCATATCCTCAACATTTGTGTATATACGCAGACCGGGTTTTGAAACTCTGCGGAGACCGTTGATGATCTGCGATTTGTTGGGACCGTATTTCAATACGATCGTGATAACTCCCTGTCTGCCGTCTTCGGCAACAGAAAAGTTGTTAATGTAGCCCTCATCCAATAAAATCTGTGCGATAGCCTTTTTAACATTGGATGCGGGAATGTCAACCGAATCGTGTTTTGCTGCGCTTGCATTACGAATTCTCGTAAGCATGTCAGCTATTGTATCGGTGATTTGCATACCGTAAACCTCCTTTGCGTATGCTGTTTTACCAGCTGGCCTTCTTCACACCGGGAATTTCGCCCTTGTAAGCAAGTTCCCTGAAACAAATACGACAGATACCGTATTTACGGAGATAAGCGTGGGGACGGCCACAGATTTTACATCTGTTGTATCTTCTGGTAGAATATTTCGCAGTGCGAGCCTGCTTAACTTTCATTGATGTTTTAGCCATATTGCCTCACTCCTTACCTTGAAAACGGAGCGCCCATAAGAGTCATAAGCTCCTTGGCCTGCTCGTCGGTCTCTGCGGTGGTAACGAATATAATATCCATACCGCGCACCTTATCGATCTTGTCGTAATCTATTTCGGGGAATATCAACTGCTCTTTTATACCCATAGCATAGTTTCCTCTGCCATCAAAAGAGTTGGGGTTGATTCCTCTGAAGTCTCTTACGCGCGGAAGTGCTGCATTGAACAGTCTGTCGACAAATTCATACATCTTATCCCCACGCAGAGTGACCTTAACGCCGATAGGCATACCTTCACGAAGCTTAAAGTTAGCAACGGATTTTTTTGCCTTACAAACAACCGGTTTTTGACCGGTTATTTTACTGAGATCGCCCATAACGGACTCAATAACTTTTGAGTTATCTTTAGCCTCGCCTGCGCCGACATTGATTACGACCTTGTCAAGTTTCGGAATCTGCATGACGCTTTTATAACCGAACTTTTTCATCAAAGCAGGGGCGATTGTTGACTTATATTCTTCTCTAAGTCTTGCCATGTCATGTTCCTCCTAACTTAAAAGGTTTCTTTGCATTTTCTGCACATACGGTCTTTTGAGCCGTCTTCATAGATTTTATAACCTATTCTGGTCGGCTTTTTACATTTGGGGCAAACAACCTGCACTTTGCAAGCGTAGATTGCGCTTTCAGCCTTAACGATACCCGAAGGATCGCCGGCTTTTTTGGGTTTAACATGTTTTGAAACCATATTCATACCCTCAACGATTACCTTGCCTTCTTTGGGGCTGACCTGAAGTACCTTACCGGTCTTTTTGCGGTCTGCCTTATCTCCTGTAAGGAGAACAACGGTATCACCGGTTTTGATTTTAAGCTTACTCATATCCTAATACCTCCAATCACAGCACTTCGGGAGCAAGCGAAAGGATCTTCATATAATCCTTTTCACGGAGCTCACGAGCAACCGGCCCAAAGATACGTGTGCCTCTGGGAGTCTTGTCATCTCTGATAATGACAGCTGCGTTTTCATCAAAACGGATATAAGTACCGTCATTGCGGCGTATTCCTTTGCAGGAACGAACTATTACAGCCTTAACGACATCGCCTTTTTTAACAACTCCGCCCGGAGCCGCTTTTTTAACTGAAGCCACTACGACATCGCCGATGTTGGCATACCTTCTGCCGGAACCGCCCAAAACTCTGATGCACATTAATTCTTTTGCACCGGTGTTGTCGGCAACCTTGAGGTAAGTCTGTTGTTGTATCACAGTCTTTTTCCTCCTTTAAAACTTACTTCGCTTTTTCGATGATTTCAACAACTCTCCATCTCTTATCTTTTGAAAGAGGACGGGTTTCCATAACGAGGACACGGTCACCGATATGGCATTCATTGTTTTCGTCATGAACTTTAAGTCTTACAGTTTTCTTAATAATCTTTTTGTAAAGCGGGTGTTTAACATTGTCTTCAATTGCAACAACGATGGTCTTTTCCATTTTGTCGCTGACAACTTTACCTACCCTTGTCTTACGAAGGTTTCTATCACTCATCGCCATATACCTCCATTTCCTTACGCGCGGGCGCCGTCTTTGATTTCGTTTTCGCGGATTATTGTTTTTACGCGAGCGATATCTTTTTTAACGGCTTTAATGCGGGTGGGATTGTCGAGCTGGTTGATGGTGAGTTGGAAACGAAGGTTAAAAAGTTCCTTCTGTAAGTCCTTAAGCTGTTTTTCAAGTTCAGCAGAGGTCTTTTCCCTGAGTTCCTGTGCCTTCATTACTGCTCACCCTCCTGTTCCTGCTTAGTAATAAATTTACATTTGATGGGGAGTTTGTTGGCTGCAAGACGCATTGCCTCACGGGCAAGTTCTTCACTAACTCCGTCAATTTCAAACATAATTCTGCCCGGTTTTACAACAGCTACCCAGTATTCGGGAGCACCTTTACCTTTACCCATTCGAGTTTCGAGAGGCTTTTTGGTAATCGGCTTATCCGGGAAAATTTTGATCCATACCTGACCGCCACGCTTGATGTAACGGGTCATTGCGATACGGGCGGCTTCAATTTGGTTTGAGGTTATCCAAGCGGGTTCCAAAGCCTGTAGACCGAACTGGCCGTAAGTAACCTTGTTGCCTCTTGTTGCCTTACCTGTGAGGCGGCCTCTCTGCTGTCTGCGGTATTTCACGCGCTTAGGTAATAACATTAGCGAGCGCCTCCTTCTCTTTTTCTGCGATTCTTACTGCGGGCTGCATTAAGAACTTCACCCGAGTAGAGCCAAACTTTAACGCCGATCTTGCCGTATGTTGTATTAGCCTCGGCAAAACCGTAGTCAATATCAGCCCTGAGGGTCTGCAGCGGAATTGTGCCTTCGTGATAGCTTTCCGAACGTGCGATTTCAGCGCCGCCGAGGCGACCCGAAACCTGAGTTTTGATACCGTTTGCGCCAAGACGCATTGCACGGCCTATGCAAAGTTTCATAGCACGGCGGAAAGAAACACGCTTTTCAAGCTGTGCTGCAATGTTTTCAGCAACCAAAGTTGCGTTAAGATCGGGGTTTTTGATCTCTACAACATTAAGGTTTACAGTCTTACCGAGCATTTTTTCGCAATTGGCGCGAAGTTTGTCGATAGACTCGCCGTTACGGCCGATGACCATACCCGGCTTTGCGCAGTGGATATTGATGCGAACGCGTTTTGAATCGCGCTCAATCTCAATTTTGGGAACGCCTGCCTGATACAGGGTCTTCTTCAGATACTTACGGAGGTTATAGTCCTCAACCAAAGTATCGCCGAAAACGTTGTCCTTAGCGAACCAGCGGGAATCCCAGTTTTTAATAACGCCTACACGGAATCCGTTAGGATTTACTTTCTGGCCCATAACTTAACCTCCTTCTCAGTCTTCACGCTCTCTGAGAACCAGAGTAACGTGAGATGTTCTTTTAAGGATGCGGTGTGCTCTGCCGTGATCCTTGGCTCTTATTCTCTTAAGAATCGGGCCGGGATCAACAAAACATTCGGCTACATAGAGTTTTGATACATCCATATTGTGATTGTTTTCCGCATTGGCGATTGCCGATGCGAGCAATTTTTCAAGATATTCACAAGCTGCCTTAGGGGTAAACTTGAGAATAGCCATTGCCTTGTCTGCATCCTGATTACGGATGAGATCCAAAACGATCTTCACCTTACGCGGTGAAATGCGGGCGTATTTTAACTTTGCCCTTGCTTCCATAGTTTATCTCTCCTTTCGGCTGCTTATTTAGTGGTCTTTGACCCGGCGTGACCCTTAAAGGTTCTTGTCGGGGCAAATTCGCCGAGTTTATGACCTACCATATCCTCGGTAACATATACCGGAACGTGCTTCCTTCCGTCGTGCACCGCAATTGTATGTCCGACGAAGTCAGGGAAAATAACCGATGAACGGCTCCAGGTCTTGATGACTCTCTTTTCGCCTGATTCATTCATTTCCTTAACCCTTTTGAGGAGCACGGGTTGGACAAAAGGTCCTTTTTTAACACTTCTTCCCATTATAATAACTCCTTTCGTCGATTATTTAGCGTTACGGCGTTTAACGATATACTTATCGGAAGCCTTATGCTTATCACGGGTCTTGTAACCGAGAGTGGGTTTACCCCAAGGAGTTACAGGACCGGGACGGCCGACCGGCGACTTACCTTCACCACCGCCGTGCGGGTGATCGTTCGGGTTCATGACAGAACCTCTGACCGTAGGTCTCCAGCCCATATGACGCTTTCTGCCGGCTTTACCGATGTTCACATTCTCGTGTTCGGGGTTGCTTACCTGACCGATAGTAGCCATACAAATTGCCGGAACATTGCGAAGTTCTCCGGACGGAAGTCTTAAAAGTGCCATACCGTTTTCTTTAGCCATAAGCTGAGCCATATTACCTGCCGAACGGGCGAACTGAGCACCGTTGCCGGGGTAAAGTTCAATGTTATGAACAACGGTACCTACCGGAATATCTACAAGTTTCAAGGCATTGCCGGGTTTGATATCGGCATCTTTACCTGAAATTACCGTGTCGCCTACTTTAAGTCCTATCGGAGCGATGATGTAGCGCTTTTCGCCGTCCTGATACTCAAGAAGTGCGATAAAAGCGGTACGGTTGGGATCGTATTCGATAGTCTTAACGGTAGCCGAGATGTCGAACTTGTTGCGTTTGAAATCTATAACGCGATATTTTCTGCGGTTGCCGCCGCCGCGATGGCGAACGGTTATACGACCGTAACTGTTACGGCCGGCGTTTTTCTTGATCGGCTCCAGAAGGCTTTTTTCGGGTGCTACTTTTGACAGTTCTGAATAGTCAAGAGTGGTCATTCCGCGTCTGCCCGGAGTCGTCGGCTTATAGTGCCTTATTGCCATTTAATTTCACTCTCCTATATTTGGCTTAGCGGGATCGTTAGGCCGATCCCATACATTGCCCGGAATTAAATTCCGACTTATCTGAGACCGTCGAAGAAGTCGATCGTCTTGGATTTCGCAGTAAGGGTTACAATAGCCTTTTTCCAGCTTGCGGTGTATCCCTCATACCTTCCCATACGGCGTTGCTGACCGCGAACATTGATTGTGTTGACTTTTGCAACCTTAACGCCGAACAGTTCTTCGACCGCGCGTGCGATATCAATCTTGGTAGCGTCCTTAGCAACTTTGAAGGTATACTTTTTCTGATCGATAGCGGTCATACTTTTTTCGGTGATAACCGGAGCAATAATGATTTCCTGAGCAACTTTCATTATGCGTATACCTCCTCAATTTTTGCGACAGCGTCTTTTACGATAACAAGTTTATCGGCATTAACGATGTCGTAGGTATTTATGGTGTTGGTTTGCGCCGTTTTTACGCCTGCAATGTTATTTGCACTGCGAACGGTGAAAGAATTGTTATCAGCAAGAACAAGAAGAACCTTCTTCTCTGCACCGATGGCTTTAAGACATTCAGCCACAACCTTGGTCTTGTATCCGTCAACGGTGAGGTTATCAAGAACGATAAGGTCGCCGGTGATAACTTTATCCGACAATGCAGATTTAAGAGCAAGTCTTTTAACCTTTTTGTTAAGCGAATAAGAGTAATCCCTCGGCTTAGGACCAAGAGCTATTCCGCCGTGAATCCACTGTGTGGCGCGGATAGAGCCTTGTCTTGCGTGACCGGTACCCTTCTGTCTCCAGGGTTTGCGACCGCCGCCCGAAACTTCAGAGCGAGTTAATGTCGACTGTGTGCCCTGACGTTGATTTGCAAGGTAATTCACAACAGCCGTATGCATAACTGCCGCATTCGGCTCAATTCCGAAAACGGAATCGCTTAATGTGATTTCACCGACATTTTTGCCGGTCATATCAACAACTGCTACATTAGGCATATTCCTACACTCCTTTCTTAGGCTTTAACGCTGTCCTGAAGAACAACTATTCCGCCTTTGGGGCCGGGAACGGCGCCCTTAACGGCGATTATGTTATTTTCAGCGTCAATTTTAACAACCTCTAAATTCTGAACGGTTACACGCTCTGCACCGAGGTGACCTGCCATTTTCTTGCCCTTCATAACTCTTGAAGGTGTGCTGCTCGCACCGAGCGAACCGCCGTGACGGGCAACAGGCCCCGTACCGTGCGACATTTTAAGACGGGAAAAATTCCATCTTTTGATAACGCCCGCATAGCCTTTACCTTTGCTTGTTCCTACAGCGTCAACCTTGTCGCCCTCGGCGAATATGTCAGCCTTGATAAGATCGCCTACCTTGTAGGTTGAAATGTCATCAAGCCGAAATTCGCGGAGAACCTTCTTCGGGGCTACATTGCCCTTTGCAAAGTGACCTTTCATAGGTTTGTTTACTTTTGAAGCTTTCAGATCGCCGAAACCGACCTGTATCGCTTCATAGCCGTCATTCTCGGCTGTTTTGATCTGGCTGACCATACAGGGGCCGGCTTCAATCACGGTTACCGGAATAACATTTCCGTTTGCGTCAAAAAATTGGGTCATACCTAATTTTTTGCCAATCAGACCTTTTTGCATTATATTTCCTCCTTGTTGGTTATTGGTTGGCATTCAGCCAACATGACCTGTCCTGCGTGAATTAAAGTTTTACTTCGAATTCAACGCCGGCCGGGAGCTCAAGACTCGTCAGAGATTCAACGGTTTTGTTTGAAGGTCTGAGTATGTCGATAAGCCTTTTGTGGGTTCTTGACTCAAACTGCTCGCGGCTGTCTTTATATTTATGAACAGCGCGGAGAATGGTAACGACCTCTTTCTCTGTCGGGAGCGGAACAGGACCGGAAACCCTTGCGCCTGTACGCTTTGCCGTTTCAACGATTTTCTCAGCTGCCTGGTCAACAAGCGCATGATCGTAACCCTTGAGTCTGATTCTGATTTTTTCTTTAACTGCCATGGGGTATTCGCCTCCTCTGATTAGTTGGCGGGCAACTCCGAAAGTCCAAATTGATTACAGCGTGCCGTGTGTTTCATATCGACACATTATAAAACCGGAATGACCGTTCCGTGAGAAGTTCGGCCATATCCGGGATTGGCTTGCAGAGTTTATGCTGCGGAGCGGAACGCAAGTACCGCATAATTGCAACATCAACAAGATTTGTCGCCCGGTTTAAAATCGGACATACTCCGCGGAAATTTCCCGACTCAAAGGTCGGCCACCTCCCGCATCAACGCATGACTGCACATCACGTGCCTTAATATAATAACACAACAAAAACGCAATTGCAAGTACTTTTTTCAAATTTTTTCAGTTTGTGCTGTACATTAGTCAATGATGTGAGACCAAAAAATAAAAAAGAGCGAATTCCCAAAGTAAATTCCACAGTGGAATTTACTTTGGGAATTCATGTTTGTGTTGACGGTATTTCTAATCTCTTGCCTCCCTCTGACGAGGGTGCGGGTGTCCGGTGGACACCTGAAGCGAAGCAGAAGCACCGACCGAGGCGGCAGCCGAGAAGATGGCAAAAATCTTCAATTTTTGACTGAGGGAGAAAAGCTGCCGATAATAAGGATTCGCCGTCTGTCCGCCAAACTGCCGCCTATCGCATCTAACATCTGAAATCTACTGTCTACAGGCTAATCCAACACATAAAGCACCCCCGAAACAACATCGTTTCGGGGGTTAAATTTATTCTATCGGAAATTTTTTTATAATCTGTGCGTCATATTGAAGAATCAGTATGGCGTCTTTTACACTAACCACCCCGTCGCCGTCCAGGTCGCCGAGTTTTACGGCGGACTGTGCTTCGCCACTGCTTGAAGTTTTGTCGGTGCTGCCCGCCTGAGGAGCATCAAGTTCCGCAAGCGTTTTTACGGTTTTGCCGGTAAGCGCCTTAACG
>CAVGND010000029.1:0-22223 GCA_963630555.1 Roseburia intestinalis | reverse complement strand
AAGAACTTGAGAAGATCTACACCGAAATCAACGACAAAAGCAAATAGTTATGATAATGCCGAAATACTTACCCGACCGATATTTTTCGGCGAAAGAGAATCCTCGATCGACATTTGCGAAATCGGCGAAGAAATAAGTGTCACGGTCAGTAAATATCATTTTCTTGACGGCAATATAACAATGGTCTCGGGCAAGGATGGAAAACTTTGTATAAAAGGCGTATCGTCGGATGAAATACGATCGTTTACGGAGAGCATATTGTCAGAGGATTATCCGCAGATCACTCCAACGGTCAGGGATAATATCGCCAAAGAAAGAGTCAGCCGATTTTTTGCGGTAAAGGCAGTATCCCTCGGGAAACAGTCAATCGTTAAAACTTACATAGAATCCGACGGTGTGATTTATCATGAAAAGGAGAACGGTGCACTTGAAAGCGTGCCGCGAGAAACCTTTGTCAATGATGTTTACGATATCATTAAGGGGGAATAAGTTATGGCTTATTATGACAATAACGGACGCATTACGATTGATGAAAATGTTGCGTGGCAGGATGTTAACAGAATACAGCACGCTATCGAGCAATTAAATTTCTCAAAAGCCGCAATAGACAATTTGATAAAACAAACGGCCTCCGAAAAGGGGCTTACGAGCAGGGCGATTATCGGAAAGGCTACACAATTGAGAAAACAGACAGATGATCTGATAAATCGGTTGGAAGAAACGATCACCATAATAATAAGAACCGTTCGCCGTTATCAGGAAATTGACCGAAGGGTCAGAGATGCAATCCGCGCGGGCGGGTGCGATGCAGATACAGGAGGAAGCAGATAATGTCAAAAATCAGAATAGATGTTGAAGCTTTGAAAGCGAACTCGAACTCATTGAGCAAAAAAATTGCCGAACTCCAGGCTTTGAATGCAAAACTCACACTACTTATCGAAAGAATAAAGGCATCGTGGGAAGGCAACGCGAGCGTGGCATATATCGTTAAAATTACGGCTCAAAAAATAAAAGCCGAAAAAATGGTCGAAGTGCTTTCGGAGTATAAGAAATATGTCGATGCGGCTGTTTCAAAATTCACGACTACGGATACACAGTCCGCAAACAAAATAAACGGTTCTTTTTAAAAGAGGAGAGGAGAAAATATGATTTCAATAGATACCGACCTGATGAAACAGTTGGTTTCGGCTTCAAGTGCCGCTAACGCAGAAATAGATAAAGCCGCCGCTTCCCTGAACCGTGTTGCAACCCATTATGATTGGGAATGTCGCGAAAAGGTTGTTATAAACAATTATACAGAGCAGAATAAAAAGGCCGCAAGGCGCTTGCAGGAAAATTCGCGCAGTTTTCTGAACACATTGACGTATGTTGCTGCCGAATTCGAAAATTCGGAAAATTCTATAAACAATATGTTTCCGGGTTTGGAAGCAATCATAGGTGTGGCGGTTGCGGTTATAGGAGCTTCACAGCAGCCTGTTATTCAACCGCCTCTTCAAAAGCCTGATATACGCAAGATTATTGAAGCAGTTATGAACAATAAAACCGACACGGGGTATAATACGGGGTTTCATCCTGAAAAAATAATCAATTATGAAATTGAAAATTTTGATTCACCGATTGCAATATGCCGTTTTTCGGATTTCGATTTGAACGGAGGGACTGATTAAATATGTCGAATAAGATCAAATTGACCCCAAGCGAGTTGCAGGCGCAGGCGTCTGAAATGAGGGCACTGGAGCAGGAATACGAATCGCTTTTTGCTGGCGTGACTTCAGAACTCGGGAACATTAACCGTAACTGGAGTGCAAAACTTGCAAACAATTTCAAAGGTAAAATAATAAGCACTCAAAACACTTTTTCTCAATTGACAGAGGATTTGATGAACGGTGCCAAAGTTGCCGATACTTGTGCAGTGACCTTTGAAAGCGTAGATTCACAATTGGCGAAATTGTATTGTGATAATGCAGACACTAATAATGGAATATCAATTGTGTCAAAACAAGATATTCAAAATGTTACAGATGCCCTTAATTGGATTGATGAGCATTATAGCTCTTTACCTAAATCTGTTCGTGCAGTTATGAAAGACATTGCCAAAAAACTGTCTAAGACGGGCGTTAGCGCCTATGAAGTAGTTAATAAGTTTGCAAAAGGAGAATATTGGGATGCAGTTTGGAAAGCCGTGGGAGGTGTTGCACCAGGCTTTGATTGGGATGCAGTAGCCGAAAGCGGCAATTTGCTCAATGGAATCAATTGGACAGGATTGAAAATCAAAGCTGTTTCGATTGTCGGTCAGTTGGTGACAGATGAAGAAGGTTATATTCAGAAAAATGATAAAAAATATATGAGTAAGGCTGAAGAAGCCTTGTGCCAAGGCGATGTATTGGGCTGCATGTGGGATATTGGCGGCAATTTTGTACAAACGGTCGGAAAGGGAACAGTGGACGCAACCTGCCAACTTGTCAGTGGTGTGGTAGACTCAGTTACCGAAAAAGTTTTTGGCATAAGCCTTTCAACGGCAAATGCAATTTTGGAGGATTTTTTCGGCTTTAGTCCGGGTAGTTTTTTTAACGACGTTGGTAATGGCGTAAGTAATGCAGTGGATTTTGTGGTTGATTCCGGGGCAAAATTTTGGGGAGAGTTTTCGAAACAGGCATATTCGGATATAAGTGAATTTGGAAATATTGTAAGCAATACCGCTAAAACAACATCTAAAGTAATAAGTGGTACAATTTCGGGAATCGGAAATGCAATTAAAAGTTGGTTTTAAGGAGATGATGAAATGAAACTTTTACCGATCGGAACAATAATAAATGTTAATGAAATTGAGTTAATGATTGTCGGTTATCGCGAAATTCAAAATAAAGATAAATTTGTTTTCTGTTATGTTGTCAGTGTTTTTCCTATTGGTTACACGGGAAATGAAAAATCAGTATCTCTTATACCGATAAAAAAAGAGTATGAGGTTGTTTATCGTGGGTTGGAAAACGATGTTTCATTAAGATATATAAAAATAATAGAAGAGCGGTATAATGCGTTGGACGAAAAAAAGCCGTCTGATATAGAACAATTGTTAGATTTAATGATAAATGAGGTGAAATCCAATGAATGAACTTTTGCCGATCGGTTCGGTTGTGAAGTTAGATAAAGATTCAAAAATAGATTTTTTAATTATCGGTTATTATCTCGTGGATGTGGAAAGCAATACTTGTTATCAGTATGCAGGAACTGTATTTCCCAGCGGTTTAACCGAGTCAAGCAAACTGTTTTTATTTAATCACAAGGATATTATCGAAGTTATGTTTGAGGGATACAAAGAAAATGGAAATATGTTTTTATCTAAACTTCGGGAAGAAATGGAATCATAATATGTGCAAACTGATTGAGGCTGAATATGTGTAACTACATTCAAAACATCCGGGCCTGACTGGAATATTGTCAGGCTGATAGGCTAGGGCAGTTTCGGAAAAGCATATGAAATTGTCAGAAACAACGTCGGTATGTTTATGTCTTTTATTCCGCCGGCCGGTTTTACAATTATAATCGTGTATATGTGTACCGACAGTACCGGCAACAATACGTGGGGGTACGGACTGTATTGTCAATTCAATTATATGAACGGGTGAGAAAAATATGAAATATGCTGTTTTCACGGATAAAGGCGACAGAGAAATAAATGAGGATTCGGTCGGTTATGTCGAAAAAGGAAATAATTTTTGCTTTGTCCTGTGTGATGGGTTGGGCGGTCACGGTATGGGCGATGTTGCTTCAGACCTGGTGAAAGATGTGTTTTGTAACTGTTTTTCAAAAACCGATGATATGGTCAACTTTTTGGGCGAAACCTTCGGTGCGGCGCAGCAAATTCTGATGGCGGAACAGAAAAAGCACCGTGCCTCACGGAAAATGAAGACGACCGTCGTCGCATTGACTACCGATGGAAAAAGTGCTTACATCGGGCACATCGGTGACTCAAGACTCTATGTGTTTAAAAATAACAAGGTCAAGACAAGAACGCTCGACCACAGCATTCCTCAAATGTTGGTGCTTTCAAGGGAAATCAAGGAAAGCGAAATAAGAAATCACCCTGACAGGAATATTGTCCTGAGGGTGATGGGTATTGAATGGGAAGAGCCGATGTATGAGTTGGCTGTGCCGCTTCCGCTAAAAAAATGTCAGGCATTCCTTCTTTGCTCGGACGGTTTTTGGGAATTGATCGAAGAAAGCAAAATGTGCGAACTGCTCAAAAAATCAGCCTCGCCGAACGAATGGCTGACTCAAATGGCTGAGATCGTGAAACAAAACGGCAAAGGGCGGAATATGGATAACTATTCGGCGATTGCGGTTTGGAATGAATAGAAGGCGGCGAGTATGCAAAGTTATAAGGACAACTACTCATTTTTTGATGAGAATGCCTATTTTGAAGCGGTGGTCACCTCTGTTATAGGCGACCGCGAAGAACAGCAGGATAGTGCCTGTGCCGAATTCAAAAGCGAAGAGGCACTGATAACCGTATGTGACGGAATGGGCGGTCATAACGGCGGCAGACTTGCAAGTACATTGGCGACGGAAATAATATCAAGAGAGTACAAACGTAATTATCCGACCGGGGAAATGACGCAAATTGTTTTAGATGCAATAAAAAGCGCCGATTCGGAGATTGCTTTGTTGTCGGATGAAAACGGGAATATATTGAACGCGGGTTCGACACTCGTCAGCACATACATAAACAGACGGGATTTTCATTGGTTTTCGGTTGGGGACAGCCGAATTTATATTCACAGAAACGATGAGTTCGTACAGATAACATCTGACCATACATATAAATCGCTTCTTGACGCACAATTGAAAGCGCATGCAATCTCTCAAGACGAATATAATCAAAAAATATATCGGGGTGAAGCTCTGATAAGTTTTTTGGGGTTTAACGGGTTTCCGAAGATCGATTTGAATGCACATCCGTTCAAATTGCAGTCAAATGACAGAATCGTGCTGATGAGCGACGGACTGTATAAATTGGTCGATAATGAGACGATGGGCAGAGTTATAGGAAACTTCAATAATATTTCTGAAGCCGCACAGGCGCTGGAGATAAAAGCTAAAAACATATCAAAGAACCGAAATGTTAAAAGAGACAATATGACGGTAGCCATAATCCGGGTGAAATAATTTTTAGTTTAGTAAAGAGGGGTAAAAAATTATGAATGTTACAAAATGCGAAAATGAGCATTACTACGACTCAGATAAATACTCTGTTTGTCCGCACTGTGGAGCGAAAGCGATGTCGGAGAACGGCGAAGTTGCGGATAAAGCCAAACCCGAAAAGAAATCGCACAAATTTTTGTGGGGAAAAAAGGAAACTAACGAAATAGAAATTGCAAAAGTGCCCGATCGGACTATCGGCAGAACCTTCGGGATATTCGGTGATTCGGGTGGTGCCGCAGACAACGAGCAGGGTGAGAATGAAAATCCCGAGGATTGCTTCAGCGAAGATTCCATGTCTGGTGTTACGGGTGTTGAAACAATTAATGAACACGATTCGGATGAGGAAAAAATACCTGAAGAAACATCACCTTTTGAAGGCGGTGACGAGCATAAAAATATCGGCAACACTGATGTGTCGGTTCAAACAGGCGAAGGAAAAACCGAAAAAAGCAGCGATTTGGCGCATGAAATAAATATGGTTGCCGGTGATAAAACAATCGGATTTTTCCATGTTGCAAATTCGGACGAAAAAAGTGAGAAGGAACCGATTTGCGATCCGCCTGTCGGCTGGCTTGTTTGCATAAAGGGGCACCATTTCGGTGAGAGTTTTAATATTTACGCAGGGAGAAATTCCGTCGGCAGATCCGAAAACAACAGGATTGCTGTGACGGGGGAAAAGACTGTATCCAGAGAAAAGCACGCGTGGATCACATATGAACCTAAGAAAAGACAATTCTTTATACAACCGGGAGAAGGAACAGGACTTATCTATTTGAACGGTGAAAACATTATGGCAGTGCACCTTTTGAATTCGGGCGATAAGTTGGAACTCGGCGACGGAATGTTCATTTTTATTCCGTTGTGCAATGAAGATTTCTCTTGGGAAGATTATATGGGGAACTAACGGAGGAAATATATATGAGCAGATGTTTTTCCTGCTTTCGGGAATTTGACGATAAATACGATATCTGTCCTTTTTGCGGCGAGGTAAGGAATGACAATCCGATCGAACCGATACACTTGTACCCGGGAACTGTGCTGGCGGGGCGCTATGTTTTGGGCAAAGCGGTCGGCTCGGGCGGCTTTGGAATTATCTATAAAGCGTGGGATATGAAACTTGAAACGATCGTTGCCGTAAAGGAGTTTTTTGCAAGCAGACTGATGACCCGTGCCGCAGGTGAAAAAATAGTTATCATAAACAAAAAAACAGCACCGGAATTCGAATACAGGAAAACGAGATTCTTGGCTGAAGCAAGAAATATGGCAAAATTCGGGAATCATCGCAGCATTCCGAATGTGTTTGAATTTTTTGAGGAAAACGGCACGGCATATATAGTTATGGAACTGCTGGTCGGAATGCCGCTTAACGAATATCTTGCTTCAAAAGGTGGAAAGGCTGAATCAAGTTTTGCCTTGTATGTGGCAAATGAGGTCGGAAACGCATTGGCTTCTTTGCACGAAAAAGGAATCATTCACAGGGATGTCGCACCCGATAATATTTACATTTGCTCGGATAAAGATATAAAAATAAAGTTGCTTGACCTCGGTGCTGCAAAGCTTGCCGACAGTACGGACGATGTTATTGATATAATTTTGAAACCGGGTTATTCCCCCGTCGAGCAATACGACAATACAAAAAGCATCGGCCCGTGGACGGATGTTTATGCTCTCGGGGCGACATTGTATGTTATGCTCACGGGAGTAAAACCCGAAGAGTCGACCAACCGAAAAGTTGAAGATAAAGTGTTGCCGCCATATAAGATTGACCCGTCTGTTCCCGAAAACTTGAGCAACGCGGTTATGAAGTCAATGGCGATTGAAAAGCATATGCGCTTCAAAACCGTTATCGACTTTTTGAAAGCGATAAACGGTGAAAAAAAAGTTTTGAGCCTTGCAAAAGAAAAGAAACTTCGGAAACGAAGAAGGTTTACGGGGATTATCGCTGCACTTGTTGCCTTAATATTTACGGGTGCGTTTGTTTTTAATTCCTATACATCCAAAAAGGCGGAACAGATGTTGAAAAATGCGACAATTTCCGTCTGGTTCCCGGTGTCGGACAACACATCAAAAGAAGCGGCAATGGATAGTGTAAAGACGGATTTTCAAGAAAAATTTCCGAATGTAAATATAGAACTCAAATCTATACCGGACGAAGATTATCAAGCGGAAATTGCAGCTGCGTCAAGAGGAAACACACTGCCGACTTTGTTTGAAAGCACAGGTATTTCGGATGAACTGCTCAAAAATGCGGTTGATGTTGACACTGTGTTGCAATCCGAGCAGGTCAAGGATTGCTTATTTATTGACAGCTACGAAAAATACTATTCCACACACAAAAAAGTTCCTCTTGCCATAGAAGTTCCCGTTGCAGCTGTCATAACAAGCGGTTCGGAATCACTCGATTATTCCGATGATTGCTTCGAATCGGTTAAGGATTTCGGTGAGACGGCAAAGATTGCGTATGACAGCTCGCACAAAGACCTTTTGAAAAAAAATTATTCCGAAAAAGGAAGGCTGTCATATGATGATTTCATGAACAGCGAAGAAAATACAGCCTCTGTTATGCTTTCATCAACTATGGAGATAAACAAGATTAAAGAGACGCTGACAGGCTATCAAAAAAAATTTGTTTACCCCAACAACAAAAAAGTTTATTGCAATTTCACATATGAGTGGAGCATCGGCGGCGGAAATAAAGCAGAAATCAAAGCTGCGGAAAGGTTGCTTTCGTGGATGCTCGGAAATGTCTATCAAAACACATTAATGATCTCCAAATCAAGTGATGGGCAAATACCTCTCAACAAAAAAGCGTTTGCGGAAAAAACTTCGCAAACGGCGTTATTGCCGATAAAAAACATTTATAAAAATTTTGTTTTTGAGGAAAACGATCAAGGAGCAGGAAAATGAGCAAGAGATGTATGGGCTGTATGGAAATATACGGCGGCGAATTTGAAATATGCCCTCATTGCGGTTATGTTGAAGGTACAAAAGCGGAAGAAGCGATACATATGGATCCCGGGACACTGTTGCACGACAGATATATGGTCGGCAGGGTGTTGGGGTTCGGCGGCTTCGGAGTTACATATATCGGATGGGACGGCAAACTTGAGCAAAAGGTTGCGATAAAAGAATATCTCCCGAGCGAATTTTCGACAAGAATGCCCGGTCAGACATTCGTTACGGTTTTCAACGGCGAAAAAAGCGAACAGTTCAGAGATGGGATGAACAAGTTTATCGAAGAGGCAAAGCATCTTGCGAAATTTCAAAACGAACCGGGGATCGTCAGAATATTCGATGCATTTGCCGAAAATGAAACCGCTTATATTATTATGGAATTTCTGAACGGCGAGACTTTGACGGAAAGATTGAAATGCGAAAAAACAATTTCCGAAAATGAAGCGGTTAGTATGCTTTGGCCTGTTATGCAATCGCTTGAAACGGTGCATCGCGAGGGGTTAATTCACCGTGATATTGCGCCCGATAATATTTTTATAACTAAAAGCGGTGATGTAAAACTGATTGATTTCGGTGCTTCACGATATGCCACAACTTCTCACAGCAGAAGTTTGACAGTAATAATAAAGCCCGGGTATTCCCCGGAGGAACAGTATCGCAGCCGCGGGGATCAAGGCCCGCACACCGATGTCTATGCACTGGCTGCCACGCTTTATAAAATGATCACCGGAAAGACGCCGCCGGATGCAATGGAAAGGCGAGCAAAAATTGAAAGTCAAAAACGGGATATATTGGAAGATCCCACAAAACTCAATAAAAACATCTCACTTAACCGAGAAAACGCAATTCTTAATGCAATGAATGTGCAAATTGAAGATCGCACACCCGATGTTCAATCATTTATGGATGAATTGAACGCCGATCCGCCCGTCAAAAGAAAATACGGAAAAATCAAAAAAATTGATTTGTATTCATGGCCGCTGTGGTTAAAAATAGTGATTCCGACGGTGCTGGCGGCGCTGATTACGGTCGGTGTGCTTCTCGCAACAGGAGTTATCAAATTCCCATCGCTGTTTTCCGACAAAATAGTAGTTCCCGACGGAATGGTGATAGTCCCCGATGTGGAGGGAATGGACAAGGACGCGGCGTTTGAAACGCTTGAAAAAGAAAAACTTTTGCCCTCTCCTGACGGAAATGTCGAATCGGAATATGTCGAAGCGGGTAAAATCGTTCTTCAAACTCCGACGAGTGGCTCTTATTTGGAAGAAAACGGAACTGTGGTTTTGACTGTGAGCAGCGGAAAAGGCGTTATTGCGGCAAAGGACGGAATTTCCACGGTGCCTTATGTCATTTGGGATACACAGGAAGAGGCGGTTTCCAAATTGCAACAGGCAGGCCTTGCCGCACCGATCATTGAAACAAAAAGCGATGATAATGTTGCTGCAGGAAAGGTCATAAGCCAGAGCAAGCCGGCAGGTGAAAAATTGCCGGAGGGGTCGCAGATCACAATCGTTGTTTCAACAGGCTCTTCCGCCTTCGATATGCCTAATGTGGTCGGTCAAACGAAAGAAACGGCAGAAAAGGCTTTAACATCACGCGGACTGTTGGTTTCGATCACATATGAGAAAGACGACAGCGTTTCTGAAGGAAAAACCCTCAAGCAAAGCATCAAAGCAGGTACGAAGGTGAAAAAAGGAGACCGAGTTACCCTGACCGTCTCAAGCGGGAAATCGCTTATCAAAGTTCCGAGCGTTGTTGGAAAAACCGAAACACAGGCAAAATCGTCCCTTGATTCAAGCGGGTTTGACGTCGGAGTTCTTGAAAATTACAGTTCCGATGTTCCGAAGGGAATCGTTATTTCGCAAAACCCGAGCGCCGGAACAAATCAATTTAAAGGCGCTTCCGTCACACTTGTTGTCAGCAAGGGGAAACAACCCGTAAATATCACATTCAATGCAAACGGAGGAAAGGTGAGTAAATCAAACGCCACCGTTTATGTAACTCAGACATACGGCAGTTTGCCGACTCCGAGCAGGGATTACCATACATTCGCAGGTTGGTATACGGCGGCTTCGGGCGGAAGTCAGGTTGCTTCGGATACTGCGGTCATAAATTCCGAAAACCATACGCTTTATGCTCACTGGTCGGCAAAACCCGTCAGTGGTTGGGTGAAGGCTTCGGAAATGCCTGCAAATGCCAAAGTGTCAGAAACGAAATGGACTTATACATTAAGAGAATACACGGAAAATCAGGCTTCTTCACTTGCAGGCTGGATCAAATATGATACCAAAAGAACCGCTTGGGGATCGTGGAGTAACTGGAGCACAAGTAACCCGTCCAACGGTGTGAGAAATGTTGAATCAAGGTCTGTATATGATCATACGGAATATCATTATTATCGTTGGGTCAACGGAGGAGGTATGTACACTTATAAAAAAGACAATAGTTATTGGTTGGAAGAAAAGTGGTTTACATATCAACTCCCCACGAGTTCTAAATATACCGCTTTTGGATATGTCGGCAGTGATAATGTTTTGAACTGGTGGTGCAAAGCCGATTTTGCCGACAACTATTCAGTTTCAAGGGAATTTCAAAGGAATATAAACAGAACGGAATGGCGTTACCAAGATCCCATATATACGAACTATTATTACAAGGATTCACAAAAGGAGGCGAGTTCCGATCCATCGGGTCAAAAGGACGTCAGCAATATTGTCAAGTATGTCAAATACAGAGAAAAATAAATGATTTGATACGGGAAAATAATATGGCACGGTACACAAACGATATTATGATAAGAGGTTAAAACTATCTTTCAACCGTTTTGGCAGGCAAAATAAAAACAGAAAGTATGGAGGAAACTTTATGTTAGCATGTGGAATAATTTTTGTCATTTTAGGCATCATTTCCGTTGTTATCGGTAACGAAATGAATAACGATGTGGGGCGCCAGGTAAGCAGTTTTCTTGAAAGCGGAAAAATCAACGACGGCGAAATATTTGAAACAATCGGTTGGGGCCTTGTAATATTAGGCGGAATCTTTATTATAGTGGGGATTGCGCGTATCGATTCAAGGAATAAACCCCGTCCGATATATGCAGTGCCGAATGGACTGTTTGTGTGTCGATGCTGCGGATTTCAGGGTTCTTACAGTCCGATATGCCCTGTTTGCAATTCAAAAAACAGTATGGTTCGGCTTAATGTTGGCCCAAGCATGCCGAGTGCACCCGCAAGCCCAATTAAACACGAAACCGAGATTTGCCCTTATTGCGGAGCAACGCTTGTCTCCGGTAAAAAGTTTTGCGATACATGCGGAAAGGCGTTAAGAGAAAGTAAAACATGTGCAAATTGCGGAGCCGAGATCAGGGCCGGAGCAGCCTTTTGCGCCAATTGCGGAAATAAAACAAATTCTTAAATTAAGGGGGTGATTTTTATGTTTTGTGAAAAGTGCGGAAATCAGATTTCCGACAACTCAAAATTTTGCGGCGTTTGCGGAAAACGGGTTGCGGCAAATGATACTGTAAATTCATGGTTGATGCATTCGATCAATTTTAGCGAATTCAAACTGAATTTAAGGTTAACAAATGTTTCATTTCAAATTATAATTTTATCTTTAATTGCTGCGTTGTCTGTAGCCCTTATACCGTATTCATTTTTAACTGAAGATTATTGTTCGGATGCTGCTTGGGTGGGAATGTTTTACGGAGAATGTAAAAGACACGTTATATCTTTAACGGCTCGCACTGTGTTTGGGGTGCTTTTGCTTATTCTGCTATTCATAACAGCATTTTCGGCACTTGCAGGCGAATATAAGGTTTCTATGTGGTTTTCGGTTTCGGCGGCAATTTCAAACTTTGTATTAGGAATAATTTGTTGTTGGTCGCCGTGTTATGAAAAACTATATGCGGGCCCGTTTTTCGGTATACTGATTACATCTTTTATATGTTTATATATGGCGGTATATTTAGATGCTGTTATAGGTGTTATAAATGATGATAAGAAAAGTCATATCGGCAATTTTTTGCTGAATAATTTCAGGAAAAGCAAATGTACAAATTGCGGAGCAACACTTGTTCCGGGACGAAATTTCTGCGGCAAGTGCGGAACTGCAACGGAGCACGCTTTAAACAACAATAAACCAAAATGTGCAAATTGCGGAGCCGAGATCAGGGCCGGAGCGGCTTTTTGCGCCAATTGCGGAAATAAAACAAATTCTTAAATTAAGGGGGGTGATTTTTATGTTTTGTGAAAAGTGCGGAAATAAAATTCCCAATGACTCAAAATTTTGCGTGGTCTGCGGTGCGAAAATTAACGTTGCTTTGCCGAATGCAACGCAAACTGACAGTTTTACAGAGCAATTTAATTTAAATAAGCCAACCGCGGAGGCAGTTCCAAAGCAGAGAATTAAGTGGTGGCAAATTTTAATTATAGTTGCATTGTGCTTGTTGATCATAGGTATAGCCGTGGCTATTGTTTGGTTGCAGCGCCCCGATGGCAATAAGGCAAAAACAGGCGGAAGAAAGCTGACTTCGAGCTCGCAAACCAAAAGTTCATATGACAGTTTTGATGATGATTCCGATGAGGACTCCGATTATGATTTTGAGGACAACTCCGACAGTATTAAGCTTGAATACAGCGATTTATCAAACATAGGGCGCTCCAGTATAGACGAATTGTTAAGAGAACTGATTAGAGGAAATCAGGTGAAAAAGAGCGGTGTGGAGCTTTGTGATAATCTCACTATAATAAAAATGGCTGAGAAAATAGGGGATTTTTCTTTGCTTGATAGAAGGTTGATGGATAAGTATTTTGTAGAAGAATACGATCTTACTCCCTATTATAGCAAATATAGCAAAACCCAAAAATTTATTGAGGAAATATATGGAACAGAAAATAGATATAACTGGTATATCGCCGATTCAGTCAGTGAAAGTGTGCTTGAAACTGTCAAAGAAAAGTTGATGGAAGATTTCGAATATTATAACAAGGGGACTGATGAGGAAAATGAAAAAGTTCGTGAAATGATTACAGAGGAAGTTGAGGGATTGGAAGGAATATATTTATACGCATATGAACTTGAACCGGAACTAAAAACTAAACTGGAAGCCGAATTTGAAGCTGAGTTTACCGAGGATGCTATACAATACTTAGTGGTTGAAGTTAACGGAAAATACTTCCTGTCCTATGACCCGTCCTTAGCGGCGCTTATTACCTTTAGCGATATGGCTGAAACGGCACCTTAACAAAGAGCAAAGAGACAACAAAAACTACTACTTAATTATACGAGGAGAGATACATATGTTTTGTAAAAAATGCGGAAATCAGATTCCCGACAATGCAAAATTTTGCGGCGTTTGCGGCACAAAGGTCGGACAGGAGAATGATGAAACGGCAATCTGTAAAAAATGCGGAAATAAGTTTGAAAAAAGATTCGGCGTTTGCCCCGTTTGCGGCACTTCGGCAGAAAATAACGATGCGCCTGTGCCGATTCAAAAAGCAGATAACGTGTGGGGGCAGGACCCGTCATACAACAATTCGCAGGCAGCAACGGTCAAAAGGCACGCTTTAAAATGGTGGCACATTTTGATTATATCCGTTTCTTCGGTTTTGGTATTGTGCATAATTGCGCTTTCGGTTACCGCGATAAAACCAAATAGCAACGGCGGTATGCTTCAGCCCGGCGCGGCAAGTATTGACGAGCTTATTGATACACTTTCAGATAATTCTATTATTTCCGAGGAAGCAATAAGCATGATGTCAAACTATACGCTGTGGTATTTTGCCGTTGAATGTGAGCAGCCGAGTGTGATGTATGATGATACTTCCGAGATTCGTTCGGCAATAATACATGATGAAGTTGACGATGATGCGGCCGATTTGTTTGCTGCTATAGAAAAAGCAAGAATATTTATACAGGAGGTTGAAGAAACAGACGGTTGGGATTATTCAGACCTTACTGCCGGAGAAATTGAAGAGTTGAATGAAGAACTGGACGCCACAATGGATGAATTAGATGAATTAGAAGGCGTGGATAAGGGAACTCTCCGGATGATGAAGAAGTCCTTGCTTGCGGAAATAAAAGCAACCGAGAAAAGTTTCGATGTTTACGGATACTTTAAACATGACGGCGAACGAGAAGAAATTGATGATGAAATTATGATAATCAAGGCAAACGGAAGGTACTATTGGGCGCCAAGCAACTGGACGTTTTAATATATGATTTTCATTTTTTCAATCACTTTATGTCTGTATTAAGAAAAAATCCATTTATCTATTAAGAAAGGAATTTACATATTATGAAACGAATTATTGCAGCCATTATAACTTTAACTCTTTTATTTTCTTTGTGCGCATGCGGAAACAGCAAGAAAAGCGGCAAAACAGAAACCGTCAGCAGCAAGAGCTCCGATTCTCAAAGCAAAAGCCAAAAAGAGGTTGCGGTCGGCGAAACATTGTCTGAACCCGAGAAAACATTTAATCCCGAAAGCACCGACGAACTGTATTTAAGATTTATTTTGACAAGCGACGGCGAAACAAAAGAATTTGAATATGCGGTTGATCAAATCACGGATGAAACATACCTTTTGTATGTTTCAAACGGTATGCTGAAAAACAATGAGATAGTATATGAGGTCGGAGATACAGAAATTAAAAAATATGAAAAATCCGCACTGCAGGAGAAATTCTCTTTGGCGACATTGTCCTATGATGAAGCCGAAAATGAAATAGACACTCATATGGAATTGGTGGCTATGTTTATAAACGGATTTAAAGATGCCGAAGGCGTGGAATACAAAAAGAAGGAAGGCTTCAATATGGTTGGGACAGGTGAGGCATATGCGTATGATGTTTATGAAAACGGCGAAAAAGCAGCCGAAATAATGATAAACAAAGACACAGGGTTGCTTTCGAAAATAAAGATGGAAGACGGCTCGATGACTTGCACCCTCAGTGAATACAAATTAAGCGGCTTTACTATTCCCGAATACAAGTGATGCAATTCGGGAATTGCTTGATGAAATCAACGATAAGGTTTCCGGATAAAAACCGGTATACAGGGGCATAAAGCGAATTATTATGCTGTTATATATAATCTGATGAGGAGAAATGATAAATGAATAAACAATGTAAATCGTGCGGCGCTAATGTGCCGAATGATGCTAAATTCTGTCAGGTGTGCGGAAGTTCGGAATTTATCACGAACAACCGGCAGGAACCGATTACAAATAACCCGCAAGTGCCGAATAACTTGAATAATAATGAATTTCAGAACGGGCAGGCGCAGGAGCAATACAATAATCCGGCACAGGCAAATCAGGCGTGGCAGCCGCCTGTCCCGCAAAATCAGCCGAAGAAAAAGAAAACGGGCTTGATTATCGGTATTGTGGCAGCCGCCGTGATCGTGCTTGCCGTTATCGGCATGGTGGCCGAAAAGGTATTCCAAAATCAGGGGTACGGAGATGATACCGCAAAAAATAAGTACAGCACCGGCGGCATATCAAATAATTCGGGAAGCGATTCTAAAAAAGTAAGTTATTCAAAAGGTTCTTTTGACGGCTCTGTTTATACAAATAAATGGGCGGATATTCAGTTTGAATTACCCGAAGGATTCTCTGACGCTGATTTGTCCCACTATTCGGCTGCTGAAAATTCAAGTACTGAATGCGGGATGTATTTTCTGTCTGATGATACGCTGGGTTTGATATATATTTGCTATGAAAAACTTCCGTCTGCCTCGGCTTATGATGAAGAGGAATATCTTGATTCGGCAATGGAATCTCTTAAGTCGGCATCCGGCGTAACATATAAAACACCCGACACATATTTCACGGCAAACATTGCCGGCTACACCTATGCAAAAGCAGAGTGTGAATTTAATAACGATTATGGCGATTTTGCCAACACGTTTTATGTGAGAAAACAGGATGATTATATGATTTTTATTTGCGCGGCCGGTGTTGATTCGGAATATATTGATGATTTGGTAAGCAATATAACAACCGTGAAATAATTGAGGAGGAAATTATATGGCTCGCTATATCAGGGACTTTAAATCATCCATTGATCCTCAAACCGTATATTCGGCGATAAATCAATATTTTGTGTCTGAAGGTTATGAATACATAAATTACGATGGCGAAAATGTTTACAAAAAAGGGAAAGGAATGCTGTCAAATCCTACATTCTTTAAATTTTCATATTGCAATAATACGATAAGAATGGAAACATGGATGAAATTTGCGTTTTTACCGGGCGTATATGTCGGTGAACTGGGGCTTAGCGGCTTTGTTGCCTGTGCGACAAAAGGGCCATGGAAAAAGCGTATAAGTAATATTGAGGGTATTTTGTCGAATTTTGCCATGCGGAATCCTGATTATCCTTGTGCATCTGTTCAAAACAATTATGTTTCAACAGATGATAATGAAACGCAATTGCTTAATGCTGAAGAAACAAGTGTTATGAATGAAAATACGGTACAACCTACGGCAGCAAACAATTCTGCGTTTTGTAATGAATGCGGAAGCAGGTTGCCGGAAGGGGCACTGTTTTGCACTGTTTGCGGTCGGAAATGCACCAAAGGGGAAACAACAGTTACATCACAGACGCGGCAATCCCCTCAAGACGCTTTTCCGCAGCCGAACGCTTTTGGCTGTAATTCGGAAAATCCGGTGCCTCCGCCCGGCTATTATGTCAGCAGAAAAGAGTTTATAGACAAGTACGCTCAACCTTCACTGAGAAGGAATATTACGGGCATTGCTATTCTATGCTATGTCTGCGCGGGATTGACATTCATAGTATCCTGTTTATTAAATCCGTTTGGCATTATCGACGCTCTGGTTTTGGCTGCATTTGCGTTGGGTATGCATTTGGCTAAGAGTAAAGTTTGCGCGATTCTGATTTTGATTTTGAGTATTATCGAATTTATCGTGTCGATTGCTTTTGGTGCTACTCCTCCGTTTTGGTGGTTAGCTGCAGGTATAGCAGCCGTTATTACTTTCAGTAAGATTGATGAGCAATATAATGCATTTTTAAAAAGATAAATTTGTAATATCGGAAATCTTTATAATAAAGTTTTATAAATAAATATAATACTGTAAGAAGGAATAGGTGTTCATATGAAAAAAATACGAATCACGGCTTCAGTTTTAGCAATCATCTTAATTTTCGGATTGTTTACCGGTTGCGGAAAGGTTGTTGATAAAAACAAGAATAAGGTCAACGGTACATTTTCGGATTATTTGGTTGCCGAAAAAGTCGGATATACCACAACAGAACAATTCGAAACGGCAGACGGCGGCATTTATTACGAATCGGACGGTATGTACGGAGTGGCTACATTAAACGGCTTATATGAAACCGGCACGATTTATGAAGTGGTTCGTGATGTTGAAGATTATTTTCAGGTTTGGAGCAAAAAACCTGCGTCAGCAAGCGATGTTTCGGGATGGAATTCGTCAAAACTGATTGACGGGAAAGGCAACACGGTAGTCCCCGAAGGTTATGCGGCTTTTTATGTAGAAAATGAAAGGTATATAAAGGTTGCCTCTGTTACAGCTATAACATATACGGAAGATAACTGCCTTGTAAGCTGCTCAGACAATTATTTTTGCAGGATAGCTTTTCAAAATTCGGACGGTTGGGAGCACTATACCGGAACATGGTATGTGTATGATATTGTGAACAAAAGAATTGTTCCCAATGTTTCCGGCACAGACGATCAAACTCTCGTTGTCAAAGGAAGATTTATCCGCTATAAAAATTCTGAAGGAAACAGTATCACCGTCGACGAAAACGGTACACCCGTAACCGATATCAAGAAATTCTTTGACGACGGTTCATATACTGTTGAAAGCAAAACCGGCGAACTTTATGATGCCGACGGTAAACTCTTATTTGAATACGACCTCGGGGGATTTGTTCCGACATATGAACAAGAAGGATACTATATCGGAATAAAGTATTCGGATGATGCCACTAAATATGTAGTTATGGACAATAAAGGCAATATATTATCATCGGAATTTGATGAATTAATGACTGTCTACGGTGAGATATTTAGTTGCAACAATAAGATTTACAATTTAAAAGGCAAGAATATTATTGACGGCACTTATAAATCCGTTCGAACGGATAAGGTCTTCGGTCAATATTATATGCTTCGGAATGACGGATATTATACGCTTATAGATAAAGACGGCAAAGTGTATTTTAACGGTCCATATGATGATGAACATACGGTTTCAGACGATTATTTCTTAATTTCCGAAAAAAAAGACGGCAAGACCTATTATTATTCATACAAAGATCAGGATTATACAATAGAAGAGGGCACCGGTTTTGCGCCTTGGATTGTGAAAACAAGTAACGCTAATTATTTGTATGATTTAGTGGATACCATGACCGGCAAGAAACTTCTTGAGGGATACAGTAATTACAAAAGCGTGGCAAAAAGCGAAACCGCATATTATGTATATGCGATATATAACGGCGGCGCAGACATCTATTTGATTGAATCGAGCGCATTGTTAAAAGATGTCACAAGTAAAAAAAGCGACCTGTTTGATGAACTGTCCGAAGCGTTCAAAGGTGAAGGTATCAATGTAACCGTAAACAAAGAAAGCGGAGAGATTGCTCTTGATTCATCGATACTGTTCGGGGGAGATTCCGCAGAATTGACCGACGAAGGCAAGACTTTCCTAAACAAGTTTATTAAGGCATATACAACCGTTGTCGGCTCCGATAAGTATGAGTCTTTTATAACTAAAACAATGATTGAGGGGCATACCGCTCCGGTTAGCGGAAGTACATATGCAAGCGGCTTGCAACTTTCGGAAGAACGTGCGGCAAATGTTAAGAATTATTGCCTGTCAGCTGAAACCGGCATTAATGTGTCGGCAATCGGTGATAAATTTGAAGCAGTGGGTTATTCTAACAGCAAACCGGTTTACAAGGCTGACGGAAGTGTGGACATGGACGCTTCAAGGCGTGTTTCGTTTAGATTTATGGTGAATGCAGAATAGTAATAAACATTGCCGGCAAGTATGACCCGATTATAAAACTGTCATATTGATTACGGAATATCGGGCAATATTTCACAGTTTGAGCAATCAGTGATATTTGCCGAGCGGATTTATCTCATGCCTCCGATTTTTTCGGGGGCATTTGATGTATAATCTTGAGGTTTTACATTGTTTCTGATATAATAAAGGCAATGAAACTATACGAAAAACGAAAGTGAGATAGGATAAGCATATGCCGCTTCAAATAATACGAAACGATATAACCAAAATCAAATGTGACGCTATTGTCAATGCCGCTAATTCGACCTTGCTCGGCGGCGGAGGTGTTGACGGTGCAATACACAGAGCTGCCGGAAAAGGCTTATTGCTTGAATGTATGAAGCTCGGCGGCTGTAAAACCGGTCAGGCGAAAATCACAAAGGGATATAATTTGCCCTGCAAATATGTAATCCATACTGTCGGTCCGAAGTGGAAGGGCGGAAATTCCGGTGAACGGGAATTACTTGAATCTTGCTACCGAGAATCGCTCAAATTAGCGTTTGATAATAAATGCGAGATAGTTGCTTTTCCGCTGATTTCATCGGGCGTATACGGCTACCCGAAGGAAGAAGCCTTACAGGTGGCGATAAATGAAATCGGCAAGTTTCTGCTCGGTCACGATATGCTTGTATACATTGTGGTGTTTGATAAGGATTGCTTTCAGGTAAGCAAAAAGCTTATCGCCGATATTACCGAATACATAGACGAATACTATGTCGAAACGCATTATGTCGGAAGAAGTACAGCGCTTCTCACCTATTCGCTTGATGAAGACTTAGCGGCGTTGCCCGATATTGAAATGCCAAAGGCAGCGGCTGCTTTCAGCCTTGATGATGCAGTGAATATGTTGGACGAAAGCTTTTCGCAAATGCTGCTCAGAAAAATTGATGAAAAGGGCTTGTCTGATGCCGAGGTCTACAAAAAAGCCAATGTTGACCGCAGACTGTTCTCCAAAATTCGCTCCGATGTGAATTATAAGACAAGCAAACCGACCGCTATTGCCTTTGCGATTGCCTTGGAATTGAGTCTTGACGAAACAAAAGACTTTTTGATGAAGGCGGGTTTTGCCCTGTCTCACAGCAACAAGTTCGATGTGATAATCGAGTATTTCATAAAGAACGGAAACTACAATGTTTTTGAAATCAATGAAGCCCTTTTCGCATTCGATCAGGTTCTTTTGGGTGTGTAAAATAAGAGAAATGAAGTGATTTTTTGTACGGGGCAATAATAGGTGATGTTGTCGGCTCACAGTATGAGTTTGACAATATTAAAACGAAAGATTTTAAATTATTTACGGATAAATGCAGCTATACCGATGATACGCTTATGACCGTTGCAGTGGCAAGTGCATTATTGAAAAGCCGAAAATCGCCGGAACAATTCAAAACGATATTGATATCAGAAATGCAGGCTGCAGGTGGAAAATATCCGTATCCCAAGGGCGGATACGGCGCGAAATTTGCTCAGTGGCTTAAAGAGAAAAATCCGAAACCTTACGGAAGTTTCGGTAACGGTTCGGCAATGCGTGTGTCGCCGTGCGGAATTATTGCCGCTTCACTTGAAGAGGCACTGCAACTCGGCAAGGAATCGGCGGAGGTGACGCACGATCACCCCGAAGGCATCAAGGGCGCCAAAGCCGTTGCGGGTGCAGTGTTTCTTGCAAGACAGGGTGCTTCCAAAAAAGAGATATCTGATTTTATTACTTCAAACTATTATCCGCTTGATAAATCGGTTGAAGAAATCAGAGATAGTTACTTTTTCGATGAATCATGTCAAGGAACAGTACCGCAGGCAATGCAGTGCTTTTTAGAATCTGTCAGCTTTGAAGATGCAATTCGTAATGCAATATCTATCGGTGGCGACAGCGATACGGTCGGGGCGATTACGGGTTCGGTCGCTTGGAGTTATTATATGCATTCGGAAAACAATACCTATCAGAAATCAGCAGACAAGTTGGTCAAAAAGGTCCGACAGTATTTGCCGGAAGAACTGAAAAAGATAATCGACGATTTTATGGGGGCGTGCAAATGATCTACACAGAGAAAACAAAAGCCGCTTTGAAACTATGTTTTGAGGCACATAAAAACCAAACGGATAAAAGCGGTATGCCGTATGTGTTTCACCCGTTTCATCTGGCAGAGCAAATGAAGGATGAGGATACAACGATAGCGGCATTATTGCACGATGTGGTTGAGGATACGGATTACACTGTTGCGGATTTGAAACAGATGGGCTTTCCGCCAAATGCGATAGAAGCTTTGGAACTGCTGACGCATAATGATGATACACCGTATATGGAGTATGTGGCGAAAATAAAAAACAACCCGATTGCAAGGGCTGTCAAACTTGCTGATTTGGAACACAACAGCGATTTATCAAGACTTGATACAATAGATGAAAAAGTCTTGAAACGGAATGAAAAGTACAGCCGGGCTATCCGTCTGTTGAATGAATAAGGCATTTCTTATATTGATATATGTCGCATACGATGCGACCAAACAGATCCTCTGTATGACTATAATGTGATTGTAAGGTTTAAGAAACCCGACAATCACATTATTTTTTTGGAGGTAATCAAAATGAAAAAGGTTAAAAACAATATTACGGAGCTTGTGTTTATTCTCGACCGCAGCGGCTCAATGGCAGGGCTTGAAAGCGATACGATAGGCGGCTTCAATTCGCTTATTAAAAAGCAGAAAAAGCAGCGCGGAGAATGCTTTGTTTCTACAGTTTTGTTCGATAATGTCAGCGAAGTTTTGCACGACAGAGTAAAGCTTTCGGAAATCCCGAAAATGACCGAAAGGGATTATTTTACACGCGGCGCAACGGCGCTGATTGACGCCATCGGCGGCGCTATTCATCATATCGGTAACATTCATAAGTACGCCCGCCCCGAAGATGTTCCGGAGCACACAATGTTTGTTATCATCACCGACGGTTATGAAAACGCAAGCCATCGCTATGACAGCGACAGAGTTAAGGCGATGATTGAAAATCAGAAGAAAAA
>CAVGND010000028.1:0-22575 GCA_963630555.1 Roseburia intestinalis | reverse complement strand
TAAGACCGGTGGCTGTGCAACTTGCCGGAGTTTTAATGCTTTCGGTGCTGTTTTTATGTGTACAAGAGAAGGTAATCGGTACCAATAATTTGCCGAAAGCCTTTAAATTTTCATTATAAAGAGTTTCTGACTCTAACTTAAATGTATCTTTATTGCAGATCTGACCTTCGTTGATATCAAATACCGCTACGGCAAGAATACCGTCATTTTTAATCGCGGTCGCACCGGCAAAGTTCGAAATAAACTTACCTGATGCCGTGTTTATAAAGCCCATGCCGAAATTCGAGCCGATCGATGTGTATGTTCCTTCGGGATTAAGTGTAAGAACGGCAGGGTCATATGTCATCTTAATTGTACCGCCGCAAAGTACGCCGGCACCGTTTACAGACTTATAGGTTACGGTAACTTTTTTACCGTCTACGGCAACTGTCTTTTCCCAATAGGTATCGGTTGCGGGATCAAACGGTTTCGTGTAGTCAACCTCTTCCGTCTTGGTTGTGCCGCAGAGTGTGCAGGTAAATTTCTTTGTGCCCTTTTCGGTGGCGGTCGCTTCTTTGGTTACAACGCCGTCATCCCATTTGTGATCGAGTTTAGCAATTGCTTCCTGCGTTGCTTCGCCGCAGTCGCTGCAGGTAATGGTTTTAACACCATCGGCTTTACAAGTCGCCGGTGTTGTAACTTCCTCGGTCTTATCTTTATGAGAACATGTGACTGTTATAGTGGGAGTGATTACCTTGCCGTCACTGTCGACATTTACTTGTTTTGGGCCTGTGGTTGCGTCGCCCGCATTAAACAACTTATCCCTTATAACGGTAAAGGGATTGGAGGGGCAGGTCTTACCTTCGGCAATATTAAATTGTACCGTTACAAGCACTGCGTCGCTGTCTAACGATTTTGCCAAAGCGAAGTTGGCAATAAAAGAGTTGTTTTTAGACAATCCGTTGATAATACCGTTTTCAGTTGCAAGGCCGCTTGCGCTGCCTTCAACATATTCAAGAATTTCGGGGTCGTATCCCAGTTCCACAGTACCGCCGCAGAGGGAACCGGAAGCATTTTTTGATGTGATTGTCAGGGTTAGCGTGCGCCCTTCGATGGTTACTGCCTTGTCCCAATACGGCAATTCCGTCGCGGCAAAAGCCGTGGCTGACGGAATAACCAATGTTAGGCAGATAGCCAACACTGTAATAACAGAAATCAGTCTTCTCTTCATATATAATCTCCATTCTGCCGCCGGTAGTCTATGGTATGCGCAGCAAAACTTCTAAACCAACGGCTGATTAAAAGTTTTGTTGTCGGCGAACTACGTGTTTGGGCAACTTAGGGCACAGCACCGCCGCACAAGATACACCGTTACAGCCGATTCAATTTCTGAATTATGTATAAAAACAAATTGAATACAGCCATATTTTTGTTAATTGTAACACATCTTTTGTACAAATGCTACTGCTTTTTAATAATTTTTTTAAAAAATATATAATTTTTTTCACAAATTGTGCTAAGACAAAATTTTTTACGGCTCCTTTGTTTGAAATTCTGCATAAAAATTCAAGAAATATATTGACGTATCGGCTGTGCGGCACTAAAATAAAAGGTACCGACACAGTGTCGACACCATTTGATATATTCAAAGAAAGTCTGTAGATAACGGCAAATGTGCCGTGCGGCACGCGCCGTATAGGCTTTTAATTTAAACGGAGGCAAAGTGATGAGTTACAAAGAAGCAAAAGAGAAATATTCGGCGTTCGGCGTTGATACGGACGCTGCTTTGGAAAAACTGAAAACCGTCCCTGTATCCCTGCATTGCTGGCAGGGGGACGATGTACGCGGATTTGATACCGACAAAAGCAAACCGCTCACAGGCGGCATTCAGACTACCGGAAATTACCCCGGAAGGGCGGGAACGCCCGAAGAACTGATGTCGGATATCGATAAGGTTTTATCCTTAATTCCCGGCAAACCTAAAATGAACCTTCACGCGTCGTATGCGATTTTTGACGGCGGCGAATGGGCTGACAGGGACGCTTTAGAGCCGAAACACTTTCAAAAATGGGTCGATTTCTGCAAAGAACGCGGATTGGGCTGCGATTTTAACCCCACATTCTTTTCACACCCGATGTGCGATCCGTTGACGCTTTCAAGCCCGAATGAGGAAACAAGAAAGTTTTGGATCAACCACGGGAAAGCCTGCATCCGCATATCCTCTTACCTTGCGGAACAACTCGGTGAACCCTGTGTTATGAACATCTGGACGGGCGACGGGTTTAAGGATATACCTGCCGACCGTATAGGGCCGCGCGAAAGATACCGCGAGAGTATTGACGAAATTCTTTCCGAACCGTATGACTTCAAAAAAGTAAAACCCTGCATTGAAAGCAAGGTTTTCGGTATAGGCGTTGAGGCTTACACGGTAGGCAGTGCAGAATTTGCCCTGTCATATGCCGCCGTGAATAAAGAACGTTGTATTCCGCTTATGGATAACGGACACTATCACCCGACTGAGGTGGTAAGCGATAAGATCCCGGCACTGCTTACATTCTTCCCCGAAATTGCGCTTCATGTAACGCGCCCGATGCGTTGGGACAGCGACCATGTTGTGCTGTTTGATGACGAAACCAGGGAAATAGCGCGTGAAATTGTCCGCTGCGGCGGATTGGACGGCAGGGTGAATATTGCCCTTGATTATTTTGACGCGTCTATAAATCGCATTTCCGCCTGGGTAACAGGATATCGTAATGTGCAAAAGGCATTGCTGTTTGCGTTGCTTCAGCCGAATGGTGAATTAAAAGCAATGCAGGATACAGGCGATTTTACACGACTTATGGTTATGCAGGAGGAACTTAAAACTCTGCCGTTCGGCGAAGTTTGGGACGAATACTGCCGACTTTGCGGCAAACCCGCCGACGGCGAGTGGTATTCCGAAATCGTAAAATACGAGAAAACTGTTTTATCGGCAAGAGATTGATAATCGCACCTGTGCATGAAAAAATCAGCCGCGCGGCAGACAATGTCTGCCGTGCGGCAAAATTTTATTTAGACACTTTTTTTGAAATGGTTTTTCTTATTTCACCCAATACGCTGTTATGATTAACCGAGCGTAATTTCGGGAATGACGATATCATCCTGCGCTGCTGTCGGTTCATTTTTTTGCTGAAATTTTCATACAGGGTGTTTAACTTTGCATAGGTAGCGGAGTTTCGTACCTGTTCGGCAGCGTTCTCCGCTTTTTCCGAAAGCGCTTCCGAAAATGCGGCAAGCCGTTTGTTAAATCCTGCAAAGCCGCTTACCGTAATAATCAGGTCGGTTAAAAAAACCGCCGAAAAAACTAAAATTATAACAAACAGCACTCGCTCGGGGAGAATTTCGGTCAGCCTGATAACAAGCGGATGTATCAGTTTTATTAAAATAACCGAAAAAGCACCGAATACGACGGCACCCTGTAAACATACGCGTCCCGCTATGTTGAATTTTCGTTCCGAGTAGTCCCACCACCTTGCGTGGAACAGTTTTTCCATAACATACGAGGTGAGATATTCAAGCGTGCAGGTTACAATCACACCCAAAATGAATAGTAGAAACACATTTTGAATTTTACCCAAAATCAAAACATCAAGCACCGCGCCGGCGCCGTAGATAGGGCAGAAGGGGCCGTTTAAAAAACCGCGGTTAATAAATTTTCTCTCACTTACCGAGCAAAGCACGGTTTCATATATCCACCCGGTTATGCTGTACAGCATAAACCAAAATATCAACTTTTCTAAATATATAAAATTCAATTTATGCGCCTCCTCATACCTGTAATTTCTGCTCCGAATATAGGTAAGGCTTATTATTCCTTGTTTTGCTTAGGCATTAAGAATTATTATAGTATAACATAAAGTAAACCAAGTAATATAATATTCACCCTCACGCTCGCAAAGCGAATATCACTCGGCGAAAAGCCGAATATCACTGCGTAGGCAAGCGAAAATAAATCCGAATCCGTTTTTTGAGCGCGGATTTCTCGCATTGCCGCGTTAAAATACTCGTTAATCCGTTAGGATTAACTGCGTTTTGTGCCTTGCTCTGCAAAAAATCCGTTCTTCAAAAAATCAGCGACCCAAAACGAGCGCAATTTTCGTGTGGATTTTTATGCGGAGGATGCGATAAGGCTTTCGCCTTATAAAGACGACAAGTTAAAATACGCCGAAAATACGCCGTTTTGGGCGGGTTCGGATTATTTTCGCTTGCCTAGCAATATCACTCGCCGCAAGGCGAATATAACTGAAAAAAGCAATTGCTTTTTACAATTGCTTTTTTCATGGCTGGGGTGGCAGGATTCGAACCTACGAATGCAGCAGTCAAAGTGCTGTGTCTTACCGCTTGACGACACCCCAAGGTGTATAAAACTGTTTTAATGTGAAATGAGCACACTTTACAAAGTATGCTCATTTAGTGTGGGGTGGGTGATGGGGCTCGAACCCACGACCTCCAGAGCCACAATCTGGCGCTCTAGCCAACTGAACTACACCCACCATACAGTGCGAGAGTTATTATACCAATTAACCAATGCTTTGTCAATAGTTTATTGGGAATTATTTTTCGAAAGTGAATTCAGTTAATTTCCAAAGCATATGCAACAGCAGAACGGCAGTGAAATTTATTATGAGAAAACGGCAGAATTTACTTCGGGAATCAACGGGCTTTTCGTTGATACTCGGTTTTTATAACTCTGTGTAAAATTTCGGTACATGAGTGCACTGTCGAGTTGCACAAATTTTGAAGTGCCGATTTAATTGTTTTACACAAAATTCGCTTGCTCTTCAAATAAATATTTCTTAAATATTGCAATTTTGAAATGTCCGTGTTAAAATATCAATGTATTAATTTGAGTTTTTGTAACTTGCTTACATCTCAGGAGGTAAAGTCATGAAAAATCGCTTTGTGAAAACTGCATTAAGCATATTGCTTTGTGTCGCCGTAACACTGGCAATGTTTGCAGTAAACGCAATAACAACAACGGGCAACGACACTGCTTCGGCAGCCGCAAAATCGTTCGGAGTACAGGCGGCGTCTGATGAGTTAAAACCGTTCGATCCGAACACGGTTGTCACGGTGCCGGAGGCACAGAAAATTGCCGACGCCGTAAAGGACGGCTCGTCATACGATATTTCATGGCCTACCGTTACGGGCGGTCATAAAATCGAACTGTTCACAACTCCGGACGGTAAAGTCCCGTATACATTTAAACTTACTGGCACTACGCCGAATGCCGTAAAAGGTGCTGAAAATGCGCTTGGTGTTGTCTTCGCGAAAGATAACGGCGGCGTTTATGTATATGTGCTTTCGGTTTTAAATACCAGTACAACCCTAAGCACCACTTCAAGGCGCGTTTATTATGTACCGTTCAGCGGCAACTCTTTTGCGACACAAGCAATCAATATATCTTATCTCGGCGAAAATTACAACGGCGATAAAAACGGTAACGGTTCAAGGGGCAGCACAATTATTCAGGCGTACGAAGTTCTTGACAGTTCTTATGACGGAGAGGTTACCGAAAAAGTGCAGGCGGAAGGCAAGATATCAACCGTAATAAACAAAGCCTCAACCGGCAAAATGTCGAGTTTGAAAATTCATGAAACCGACACCAATGTAATGTCAAAGCAGGGATATACTCTTGATAAGTATTCCTTCAAATACAATGTCAGTGTTGTCGGTGACGCAATTTATATCTATACGGATATAATTTTCACAAATCCCGATGACGCTTCAATGAATCATACATGGCGCACGTTAACCGATTGCTATTCCGGCACATATTTTGAGTCACTTAAAGGCGTATGGCAGGATAAAACCGAACTTGCCAAAGCAAACCTCGACAAAGGCTATTATGAAATAGGCGACCACGGCAATTTTACGCCCGTATTCGGTATATCGGTAAGCCCTGCCACAGTTAAATCGGGCTTTAAATCAAGCGTTACCGCGATTGACGCACAGTATTGCGATGAATATTATATAAAGAACGGCATTGTTAAAGACAGTGACGGTTTGCGCCTGTATCATCGCAACAGTTTTCTCACCGGATTGCAGATGTACGAAGGCGACTACTACCTGTGTGATGAAGATACGGGGTTAATTGCTACTTCGGGTACATATGAAATAGACGGTGTTACCTTTAATATTACCGAAAGCGGTAAATTCGAGGTTGATTCTTCTCAGTTTGACAAGACTTCTAAATATTCGTTCTATAATTTGCAGAAAATTGCAAATAGCAATATGACAGCGTTCCTTTCGGGCGGTACATCTTTCGGAAGTGATACGGCAGAAACTTATCTTACAAATCCCAAAGGCGGAAAGCTGTCTGAAACCGACCTTGTTTCCAAACAACTTAACATCGAAAGCCTTAATTATTTTGTGCAGACGGTTCCGGCAGATACACATTCTACTTCCGCCGCATATACCCTTAGAGGAACCTCTGAAAAGAATGTACTCGGTATTGTTGTTGCGACCGATGAAAACGGATATTACACTTACAAAGTAGGTGTAACGGGAACCGACAATATAATTGTTGAGCGTGCTCTGGAATACCACAGATATGCTGACGATACAAAATCCAGTTTTTCAACCGCAAACGACTATACATTTAATATGTCCTGCATTTTAAGCACTCCCGAAACCTCTGACCCGCTTTATGCCAATGCTAACCGCATAGGTGCAAAACGCATGGATCAGGGTGAGACTATCTACAGCACGGTTAAGGGCGGACTGTTTGAATCGGGTGCGGTTAAAGCAAATGTTGCCGATTATCCCCTTACAGGATTTGAGTACGTTTACCATATGTCGGTGGATTCAGAGGGTACGATCACGGTCTACGTTGAACTTATTTGGGAAAAAGGGAACGAAGAAGGCAAAGAATATAAAGAAGACAAAGCCGTTTGGGCAACCAAGCCCGAAACATTTACAATGTCCGATTTTGAATACGCGACCGATGCCTCTTGGCAGAAATACAGCACGGCTGCTTCTTCCGCCCAGAGAAAATATGTTGCCGTAACACACAATGAAATAATCCCGGTTTTCGGACTTTATAAAGATATTTCTTACAATGCAAGCAATCGCCTTGAAAATGTGTCGATTAGCGTAAAAGCGATTGATGCTAAGTTCACAACATCCGAATCACATGTTTGGAGGGAGCGCATTGTTGCCCCGACCTGCACTGAGGACGGTTATATTTACAAGGTCTGCGATTGCGGCGTGATTGAAAAAGTACCCAGTGGCGTACAGGCTACAGGTCACAAATATGATAAAAATAAATTGGTAACAGTTCAACAGGGCGACGAATACGGTTCAAATACCATTATGGTTGGCTATTGTGAACATTGCGGCGAACAGTGCTATTACCTCGAAACTACGGTTGCAGGTGATATTGTTACGGAAATGTATCGTAACAGTAAAGGCGAATGGGTTGAAATTAAATAAAATTAAAATCACATAAAAATACTGCCGAAAACATTTTGTTTTCGGCAGTATTTTTTCGGAACTCCTTAATATTTTATGTAAACCTCCGAAATAATATAGAAGGGTAAAATGAACGACTGTTCGGGCAGCCGCCCTTGACATGCCCCGTTCCGTTATTTTCGCTAAAATGCAAAATTACGGCGTGTAAGCCGTCTTGCGGCTCGCACGCCACATTACAATTCTGATTCTTGCGTTTACACAAAATTTGAAGAAGGATTATGTTGCACACTATCCGGTATTTTGGTTCTTGGGCTGATTTGTTTTACCGTTTTTGTTTGCGTTGCAGAAGTTCTTTTTCGAACTTTATTTTTTGCCTATTTTTATTTTACACTAAACTTACAGAACGAGTTATTTTATTCCTACCATAAATCCGTTCGGTTTTAAACTGCAAACATCTCCGCCTATAACCTTACCGTCGTACACAAGAATATGCAAAAAAATGCCCTCCGGTTCGTTTGGGTAGTTTGTAACTTCATATGTGTATTGTTCCACCGTTTTACCTTTGAATGGCTCAAGGTCAAAGCCCTGTTTCTTTTGTAAGGCGTTGTATTCGGTAAAAACATTATCAAATTCGTAAGGAATGGTAATGTTCTTTTTCTGCTCGCCTTTGGCGGACACCTCCCAACCGTAATTACTGATGTAAGATACCTTGCTCCCAACGCCGCTCCCGACAACATCTTTTTTTGCGGCAGTATTTGCCGCAACCGCATCATACACTACAACTGCGGCGAGTAAAATAAGTATGGCAATAATGTGACAGATGCGGCGATTTATTTTTACGGTATTAAAAAACATACGGTTTCCCCCTTGCTTAATTTTTATGAGTCGGGGAAACCGTATAATACTGTTATTTGTATATAAGCGCAACCGCGTGGGCGCTTATTCCTTCGCCGTTTCCGGTGAAACCGAGGTGTTCTTCGGTTGTGGCTTTAACATTTACGCCGGTTTTGTCAATGCCGCAAAGGTCAGCTATTATTGCCACCATATTTTCAATATACGGCGATAATTTGGGGTGCTGCGCTATAACCGTTGAGTCTATGTTGGCAATGCGGTAGCCTTGGCCGCTTAGCATTTTAACCGTTTCTTTAAGCAAAAGTTTACTGTCAACCCCTAAAAAACGGTCATCCGTGTCGGGGAAGTGATTACCTATATCGCCGAGCGCCGCAGCGCCGAGCAGAGCGTCGCATATCGCGTGTATTAAAACATCAGCGTCCGAGTGACCGTCAAGCCCTTTTTCAAACGGTATTTCCACGCCGCCTAAAATAAGTTTTCTGCCCGAAACCAGACGGTGTACATCATATCCGTGCCCTATGCGGAAAGTACTGTCAATCATTTTATAACGCCTCCTTTACCCGATAAAAACAATTCGGCAATCTGTAAATCTTCGGGAGTTGTTATTTTTATGTTGCGGTAGTCGCCGTCCGCAATGATTTGCGGAACACCCGATTCCGCCAAAACCGAGCAATCGTCGGTAAATTCGCTCAATCGGTCGGCGTTTTTATCAAGCGCATTTTTAAACGGCAGATATTCAACGATCTGCGGTGTCTGAACAAGGCGCAGATTTACCCTGCAAGGTCTTTCGTTTGCGCAGCTGCCGTTTACCGAAACTACAGTGTCTTTTGCAGGCACGCCGCAGGCAACCGAAATACCGCGTTTTGCGGATTTAAGTATTCGGCTTATAAATTCGGGCGTTACCATAGGTCTTGCACCGTCGTGTATAACGGCAAAGTCGGTATTGTTCGGCAACACGGTTATTGCCCGATATACCGATTCTTCGCGGCAAGTACCGCCCTCGCAAACAGCCCAAAGTTTGGTGACAGCATGTTTTGCGGCTATTCCTTTGATGACGGGTATATCCGCCTTTTGCGCCGCTACGACTATTTGCGAAATATCTGCACAGTTCTGAAATGCCAGCAGGGAATAGGCTATAACCGGTTTGCCGCATAACTCTGCCAAAATTTTATTTTGTCCGTTCATCCTTGTGGAACTTCCGCCTGCGGTTATAACCGCACTGAAATTAAACATATTTTTTTCACCACCGGAAAAACGCAGTACCTAAATTAAGGTACTGCGCCGTTTAAATCGTTTTATCTATTGGAATTACTCGCAGTCCTCGGCGTGATCGCAGCAATCACAGTCACCGTCACAGTCGTCAAGGTCAAATTCAAGTTCTGTTCCGCAGTTGGGGCATTTGATGCCGCCTTCTTCAATCATATCTTCGTCAAGATATATTATGTCGTTACAGTTGGGGCATTCAACTTCATAGCAGCAATCATCGTCATAATCATCGCAGCAATCACCACAGTCACAGTCGCCGTAAAATTCTTCCTCAACATCCGCAAGGTCCTCGTCAACAGCGTCAATCTGTTCCGCCATATCAGAGCAAGCGTCTTCTATATCTTCAATTTCAAGCGCGATATCTTCAAGAACTTCAAGCATTTTTAAAATGAGTTTGCTTTCCTTTGAATCGCCGAGTTCCATACCTTCGGCTAAACCTTTGATGTATTGAACCTTTTCATTGACAGTCATAATTTTTCTCCGTTTCTTAATGAAAAATTTTATTAAACACGGTTAAAACCTGTGTTATGCACGCTCCATGTATTCGCCGGTTCTTGTGTCAATACGAATCATATCACCCTCGTTTATAAAAAGGGGAACACGAATCTCGGCTCCGGTTTCAAGCGTTGCGGGCTTTGTTGCGTTGGTTGCGGTGTTGCCTGCAAATCCCGGGTCGGTTTGTGCAACTTTAAGTTCAACAAAATTTGGCGGTTCAACGCCGAATACATTGCCTTTGTATGAAAGGACTTTGCACATCATATTTTCCTTTACAAACTTAAAGTTATCGCCCAAATCGGCTTCGTTTATCGGGACAAGTTCGTATGTTTCCTGATCCATAAAGTAGTAAAGACCACCGTCATTATATGAATACTCCATATCTTTACGCTCAACAAAAGCGGTAGGGAATTTTTCGGTCGGGTTGAAAGTTTTTTCAACAACCGATCCTTCAATAACATTTCTTATCTTGGTGCGGACAAAGGCAGCACCTTTACCCGGCTTAACATGCTGGAATTCAATTATCTGATAAACCTTTCCATCCATTTCAAATGTCATACCGTTTCTGAAATCTCCGGCTGTAACCATATTTTATAACCTCCAAATAGTTTCTTTATTTATTTTATAACAACTGCGGACAATTTGCAAGCATTATTTACCGATAAGCAGAAATATTTGCAAATTTAACCTTCCACACACGCATTGTACGCCTTTTTCATAGTCAATGCATCTTCAGCCTGCGTTCCGTCGGATTCGCATATAATTATCGGCGAGCAGTTTTTCTTAACGATTAAATCAATTACAGGCTCATAGTCGGGCCCGTATACGTCGTCTTCAAATGTCAGGTGCTTTTTCTCGCCGCCGTCGGTATATTCGATTTTTGAAAAATGAGAGTGGAAAGAACGCAAACGATCAATGCCCAGCCTGTCCTCAATTTTAGCAAAAATTTCTTTAAAATCATCGTAAGTCTTTAATCCGCCTAAAGTGCGTGCGTTAAGATGACCGAAATCTATGCAGGGTATAAGCCTTTCGTCAATCTCACAAAGTGACAGAACCTCGTCGAGCGTGCCGAGTTGATTTATTTTTCCCATAGTTTCGGGGCAGATGTGAATGTGCGAAAGACCGTTCTGATCCAACGCTGCAACGGCTGATTTCATTGTATCCGAAGCCAGGGCGAGAGCCTCTTCTCTTGAAATTTTGCCGCACGAACCCGTGTGAACAACAATGCGGTTACCGCCCATTGCGTCAACAGCACGTGCGCTTGCAAGGATGTAGTCAACAGATTTTAAACGCTTTTCGGGGTCAATTCCCGACATTGAAATGTAGTAGGGCGCATGCAGGGTGAGGGTGATGCCTTTTTCGGCTGCCGCTGCACCGAGTTGCCGTGCTTTTTCTTCACCGATGTTTACACCTCTGCCGCATTGGTACTCAAAAACGTCAAGTCCCATCTTCTCTATATATTTGGGCACGTCAAGACTTGATTTATACCCCATCTGCGAAAAACTTTTCGAGTTGCCCGCAGGGCCGAATTTTGCTGCCATCATTCGTCCTCCTTATAGCCGAGTTTTGCAAGTATTTTTTTCTCATACTTGCGCCTTATTTTAAAACTTCTTTTATCTTCCGGTAATATCGGGCGCACAAGTATCGCCTTTACACCCGAAAGCCGTGCGCCCAAAATATCGGTAAATATCTGGTCGCCTATAACGGCGGTGTTTTTTCTTTTAAGTTCCATTGCGTGCGCTGCGCGAATATACCCTATGGGCAGCGGCTTTGCCCCCAAATGTATAAACGGCAGTCCTATTCTTGCAGCAAACGGCTTTACGCGTTTGAATTTTGCGTTTGAAAGAATTATTATTTTAATACCGGAATTTTTAATGCCGTCGATCCATTCGCCGAGCCCCTCAAGCGGTTTCTGACCGCCGTGGGTGGAAAGCGTGTTATCAACATCAACCATTATCCCGTCTATACCCATATTTTTAATGGTTTCGGGGGTAATATCCGTTATTCTTTTTGTAATTAAATCGGGTTTAAATAAATTCATATTTTCCTCGCTGCTACAGTAAAAAATCAATCAAGTAGATTTTATCACCTTATGAGTGTTATTTCAAGAAAAATATTATAATCATACCGCAAAACGCATAAAGTAGAAAAAACTTCCCCGCACACACTGTGCACGGGGAAGCGCTATGATTTGTTTTAGTTTAAATTAACTTACCACATTGGTCTGCTCCGTTTTATGTAGTTTGAATTTGATCATAATTAAAACATCGGTCTGTCTCCTCTATTTATAATGATCTCAACTATAAAACTTTGTTTTTGAATTATCTGTACATCGGTCCAACCTCTTGAATTTAATGTAGCAGGTTTATAGATTTATTTTGTTAATTGTTTCGTTTTTCAACCGTCCCCTTTGATAAGGATGGGCGACGGAGCCGCAGCGCTTTAATAACTACTGGTAATTCGGCTTCACGGTTCACCCGAAGGACTGTTATCACAAATTATTTGACTATTCAATTTTAATATGTATAATCGTCATTATGTGAAAGTGGAAACCGTCCTTTCTTTTATTAATTCAATTTATGCGAGATCAACTGAATTTCGGACTCACTCCCAGATAAGATTTTTATATGTAAAATATATATATTTATATATTTATTTGCCGGATCACGGTCCGGTATCCGTTTTGGTCAAAGGTTTAATGAATGTGAACTTAATAAATTTTCGGACTCAGTCCTTTCGTCTAAAATATCGCGGTCAACGCGATGGATGATGGTTCTTCGTTCTGCATCGGAATCGACCCCTTTCGAATGACTCTGAATTTTTTGTTTAGTTCTTTTCTGTGTCTATATAATAGCATATCATTTATGCATTGTCAATACCATTATCAAACTTTTTTTAATCTTTTTATTAAATCACACAAAAGTTATCCACATTCGGCGAACTTGAGGCTATATACGCGAATTCTGCAACGGATTTTTGAAATTTGCAAAAGTTTGACAGTGAGGTGTTGCAGATGCTGAAATTTTACCGTCAGCCTATCAAACTGTCGTTCCTTATTCGGGAGGCACCGCCACCCTCGGCTCCACCTGACGATGGTGCGGGTGCCCGGTGGATACCTCTGCTTAGCAGATGCACCGACCGAGGCGGCAGCTGAGAGGTGGGTTTTGCCCAACTGGCAAAACCCGGAGGGAGAGAAAAACCGGCTATCGGCAGAGGTTACTGTCTATTATTAGACTACCTTTGTCAATATCTACAGTCTGCAAATCTAATATCCAATACGCCGCCGCCCACTTCCGCGCGCCTGCCGCTTTTGCCCTGTTCTTTTCGATATTGTACAAATATGGCGTGTAAGCCATTTTATTACTTACACGCCACTTTATTATTTTACTTTTACCACTTTGGGCTTTATGCATAATTTGACGAAAAACCTACAGTATCGGAGCTTTTGTTTCATTCCAACCAATGTATACGCAACTATCATTAAGAAAATCCTTCGTGTTATCTTCAGGACTTGAACCCTTATAATAAGCCCCTATTCTCCAAACTGCCATTAAACATCTACCTCAATCTGTTCACGGGTTTTCTTTTTCGCATACAATGATAAGTGAATTAGAATAACTACATTCCATGCAACTATAGCCATCAGTTATTCCTTTTCTTGATTCTTTGCGAATGTGATCCTCAACATATCCGCAATTTTCGCATTGTAACTTATAGCCATATTCACCTGTTTTTGAATCCGACCAAAGCAAGAGAGCACCATGGTCAGCATAAATACGATAGGTTCCAATATCTTGTGTGCTAACTTGATCCCCATCGTTATTTGTAGTTGTTTGCTGTGAACTATCTGTGTCGGCATGGGTGTGCCCTTTAACAAGCAGAAATATTATAATTCCTACAAGCATAATAATCACACCTGCTACTGTTGAAATAATGGCTTTCTTTTTCATATTATTCTTGTATGATATAGTTAAGGCTACATCATACCCTTTCTGAATTATTTATGCTCACCTCAAAGACAAGCATATAAAAAGCTGAGGGAGCGTAGCGACTGAAGCTTTTTATATGCGCTTAGTGTAAATAGGCGAAGGCAACAAATCTCCCCCCCATTTTACCACATAGTGGAAAACAGGAGGGAGATTTTATTCATTTATTAAAGCAGTATCGCTAATTAATCTTCGGGCTTGTACAATTCAACAAGTCTTTCAAGATGTGTTCTTCTTGCCTTAGCGTTGTCTTCTGCCTTGTTAAACAGATAATCGGCACGTTCGGGGAAGGAACGGGTAAGCGATGAATAACGGGCTTCGCCCATAATGAAGTCACGGTAACTTGCGGTACCCGGTTTAGAGTCGATTGTAAGCGGATTCTTACCGAGCGCTTTGTTTGCCGGGTTGAAACGGAACATATCCCAATATCCGCAGTCAACAGCCTTCTTCATTTCGGTCTGGCAGTTGACCATACCGCCCTTAATGCTGTGCATTTCACAGGGAGCGTAACCGATTATAAGCGACGGGCCCGGATAAGCCTCAGCCTCGGCTATTGCTTTAAGGGTCTGATTCTGGTCTGCACCCATTGCGATCTGTGCTACATATACATAGCCGTAAGACATTGCGATTTCGGCAAGGCTCTTCTTGGCGATTGCTTTACCTGCTGCGGCAAACTGTGCAACCTGACCGATCTGTGAAGCCTTTGAAGCCTGACCGCCGGTGTTGGAGTAAACCTCGGTATCAAATACCATAATGTTCACATCTTCGCCCGAAGCCAGAACATGGTCAACACCGCCGAAGCCGATATCGTATGCCCAACCGTCACCGCCGAAGATCCAAACGGATTTCTTAGAGAGGTATTCTTTCTTTGAAAGGATTTCTTTGCAGGTTTCGCAATCCTTTGAACCGTCTTTTTCAACAGCGGCAACAAGCGCTTTAGCGGCTGCACCGTTTGTCTTTCCGTCATTTACGGTGTCAAGGTATGCTTTGGCGGCTGCCTTTATTGATTCGGGAGCACCGCTGTCGGCAATTTTTTCAATCTTTTCAATAAGGCTGTTACGGATAGCTTTCTGACCGAGGTACATACCAAAGCCGTGCTCGGCGTTATCCTCAAACAGTGAGTTAGCCCAAGCAGGACCGTGGCCCTCTTTGTTAACGGTGTACGGTGATGTTGCGGCGGGACCGCCCCAGATTGAAGAACAGCCCGTAGCGTTGGAAATATACATTCTGTCGCCGCAAACCTGTGTGATAAGACGTGCGTATGAGGTTTCGGCACATCCTGCGCAGGAGCCCGAGAACTCAAGCAACGGCTGCTTGTACTGGCTTGTGATGACGTTAAGCGCCGGGCTGATGTCATCTTTTTCGGCAACATTGGCTACACAGTAATCAAATACATCCTGTTCAGCCAACTGTGATTCCGAAGCAACCATTTTAAGCGAATTGGTCGGGCAAACGCCGATACAAACTCCGCAGCCCATACAGTCAAGCGGTGAAACGGCAAGACTATATTTGTAAGATGTTTTGAATATCGGCTTTGTACCGAATTTGGTGTTTTCGGGTGCGTTCTTTGCTTCTTCTTCTGTCATTGCAAAAGGACGGATAGTTGCGTGCGGGCAAACGAATGCACATTTATTACACTGAGCGCAGGTAGCGGGATCCCATTCGGGTACCATGACTGCAACGCCGCGTTTTTCGTAAGCCGAAGCACCCTGCTCAAATGTGCCGTCAACATGGTCTACAAATGCCGAAACGGGGAGTGAATCTCCGTCCATTTTGGAAACCGGTTTCATAATATCGTCAACCATTTTAACAAGTTTTGCGGGGCCGTTTTCGGTAACTGATTTGGCTTCGTCAACAGCGTCTGCCCAATCGGCGGGAACATCGATCTTAATAAATGCGGTTGCGCCTGCGTCGATGGCTTTGTGGTTCATATCAACGATATCCTGACCCTTTTTGCTGAATTTAAGGGTGGCTTTTTCTTTCATATAATTGATAGCATCAGCCGACGGAAGAACATTTGCAAGCGCAAAGAACGCAGACTGCAAAACAGTGCTTGTGCGTTTGCCGAGCCCGATTTTAGAAGCCAGGTCAATAGCGTTGATTGTGTAAAGTTTGACATTGTTCTTGGCAATGTAACGCTTTGTTTCGGCGTTCATATGGTGAGCAAGTTCCTCGGGTGTCCATTGGCAGTTTACAAGGAATACACCGCCCGGTTTTACGTCGTTTACCATCTTGTAACCCTTAGTGATATATGACGGGTTGTGGCAGGCAACAAAGTCGGCCTTATTAATATAGTAGGGGCTCTTTATGGGCTTGTCGCCGAAACGGAGATGAGAAATTGTAACACCGCCGGTTTTCTTCGAGTCATACTGGAAGTAAGCCTGAACATACTTATCGGTATGGTCGCCTATAATCTTAATGGAGTCTTTGTTTGCGCCAACCGTACCGTCACCGCCGAGACCCCAGAATTTACATTCCGTAGTACCTTCAGCCGCAGTGTTCGGCGATACTTCTTCGGGAAGTGAGAGGTGAGTTACATCATCATCAATACCGATTGTGAACTGAGAAAGCGGAGCGTCTTTTTCAAGTTCTTTGTATACTGCAAATACGCTTGAAGGCGGTGTGTCTTTTGAGCCGAGGCCGTATCTGCCGCCGATTACGGTAGCCTGTTTACCTGTTTTGGCAAGTGAGGTTACTACATCGAGGTAAAGCGGTTCACCGAGTGAGCCGGGCTCTTTAGTCCTGTCAAGAACGGCAATTTTCTTAGCGGTTGCAGGAATTGCTTCGGCAAGTTTTTCAGGCGAGAACGGACGGTAAAGTCTTACTTTAACAAGACCGACCTTTTCACCCTTTGCGGTGAGATAGTCAATAACTTCTTCGGCAACATCGCAAATTGAGCCCATGGCTACAATTACACGGTCAGCATCAGGTGCGCCGTAATAGTTAAAGAGTTTGTAATCGGTTCCGAGTTTGGCATTAACCTTGTCCATATATTTTTCAACAATGCCCGGAACGGCGTCGTAATATTTGTTGCAAGCCTCACGGTGCTGGAAGAAGATGTCGCCGTTTTCGTGCGAACCTCTCATAACCGGATGCTCGGGATTGAGGGCGCGTTTACGGAATGCGTCAACAGCGTCCATATTGCACATTTCTTTAAGGTCGGCATAATCCCAAACCGCGATTTTCTGTATTTCGTGTGAAGTGCGGAATCCGTCAAAGAAGTTAATGAAAGGAACGCGGCTTTCTATTGTTGAAAGGTGAGCAACTGCGGCAAGATCCATAACCTCCTGCGGGTTGGTTTCCGCAAGCATCGCAAATCCTGTCTGGCGGCATGCGTAAACATCCGAATGATCACCGAAAATATTAAGTGCATGGCTTGCAACACAGCGGGCCGAAACATGGAAAACCGCGGGAAGAAGTTCACCGGCTATTTTGTACATATTCGGGATCATAAGAAGTAATCCCTGTGAAGCGGTGTAAGTTGTTGTAAGTGCACCCGCTGCAAGCGAACCGTGAACGGTACCCGCCGCGCCTGCTTCTGATTGCATTTCCGAAACCTTAACGGTTGAACCGAAAATGTTTTTAAGTCCCTGTGCCGACCACTGATCAACATAGTCTGCCATAGGGCTGGACGGCGTTATCGGGTAAATACCGGCAACTTCTGTAAACGCATATGAAACATATGCGGCAGCGTTGTTACCGTCCATGGTTTTCATTTTTCTTGCCATTGGTAGTTTCCTCCTTGTATTTTAAAAAGAATAGCAAAAAACGGATTTATCGGTAAAACGATATTCCTTTTACAGCGGCAAAGTTTACACATTGCCACGCTTATACATTATTTTAGCACTTTTTATTTTAAATGTAAATAGATAATAATGCAAAAAGTGCAATTTTTCGCCGAAGTTATTTTTCCTTGACCAAACGGTGTTTTTGGGGTATAATTTAAGCAAATTGTTTTCCGTATGGGGGATTTTTATGCTATTGGTAACCGATATCGGTAATACTAATATTACAATGGGGGTCTACGACGGCGACGAATTGGCGTTCACCGTCCGCCTTGCAACCGATGTAAGAAGAACCGCTGACCAATACGCTTTGGAAATACGCGATATTCTGGATATAAACGGGTTCGATTACCGCAGTATATCCGATGCCGCCGTTTGCTCGGTCGTGCCTACGGTTCAGTCGTCACTTGCAGCGGCACTTAAAAAACTCTGCGGAATTGATGCATTTGTGTTGGCGCCCGGGGTTAAAACGGGGCTTAATATTAAAATTGACGATCCTGCTCAACTCGGTGCCGACCTTGCCGCAGGCGCGGTAGGCGTTATCGGGAAATATACGCTTCCTGCCGTAATTATAGATATGGGCACTGCTACTACGGTAAGCGTTGTGGGTAAAAACCGTGAATTCCTGGGCGGTGCGATTGCCGCAGGGATTAAACTGTCGCTTAACGCCCTTACGGGAAACACGGCTCAATTGCCTATGATAGATTTAAAAACCCCGTCGAGCGTTATAGGCACCAATACGGTCGATTGTATGTGTTCGGGTGTTGTTATCGGTGCTGCCGCAATGATTGACGGTATGATTGACCGGGTGAACACCGAAATGGGTGAGGAGTGCACCGCTGTAGCAACAGGTGGGCTTGCCCGTGAGGTTATAAAAAATTGCCGCCATAAAATAATTGTTGATGATGACCTGCTTTTAAGCGGTATGAAAACAATATATGAAAAAAACAGGCGCGGCTGAATAAATTTGATGTAATTGTATGCAGTAATATAAATATGTAAGGCAGCCGCAAAGCGGCGCTTTAACATAATCTGCGTTCGGATTTGAACGTGCAAAAAATAATTTGCGCTGTATCCGGTTTTGACTTTGCGGAACAGCAGCAGGAGGAATGTAAAATGTCAAAAAAATCGGCAACAGGCTCGGCAGCGGCAAAAAATGCAGTATCGCTCGGGTTATTTGTTGCAATAACCGCGGTATTGCAAATGTTGAGTTATTTCATCTCTTTGGGCAATTTTTCGTTGTCGCTCGTTCTTGTACCGATAGTGGTTTCCGCTGTTCTTTACGGCGCAAAATTCAGTGCGGCAGTAGGTGCGGCGTTCGGCGTAATTACAATTATCGGAACGGTAACGGGGCTTGATAAAGGCGCCGCCGTCCTGTTTTCGGTACGACCTGTTATTACAATTCTGCTTTGTTTAGTTAAAGCAACGCTTTGCGGATTGGCTGCAGGTTGTGTTGCAACCCTGCTTAAAAACCGCAGCTTGTATTTAAGAACCTTGCTTGCCGCCGCGACTGCGCCTGTTGTGAATACCGGTATTTTCCTTACGGCAATGTTTTTGTTCTACAAACCTGTTCTTGAAAAATGGGCAGGCGGTTCGGGAGTTATATATTACGCTTTTACGGGCCTTATCGGTGTGAATTTTTTAATAGAGTTTACGGTTAATATGCTGCTGTCTTCTGCAATTGTCAGGATAGTCAAGGCGTTTCGGCACGTATAGACAAATTAGCCGTAATTTGTGCATAAAAAAATAAATATTTTGACTTGTATTTTGTCGTGTAATAACAAAAATATTAAATTGCCTAATTTCCTATTGACACGGTAGGTTATGGTGTGTTATTATACCGACAACCTTAGTAAAGGTCACGGACCTGAAAAAGGGGAGGTAATTATATGAAAATACAATTACATATCGTTAAGTATTACTTTGAAAGGCTCGTTCGGGCTAATTTCCGTTTCGGGCGAATGTGTACCACCTGTTAGAATTCGATTAAACAAAATTTTTAATTTTATGTAAAATGAAAGGTGAAACACTGTTATGAAAAAAGTAATTTCAAAAAAAGTAATTTCAATTGTAATATCAGCCATATTGGCACTCGCAACCGTTTTTTCACTCTCCGCTTGCGGAAGCAGCAGTAAAATTCAAATCGCCATCCCTAATGATACAACAAATGAAGCAAGGGCTTTGCTTTTATTGCAGGATCAGGGCCTTATAACACTTAAAGACGGCGCAGGAATTACCGCAACCGTTCTTGATATTAAAGACAACCCTTATAATATTGAGTTCAAAGAGGTTGAGGCTGCTCAGTTGCCCAATGTTAAAAAAGATGTTGACTATGCGGTTATAAACTCAAACTATGCTATTTCCGCCGACCTTGACCCGTCTAAAGACGCTTTGGCACTTGAAGGCTCGTCTTCTGCTTATTCCAATATCATCGCCGTTAAAGAAGGCAATGATGATAACGAACTTGTAAAGGCGTTGGTTGCAGCACTTGAAAGTAAAGAGGTAGCCGATTTTATCACTGATAAATACAACGGTGCCGTTGTTTCGACTGTTGATAAAACTACCGACGGTTATGACAGTTCCGTAGATTATTCAAAACTTGCCGGCAAAACAATATCCGTTGCCGCTTCGCCGACACCTCATGCCGAAATTTTGGCAGTTGCAAAGGATATATTAAAGAAAAAAGATATCACCCTTGATATTAAAGAGTACACCGACTATGTTGTTCCGAATGAAGTTGTTGAAGACGGTACGGTTCTGGCAAACTACTTCCAGCACAAGCCGTATCTTGACGACTTCAACAAAGAAAAAGGCACTCATATTGTTTCGGTAGCTGCCATACATGTTGAGCCGCTCGGGATTTACGGCGGCAAACAAACAAGCCTTGACGCTATAAAGAAATCCAAATAATCGACTATGATAGAAATAAAAGAACTTACAAAAACTTTTACCACGGCGGACGGCGACATAGACGCACTTAAAGATGTGTCGCTGTCCGTTAAGGACGGAGATATTTTCGGTATAATCGGGATGAGCGGTGCAGGGAAAAGCACCCTCGTCCGATGTATCAATATGCTGGAAAGGCCTACTTCGGGAAGCGTGGAAGTTGACGGAAAAGATTTATGCCTGCTTTCTGAAAAAGAACTGCGTGCAGCCCGTAGGGATATTACAATGATATTCCAGGGCTTTAATTTGCTTATGCAGAAAAATTGCCTTAAAAACGTCTGCTTTCCGCTTGAACTTGCAGGCATGCCGAAGGCGGATGCCAAGCAGCGCGCCTTTGAATTATTAGAAATCGTAGGGCTTAAAAACAAGGCAAAATCGTATCCGGCTCAACTTTCGGGCGGTCAGCAACAGCGTGTTGCAATAGCACGTGCTCTTGCAACAAACCCCAAAGTGCTGTTATGTGATGAGGCTACAAGCGCACTGGATCCCAACACGACAAATTCCATACTTGAACTTATCCGTAAAATAAACGAGGAAACGGGTATAACCGTTGTTATAATAACCCATCAAATGAGCGTGGTTGAGGCTGTGTGCAAAAATGTTGCAATACTTGATCACGGCAGCGTTGCCGAAAGCGGCAGCGTGAGCGAAGTTTTTTCCCGCCCGAAATCACTTGCCGCAAAGCGGCTCGTATTTCCCGAAGGAAATCCCGAAAATCTTGCTGCTTACAATAAGAATGCAAGATTTATCCGTGTTGTGTTCAACGGGGCGGACGCCGCCGACCGACCGCTTATTGCCAAAATGGCAACCGATATAGGTATAGAGGCGAACATTGCATTTGCTTCAACTAAAACTATAGGCGGAAGGGCATATGGCTCAATGTTATTAAGCGTTGAAAATAAAATCGGATATGCCGACCGCGTTGTTGAATTTCTTAAGCGTTCAGCCGATGTTTATGCAGAGGAGGTATCCCGCGATGTTCAGTAACTTCTTTTCGGCAGAAACCGTAAACGAAACCGTTGCTATACTTAAATCCGAATTTCTTTTGGCAATTTGGGAAACAATTTATGTAACGATGCTGTCAACCGCACTTGCCGTAGTTATCGGATTGCCGTTGGGCGTACTTTTGGTAACCGGTGAAAAAAACGGAGTGCTTCCGCTGCCGCGCTGGCTTATGAGAACGCTTGATGTCATCATAAACCTTTTAAGGTCTGTTCCGTTTTTGATATTAATGATTCTTGTATTTCCGCTTACCCGTGTAATTGTGGGTACGGCTGTGGGAACGGTTGCTTCAATAGTTCCGCTTACAATTGCGGCGTTCCCCTTTGTTGCGCGTCTTGCCGAATCAAGCCTGCGTGAAGTTAATCCGAATACCATAGAAATGGCTCAAAGTATGGGTGCTTCACCGTTTCAGATAATCACAAAGGTGATGATCCCCGAAGCAATGCCGTCCTTTGTTTCCAATGCTACAATAGCCCTTACCACAATTTTGGGCTACACGGCTATGAGCGGTATAATCGGCGGCGGCGGACTCGGTAAAATTGCCATAAACTATGGATATTACCGTTATAAATACCTTGTAATGCTGCTTGCCGTAATCCTGCTTATAATTCTTGTTCAGATATTTCAATCGGTCGGCACGCACATTTCGCAGCGCATTGACCGCAGATTAAAAAATAAAAATTAAATGATAAAGTGAAAGCCGGTTGTTTGAATAAAATCCAACAACCGGCTTATTTTTGGTGTGCTCGGCACGCGTAATAACTTGGTGGTGAAAGTCCACTACAGGCATGGCAGTAGGAACTGTTAGCCGA
>CAVGND010000027.1:0-24041 GCA_963630555.1 Roseburia intestinalis | reverse complement strand
GCCAATGCTAATAAAAGTTTGTGTATAGCCGATTAACGGCTCGCCGATTAACGGCGTAGACAATACTTCACCGATTGCTCCGCTTCCGTTGTTTGCCGGCAATATTACTTTATATTTGAACAAATTTTCATGTTTATCATCGATATACTTTTTATGTATATAACGATATTTTCTTTTATTGTTCTCCAGCCCCAGTATAGCAATATCATCTTCCGATTTTTTTTGGTCGGTAAAACAGTTGTATACAAAGCATCCGCTTGTTAGTCTTTTTTCGTTTCCGCTACTGCTTATTACATGTTTTAAGTCCGGAAAATCTTCATACAATTTATCCAAATTGAACTTGTTTTGATTATATATACTATCCATCAAAGAAGCCGAAGATAAAGAAGTAACTTTGTTTAATACAGAGTTCAACTCATCAAAGGCAGTAAAGGCTTTTATTGGCTCAAAAAACTCTTTCTCATCCCGATAATGTATGGCTATACCGCCTTTTATATCGGTATTGGTAAAAATTGATGTGCTGTTCGTGTAATACTTCAAGACTTTAAAATGAGCATCGTTAAGCATTTTTTCGTTCCACGCTTTCGGAGTAGCACCGGCGTTAAACAAAAATCTCGCCGGAGTTATCAGTTCAGCCTTTTCCGAAACAGAATATGCTGCATCCATAAAAAAGTTATACACAGATTCATCGCTGGGCTTATCACCTTTTGATGCAATTTGATACGGCGGATTTCCAATCACATAATCAAACAGTTTCTTTTCCATGGCTCCCATCTCCTTCAACTTTTTGAAAAGTATGGAGTTTTTGCTTCTCCAGTCAAATATCCTGCACGGCACGGCTTCCGGCTCGTTTTCTTTTTCGCCCGTATCCCCGAACATATCGAAGAGCGTTATCTGGCGAAATTCCTCGTACGGTTTCCCGAGCGGGACGGTGTCCTTCAGCCCGTCCATCTGCCAAATGTTCCATGCGATTTTGTTCGCCATCTGCCGCAGGAGTTTTTCGTCCGGCTGCCGTTTCCAGCGTTCCTCGTAATAATCCGTAAAGGTCAGCAGCAGGTTGATTCTTGCAATCAGCACATTGTCGCCCTGATATTCATATCCGTAGCAGGATTCAAACGCCCGAATTGTCCATTTAAGCCAGTCGTCATATTCTTCCGTATTCTCGTTCACGACGCGCAGCTTTCGGTCAAGCATTCCGATGCGCCGTACGGTCGGGACTATCGGTTCACCCGTTGACACATCATATCGGGAAACCAGGTACGGCGCCTCACCGCAGGTGATTTCAAGCCGCCGTGAGTCCACATATTGCTGCCACTTTTGGGGTTCGGGGAATTCGATTTTACCCTCCGTCACCGTCCATGTATGGTCGGCATTTTCCGTGTTAAACACGCCGCTGCGTCCGAACCAGTCCTCATCGCAATGGTTATTCATCCGGTTGCAAAGCCATGCCGGCGTAAATACCTCTGCCTTTTTCCGTGTCCGCTCTGCCTGTGCTTCAAGCGATTTCTGTATTCGCGGGCGGATAAGGTCGGTTCGGCGCAGGAGGGCGTTTGCGTCCAGTTGCACCTTGTCCGTGAATTCTTCGCCGAGCGCCGCATAAGTGTCGGTCGCCCAAATAATATTCTTTTTTGTCGTTTTATCCTGAAGCAGCAGATCCGGCACTTGCCGAGCCGGATAGCTGTTTATGTCAATCAGTTTTTCCACAAAAGGAAGCCACTCCTTTCACATACGGCCGTAACGGTCAACCAACGCTTTTTCAAAGGCGGTACCGCCTTTGTTTTCGTTTTATCGTGCCGCAAAATTCGGCTTTTATTATTTAAGGGGCTGCCCGAATAAGACAGCCCCTTTATTACGAATTGATTATAATACCGTTTCTTCACCGTTTTCCGTTTTATTCTTTTTGCGTTCGCGCTCCCAACGCTCATTCCGCTCGGTGTCAAGGCGTTCGATTTCTTTTTTCTTAGCGCGCGCCTCTTTAATGCAAAGGGCGATATTGCCGAAAACCAGAACCGAAACAACTATAACATATGCGTAGCGAACCCAATAAAGTCCGCCGAGTTTAAGATATTCGCTGAACGGATATCCGATAAGTCCGAACAGGCACCAAATTACCGGAAGGATGTAAGCACCGCCGTTTTTCTTGTTGAAAATCACGCACAGCACACCGCCGACAAGACCCGAAAAGAACATCCACGCAGGGACGCGGACAACGGCGTTAATCCAGTCCGAAGTGCCGACCAGATTCGAATACTTTGTAAGCGTGTCCTCAAGGTATGCTTTAAAAGGAATACCTATATATACCGCATTGGACGAGTCATATTCAAGCGGAAACATAAGGTATTGGATAAGCGACATACGAACGGTTTTGCCGGTTTCGGGGTTAAGAAACGAATAGTCCTTTACAAACATAAGGGCTATAAAAATAAACATAAGCGCCGCAGTTGTAAAATTAACAATGCGGATACGCTTTTCGGGCTTCATCAGTTCTTTCATTAAAAATCAAATCCCCTCTGTGGATACATTCAGTATATATATTATAAACAAACATCTTTCAATTGTCAATCGCTTATTTGCGCAAAAATGCATATTTTGGTCTGAAAATCGATTGACAGAGGATATTTATTTTGGTAAAATCAAAAAACAGACATCAAATCACCGAAAGGGGACGGCAATATGACCAATGATTTTATTACCGATAAGATTCGGGGCGTTATTGAACGGTTGGGTTCGCAGCGTGTAACGGCGTGCGTCGGAATCGACAATATCGAGGTTGTCGAGTGCGGATATAAGACCGATGACCGATTCCCGACAGAGGGTTGGCGTGCCTATGATAAGGAAAAATTCATAGGCGGATATGACAAACACTGCTGGTTCCGATTTACGGTTGAAACGCCGGAGTTTGAGGCGCACAAAAAACCGTTTCTTTACATATCAACAAGCCGCCTCAGTTCGGATTGGGACGCAAGCAATCCGCAGGCACTTGTATATCTTAACGGGAAAACGGCGCAGGGAATTGACATAAATCACCGTGCGGTTGCGCTTAAATCGGGCACAAAATATTCGGTTTATGTTTATTTTTATTCCGGACTTTGCAACGAAAAAACGGTATTTATACCCGAGTTGCGAATTGAGGATGAGCGTATAAAAGACCTTTATTACGATATAAAATTGCCGTTTGACGCACTTGAAGTTTACGGCGAGTGGAGCGAGCATTACACCTTCACGCGCACCGTGCTTGACAGGGCGGTAAACCTTTTGCCCATGCGAACCCCGTATGACGAAGAGTATTACGAGGGGATCGCGGCGGCAAGCGAATATTTAAAACGCGAATATTACGGCGGACTTTGCGGCAGAAATAACGACATAACGGTTGACTGTATCGGCACTACGCATATTGACGTGGCGTGGCTCTGGACGCTTGAACAGACCGCCGAGAAAACCGTCCGCAGTTTTGCAACCGCGCTTGCGCTGATGCGTGAGTACCCAGAATATAAATTTATGTCCTCGCAGCCGCAACTGTATAAATATGTAAAAGAGCAGGCGCCCGAAGTGTACGAAGAAATTAAAAAACGGGTCGCCGAAGGCCGCTGGGAAATAGAGGGCGCAATGTGGCTTGAACCCGATTGCAACTTAATAAGCGGCGAAAGTATGATACGCCAGCTTTTGCTCGGTAAAAAGTTTATTAAGGACGAGTTCGGGATTGACAGCCGTGTTTTGTGGCTGCCCGACGTGTTCGGTTACAGCGCCGCCATGCCGCAGATTCTTAAAAAGAGCGGCGTTGACCGTTTTGTAACTTCAAAAATAAGTTGGAGCGAAACCAATGTTATGCCTTGCGACACCTTTATGTGGCAGGGGATTGACGGCACCGAAATATTTACAAATTTCCTGACGGCGCAGGGCGGAGCATACGGGCAAAAACCGTGGCCGGGCGCCGCCTACGGTGCAAACACAAGCCCCGACCAGATATACGGCACCTGGAACCGTTACCACGAAAAGGAGTTCAACCGCTGCGTTATCAACTCATTCGGACACAGTGACGGCGGCGGCGGCCCGACCCGAATACAGATTGAGCAGCAGCGCCGCACCGCCTGCGGTATGCCCGGCATGCCGGTGACCGAGATGACCTTTGTGGGCGAACATCTTGACAAGGTCGAGAAAAATTTTGAAGAAAACACCCGTGAACTTAAAAGAACGCCGCGCTGGGTGGGCGAACTTTACCTTGAATACCACAGGGGAACCTATACCTCGATGGCGAAAAACAAGAAAAACAACCGCCGCGCCGAATTTATGCTGCATAATGCCGAACTGCTGTCTTCCGTACACGGGGTGCTTTGCGGCGGCAAATATCCCAAAAAAGAGCTTGACGAAAGTTCGGAAACAATTGCCCTTAATCAGTTCCACGATATAATCCCCGGCTCGTCTATAGAAGCAGTCTATGACCGCAGCGATAAGGACTATGCAAAACTGGGCGAAACGCTTGGCGGAATTATAAACGATAAAATTGACGCACTGGCGGAAAACGTGAAAAGCGGCGGCGGAGTGATTTGCTTCAATCCGCTCGGATTTGCACGCTGCGGCACCGTTAAGGTTAACGGCGTAACGGTCGAAACCGGCGAAATTCCGGCGTACGGCTGGCGCGTCCTGCCCAAACTTAAACCGTCGCGCAAAGTTTCGGCTACCCGTGAAAAAATCGAGAATGATTATTATGTCATTTCAATCGACCCGTCGGGCAGGATTTCTTCGATTTATGACAAACGAGCCGACCGCGAGGTGTTAAAACCGGGCGAATTCGGCAACGAACTGCAGGCGTTTGAAGATTTCCCCCGTGCTTACGATAACTGGGAAATAAGCAATTATTATAAGGATAAAAAGTGGGTGCTTGATGAGGCGGAGTCGATAGACCCCGTATTTGACGGCGATCGTGCGGGCGTTAAAATCGCAAGAAAATACCGCTCATCAACCATAACCCAGACGGTTTGGTGCTACAACACCGTAGAGCGGATAGATTTTGAAACCGAGATAGATTGGCACGAGCACCACCAGATACTCAAAGCGGCATTCCCGTTTGATATCAATTCTTCGCGTGCGACATATGAAATTCAGTTCGGCAATACCGAGCGCCCGACCCATGAAAACACAAGTTGGGAAGCTGCGAAATTTGAGGTCTGTGCTCACAAATGGGCGGATATTTCCGAAAGCGGATACGGCGTCAGCCTGCTTAACGACTGCAAGTACGGCTACAGCACTTTAGGCAGCACAATGACCCTTACTTTGCTTAAATGCGGCACATATCCGAACGAAAATGCCGACCAGGGGCGCCACTCGTTTACATATTCGCTGCTGCCGCATATCGGCGGATACCGCGAAGGGCATACGATCAGGCGTGCCTTTGAACTCAACCAGCCGATTATCACGCGCGAACTTGAGGGTCAGAAAAAAGGCTCGCTGCCCGATAATTTCAGTTTTATATCCTGCAACAGGGAAAACGTGATAATCGACACCGTAAAACGCGCCGAAAACAGCGGTGACCTTGTTGTAAGGCTGTACGAAGCGCATAACGGCAAAACGACCGCCACCGTTTCCGCAGGGTTTAAGTTCAAAAAGTGTATGCTTTGCGATATGATGGAAAACGAGCTGGAGGAGGTCGCCTCCGCCGGCACTTCGGTTACGCTGCCGGTCAAAAATTTCGAGATTGTAACGCTTAAATTTATATTGAAATAGGATTCGGATGCGGCGGTTCGGTTAACCGAACCGCCGCTGTTATAACGCAGGATAAATTTAACCGATAAAGATAAAGATAAAGGTAAAAAAGAGGCGCAGCCGGTACGCATTGGCATATCGGCTGCGCTTATCTCTTTCTTAATAATACGGCGTTAATACGGATTTCGGGTCGGTCACGGACATTTATACCATACGGGGGAACTATTTCATATTGTGCTGCGGCATTTCGTTAAAAAATCGTGTGCCGTATATTATTTGAATTTTTCGACTTTTATAAGGTTGGTGGTGCCGGAGCATCCGTTGGTAACGCCGCCGGTTATTACTATTTCGTCACCCGAGGAGAGCGACAGTGTTCTTCCGGCTATTTTTTTAACATTCTCAAACAATTCGTCGGTTGTATTAAACTGTTGGCAGAGCAGCGGCGTAACCCCCCACGACAGCGCCAATCGGCGCCATGTTTTCTCATTGGTCGTTATGCCGAGAATGTCAACATCGGGGCGAAATCTTGAAACCATACGCACCGTCATACCCGAAAGCGAGCAGGCAACTATCGCCTTCGCACCGATATCCATTGCCATAGCGCAGGTGGCGTGGGAAATAGCGTCAACCGTGTTGCGGATTTTAAAATCGGAACCGTAGAACCGCTTTGCGTAATGAATATTGCGTTCGGTACTTTCGGCAATTTTGGACATGGTAGCCACCGCTTCAACGGGGTATTTGCCGGCTGCGCTCTCGCCCGACAGCATAATTGCGCTGGTGCCGTCGTAAACGGCGTTGGCAACGTCGGATATTTCCGCTCTGGTCGGCCGCGGATTATATATCATGGATTCAAGCATCTCGGTTGCGGTGATTACCCGTTTGCCGAGCAGGCGGCATTTTGTAATCAGTTTTTTCTGTATTGCGGGAAGTTCCTCAAACGGAATTTCAACCCCCATATCGCCGCGCCCTATCATTATCCCTTCGCAATATTTGCATATTTCTTCAATGTTGTCAACACCGGGTTGATTTTCGATTTTTGCGATAAGGGAGGTATCCTCGTGGCCGCATTCTTTCAAAAATTCACGCATTGCTATAAGGTCTTCGGCGCGCGAAACAAACGAACAGGCTATATAATCGATATCGTTTTCAAGGCCGAACCTGATGTCCTCTTTGTCCTGGCGGCTTAAAAATTCCTGCTTAAGAACCTTGCCGGGAAAACTCATACTTTTACGGTTTGAAAGTTCGCCCCCTATAACGGTTACGCAGTTAAGCTCGGTGTCGGTTCGGCTTTCAACCTTAAAGGATAAAAGCCCGTTGTTAAGCAGTATGGTATCGCCTGCGTCAAGGTCGCGCGCAAGCCCCTCGTAACTTACCGATACACGGTGCTCATCCCCTATGACTTCTTCGGTCGTAAAGGTGAATTTATCGCCTTTTTTAAGAAAAACACTTCCGTCTTTAAAGGTTCTGATGCGGTATTCGGGGCCTTTTGTATCAAGCATAATTGCTATCGGCAGGTTAAGTTCCCTGCGCACCTGTTTTATAAGGTCAATGTTCTTTTTATGGTCTTCATGTGTTCCGTGCGAAAAATTCAGGCGCGCAACATTCATACCCGCCTGCGCCATTCCCGTAAGGGCGGAATGGTTGTTGCTGGAAGGCCCGATTGTACATACTATTTTCGTTTTTCTCAATTTTACCGTCCCCTTTGCTTGTCGGTTAATTTCCGGTTTAAACAGAATATCAGAGTGATTTTAAGTTGCGCACCGCGGCGGCCTTGTCTTCCGCATTAAACAGGAAACTTCCGGCAACAAGAACGTTCGCCCCGGCTTCTGCCGCCTGCGGCGCGGTAGCGGCGTTTATGCCGCCGTCAACCTCTAAATCAATATTAAGCCCCTGCCTTTGCGCTTCCTTTTTTAATGCGCGCAGTTTGCCGAGCGACTCCGGCATAAAGCTCTGCCCGCCGAATCCCGGCTCAACCGACATTACAAGCACCATATCGCAAAGCGGAAGATACCGGAATATCTCCTCCGCCGCGGTGCAGGGCTTTATTGTAAGGCAGGAACGCACGCCGTTTTCGCGTATTCTTTTAAGCGTGGAGTCAACCGGCGAACCCGCTTCATAGTGAAAGCCGAGGATGTCGGCAACCTTGCAGAACTCGTCAATATACCTATGCGGACGGTCAATCATCAGATGAACATCCATAGGAAGCGAGGTGTGGGCCTTTACCGATTTAATAAGCGGAATGCCGAACGAAATATTCGGCACAAAAATACCGTCCATAACGTCCATATGCAGCATATCGGTGCCGGCGTCCTCAAGTTCCTTTAAAGTCGGCTCAAGGCTCAGAAAATCGGCGGTCAATATTGAAGGTGATACTTTTATCATTTCCGGTTCACTCCGTACTATAAAATATATTTAATATTTTTATTTCGCATCGGGCGGAACAATCGGGCAAAGCCGCTCCGCCGCAATCGCTTTGTCTGTTATTTTACAACTTTTTATGCGATATTTCAATAAATTTCTTATAAAGTTCTTGCTAAATTTCGCCGAATGAATTATACTTGTTATAATCGAATAGACAATATGATGGGGGAAGACTGCTTTGCTCGGCTGCCCCGAATATTGTCCTGACAGGGGATATGTTAATTGTTTTCAAAACAAACAAGCTGCGGCCTTTCCGGTGTAGACGCTTTTGCGGTAACCGTTGAAACGGATATTTCCGCAGGTATGCCTGCGTTTGATATAGTCGGCTTGCCCGACGCTGCGGTTAAAGAATCCAAAAACCGCGTCAGAGCTGCGCTGAAAAATAACGGTTTTGAACTGCCGCTTACCTCAATCACGGTCAATCTTGCGCCTGCCGGCGTAAGAAAAGAGGGCGCTGTTTACGATCTGCCCATACTGGTTTCGATACTGGACGCTCTCGGCGAAATCAGTGCCGATAATACGAAAAGCGTGTTTATAGGCGAAGTTTCGCTTGACGGTGAAGTGCGCCCCGTTAAAGGCGTGCTGCCTATGACGATTTTTGCAAGGAATCACGGTTTTGGGGAGGTTTTTCTGCCTGCCGGAAATTCGCGCGAAGCCGCAGTGGTTGACGGGGTCACGATTTATCCCGTTAAAACGGTTGGCGAACTTGTGGCACATCTGCGCGGCAAAAAAACCATAACCCCCGCACCGTTTTCGCCGATAACACGCGAGCAGCGTGTATATGATGTCGATTTTTGCGAAGTAAAGGGCCAGTATACCGCTAAAAGAGCACTTGAAATTGCCGCTGCGGGCGGTCATAATGTGCTGCTTGTGGGCCCTCCCGGATCGGGTAAAAGTATGCTTGCAAAGCGTTTGCCGACAATACTTCCGCAAATGACGTTTGAAGAATCGCTTGAAACAACAATAGTACATTCGGTTGCCGGCACTTTGCCGAGCGGCGGCGCGGTTATATCCACGCGACCGTTCCGCAACCCTCATTATACAGCCTCTGTCGCCGGACTTATAGGCGGCGGAGTTATCCCGAAACCGGGCGAAGTATCACTGGCGCATAACGGCGTGCTGTTTTTGGATGAATTGCCCGAATTTTCCCGCCATACCATGGAAACTCTGCGTGCACCGCTTGAGGACGGGTGTGTTACGATATCGCGCTCGCTTACAAGCGTTACGTATCCTTGCTCAATAACTCTTGTGGCGGCTATGAACCCCTGCCCCTGCGGATATTACGGGCATCCCACCAAAAAATGCACCTGTTCGCCCACGGCGGTTGCAAACTATCTCGGGCGGATATCGGGGCCGATGCTTGACAGGTTGGATATTCATGTTGAGGTTCCGCCCGTTAAATACGAAGAACTGACGGGTGAGTCGGTTAAAGAAGAAACCAGCGCGGAAATTGCCAAAAGGGTTGAAGCCGCAAGAAAGATACAAGCCGAGCGGTATGCCGGCACGGGGATAACCTGTAACGCCCGCCTCACGCCGACGCTTATACGCAGGTTCTGTACCCTTACCCCGCAGGCGGAAAAAGCGCTGCACGCCGCATTTGACAACCTCGGTATGTCGGCACGCAGTTATGACCGTATACTTAAAGTTGCCCGCACCGCAGCCGACCTTGACGGAGAAACCGATATCGGATTCAAACATATTTCCGCTGCCATACAGTACCGCAGCCTTGACCGGAAATATTGGCATAATGAACTATGATTTAAAACATCAGGTAAAATAATATAAGACAGAACAGCACAACAATACGGCACGAAAGCAGGATTGATAAATGACGGCGAAAGATTACAGAAAAACGGCGCGGCAGGCACTCGCAGGGAATTGGGTGTCGGCGGTTTTTACCACCGTTATTGCCATGGCGCTCGGCGGAACCGTGACCTGGATAACCCCTTTTGTCAAACTTAATTATGACAAATTCAAAGAACCGCTCGGAAAGGCTTTCGGCATTAAATTCACCTCTTTTGTGTCATTGGGGTCGGATATATGGGCATGGGCTGTGTTCCTGCTCGGCGGCGTTATAAGCGTCGGTTTTGCATACTTTTTTCTTGAACTTACAAAGGGGCGTGTTGCCGATGCGGACGCGTTGTTTGCAAGGTTTAAATGCTTCTTCCGTGCCTTTGCCGTGAGGTTTTTTAAAAGTGTTTTTACGGCGGTGTGGTCGGTTTTGCTTATAGTTATAACGGTGTTTATAAAACCGGGGAACATTTGGCTTATGGCGCTCATTCCGGCAGCGCTGGCACCTGCGGTGATTGCCGCGTACGGTTATGCGCTTACACCGTATATTTTGGCGGATGAGCCGAAAAGCGACCCGCTTAAGGTGCTTGGGCGATCGCGCGCGATGATGAAGGGCAAAAAATTAAAACTTTTCAGGCTGCATTTGAGTTTTGCCGGCTGGATATTACTCTGCTTTTTAACACTGGGCGTCGCACTTATAGGTGTGGTTCCGTATATAAAGGCGGCAAATGCGGTGTTTTACCGTTCGGTGGCGCAAAATTATGCGCAATCCGTACTTAAAACCTGAAATTAAATATCTGCCTGTGCGGCGGCGTGCCGTTTTTACAACAAATCCCATTGACTGCAATACGGGTTATGCCGTATTATTTATACAAATTATTATGGGCGTGTTCAGCCCGTGCTTCGGGCGGCAATCGAACAATAGATATTTTCAAAATTACAAAGGGTGAGAAAATGAGGTATCTGCGTGTCTTAATATCTGTTTTGTGTGCGGCAAGCGTAATTGCTTACGCGGGATTATATATAGTAATCAAAATGGGAAGGGATACTACTCCTCCCGAGATAACCGACTCGCTGGGCGAGATCGAAGTATCCGTGACCGCTACGGACAGTGAATTGAAAAAAGGACTGTCGGCAAGGGATGACAGTGACGGCGACGTTACCGATTCCATGATAGTAGGCAATCGCTCAAAGTTTACGGACAGCGGCGTCTGTACGATGGAATATATAGCGTTTGACAAGAGCAACAATGTTTCATCTTACAAAAGACAGGTGAAATTCACGGACTATCACCCCCCGCGCTTTACGCTCGGTAAATCCCTCGTATACCAAACGGGCAGGAATATCACGCTGCTTGAGCGTATAGGCGCAGCCGACGTTTTTGACGGAGATATCAGTGATAACATAAGCATAATATCCAGTAATATAAGCCTTATCGACCGCGGCGATTATTCAATAACGGTTAAGACGTCGAACAGCAGCGGTGACGAGTCGAGGCTGGAACTTCCGGTTCATTTTACGGTTTCCGACGAATTGCAATATGATGTTCATTTATCGGATTATATAGTATACGTTCCCGTGGGGACGGCGATCGACCCGACAACGTACTTTGAGGGTGTATCCGCAAGGGGCAAATCACTTGTTGAGTCGTCTATACAGTGCAGCGTGAAAGATATTGCGATAACCGGTACGGTTGACGCAAATACGCCCGGCGTGTACGAAATTTGCTACCGCTACACCGCCCCAAACGGGAAATCGGGGATATCTTACTTGGTTGTTGTGGTTGAGGCTGAGCGGTAACGCCGCATATCAAACGATGAAGTGAAGGGTAATGTAAATGAAAAACAGTAATAAATCGCCCCTGTCCGATATAAATATCAAATTGGTAATGAAAGACCTGCTCGGAAATCTGCCGTTTATTATAATGGCGGCGCTGACGGTTCTGTCGGCTTCTTTGGCATACGGGGTAACCAGAAAAGGCCCATCGTATACCTCAACCGCCGTTATAGCCGTAACCGCTAAAACTTCGGGCAATAATGCAAATGTATATAATGCGATAGATACGTCGATATCAATGGCAGAGGTTTATAAAAACGTGCTTGACGGAAAGACCGTTAAACAGAGGATTTCAAAGGACACCGGATTGGATTTCGGCAAGATTACTTTTAACATAACAAGTGTGCCCTCAACCAATCAGTTGAATGTTTCGGTCACTTCGCACAGTCCGGAGCATGCTTATAAAGCCGTGAACCTGATACTTGATAACTGCCATACCGTAACCGACGAACTGTTCGGCAACGCAACTATAGAAACCGTAAAAAGCGCCAATATACCCACTAAAGCCGACTCCGAAAAAAATATCGGCAAATATACCGTTTTGGGTATGTTTTTATTTGCCGCATTTACCGCGGGAGTTTCGGTTTATGAATCCATTAACCGCGATACCGTTAAAACAAAGGCGGACGCCCGTAATAATCTTGAAGGTAAATGCATCGGCACGATTATGCACGAAAAGCAGAAAAGGACGCATAAAAATAAAAAGTATCCCATGCTTGTGACAATGCCCCTGCTCTCGGCAAGGTATGCGGAATCTTACCGTAGAATATCCGATTATATAGATTATAAAATGCGGAAATTGGGCGGCAAGATAATTGCGGTAGGCAGTGTGCATGAAAATGAAGGTAAAAGCACGGTATCGTCCAACATCGCCCTGACCCTTGTTGAAAAAGGCAAAAAGGTACTGCTTGTGGACGCCGATTTCAGGAAACCGTCAATTTACAGAAAATTTAACATACCGCCGTCATCCGCTACACTGTCGGGTTATATCAAAAACGAAATCGGGCTTGAAGACGCAATAAAATACGACGCAAAAAAAAGATTGTATTTCTGTGTCAACAGTACTTCATTCCCCGATGCCCGAGGCATTATTCAAAGCGACCGTTTTTTAAAACTTTTGGATTACGCCAAAGAGAATATGGATTATATAATCGTGGACACGGCGCCGTCATTTATAAAATCGGAAACACAGATGCTGCTTGATGTGGTTGACGCGTCATTGCTGGTAGTAAGGCAGGATGTCGCCGATTATGTGGAAATAAACGATGAAATTGAAATAAGGCGCGAGGCCGACAGCGAATATATCGGATATATTATCAACGACCTTGACAACGCAGCCGACACGGTTACGGGCAGGGAAAACAGGATGTATAGCGCGTATTCGTATAAATACTACACCTCCGAGAATGAAACGGGAAAGGAGGAACGGTAAGTTATGAACGAAGATAAGAAAAACAACCAAAGCGCAGAAGGTGTTGATATTTACACGGTGATTGTTGATACCTTTAAAAGCGCAAAAAAATTAAAATGGCTGATAGTTTTGCTTATATGCGCGGGTGCGCTGGCAAACTATCTTCGCCTGACCGTTCTTCACACGCCGCTTTACACCTCGTCAATTACATTTACCGTGAGCACTAAGGTGAACTACGGTGAAGATGATACGTCATATTCATATAATTACAGTGAAAACGGCGAACCCAACCGCCTTTCAAAAATATTTTCTTCCATTATAGAATCGGACGCTATGGTGAAGGATTTGCAGGAAGATATAGGCGATGAGGCGGCAAATGCCGATATTTCGGTTGAAACCGTTGAAAATTCCAATCTTATAGAACTCTCCGCAACCTCAAAAGATCCGGAACTTGCCTTTAATGTGATAAATTCGGCATTTGAACATCTTCCGGATATTTTAAAAACAGTTATAGGCGAGGCGAGGTATAATATAATCGAGCCGTCGCAAAAGCCGACAATCCCTTCCAATACACCCTCCCTCAGGAAAGGTATGCTGATGGGCGCGGCTGGCGGATTCTTCGTCGCCGCAGCGGTGGTTACCATTTATGCCATTACAAGGAAAACGGTGCGCCGCAGTTCCGAAATAAAGGAACTCTTTAATATTAATTGCCTGTCCGTTGTGCCGGAAATCAGTATTAAAAAGAACTCAAAATCGCTTAAACAGCAGCCGGACATTTCAAACCCGAATGTGAGCAATATTTTCCGTGAGGAATTTTACAGTATAGCGCTTAGACTTATTAAGCACTTTCCGTCAAAAGACGGCGGTAAAATATTTATGTTTACATCCACCCTTCCGGGCGAGGGGAAAACGCTTTGCGCTTACAATACCGCAAAGGCGTTGGCGGAAAACGGGAAGAACGTGTTGCTTATAGATATGGACTTCTATCATCCGTCCGTACATCGTTTTTTTGAGGATAAATCGCAGTTAAAGTGCGATGTGGTAGACGTTCTGCTCGGAAAATATGATGAAGCCTACAGGGTCGGCAAAAGCAGCCTTTACGTCCTCGCCAAAGAAAATCCGCAGGATGAAGGCAAAAAACTTTTGCGCCTTTTCAATTCCAATAGGTTGACAAGTTTTTTAAACGGACTTAAAAAAGATTGGGATTATATTGTGCTTGATACTCCGCCCTGTACCCTTATTTCCGATTCGTCAAGCATATCCGAGCAATGCGACGCTTTGGTTTATGTTATACGCCAGGATTACGCAAAACAAAATCAAATAGCGGAGGGCCTGAGCGGCGTGTTGAATTACGGAACCGAAATCGCCGGATGCATATTCAACGGCGTGGATCCTTCCTCTATTTCAAACAGAAGTTATTACAGATATGGTAGGTACGGCAGATACGGAAGATACGGAAGATACGGCAAGTACAGTTCTGCCGACAGTGACGGTTCGGGTGACGGTGCGAACAGCCGCAACTCAAAAAAACACATAAAATATGATGGCGGCAGGCAGGGGGAAACGGAAAATGGTTAAGCCGGGTAAGACGATTATTGCAGTCGCAGCCGTAATCCTGCTTGCCGTGACGGCGGCTGTGTTTTTCTTCGGCGAAAAACTTTCCGATTCATTTTCGGAAAGTGAGGCGGCGCACGGTAAGGCTTCCGATAATAACGGGCAGGCGTGCCTTAATATTCCGAAAACGGAACTGCAATTTGACGGTAAGGGGCGGTTTGACCCAATGGACGGCGTCACAGCCGAAGATGTTGACGGCAGCGACATAACCTCGCATATAGCGGTAACCTATATCCCGACAAATGAAAATAGCATAAAGAAAATAAGGTATTCGGTCTTTTTGCAAAACGGCGAAAAATTGAGCGAGAGTGTGCTGCTGCGGTTGGAAAATTATGATGCACCCACCATTACGGTTGACACGGCGCTTCTTTCGGGTGCCGAACGCAAAGATATGCTTGAGGATATGGTGAAGATAGGCGCGGTCAGTGCGGATGACGGTTTCGGAAATGACGCAACATCGGCGTTAACCTTTACCGTGAACGATTCAACCGAAAAAGACCGGACGGAAATAACCTTTACCCTTAAAAATATGTTCGGGGATACGGTTGTTAAAAAGGTATTTTTATAACCGGCGAGTCGGATGCATATACACTTTGCCTTGTTGCTCGAAACCGTAGGCAGTTCAAAAGTGAGTGCAAAGCCGGCGGAAAAATGCGGCGGTCAAAACCGTACGGAGTTCCTTCACGGTTGCCTTTCCGACACATTGATTTTTTCGGGAGTTGAAATAAATGACGGATATTCATTCGCACATAATTCCGGGAATTGACGACGGTTCACGCAATATTGACGAATCGCTTGAAATGCTGGCTGCAGCATTTGAAAACGGTGTGGATACCATCGTTGCGACCCCGCATTGCAATATACCGGATATTTGCGGAAATTATGAAAATGAGGACATCGAGATATCGTTTGAAATACTTTCGGGTGCTGCAAACCGTGCCGGTATACCCATAAAAATTTACAGGGGTGCCGAGATTTATGCAACCGAGTATTTGCCCGAATTGCTTGAGGACGGGCGTGTCAGAACCGTTAACGGCGGCAAATATTTTTTAACCGAATTCCCGTTTGATGAATTGCCCGATTACGCCTTTGATGTAATGTATCGGTGCCTGGAACTCGGGTTCGTACCGATAATAGCCCATCCCGAAAGATATGAATTTGTTTTGTATGACCGGCAGATTGCCTATGAATTTGTTAAAATGGGCTGTCTGCTTCAGGTCAATAAGAGCAGTTTTTCAGGCAATTTCGGTAATGAGCAGCGCTTATGTGCCGAACAATTGGCACAGCACAATCTTATAGCGGCGGTGGCAAGCGATGCGCACCGTGCCGATGTGAGAACTACCAAAATGGGCAGAACAAGGGAGTATTTAACCCGTAAATACGGCACCGAATTCAGCAAAAATCTGCTTGCAATAAATCCGAAGCGCATCGTTAACGGCGAAGATTTGGACTTGCCCGAGCCGATACCGTTTAAACTTGAAAAAACACCTGATTGGTAATGACCCGATCAGGTGCTTTTCGTTATTATCTCAATGACGGCGCCGATGCTCCGCCGCGCCGTTCCGACGGTGAATAATGTTTACCTTTTGTGTTTGGAATTTCAGTTTTTTAAATAACTTTCTATCCTTAGCAAACGGTTGTATTTTGCTACTCGGTCGGTTCGGCAGGGTGCGCCCGATTTAATAAACGGGCAGTTCATACCGACCGACAGATCAGCAATAAAACTGTCTTCCGTTTCACCTGAACGGTGCGATACGATAGGCGTGTAGCCTTTTGATTTTGCATATCGGATGACATCCAATGTTTCGCTGAGTGTGCCGATCTGATTCAATTTTATAAGAATTGAATTCGCCGCACCGTGAGCCGAACCTTCCTTAAGCCGTTTGATGTTGGTAACAAAAAGGTCGTCGCCAACCAGCATTATGCGGTCGCCCAAACGCTCGGTCAGTTCTTTCCACCCCTCGGCGTCGTCATCACCAAGACCGTCTTCAACCGATATTATCGGGTAGGTGTCAACTAAGTTTTCAATATAACTTATAAGTTCTTCGTAATCCATTGTGACGTTGCGCTTCGGCAGATGATAGGTGCCGTTGCCGTACCATTCGCCCGAGGCAATATCAAGCGCAAGTTTAACGTCACGGTCGTCAAATCCTGCTTTTTCAACGGCTTTTAATATATATTCAACAGCCTGTTCATCGCTTTTAAGATTCGGTGCAAATCCGCCTTCATCGCCGACACCGGCAGAAAGTCCCTCACTTTTTAATATGGATCCGAGGGCGTGATATATCTCCGATCCGGTGCGGAGCGCTTCTTTAAACGACCGGCACCCCGTCGGCACTATCATAAATTCCTGAATATCAATGTTGTTTGATGAATGTGCGCCTCCGTTGAGTATATTCATCATCGGCACGGGAAGTTTTTCACCCGATATGCCGCCGATATACCCGAAAAGCGGCAGTCCCTGCGATTTTGCAAACGCACGCGCACCGGCAAGCGACACGGCAAGAACGGCATTGGCGCCGAGGGCGGACTTGTCCTCGGTTCCGTCAAGGTCTATCATTGTTTCATCAAGCGTCCGTTGGTCACAGACTCCTCCGGCGGCCAGCGCCGGCGCTATCCGTTTGTTTATATTTGCGACGGCGGAAAGGACGCCCCTGCCGTTGTACCGTGAGGCATCTCCGTCCCGTAATTCAAGCGCTTCATAACGCCCGGTTGACGCACCGGACGGCGAGAATGCCGCACCGCAACTGCCGTCGGCAAGTTTCACTTCGGCATAAACCGTGGGATTGCCGCGCGAATCAAGAAATTCATACCCTTTTACGTTTATTATTTCACCGTTCATAAATATTCCTCCGTTAACCGTTCTGTTCGGGTGTATCCTTTATTTTACCCGCAGGAATATTTTTTATACTTGTTATACGCAATATCGTTGGGGGCGGCTTTACCTTTTAAAATCATTTTGCCGCTAATGCGGGCAAAACAAAACGAGGCGGCTACGCCTTTTTCCCGGCTTCGCAGCGCGGAATTATAAATTTGAGCACAATCAGCCAAGCCGCAGCCATACCGACGCAGGCGCCCGAAAAATCTATTAAAACGTCGGTGATGTTGCCGTTTCTGCCGGATACGAAAGTTTGGTGAAATTCATCCGATACGGCATAAACAATACAAAATGCCGCACAAAATATAAGACGACGCACGCCGCCTGAACGGCTGTCGGTTTTATAGGTTGCCGCCGCCGTCATAACCGAAAATCCCAAAAACGCAAAAATTGAAAAATGAGCAAGTTTGCGCACGGTATGCTCGGTTCGGTTATATATCACGGTCTGCTTCTTTTCCGAAAGCGAATTGTAATTGCTGTGCGTGACACGAATTACCGCCTTTGTGACCTTTCCGCTTTGCGAACTTGAAACCTTTGAATTGCCGGACGAAAACATAAATATGGTTATCATCGCAGTAAGCGTAAGCGCAAACCCGATATATCTTATGAATTTTATTTTGGTGTTTGTCAAAATCGTCACTCCCCAATTGTGGTATTATTATTTTACCATAGCTTATCCCGTTTGTATACGCCGATTATCCGTTTTCGTAAACTTTTACAAAAAACATCTTGAAAAAAACGGTGCCGTGTTGTAGAATAAAGTAGTCAATATGGGTGTTGTATCCCAAAAGAGAGGTGTTAGTAAAGTGGCAAGCGACAGAACAATGACATTTTCCATCTGTGACGACAGAGAAAGGGAAATAAGGCAGATAATGCAGGAAGTCTATAACGCGTTAAAAGAAAAGGGCTATAACCCGATAAATCAGATTGTCGGATATATACTGTCCGAAGATCCTACGTATATAACTACGCATAACAACGCGCGCAGCCTTATCAGAAGGGTAGACCGTGACGCTTTGCTGCAAAGCCTTGTAAAATATTATCTTACGGATTGAGGAGGAGCATATGGCTGATAAATTTTTAACATATAAGGGCAAGCCGCTTGTAAGGAAAGACGAAACCCTCTATTACGGGAATATGGCTGATAAATATGTTGTGATGCTTACCGTTAAAAGCGGCAAAAAACTTGACGATATCGAAATTTCCGATAAAATCGTCGTGCAGTTGATGTATACCGACAGTGAGATACGCTCGCGTGACCGTATTATTAAAAAGAGCGAGAAACAAGGGCTTTACAACGCTATGGATGTCGGTTCTGTCTGGCTTGAACGCGCCCTTAAAAATGAACAGTAACTATTTTCCAAATTAACGGGGGTCGGTTTTTGTGACCCCCGTTAAACTGACGAAAGGAGATTTTGTTTTATGCCGTATATTGTAAATTCCTGTCCGACGGAACTTGACGAATACCGTGATAAGGGTCTTCCGTTATTTATCCCGTTCGGAACGGTTGAATACCACGGAAGCCAACTGCCGCTCGGCGCAGATATCATTTTCCCCGAAAGGCTGCTGGCGGAAATTGAAAAGCATTACCCAATCGTAATCGCCCCCACCGTCACCTGCTGCCCCAACGGCAACGCGGTGTCGGGCCCCGAAAAATATACGATAGATTTCAGCGTTGATTTGTTTATGGACTACTGTTACGAACTTTTAAAAGGGTATATGAAAACCGGCTTTCGCCATATCGTGCTTATAGTACACCATCAGGGGCCCAATATTGAGCATATGCTTCGCGTGGTGCTTGCAAAGTTGACAATGTATGAAGTCAAAAACGAATTGGGGGACAGTTGGTGGACGGATAATAAATCCCCATCCGGCCCGTGGGTGGAAATATACGGTGCGCTGCTCGGCTCGCAGGATTTTAACGCCCACGCCGACAAGCCCGAAACCGAGGGAATTATGGCGGTTGCGCCCGAAACGGTGCACCTTGAATATATCGGAGATAACGAACCTCACTGGAACGCAAATGCGCGCCTTTCGGATAAAGCCCACGCCGACGAATGTTTTGCCGCACTGCTCGACAAATGGCTTCAAAAGGTAAAAAATTGGATGCCCAAAGAGTAAAGGATTTGAAAAATGAATAATAAAAGATATAATTTTCTTGATAATACGCACGAAATTGAAATTTTGAAATACGATACACCCACGCCCTGGGTTAACTATTTAAGCAACGGCACTTTCCATACTATGATATCACAGGCGGGCGGCGGCGTAGCGTTTTATAAATCTCCGCAGATATGGCGAATTAACCACTACAGGTTTTTCCATTTGCCGACCGACCGTTCGGGCTTCTATACATATATAAAGGACGGCGACACCGTTTTTTGCCCCACCGCCGAACCGACCCCCGTTAAACCCGATAAGTGGAAAGCCACCCACGGTATGGGCTATACCGACTTTATGTCGGAGAAAAACGGACTTCGTGCCGACGCACGCTATTTTGTCGGCAAATACCAAAACGCCCTTATCTGGGAACTTAAACTCACATCGGATACCGACCGTGACGTGACCGTTTTCCCCTATGTTGAACTCGGTATGATGGAATTTATGCGCGAACTGCAATGGCAGTGCTACAATAAGCATCAACTTTCGGTGTATACGATTGATGATATTTTGGTTTATAAGTACGGCGTCGAAAATCAGCCCAAACCGGACGAAACCCCGCTTATTTATTTTGCAGCCGACCGTCCCATAGCAGGCTTTGACGGTGACCGTGACGAGTTTGTGGGTGCTTACCGCAGCGAAGAAAATCCGTTAAGGGTTGAGCAGGGGCATTGTTCGGGCAGCACTATGGCAGGCGGCGACCCATGCTTTGCGCTTGAAATTCCGCTGTCGCTTAAAGCCGGAAAGACCGAAACGGTTCATATTTATCTCGGCGCCGCAATGACCGATGAAGATGTAAAATCGGCGGTGGCAGAGTGCCGAAAACCCGATTTTTGCGAAAGATCGTTTAAGGCGCTTAAAGAACAGTGGGACGGTTTTCTTTCGCACGTTCAGTGCGAACTGCCCGACAAAAACGCCGAGCGTATGGTCAACATCTGGAACCCTTATCAGGCGGAGCGTAATTTCCAATTCTCAAGAAATATATCCTACTACGCAACGGGAACGTTCAGGGGCGTCGGCTACCGCGATACGGCGCAGGATGTTTTATCAATGATACCGTTTGATACCGCCCGTGCGGAAGATAAAATCAAACTTTTGCTCTCGCAGCAGTATAATGACGGGCATGTGAATCACTACTTCTTCCCGACCGAGGGTTGGGAACCCGTCACAACCGTTCATTCGGACGACCATTTGTGGACAATACTTTCGTGTGCCAAACTTGTAAGGGAAGAGGGCAGCACCGACTTCCTTAAACAGGCGGTAGAGTATTATGACGGCGGAAGCGCCGCCGTGTGGGAACACCTTAAAAAAGCGGTTGACTTTACCCTTGCCCATCTCGGCGAACGCGGATTTCCGCTTATGCTCCGTTCCGACTGGAACGACCAACTTTTCAGGGTCTGCAAAGAGGGCAGGGGCGAAAGCATTTGGACATCCATGCAGTTTGGCTTGGCGCTTAAAGATATGATGTTTATGGCTGACCTTTTGGGTGAAAGCACCGACATTTACCGCACCGCTTACGATAAGCAGACGGCACTTGTCAACACACTCGCGTGGGACGGTGCGTGGTATCGCCGCGCCATTATGGATGACGGCAGATATTTAGGCTCGAATGCCGAGCCGCAGGCTAAAATTTGGCTTAATTCACAAACCTGGGCAGTCATTTCCGGTATGGGCGACAGGGACAAAAATCTTGCCGCCATGCAAAGCGTTTACGATCTGCTTAACACACCGCTCGGAATAAAAAAAATACACCCATCTATCAAAGATTATCCGTCAAAGGAAAATCCGCTTACCAATTATAATAAGGGCTGCGGTGAAAACGGGGCGATATTCTGCCACGCAAACACCTGGGCGATAATCGCCGAGTGTATGCTCGGCAACGGCAACCGTGCCTATAAATACTATTCGCAGCTTCTGCCGATGAAAGCACAGGAAGCCGCCGGAGAATGGCGCTATAAAGCCGAACCGTATGTTTATTCTTCAAACATTTTCGGCCCCGAGTCGGATAAATTCGGGCTTGCCAATGTCAGTTGGCTTTCGGGTACTTCCGCCTGGATGTACGTGGCGGTGACAGAGTATATTTTAGGCGTGCGCGCCGAATATAACGGCATTACCGTAAGCCCCTGTATTCCCGACGAATGGAATGGCTTTAAGATCAGCCGTAAACTGCGCGGCGCAACCTATAACGTGACCGTGATACGCGACGGCGAAAATTATATGACAGCCGACGGCGAGCGTGTAAACGGCAACTTTGTGCCCGACCGTGCTGCAGGCAGCGTTTGCAATATAGAATTGCATATAAAATAATTTTAAATTAATTTTACGGTCGGCGTCAGCCGACCGTAAAGACTGTAATTAATTAATAAAATTCTTCTTAAAAAGGCAGGCGAAACGATGTATACGATAGTTTTAGCGGACAAAGACCGTGAATTTGCGGACGGCACGGCAAAATCACTGCATATGAACTGCCCCGGGGCAACTATTGTGAAAATGTACGGCGACGGTGACAGGACACTTGAATTTTTAAGAAGAAATCACGACGGTATCGCCGTTATAAATGCCGACCTTTACGGAACCGACGGCGTGAAAATATTGCAGACGGTATACAAAAACCGCCTTGATGTCAGCGTGATTTTAATAAGCGATACGGAAGAATTTAAAATTGCCAAGGCGGCGGTCGACTGCAAGGCAGAACGCCTGTATATAAAGCCTGTTTCTCCCGCCGTGCTTGTTAATGCGGTTAAAATTATCGAAAAGAAAATGTCCGAAAAGGTTCAGCAAGCCTACGATGAAGCGGATCGCTATCTTATAGAATGGGAATGGAAACGGCAGAATCTCTCCCTTGTTTATAACGGGATATTTCCGCTTGAACTTGCCGTAAAAAAAGGAAAATCTTTTTGGAACGACCGCCCGCTTACGGAGTGCGCCTGCTTTGTTGCAGAGTTCGATTTTGCCCTTGCGGAAGAAAGGATAAATGAGAGTTTCGGCAAAAGTGAGGAAAATTTTTACAACGCCGTCATAGGCCTCGGTGAGGAGGAAAACTCGCGCTTTGCAGCCTACCAGGTGGCGTCCTCAAGAGAAAAGATCACTTATGTCGTGCTTTCGGAACAGAAATACAGGCAGCGGGTCGAAAAGTTCGCAGCCGACCTTGTTCAGAGCATGCACAGCCTTTATTCGATAAATACAAATTATAAAATAACATATTATCCGGGTATGGAGGACGTTATACTGTATAACGAGGCAAGAAAGATAGCCGCCGACTACCTTAAAGCGGTTTCAGCGGGCGAGTCCGATAAAGCCGAAAACATCGCAAAAAATGCCGAAACGACTGCCGACGCCAAAACAGCAACCGCCATCGTTAAATCCGCACTTGCCCTGCTCGACGGTAATTACGATATAACCTACCCCGATATTTCAAAAAGGGTGGATGTCTGGGCGGACGGTGTAGATATGCATATGCTGCTTCGCGAATTGTTCAGCCGCATCGCAGCCGATATATCCTCAAGCCGACACCTTATAATTAATATAAAGGATTACATTAACCGCAATTTTTCGGGCGGGATTTCGGTCGATTCCGTAGCGCAGAATTTCGGTATGAATGCAAGTTACCTCGGCAGATTGTTTAAAAATGAAACGGGTGAAAAACTGGTCGATTATATATTCGGCGTCAGAATGGATAACGCAAAACGCCTGCTTGCCGATACTGATATGACGGTGCGCGAAATTGCAATCAGCGTGGGCTATAACCAAATTAAGTATTTCGGCGCGGTCTTTAAAGAATATACCGGACGCACCCCGTCCGATTACCGCCGTGTGAATGCAGGCACGGCACGGCGCGGATAGCATAAGGGCGGGCTTGCTCCCTTTTCCCGTAATTACGACAAAATCCATGCAGCAGTATGCACGCACTATATGTTGTGCCTCGCGGCGGGCAATGCCATATAAATTATATATCAAGTAGAAAAATTGTACCCTAATCAATAAAAATTAGGTAGTGCAGTTTTTTGGATTTTGTGATACGATATATATGCCATAAATAATATTTTGGAGGAGAATACACTATGATAAAATTCAGGTTATCGAAAAAAGCGGCTTCCAAGTTGCTTGCAGTGCTTATGGCGTTGCTTTTGGTCGCGGCTTATGCCCCCCTTGTCAGTGTGGGCGCTGCGTCAAAAACCGTTATCAAATCGGTTGACGACTTGAAAAATATTTCCAAAAATCTCAGCGGCA
>CAVGND010000026.1:0-25642 GCA_963630555.1 Roseburia intestinalis | reverse complement strand
TGTAGCCGTTTCTGCTGTTATCGGTATCTTTGTTTCGATAATTGTACTTACTGTATTACGGGCTTACAAGTCCGTCTTGGGCAGAAACAAATACCGATTTGATTTATGTGTACATAAACCTTGATGAAGCGGCAAAAGGCGAAAGCGAAAAAAACAAAGAAAAATATGCAAAAAATTTAGGTAATCTTATCGGTGATATCGGCGAGGGTACATATGACCACCTTACCGAAAACGAAAAGAAAACCTTTAACTACTTATACAACACGGGTCACAAGGACGACGCGGAAAAATATCTTGAACAATTAAAGCCCACCCTTGTTATGCGCGAGGGACAGGCGCGCAAAGAGGACGCGGAGGACAGTTTTTTTGCACGACAGGGAGTTATGCTGTCCGACGCGGCGGCAGGCATAATAAGAGATATAAGCGGCGCCGTTAACGCCGTAACGGGTAACGAAGAAATACCCGAACAGACAGCCGGCGAAATAGCGGCGGCGCTGACCCGTGAAGACATGGGGGATTTTGAGGGCGTTGTTACCGACCTCGGCACAAACCTTGTAAGAAACGCGCCGAGCATGGCGCTTTCGGCCATACCGGGGGTCGGCACATACATCGGTCTTGGGGCAATGTTTGTACAGAGTGCGGGCGGTGCATATACGCAAGGGCTGCAAAGCGGAATGACGGTTAACCAGGCACGGGCTTACGCCGTGCTTAACGGTGCATCGGAAAGCGGATTGCAGTATGTGCTCGGCGGTATTTCGTCTTTGGGCGGTAAAGCGTACAAAGCGGTTGCGGATGAAGCGGTAGTTGCCGCAAGAAACGCATTCCAAGCCGCCGCAATAAAATACGGTGCTTCAATGCTTTCGGAAGCGACTGAAGAGGGTTTGCAGTCGATACTTGACCCGTATTTTAAAAGCCTTGTAACATTCGGCGAACAAAAAGCGGATGTGGATTGGAACGAGGTGGCCTACTCTGCCCTTTTGGGTGCGCTTTCCGCCGGGGTTATGGAGAGCCCGAATGTTATATATGAGGTTAATTATGTTAAAAATACCGGTAAAAACGCGCTTGCGGACAGCGGCATAAAAGATGTAGTTAAAAACATAAAGAAGGCGGCGGAAATACTGCCGCCCGACAGCCGAGCCGCCAAACTCGGCAAAAGCATAAACGAGAACAGCACACCGTATCAGGTGGGCGAGGCTTTACGCGAAATAGGCAACGAGATAAGGCAGCAGAACATAAACGCGGCGGCAGCGGATTTTGAAAGCCGGGGATTATCGCCGCGCGTTGCCGAACGCTGGGCGGAAATAAGCGACAAGGTATTTACGGGGTACAGGCTTTCAGAGGGCGAAATACGCGAACTTGAGAGCAATGACTCACTCCGTGAGGCGTTTGCGAACGCGGTAACGGGCGAAAATTCGCCGCTGCTTAGCAAATATGAAGAATTCGGCGAAAAGCGGATAACGAAAGAAGAAGCGGAAAAAGCGACAGACGAGGCACTCGGGAAATACAAGGACGGCGCCGAAATTGACATATCGCGCGAATGGAACCCGGTAAACAGCGCTTCGGACAATTCGCTTTATGACAGCACCACCCGTGATATGATAGCGGACGCGAGCAGAACTTTTGCAGAAAAAGCGGAACGCAGGACGGTGTTCCCGTACAGTGAAAACGCTGCCGAAAATTCCGTATTTAACGAACCGGAACTTAAAAACAAAAAAATAAGCGCCGCAGAAATGGTAGCGAATGAGCGTAACGGCTATGCGCCTTATTCTTCAAAAAGCATAAGGGCAACGCAGGAAGTAATAAGGGACGCTGCAAAGCGGCTTGGGTATGACGTTGTATTTGATTACGATTTTAAAAACAGTGCGATAGGCGCGGAGGTAAACGGCAAAACCATATACTTCGCAACCGCCGAAACGGCACCGTTGCAAAGATTTTTCGCGCACGAATTTACGCATACCTTGGAAAGCGACAACGCATACAGCGGTTATTCGGATTTTGTTGTTAATTCGGCGGCGTTTGCCGAGTTTATTAAGAACGGCACGAAAGCGGACAGTTTCGAAGCGTATAAAGAAAGCAGACGGCAGGCGGAACAAAGAATAAACGGCAGGACTTTAAGCGACGCGGAACTTACAAGCGAGGCTGTTGCCAACTTTATGATGTCGGACTACGGCCCGTTCGGCAAAAACGGGGAACAGGTTTTTAACAGCATTGTTTCCCGTATGGACGCACCGGCGAAAAAAGGCTTTACAGAGACGGTTAAAAACTTTTTGCGCCGTATGATAGAACGGCTTAAAGGAAACCGTATCGAAGCGGAATTTATTAAAATGCGCGATATGTGGGACGGTATGGTTGCACGCATGCAGGAAACCGCAAATACGGCAGAAAAAAACGCCGCCCGGGAGGACGGCGGGAAGTATGCGTTGGTTGATGATATTGAAGAAAAAATCGATAAGGCGCTTGCCGGAAAGGAGGACGCTTATAGTATACAGTTGACCGAAACAACACCGGAAATATTAGTTGAAAACGGCGTAAAAAATTTGCCAATGGTTATGAACGCCGAACATATAAGAAAAAACATTTTCAGTGAAGAACAATCCCAAAGTCTTGGATTCAACGAAGAGGGCAACTACCACGAATTAGGAAAATCGTTATTTTTATCTGTTCTTGCAAATTTAGATAATATCGATGCAGCATATCGCGGTACAGCGATATCAAAGACAGGACAAAGTGAAACTTTTTATCTACTTATTTCGCAGTTCAAGGACAAAAGCGGAGATCAAATAATAATACCTGTTTATCTCAATAAAGATAAGCAGGTAAACAGAGTATGGATACAAACCAACCAAATTGCCAGTGTGTACGGAAAAGAAAACTTTAATAACTATATCAATCGTATGGTTAATGAAAACAAGCTTACACCTATAAAAAGGAAAACACCTAAGTCAGAGGTATCCAACCAGCCAATCAGTTGGAGATATAACTTAGGTGCTTCCAATAACAGTATACACAATACGGAAGCGAATGTCAACAGTAACCCGAATAATTCTTCCGGCACGGGCAAAAACGCTCTGGCAACGGACCTTGACAACATAGTAGACAGCGACAGCGGCGCGGAACAAAAGCGTTCCAAAGCCGAAATAACCGCAAACCGTGAAATTGAAGAACTTGTGCGGCGGTATGACGGCGGCGAAATAGGGCGCGAGGAATTAAGCGACGGCATAAAAGGGGCGTTATCGGTTATGAATGCCGGGGCTAAAACGGAAATCGGCGAAAAACTTAAAAAGGCCGAAAAGCGGATAGCACGCCAGAACGAACAACTTATCGAGCAGCGGCGCACGGCAAGGCAGAACGCTGAACAGAAGGTAAGCGACGCAAACAAGCGGGAACGCATACGCCGCCGCGTAAGAAAAATTGAAACGGCGCTTAGAACCAACACGGATAAAAAGCACATACCGGAAAGCCTGAAGGGTTTTGCAGCTCAAGTTTGCCGTACCTTTGCGGACAATGACAAAGCGACGTTCCACGGCGACCAGTTGGCGCACCTTAAAAACATGTATGAGGCCATGGGGGACGTTAAGGACAAGGACGGAAACATAACGCAGAGCGGCGTACTCGGGTGGGACGAGAACATATTATCGGATTTACGCGAACTTACAAGGACGGCGCAGGACGACACGGGGCTTGTAAAACTTATTATCGACGGCAAGACCCTGCCGCAATTAAGCAGCGAAGAACTGCAAATGGTTGAGGATATTACCGCAAACTTTACCCACATAATAGAGAACACCGGCAAGCGGATAGTAAGCGGCCGTTCGGAAAATCTTGCAGCGCTCAGTTCGGAATGGATCGGGCAACTTAAATCCAAAAAAGAAATGAGCAAACTTGAAGAAGCAGTTTCAAATGCCGTAATAACAAACAACCTTAAACCGATATATTACTTTAAGCGGCTCGGCAAAGTCGGCGAACGGTTGTTCGGGGATATTCTGAACGCACAGAGCGACTGTATGAGAAACTGGGAAAGTGCGCAGACCTTTATTGACGAAGCCAAGAAAAAATACAACTATAACGAATGGGTCAATAAAAATCCGATTAAAATCAAGACTTCGCACGGTGAAGAACTTACATTAACGGCGGAACAGGCAATGCAACTTTACGCGTCTTTTGAAAGGCAGAAGCGGCACTACGGTTCAGCCGAGCATATAACCATAGGCGGTGTTGTTTTCACGGACGAAGTGGGCAAACAGGAACACAAGGCGCACCAATTGGCCTACAGCGATATTCTTGAAGTCTGCAACAAACTTGAACCCGAACAAAAGGGATATGCCGACAGCATAGTTAAATATATGTCGGAAACCATCGGCGGACTTTGCAACAAGGTCACAATGGAAATGTACGGGTACAAAAGGTTCGGCGAATCTTATTATTTCCCGTTTATAACGCCGAACGACTACATACGCACCGACCCCGGCAAAAAGCAGGGTTCGCCGAGAATGAAGCATTCCTCGTTTACAAAGAGTCTTGTACCAAAAGCGTCAACGCCGATTGTATTGCAAGGCTTTTCGGATATAGCGGGGCGTCATATTATAGACGCTTGCAGATACAGCGCACTTACCGTACCGGTTGAAAACCTTATGTATATATACAACTACCGCACGGCGGGCGCAGAGGGGAATGTCAGCGCAGGCGTTAAACCGTTAGTGGGCGACCGCTTCGGCGACAAGGCGCAAAGATATATGGAGCGGTTCCTTGAAGATATCAACGGCAATGTGCGCCCGTCCGCCGATACGGGGCTTGAAAAACTTATATCAAGGTTCAAGAAAAACGCCGTTGTCGCTTCACTTTCGGTTGCGATACAGCAGCCCTCGGCGATCGGCAGGGCTTTCGCCTACGTTGACCCCAAATACTTCTTTGTGACGGGGGGCAAAAAATACAGGGGCGCCACATATGAGCAGCTTAAAAAATATGCGCCTGTAGCGGCGCTTAAGGAAATGGGCCGTTTTGATACTTCGACGGGTATACAGACGATTGACTGGCTGCTTAACAAGGGCGAACACGGCAGGGAGTTACAGGCACAAAGCAAATTAAAATCCTTCTTTACCGACGGCGAATACAGGGCTGACGTATTCGGCTGGCTGCCCGGAAAAATGGATGAAGTGACCTGGACAAAGATGTGGAAGATGATACTTGCCGAAACCGAGGCAAAAAACAGCAACCTGAAATTCGGGACAGAAGAATTTTACAAGGCGGCAGGCAAGCGGTTTTCGGAAATAATCGAACTTACGCAGGTATACGATTCCACCATTACGCGAAGCGGCAATATGCGTTCTTCGGACAAACTTATGACAGTGGTTACTTCGTTTATGGCAGAACCTACGGTAACGGCGAATATGCTTATAGACGCCGCCGACCAGATTAAGAGCGGCAACCGCAAATTTGCGGCAAGAGCCGTAACATCGGTTTTATTTGCCACGGCTTTAAACGCACTGCTTAAATCCGTAGTTACGGCGGCGCGAAATGACGACGAGGACAAGACCTACACCGAAAAATACATTGCCGAATTTGTTTCAAACCTTGTAACCGATACCAACCCTATGGGATATTTCCCCGTGCTGCGTGATATTTACAGCATAATGCAGGGGTATACGGTCGACCGTTCCGACCTCTCGCCCATTGCGGACATAATCAACGGATATTACAGCGCGCTTAAATTTATACAGAGCGACGAAGAAAAGGGCGCAAAGGAATACTTCGACGTACTTGCGGAGGTTGCGGGCCCGATAGCAAACCTTTTCGATATCCCGATACAGAATGTGTACCGCGACGGCAGGGCGATATATAACACCGTTTCGGGCTTTTTGGATAAAAACATACACACGACCGAAACGGGGATTAAAAAGGCGCTTAAAGAAGGTGCGTCGGCAGGCATTGTGAACACACTGACGCGCGGTGCGCTGTTCAGCGACGACTGGCAGGACGCATACGCCGCCGCCGTAAAGGGCGATAAAGCCGAATATAAAAAGCAATATGATTATCTTGTGAAGCGTAAAGGCAAAACCGACAGCGCCATAAGGCAAAAACTGACGGAGATCGCTTTAGACGAAAACGGCAAGGTTAAAAAGCAGGCGGACGAATACGCCGACAAGACCGCCGAGGTGCTTGAAGAACAAAAGATTGAAAAAGAGGATATAGAGGACGCAGAAAAAGCGGCGCAAAATTACACGGCGCAAAAATTTATATCCGAGAAAACGGGGCTTGAAATGACGGCGGCGAATCAAAAGGCTGCCGAAATGGAAAGCAAGGGCATATCGCCCGACGTATGGTTTACGGCGAGGGTGCTTATGAGCCGCAAATATGCCGACAGCGACGGCTCGGGCAGTGTGACAAAGGCGGAAAAGGAGGAGGCTTTGAAAAATGCGGGGATAGACGATTATTACATCAAGATTATACTTGAAACCAAAAAGCAGGACAAGAAAAATTAACGGGGTGATAAAATTGAAAGAACTTGAATTTAAAATCAGCACGGACGGAGTTTTCCCGCGTTCGGTTTGCGACGGCGGCGTGCAGGGGGACGAAGCCGCCACGGACATAGTTTTTAAAATCGAAAAGGATTTAAAAGCCGAACTTGTAAAACTGCAGGAGGGCGGTTACAGACTGCAATTTCGCATAGATATTACCGACGGCGGCGGCGGTTTGATTGCCACCGACGCGCTGACGGTTGATCTTGCGGCGGAGACCCCCGAAATAACATACACGGTAGGGCAGGATATTTCTTCGGTCGGCGGTATTGCGAACTTCTTTTTAATAATTTCGGCATTTGACAGTGACAACAATCTTTGCCTTGATAAATATTCATACCCGTGCCGGGTAAGGTTTTATCCGTCCGCCGCTACCGCGGAAAAGGCAAAATCCGAAACATTCAGCGGCGCACTTGCAGACGCGGTTAAAAAAGCAGACGACCGCGCGAATGCGGCTATGACAAGCGCCGACGAAGCGGAAACGAGCGCTTCATCCGCGGCAGACAGCGCTGCGGCGGCGGGCAGCAGTGCGTCCGAAGCGGCAGACAGCGCTGCGGCGGCGGGCAGCAGTGCGTCCGAAGCGGCAGCAAGTGCGGCAAATGCCTCGGCAAGCGCTGCGGCGGCAGCAAGCAGCGCATCCGAAGCGGCGAACAGCGTAACGGCAGCAGCGGGCAGCGCCTCCGAAGCGGCAGCAAGTGCGGCATCCGCCGCATTAAGCGCCGAGGCGGTCAATCCGGACAGCTATTACAAAAAAGACGCTGCAGACAAACAGTTTGCCGAGCGCTCGTCCGAAAACAGCGCAGATCCGAGCTCTGTCGCCTATGCCAAGGCTATGTGGATAAAACAGGATGACACAGGAGAAAACAGCGCCGCATTCTTGTGGGATGAATTTCCGGACGAAAGCCCGACTATTCTCTGGAGTTCCGAAAAAACGATGGAGACAGTACGGGAAGAAAGAGGAAAACTCTCCGCAAATGCGGTTAAAAAGACAGTCAGCGGTCAGACTGTACAAATAAATGACGCAAGTCCTCTTATTCACGAATTGGATATTTCCGTTTCAAAAAACATATTCCCGAAAACATACAACATACTGCACGACAAGTTCAGTTTTTCGGGCGGGGCAGTCACGGGTACGGTTGAAGCCGACGGTAAAATCGTCGTTAATATCAACAGCAGAACGACTGAAACGCTCGCCTTTGATGTCTGCACCTTTAATCTCGGATCAGGAACAAAATATATCTATTCCGGCAATCCGCACGGTTGTTCATACGGCTCGTATTTTTCGCGTATTACCCGCACGTCGGGTGCGGAGATGCACCCGTTGACAACAGACACCGATACAGAGTTCACGGTAGACTACGGCGGCGAATTCAAATTTACAATCCTTATTCAGGCGCACAAAGACCCGCAGCAAATCGTGTTCACACCGAGATTGGGCGTTGCCGACGCTGCCGATGAGGTTGAGGTCATCGAGTATGACGGCGGCGGCAATGTTGCGGCAAGGGTCACGCCCGAAGCGGACGGAACGGTTAAGGGGATAAAAAGTTACCCGACAATGAAAATCACAACGAACAACTCCGCATATGCGGTGAATGTGACCTATAACCGCGACCTTAACAGGGTCGTTGAAGAACTTCAGCAAGCAATAATTTCATTAGGAGGAAATGTATAATGTTCAGTTTGAGAGAATTTGTGAAATCGGGGTTTTTAAAAGCGGTCGGTCAAATGGCGGATTATCAGATAATTTTAAACGCCGCCGCGTGGAACGAAAAAGGCGTTTTGAACGAAGACGACCTTGCAGAGATACAGGCGGCAGTCGGTGAAAAACAGGAAAGCGAGGGAGAATAATGAACATAAGAAAAGTTGAGTGTCCGAAGAACAAACTTAAATTAAAATGCCCGTACCCTATGACACCGACAAGGATTGTCATTCACAACACAGCGAATGACGCACCCGCAAAAAATGAAATATCTTATATGCATTCAAACAATAAAGAGATAAGTTTTCATATTGCGGTTGATGACCTTGAAGCGGTACAGGGTATCGAACTTAACCGCAACACTTGGAACGCAGGGGACGGCAACGGCAAGGGCAACCGTGAGGGAATAGCGATAGAGATATGTTATTCAAAGTCGGGCGGCGAACGTTGGCTTAAAGCCGTTGACAATGCCGCGCAGGTTACGGCGCAATTGCTCGAACAATACGGTTGGGGAATCGATAAAGTCACAAAACATCAAGATTACAACGGAAAGCATTGTCCGCACAGAATACTTGACGAATACGGGTGGGATAACTTCCTTAACCTTGTAAGGGCTAAAATGGGCGAACAGCCTACACCACAGCCCGAACAGTCAAAGATTGATGTTACCTATCAAACTTGGGACGATGTTAAAAATACTTGGTTGCCGAATGTTAAGAATGACGAAGATTATGCGGGAATATTCGGTCACGATGTTTGTGCCGTGTATGCTAATCTTTCGCAGGGCAACATAACTTACGCTGTTCATTACAAGGGCGGCAAGTGGCTGCCGTTCGTAACAAACAGGAACGATTACGCAGGACTTTACAACAAGCCGATTGACGGCATTATGATAAAGGGCGACACACCCGTCAAATATCGGGTACATCTCAGGCGGAAAAAAGTATGGCTGCCGTGGGTTACGGGTTGTGACTCAAAAGACAGCAACAACGGGTACGCAGGAATAATCGGGCAAGAGATTGACGGGTTGCAGATTAAAGCGGGGTGAAGAAAATGAACGACAGCGGAACATTGGCGGAACGGGTTGCCACCGCCGAAGCGGACATAAACAACATTTTTCATCAGCTGGACAATGTTAAGCAGGAAATGAAGGATATTCACCGTCTTGCAACTTCGGTTGAACTTATTGCAACTAAGACACAGAACATCGAGAGCAAGGTTGACGGCATAGGCGAACGCCTTAAAGAGGTGGAAAGCGAACCGGGGAAAAATTTCAGTTACTACAAACACACGATTATAGGCGCCGCGATAACGGGCGGTATTAGTTTAATTCTTGCGGCATTTTTCGGGCTGATATTAAAATAAAGGGGGATTTATATGAAAAATTTTAAAAAGTGGAGTAAAGCGGCTGCCGTGAGGGCGGTCAAAACGCTTGCACAGTCGGCAGTTGCGGCAATAGGCACCGCCGCGGCAATGGGCGAAGTAAATTGGCGGTATGTTCTTTCTTCCGCCGCGCTTGCCGCCCTGCTTTCGGTGCTTACGAGCATCGGCGGATTGCCGGAGGTTGCGGAGTAAAAAGACAGCAAAAAAGCGGCTACTATCAGAGGTTATTGCCTCTTGCGGTAGCCGCTTTTTTATTTAAAAAATTTTTTATAAAAAGTGAAAAAATTAAAAATAGTGCTTGACATACTCTATAGAGTATGCTATAATAATTGCAGAAACAAACGAGGGGGTGATAAAATGAAACGACGAAAAAGAAAGCCTACCACTTTTGAAATCGCCGAATTGATAATCAAAGCAATCGTTGCAGCAGCCGCTTTGATAACGGCCATCAAATGGTGGTAGGCGTAACGGTGGGGCGAAAGCCCCGCCCCCGTAAGGGTCACTAATAGTATAGCACATCGAAAGGAGTTTTTCAAGTGAAAAATAACAATGATTTTTGGTTTATATCGCTGTGCGCGCTTCTTGTTATTTCTGCCCGTGTCGGGCTTGACATTTACCTGCGCATCGCGATAGCCGCAAACGCTGTTATAGTATTGGCAGATGCGGCAAGGCAAATTTGGAGGTTTGTAAATGGAAACAGAAAAGCGAAAAACTAAAACATCAACCGCCGTTAAACGGCGGTACAATGAAAAAACTTACGGCACGGTTACGGCATTTATCCCTAAGGATTTAGCCGGTGCATTTAAAGAAAAATGCAAATCCGAGGGGGTGTCGCAGGCGCAAATTATCAAAAAAGCGATTGAAGATTTTTTACAACAGTGATCGAGAGGGAACGTAACTGTTCCCTCTCTTTACAATTTATGATAAAACGGAGTACTTTTATTATGAAAAGAACTTTTAAGCATTTAACCTTTAACGATAGGTTAAAAATAGAGGCGTGGTTAAAAGCAGGCGTATCAAAAAAGGATATGGCGCTTATGCTTGGCGTGCATTGGAAAACAATTTATAACGAACTCGCAAGAGGGCAATACGAACACTTGAACAGCGACTATACAACCGAAATGCGATACAGCCCCGATATTGCGGAGGAAAAATATCAAGAGAATTTAAGAGCAAAGGGCCCGGGGCTTAAAATCGGAAACGACCACGAGTACGCTAATTATCTTGAATATAAAGTATCCGTTGAAAAAGACGCGCCCGGTGCTATATTGGGCGAAATAAAGGAAAAAGGAATACAATTCAATACCACCATTTCAAAGACTACTTTTTATCGCTATATTACGGACGGCGTTTTTTTAACTATCACAAATGCCAACTTACCCGTAAAGAAAAACAAGACGAAGCGGAAATATAAAAAAGTACGTGCCGCCCGCGCATCGAAAGGCGACAGCATAGAGAAACGCCCCGCAGAGATTGCAGAGCGTTCTACTTTCGGGCATTGGGAAATGGATTGCGTAGAGGGTAAAAAAGGTACTAAAAAAACTATGCTTGTACTTACCGAGCGTTATACCCGCTACGAAATCATACGCATTATGAAAGACCATACAGCCGCAAGCGTTGTTAAAGCTCTTAACGGCATAGAACGTACATACGGTGCAGACTTTTACAAAGTGTTTCAAAGTATAACGATAGACAACGGCTCCGAGTTTTCCGACCGAGAGGGACTCGAGCAAAGCTGCCGTCGCGTTGGCAACCGCACAAAAATATATTATTGCCACCCTTACAGCGCTTACGAGCGGGGCTCTAACGAAAATCAAAATAAAATGATACGCCGACACTATCCGAAAGGCGTTAGTTTTGAAAAAGTAACACCCGCAGACACCCGAAAGCTCGAACAATGGATAAACCATTACCCGAGAGGCATTTTTAACTTTTCGACCTCTGCCGACTTATACGAGGCGTGCTTAAATAGCCTCCTATCCGCCTAAAATAAATTTTTTTGCGACTTTTTGCAATTTAACTATTGACTTTTCATACCATTCTAGCGTTAGACGATAGATGTTAGACATTAGACCGTGGTAACATTAGTTTGATAACAGACGGCGAGTTGTCTTTACCGTTGGCTTTTCTCTCTTTCCGTCTTTGCCTACGGCAAATCCACCGTCTCGGCTGCCGCCTCGGTTTGCGATTACAGTTAGCCTTAGGTATCTCCCCCTCCGTCAAAACTTCGTTTTGACACCTCCCCGTCAGGTGGAGGCAAGGGCGGCGCTGCCGCCTCGGTCGGTGCTTCTGCTTCGCTTCAGGTGTCCGCCGGACACCCGCACCATCGTCGAGAGGGAGGCAAGTGGTAAGTGCCTACCGTCAGCCCGCAAGCTGCCGTTCACCACATCTAACGTCTAACGATAAAAAACTCTCGTTCAAATGAACGAGAGTTCTGACTGTAGACAAAGCCCCTTTCGGGACTTTGTCTACAGTCAGAGCAAAGGTATAAACCTTGCATTTAAAATTCGTGCCGTAGACACACCCAACTTATTACCTATTACTTCTTACTTATTACTTCCCAAAAATCCCGTATCAAACTTTATTTAAAGTAAGAGTGAAGAGGTAAGAAGTAAAAAAGTAAAATCCCGTCCACTAAAGTGAACGGGATTTTGGTGACCCGGACGGGAATCGAACCCGTGTTACCGCCGTGAAAGGGCGGTGTCTTAACCGCTTGACCACCGGGCCGCATTGGTAGCGGTAGTGGGACTTGAACCTACGACACTTCGGGTATGAACCGAATGCTCTAGCCAGCTGAGCTATACCGCCAAATTTAGATTTTCGGCTGCCTGCAAAGTCAAGCAGCGTTGTTATTATAATATATTATTCCCCGTTTGTCAACAACTTTTTTATTGTTTTAAAAACTATTTTGAAAAAAATTGATTCGGTGCACGGAGTTTGCCGAATGCGGCGGTGCGTCACCGCACGGGTGTATAACACAAAAAAGGGCGGCGGCAAAAAGCCGCCGCCCGCAAACTGCCGTAATATCGGGGCAGTTTTAAATTTTTAATCGGTTACGATTAGCCGTTGATAGCAGTAACAACGCCTGAACCGACTGTACGGCCGCCTTCACGGATAGCGAAACGGAGACCTTCTTCGATAGCGATAGGAGTGATAAGTTCAACATCCATTTCTACGTTATCGCCGGGCATGCACATTTCGGTTCCTTCCGGAAGATGGATAACGCCGGTAACGTCGGTTGTTCTGAAATAGAACTGAGGACGATAGTTGTTAAAGAACGGTGTATGGCGTCCGCCTTCATCTTTGGTAAGGATATAAACCTGACCGTGGAATTTGGTGTGCGGATTTATTGAGCCGGGTTTGCAAAGAACCTGTCCGCGCTCGATATCTGTTCTCTGAATACCACGGAGAAGAGCACCGATGTTATCGCCTGCCTCAGCGTAGTCAAGAATCTTACGGAACATTTCGATACCGGTAACAACGGTTTTGTTGGTTTCTTTGATACCGACGATTTCAACTTCTTCGCCTGTTTTAAGCTGTCCGCGCTCAACTCTACCTGTAGCAACAGTACCGCGGCCTGTGATGGTGAATACATCTTCAACAGGCATAAGGAACGGCTGGTCAGCCTTACGGTCCGGTGTCGGGATATAATCGTCAACTGCGTCCATAAGTTCTTTGATGGGCTCGTAAGCCGGATCGCTCGGATCGCTCGGAGCTTCGAGAGCCTTCAAAGCAGAACCCTTGATGATAGGAGTATCATCGCCGGGGAAGTCGTATTTATCAAGAGTTTCACGGATTTCCATTTCAACGAGTTCGAGAAGTTCCGGATCGTCAACCTGGTCAACCTTGTTCATGAATACAACAATGTACGGAACGCCAACCTGACGGGCAAGAAGAAGGTGCTCTTTGGTCTGAGCCATAGGGCCGTCTGTTGCAGCGATAACGAGGATAGCGCCGTCCATCTGAGCAGCACCGGTGATCATGTTTTTAACATAGTCAGCGTGTCCGGGGCAGTCAACGTGAGCGTAGTGACGCTTATCGGTTTCATACTCAACGTGAGCGGTGTTGATTGTGATACCGCGCTCTCTTTCTTCGGGGGCTTTATCGATGTTTGCATAATCTTCGAACTGAGCCTGTCCTTTAAGAGAAAGATATTTTGTGATAGCGGCGGTCAAAGTGGTTTTACCATGGTCAACGTGACCGATGGTACCAATGTTTACATGGGGTTTGGTTCTTTCAAATTTTGCCTTTGCCATTGGAATTTCCTCCTTAAATTTTCATTGATTTTAAGCAATACGCTTATTAATACTTAGTTTAACAAATTTTCTTTGCTAATGCAAGAGATATTTGTCAATTTATTTGGTTCTTGAAGAAATAATTTTCTCTGCGATTGACTTCGGAACTTCCTTGTATCCGTCCGGTTCCATAACGTACTGACCGCGGCCCTGTGTTTTTGAGCGGAGGTCGGTAGCGTAGCCGAACATATCGCCGAGCGGAACTCTTGCGTTAATCTGTTTAACGCCGCCGTTCCTGTCTTCAAAGCCCTGTATCTCGCCGCGGCGAGAGTTAATGTCACCGATAACATCGCCCATGTATTCTTCGGGGACGATAACGGTAACCTTCATAATAGGCTCAAGCAGCACCGGATCTGCCTTTCTGGCAGCCTCTTTAAATGCCATTGAACCGGCAATTTTAAATGCCATTTCGGACGAGTCAACCTCGTGATACGAACCGTCGTAAAGAGTTACCTTAACGTCAACAACCGGGTAACCTGCAAGAACGCCGCTCTTGAGGGCGCTTTGGATACCGGCGTCAACCGGGCCGATAAACTCTTTCGGGATGGAACCGCCGGTAACGGCGTTGATAAATTCGTAACCCTTGCCTGTTTCGTTAGGCTCAAGAATGATTTTAACGTGACCGTACTGACCGGAACCGCCCGACTGTCTTTTATACTTGGTTTCATGGTCGACCTTCTTGCGGATACTTTCTTTATAAGCAACCTGCGGAGCACCGACATTAGCCTCAACCTTAAATTCACGGAGAAGACGGTCAACAATTATCTCAAGGTGGAGTTCGCCCATACCTGCGATAATGGTCTGACCTGTTTCCTCATCGGTGTAGCACTTAAAGGTCGGGTCTTCTTCGGCAAGTTTGGCAAGGCCTATGCCGAGTTTTTCCTGACCGGCTTTGGTTTTCGGTTCAATAGCGACACGGATAACGGGTTCGGGGAAGTGCATAGATTCAAGTATAATCGGATGCTCGGGGTCACAGAGGGTGTCGCCCGTGGTGGTGTTTTTAAGACCGACGGCGGCGGCGATATCACCTGCGTAGCAGGTTTCGATATCTTCCCTGTGGTTTGCGTGCATCTGAAGAATACGGCCTATTCTTTCCCTGTTATCCTTAACCGAGTTATAGACGTTTGAGCCTGCGTCAACCTTACCGGAATATACGCGGAAGAAGCATATCTTACCGACATACGGGTCGGTTGCGATTTTAAACGCAAGTGCAGCAAACGGCTCGGTATCCGAAGAATGACGGAACTCCTCTTCCTCTGTATCGGGGTTTACACCCTTGATTGAAGGAATATCTGTAGGAGCCGGCATAAAGTCAACAATAGCGTCAAGCAGCGGCTGAACACCCTTGTTGCGGTAAGAAGTACCGCAGGTGATCGGAACCATATCGTTGGCTATTGTAGCCTTGCGGATAACCTTTTTGATTTGTTCGACCGAGGGTTCTTCACCTTCAAAATACTTCTCCATAAGTTCATCGTCCTGTTCAACGACGGCTTCGATGAGTTCGGTTCTGTATTTTTCGGCAAGTTCCTTCATATCGTCCGGAATCGGTTCGCGTCTTACGTCTTTGCCGAGGTCGTCATAATAAATCTCGGCATCGTTGTTAATAAGGTCGACAATACCTTTAAAGGTATCCTCGGAACCGATGGGAAGTTGGATCGGGACTGCGTTGCAGTTGAAACGATCCTTAATCATATTTAAAACATTATAGAAATCAGCACCCATTATATCCATTTTATTTACATAGATCATACGGGGTACATGATATTCGTCAGCCTGTCTCCAAACGGTTTCAGACTGGGGTTCAACACCGCCCTTGGCGCAAAGAACGGTAACCGAACCGTCCAACACGCGGAGTGAACGCTGAACTTCAACAGTAAAGTCAACGTGTCCGGGAGTGTCGATAATATTGATACGATGGTCTTTCCAGAAGCAGGTGGTAGCGGCGGAGGTAATTGTTATACCTCTTTCTTTCTCCTGTTCCATCCAGTCCATAGTTGACGCACCGTCATGCGTTTCGCCCATCTTACGGTTGATACCCGTGTAGAAAAGGATACGCTCGGTCGTAGTGGTTTTACCTGCGTCAATATGTGCCATGATACCAATATTTCTTGTCATTTCAAGAGATACTTTTCTTGGCATACTATCCTCCATCGTGACCGCTTACGCGGCACATTTCAAAGTCTGTGATTTACCAACCGTAGTGTGCGAAGGCCTTATTAGCCTCAGCCATTTTATGGGTATCCTCACGCTTTTTAACGGCGTTGCCCATACCGTTCGTAGCGTCGATAATCTCGTTAGCGAGTCTTTCTCTCATCGTTCTTTCCGAACGGGTACGGCTGTAAGCCGTAAGCCAGCGGAGGCCCAAAGTTTGCTTTCTTTCGGCGCGTACTTCAAACGGAACCTGATAGGTTGCACCGCCCTTACGGACAGCCTTAACCTCAAGCTGCGGCATTACATTTTCCATAGCCTGTTCAAAAACCTCAAGCGGGTTTTTGCCGGTTTTTTCGGAAATAATGTCAAACGCACCGTAAACAATTTTCTGTGCTACACCCTTTTTACCGTCAAGCATAATGTTGTTGATAAGGCGTGTAACGGTTTTGGAATTATAAAGCGGATCGGGTAAAACATCGCGTTTTGCGACAAAACCTCTTCTCGGCACTTGCATTCCCTCCTTCATAATAATGATATCATAGGTACTCGAGCGACAAATCCCGTCAGCACCAAGCGAAGCTGTATACCCACCGCGGCGTTTTTGCCAAAGGTTGAATATATATAAAACATCGCTTGATCTTATGCGATATAGAATTCGTCAAAAGCTATTATTTTGCGCCGGCTTTCGGACGCTTTGCACCGTACTTCGAACGGGATTGCATTCTCTTTGCAACGCCCTGTGCATCAAGGGTTCCTCTTACGATGTGGTAACGCACACCGGGGAGATCCTTAACACGGCCGCCACGGATAAGAACGACGCTATGCTCTTGAAGATTGTGACCTATACCGGGAATATAAGCCGAAACTTCTATTCCGTTTGACAAACGTACACGGGCAATCTTACGGAGAGCCGAGTTAGGCTTCTTGGGAGTTGAAGTCTTAACTGCGGTACAAACGCCGCGTTTCTGCGGAGAATCGTTATCGGTCATTTTGCGTTTCATAGAGTTGTAACCCTTTAAAAGCGCAGGGGCTTTGGCCTTTTTACCGATTGTTTCCCTTCCTGAACGTACTAACTGGTTAAACGTAGGCATACAGCACCTCCTTACATAATTATTGGCGGCGGACTGTAATTTTGAGCACAAGTCCGCACACTAAATAATAATAGCACCAAAACCCCCGTCTTGTCAAGGGTTTTGGTGCTGAAATTCTGAAAAGTTGAATAATTTTTACCGCTGAAGGCGTTCCGTGACGGTGAATTAAATATTATCCGAGATAAAATTCGGGTTGTTCATTTCACCCTCAACAATTATATCGTCGTTATCCGAAACGGTATCGTCAAGCACCGCATCGGTTTCATCGTCAAGCACTGCGCCGGTTTCATCTTCCTCGGTTATAACATCCTCTTCAAGGTCGTTAAGGTCGTCGGTAGCGGTGCAGATGCCGGTTCCGGCAGGCACAAGTTTACCGATGATGACATTTTCTTTAAGACCGAACAGCGGGTCAACCTTGCCTTTGATGGCGGCGTCGGTCAAAACTCTGGTTGTTTCCTGGAAAGAAGCAGCCGAGAGGAACGATTCGGTAGCCAGCGAAGCCTTGGTAATACCGAGCAGTGTCGGCTCGGTTTCGGCGTAGCGCAGGCCTTCTTCACCGTTTTCAATGCGCACACGGATGGCGTCATTAGCCTTCCAGACATCCTCTTTATCATAGATGGCGTTATCTATAAGGTTCGTGCTGCCGCCGTCTTTGATGCGGAGTTTATGCATCATCTGGCGGACGATAACCTCGATATGCTTATCGTTGATATCAACACCCTGCAGACGGTAAACACTTTGAACCTCTTTGATAATATATCTTTCAACGGCTTCGGGGCCGTTTACGGCAAGGATATCGCCCGGGCAGACCGCGCCTTCGGTGATCTGTTCGCCGGCGGTGATATTATCGCCCTCTGCTACCGTAATTCTGTAACCGTAAGGAATCACGTACTTGCGTTCGTCCGCATTTTCGGAATCGGTTATTACAACAACGCGGTTTTTCCTTTCCTCGGTTATTGAAACGGTACCTGATATTTCGGCGATTATACCGCTTCTTTTGGGTCTGCGTGCTTCAAACAGTTCTTCGACACGGGGAAGACCCTGAGTAATATCTTCGGCTGAGGCGATACCGCCCGTATGGAAAGTACGCATTGTAAGCTGTGTACCGGGTTCGCCGATGGACTGTGCCGCAATGATACCTACAGCCTCGCCCTTGGTAACGGGGCGTGCGGTTGCAAGGTTCATACCGTAACATTTTTTGCAGACGCCGTGATGCGTATGGCAGGAGAGGATAGAGCGTATTTCTATTTCTTCAACACCTGCGTCAACAATCTTTTTAGCGTCCTCGTTTGTCATCATATGGTTACAGTCAACAACGACTTCACCTGTTTTTTCGTCAACAAAGTCGTGCAGCAGGAAGCGGCCTACAAGGCGTTCCTCCAACGGCTCAATAACCTGATTACCCTCTTTTATTGTGTAGACTTTAAGACCTTCTTCGGTTCCGCAGTCATCCTCGCGGATAATAACATCCTGCGAAACATCAACAAGGCGGCGGGTCAAATAACCCGAGTCAGCCGTACGCAGAGCGGTATCGGCAAGTCCTTTACGTGCGCCGCGCGAAGAAATAAAGTATTCCAAAACATTAAGTCCTTCACGGTAGTTGGCACGGATAGGAACTTCGATGACCTTACCGGCGGTATTTGAAATAAGTCCGCGCATACCTGCAAGCTGTCTTATCTGGCTCATGGAACCACGGGCGCCGGAATCCGCCATCATAAATATCGGGTTGAACTCATCAAGGTTATCCTTCAAAGCGTCACCGATATCGTTGGTAGCCTGGTTCCAGATTTTTACAACCTGGCTGAGCCTTTCGTCATTGCTCATAAAGCCGCGCCTGTAATCGCGGGTGACTTTATCAATCTTCTTTTCCGCCTGATTTATAAGTTCAGCCTTTATGGGCGGTATAACCGCGTCGGCTACGGCAACGGTGACTGCGCCCTTGGTTGAATATTTATAACCCGTTGATTTAATATTATCAAGCACAACGGCGGTTTCGGAAGTTCCGTGTTTTTCGATGCAGGCGTCAATTATTTTACCGAGCTGCTTTTTGCCGACTTTATACTGAATGATATCGTCAAGCGAATTAACCTGTTTTGCGGACGGGTCTTTAAGGCTGAAAGAAATTTCAAACTTAAATTCATTGCCGGGGACGCTTCTGTCGACAAAGCCGAGGTCCTGCGGAATGGATTTGTTGAATATTATAACGCCGACGGTACACCAAACGAGTTCCGAAACGCCGCCGCGGGTAACGCGGACGCGGATAGGCGCGTGGAGTCCGACAAGACCGTCATTATATGCCATAATGGCTTCATCAACATCGCGGAAGACGTGGTTTGTGCCTTTTTCGCTTGTTTGGACGATAGTAAGGTAATAGGAACCGAGAACCATATCCTGCGTAGGAACGGTGACCGGTTTACCGTCTGACGGTTTAAGCAGGTTGTTGGCGGCAAGCATAAGGAAGCGAGCCTCAGCCTGTGCTTCAGCCGACAGGGGAACGTGAACCGCCATCTGGTCGCCGTCAAAGTCGGCGTTGAATGCGGTACAGGTCAGGGGGTGGAGTTTTATTGCCCGACCTTCAACCATTACCGGTTCAAACGCCTGTATACCCAGACGGTGAAGTGTCGGCGCACGGTTAAGGAACACGGGGTGATCTTTAATAACTATTTCAAGAGCGTCCCACACGGCACTGTCGGCGCGTTCAACCATTTTTCTGGCTTTTTTGATATTCTTGACCGCACCTGTTTCCACCAAACGCTTCATAATGAACGGCTTAAACAGTTCAAGCGCCATTTCTTTCGGCAATCCGCACTGATACATTTTCAGTTCAGGGCCTACGACGATAACCGAACGGCCGGAATAGTCAACACGTTTACCGAGCAGGTTCTGACGGAAACGCCCCTGTTTACCTTTAAGCATATCCGACAGGGATTTAAGGGCACGGTTGTTGGGGCCGGTCACGGGTTTGCCGCGTCTGCCGTTATCGATAAGCGCGTCAACCGCTTCCTGCAGCATCCTTTTCTCGTTACGGACAATAATATCCGGAGCGTCGAGTTCAAGGAGGCGTTTAAGGCGGTTATTGCGGTTGATAACACGGCGATACAGGTCGTTCAAGTCGCTGGTTGCGAAACGGCCGCCGTCAAGCTGAACCATAGGACGGAGATCGGGCGGAATTACCGGAAGAACGTCCAGAATCATCCATTCGGGGCGGTTGCCCGAAAGGCGGAACGCCTCCATAACCTCAAGTCGTTTGAGAAGTCTTGTGCGCCTTTGACCGGCTGCTTCTTCAAGTTCGTTTTTAAGGTCGGTACATTCTTTTTCAAGGTCGATTTCGCAGAGGAGTTTTTTAATAGCCTCTGCGCCCATGCCCGCGTCAAAATCGTCCTCATATTTTTCGCGCATATCGTTATATTCCGCTTCCGAAAGGAGTTGCTTCTTTTGAAGCGGAGTATCGCCCGGGTCGGTTACTATATATTTTGAGAAATAAAGAACCTGTTCGAGGACGCGGGGCGTAACGTCAAGCACCAGACCCATTCTTGAAGGAATGGTCTTGTAGTACCAGATGTGCGAAACGGGGGTTGCGAGTTCGATGGAACCCATACGCTCGCGGCGAACCTTGGAACTTGTTACCTCAACGCCGCACTTATCGCATATTTTGCCTTTATAGCGGATTCTTTTATATTTACCGCAGTGGCATTCCCAGTCCTTCTGCGGCCCGAAAATGCGCTCACAGAAAAGGCCGTCCCGTTCCGGTTTAAGGGTACGGTAGTTAATGGTTTCGGGTTTTTTAACCTCACCGTGCGACCAACTTCTGATCTGTTCGGGAGACGCAAGACCTATTTTTATTGATTCAAATTCGATATGTTCCATTGATCAATGTCTCCTTTCTCACATTTCGCCGCCGTCATCGGTAAATTCCGTATCGAAATCGTCCGAATAGGCATCGTCATCGGTAAATTCCGCGTCGGAATCGTCCGAATAAGCATCGGCATCGGTTATATCGTTACCCTCATCATCCTGCAAGCCGTAGCCCGAAAGATCGTCGGCAACGACATCTTCTTTTAAGGTTTCATCTTCTGATTCGGGGGCGCTTTCACGGTGCGGGGAGAGCCCGTACTCGTCATCGTCAAATTCTTGCTTAAGATCTATTTCATCGCCGTCATGGTCAAGCACTTTAATATCAAGACCGAGCGACTGAAGTTCTTTAATAAGAACCTTAAACGATTCGGGCACGCCGGGCTGCGGAACGTTTTTGCCTTTAACGATAGCCTCATAGGTTTTAACACGGCCGACAACATCATCCGACTTAACGGTGAGTATTTCCTGTAAGGTATAGGCGGCGCCGTATGCTTCAAGTGCCCAGACTTCCATTTCACCGAAACGCTGACCGCCGAACTGAGCCTTACCGCCGAGCGGCTGCTGAGTAACGAGCGAATACGGCCCGGTCGAACGGGCGTGAATCTTATCGTCAACAAGGTGATGCAGTTTAAGGTAGTACATATAACCTACGGTAACGGGGTTATCGAAGGGTTCGCCGGTACGCCCGTCATAGAGTTGGGTTTTACCGTCAACAACCTTAAGGACGCCCTGCTCCGTAAGTTCTTTAAGTTTTTCGGTATCGCTGCGGGTTTCGTCCGAAATACGTTCAAGGACGGGTTTGCCCGTTTCGGGGTCGGGGTGCGACGTAACGAAAGTTTTACCCTCAAGCGGTTCAAGGAACTCGCGGTTTTCGGGATTATATTTAATGTCACGGCAGATACCCGCCGAAATGAACATATTATAAATATCTTCTTCGTGAGCGCCGTCAAATACCGGGGTGCAAACCTTCCAGCCAAGCGCTTTGGCGGCGTAGCCCAAATGAACTTCCAGCACCTGACCGATGTTCATACGTGAAGGAACACCGAGGGGGTTAAGCACGATATCAAGCGGCGTACCGTCCGCAAGGAACGGCATATCCTCACTCGGAAGTATTCTTGAAACAACGCCTTTGTTACCGTGGCGGCCCGCCATCTTATCGCCGACCGAAATCTTACGCTTTTGTGCGATATAGCAGCGCACAACAAGGTTTACGCCGGGGTTGAGTTCGGAAGAATTGGTACGGTCAAACACTTTAACGTCAATAACCGTGCCGTACTCTCCGTGCGGAACACGCAGGGAAGTATCCCTGACTTCGCGTGCCTTTTCGCCGAATATGGCACGCAGGAGCCTTTCCTCGGCTGTCAGTTCGGTTTCGCCTTTAGGGGTTACTTTACCGACAAGTATATCGCCCGTGCGAACCTCGGCACCGATGCGGATAATACCTCTTTCGTCAAGGTTTTTAAGTGCGTCGTCACCTACATTGGGAATATCTCTTGTAATTTCTTCCGGCCCTAACTTGGTATCACGGGATTCTATTTCATATTCTTCAATATGGATAGAGGTATAAACGTCCTCGCGGACAAGGCGCTGGTTAATAAGGACGGCGTCCTCATAGTTATAGCCTTCCCAGGTCATAAATCCGATAAGGGCATTTTTACCGAGCGAAACTTCGCCGTTGCAGGTAGCGGGGCCGTCGGCAATTACTTCGCCTTCTTCCACGGTCTGACCTACATCGACAATGGGTTTCTGGTTTATGCATGTGGTATGGTTCGAACGAAGGAATTTGATAAGTTCGTACTCATCAATTTCGCCGTTCTTTGCTTTGATTTTGATTTTTGAGGCACTTGCGGCAACGACCTTACCGGCACGTTTTGCAAGCACGACAACGCCCGAATCGACAGCGGCTTTGTATTCCATACCCGTGCCGACTATCGGATTTTCGGTTTTAAGCAGGGGAACCGCCTGCTTCTGCATGTTGGAACCCATCAGCGCACGGTTGGTATCGTCGTTTTCAAGGAACGGTATCATAGCCGTGGCGACCGAAACGACCATTTTAGGCGAAACGTCCATAAGGTCGGCTTTTTCGGCTTCGATTTCAAGGAACTCGTCACGGTAACGCGCGTTTACCTTCGGGCGGACGAAATGGCCTTTTTCATCAAGCGGTTCGTTCGCCTGAGCGATAACATACTCGTCCTCTTTATCTGCTGAAAGATATACGACTTCATCAAGCACTTTACCGGTTTTCTTGTCTATTTTACGGTAAGGTGCCTCAATAAATCCGTATTCGTTAATCTTTGCAAATGTAGCAAGGTAGGAAATAAGACCGATGTTGGGGCCTTCAGGGGTTTCTATCGGGCACATACGACCGTAATGGGTATAGTGAACGTCGCGGACTTCAAATCCGGCACGGTCACGTGACAGACCGCCGGGGCCCAGCGCCGAAAGACGGCGTTTATGGGTAAGTTCCGAAAGCGGATTGGTCTGATCCATAAATTGCGAAAGCGGGGAGGAACCGAAGAACTCCTTAATCGCCGCGACAACGGGCCTTATATTTATAAGGGATTGCGGAGTTATGGTATCGACATCCTGCGCCTGCAGAGTCATTTTTTCACGGACGACGCGCTCCATTCTTGAAAAGCCGATTCTGAACTGATTTTGCAGGAGTTCGCCTACCGAACGGATACGGCGGTTGCCGAGATGGTCGATATCGTCAACATTTCCGACGCCGTGCGCAAGACCGAGGAAATAGTTGATCGACGCAAAAATATCGTCAACCGTTATATGGTTGGGCACAAGTTTGTCCATATTTGCGGCAAGCGCTTCTTTTATGCCGTCCTCGGTGTCGTTGGTTTCAAGGATATTTCTTAATACGCCGAAGTTGACTTTTTCTTTAATATTAAGGTCGGAAATATCAAAGGTTATGAAGTCTTTGATGTCAACCATATTATTTGTAAGGACTTTGACCTCAACACGGTCGCCCTCATTTTCAAGAACGTCAATATAAACTTCGCTTACGCCCCTGCGTTCAAATTCGGCGGCGGTTTCTTTGGTAATGGGTTTAGAGTCAACCTCCGCAAGAATCTCACCTGTCATCGGGTCAACTACCGGGCGCGAAAGCACCCTGCCGACTATACGCGGAGAAAGCGCAAGTTTAAGATTGTATTTATAACGCCCGACGCGGGAAAGGTCGTACCTTCTCGGGTCGAAAAACAGCTGCGAAAGGTGAGCCTGCGCACCGTCAACCGTTGCGGGCTCGCCGGGGCGAACCTTTTTATAGACTTCTATAAGCGCCGAATCGGTATCGGTGGTGGCGTCCTTGGCGAAGGTGTTGTCCATACGCTCGTCCTCGCCGAGCAGCTCGTTGATTTCAAGATTTGACTGAACGCCCAACGCACGTACAAAGGTACTTAAAGGGAGTTTGCGGTTTTTATCTATTCTTACGTAAAGAATGCCGTTAAGGTCGGTTTCATATTCAAGCCACGCGCCGCGGTTGGGAATAATGGTGGCATTAAAGAGGTAGCGGCCGGTCTTATCCTGTTCCGAGCCGTAGTAAACGCCGGGCGAACGCACAAGCTGCGATACGACGACGCGTTCCGCACCGTTGATTACAAAGGTACCGGAATCGGTCATTATCGGAAAATCGCCCATAAAGACTTCATTTTCCTTTATCTCCCCGGTTTCGGTGTTTTGAAGACGCGCAAGAACTCTGAGCGGCGCGGCATATGTTGCGTCCCTCTCTTTACATTCGGCTATGGTATATTTTGGTTTGTCGTCAAGACGGTAACTGATGAAGTCGAGTATCAGATTACCGGAATAATCGGTAATGGACGACATATCGCGGAAAACTTCATCCAGCCCTTCTTCAAGGAACCAACGGTATGAGTCCTTCTGTATTTCAATAAGGTTCGGGATATCGATGACCTCATTGATTTTGGAAAAGCTCATTCTCTCGTTGCGACCGAATTTAACCGGTTTGACATTTACGGAATTCACCATAAGCCTGCATCACTCCTTAAATTATTAACGGTATATGATATCGGCGTTTCGGCAACGCAGCACCCCTGCGAAGCCCCTTAAAAAGCGGCTTTTACCCCGAATATAGGAACAATAGGGTACAATATCACATCATTAGGCAATTTACAATTATATTACACCGGAAGTCAAGTGTCAAGCGTTTTTTGCAAAAAAAGTGAATTCCCAAAGTAAATTCCACAGCGGAATTTACTTTGGGAATTCACGGTTGCTTTCTGCAGGTGTGAAAACCGACGCTTTTGCGCCGGATGTTAAAACGGAAAACAAGCTCAAAAGTCATTATCAAATCCCAAGTTACGAATCGGGAAACAGATGCCGTTTGTGCCAAAAGGTATACCTTTTGGCACAGTTATAAATTACCAATCGGGAATTTTAAAAATCCCGCCGTTTATATTTTTTACACAAATTTTTATTAAAAAAGTGAAAAATCGTTGACATTTTTATTATAATGTGATAGCATATAGACAAATATAAGCGAAGGTCAAAAAGTATACTTTTTGACACAGTTTACCGTCAGCGCACAAACTGCCGTTATCCTCAAACCCTTCAGCCCCATCTGACGAGAAGCGGGTGTCCGGTGGACACCTGAAGCGAAGCAGAAGCACCGACCGAGGCGGCAGC
>CAVGND010000025.1:0-26759 GCA_963630555.1 Roseburia intestinalis | reverse complement strand
TGGTAAGGTTCTTCGCGTTGCGTCGAATTAAACCACATACTCCACTGCTTGTGCGGGCCCCCGTCAATTCCTTTGAGTTTCAACCTTGCGGTCGTACTCCCCAGGTGGAATACTTATTGTGTTTACTCCGGCACGGAAGGGGTCAGTCCCCCCACACCTAGTATTCATCGTTTACAGCATGGACTACCAGGGTATCTAATCCTGTTTGCTCCCCATGCTTTCGTGCCTCAGCGTCAGTTAAAGCCCAGCAGGCCGCCTTCGCCACTGGTGTTCCTCCGAATATCTACGCATTTCACCGCTACACTCGGAATTCCGCTTACCTCTACTCCACTCAAGAAAACCAGTTTTGGATGCAGCCCCGGAGTTGAGCTCCGGTATTTCACATCCAACTTAGCTTCCCGCCTGCGCTCCCTTTACACCCAGTAATTCCGGACAACGCTTGCCACCTACGTATTACCGCGGCTGCTGGCACGTAGTTAGCCGTGGCTTCCTCCTTGGCTACCGTCACTTTCTTCTTCACCAAAGACAAAGGTTTACAATCCGAAGACCGTCTTCCCTCACGCGGCGTTGCTGCATCAGGGTTTCCCCCATTGTGCAATATCCCCCACTGCTGCCTCCCGTAGGAGTCTGGGCCGTGTCTCAGTCCCAATGTGGCCGTTCAACCTCTCAGTCCGGCTATGGATCGTCGGCTTGGTGAGCCTTTACCTCACCAACTACCTAATCCAACGCGAGCCCATCTTACAGCGATAAATCTTTGATATCTTTACGATGCCGTAAACATATTTTATGCGGTATTAGCAGTCGTTTCCAACTGTTGTCCCCCTCTGTAAGGCAGGTTGCTCACGCGTTACTCACCCGTCCGCCACTAAGTCTTACAAGAACTTCTTTCAGCAAGCTGACTTCCGTTCAGCGCAAGACTCCGTTCGACTTGCATGTGTTAGGCACGCCGCCAGCGTTCGTCCTGAGCCAGGATCAAACTCTCTAAAATATTGTATCTACACATCTTTCAATGTCTAAATCTATTTTAAAGCTAAATCTCAGCTTCTTCGACAACTTCGCTTTTGCGTGTTGTTCCGTTTTACTTTTGAGTTTTACTCAAATTATTTCGGGTCCGTTAGTTTAATTCTTTTCTCTGTTCTTTGCTGTGCATTTCTGCACCGCAATTCCCAGCCAAATTTAACTAATTTCTTTCTTTCGTTGTTTAATTTTCAAGGTCCGCTTCGACGCCCCCAAAACAGAGCGCCTAATTATATTACCACACCGCCTCCTCTTTGTCAACTAAAAATTTTCCCTTTTTTTAAAAAAATTTCGGACTTTCGGTTTGCCGACATTTTTTGCGGGATTTTGGCGGTTGACAAAGCGGTTAGCGGCCGCAACATCACAGGATAATTACCGGCGCAAAACCGCACCGGCAGCCTCCAGCCTGTTCATTATTTTAGCGACGGTTTTATTGATTTGCTCTTCTGTTAATGTGGCATCTGCACTGCGCAGAGTGACACGGAAGGCGGCGCTTTTTTTGCCCGCACCGATCTGGCTGCCGGAATACAGGTCGAACAATTCAACCTTTTCGCACAGTTTGCCGGCGCCTGTTTTAATAGCCTTTTCAAGTTCGCCGACCGGTTTATCGATATCGCAGACAAGGGCGAAGTCACGATTAACGGCAGGGAATTTGGGCAGGGGTTTATAGATTACATTGCTTTGCTCAATTGCAAAAAGTTTGTCAAGCGCTATCTGAGCGACATAAACTCTTGTACCGATGTTGTATTTTTCGGCAACTGTGGGGTGAACTTCGCCCAGCACGGCAAGAACATCGTCCCCTTTTTTAATCACGGCCTGCCTGCCGGGATGGAGGAACGGTTCTGCCGAGCGGTATATCTCAGCATCCTTACAGAACAGGTTTATAACACTTTCGACAACTCCTTTGAGTGTAAAGAAATCTTCGTTTTCGCCGTACATACCGATTGACATAGCCGGAACTTCGAGCGGCTGTTCGGTAAGCGGTAAAGATTTAGGGATAAACAGTTTACTTATTTCAAAAAATCTTGCATCCGTATTTTTTCGGTTATAGTTGGTTGAAATTACGGCGAGCAGCGAAGTGTAAAGTTGTGTTCTCATAACCGAATACTCCTCCCCCAGAGGATTGAGTATAACGGCGGCTTTACGGCGTTTATCATCTGCCGGCAGCATAAGGGTATCAAGCGCGGTTCTGCTTATAAACGAATATGTTGCTATTTCATGAAGACCCTCACCGCACAGAAGGGCTTTGATTTTATCAGACTTAATACGCTCGGGAGTTTTTTTGCCGCGCACCACCGCGCCCGTCATATCACTGCCTATGATATGCTCGTAGCCGTAAATACGCATAACCTCCTCGGCCAGGTCGGCTCTTGATTCCACATCGTCACGAACCGATGGGACAAGGCAGTTAAGCGTGCCGTTTTCAAGCGTAGTTTTGATTTCAAGTTTATTTAAAATATCGCACATGGTTTCGCCGGGAATATGAAGGCCAAGCAGAGCGTTAATACTGTCAACCGTAGCGGAAAGTTTACGGTCGGTCGGCAAGCCGTTATTGCAGTCCACATACCCATCGATTATATCGGCGGCGTCAAGTTCGCAGATAAGTTGCAGAGCGCGGTTCATTGCATATTCAACATTGAGTATATCAACGCCGCGTTCAAAATGCGCGCCGGCTTCGGTACGGATGCCGAGTGCACGGCAGGTTTTCCTTACGCTGTCGCGGCGGAATTTTGCCGATTCAAGGAACACAACATCAGTATCGGAATGTATTTCGCTTTCAAGCCCGCCCATAATACCGGCAAGGCAGGAAGGACTGTCGCCGTCCGCTATAACAAGCATATCGCTTGTCAGGTCATATGATTTACCGTCAAGCGTAGTCATTTTTTCGCCGTTTTCGGCGTTGCGGACAACAATCTTCTTACCTTTAATATAATTCATATCAAAGGCGTGCATCGGCTGATTTGTTTCAAGCATAACAAAATTGGTAATATCAACAATATTATTTATCGGGCGCATACCTGCCGCGATAAGCGCGCGTTTCATCCACTCGGGTGAGTCGCCTATTCTTACATTCTTAATTGCCCTGCCATAATATCTCGGGCAAAGGTCGTAATTTTTGACATCGACCGAAATTACATCCGCAATATCTCCGCCGACGGTTTTATACACGGGTTTCGGTATGCGGAACTCGGTTCCCAACACCACGCCCGCTTCGCGCGCAATTCCCAAAATACACTGACAATCGGGGCGGTTGGCGGTTATTTTAAAATCCACAATATAGTCGTTAAGTCCGAGAATTTCCCGCATATCGGTGCCCGGCGCGGCAATGTTATCGGCAAGGATAAGGATTCCGTTTACCTCGGCACCGGGGTACTCGCCCTCTTTAAGGCAGAGTTCTTCGCCCGAACAGAGCATACCGTTACTGGGAAGCCCCCTTAATTTCCCGTTTTTTATATGTGCGCCGTTAGGCAGGTGAGAATTATGCAGCGCCGCAGGAACAAAAGCACCCTCAAACACATTTTGCGCACCAGTGATTATCTGGACATTTTCATTTTGACCGACATCTATCTGACATATTTGCAGATGGTCGGAATCAGGGTGCGGTTCAATACGGGTTATTTTGCCGACAACGACATTATCCATTGTTTTTGACAGGTCGGTTATTTCCTCAACCTCAAACCCTGCCATAACCATTTTATCACACAGTTCCTCTACCGGGACATTTATATCAACATATTTTTTAAGCCAATTTATTGAAACTTTCATTGTACTGTTTCACCCTTTCGTTAATTAAAACTGAGTCAAAAATCTTAGGTCATTTTCGAACAGCAGCCGTATATCGCTGATTTTATATTTAGTGGTTGTAAGGCGGTCAAGCCCTATACCAAAGGCAAAGCCCGAATATTCGTCAGGATCGATTCCGCAGCCCGAAAGAACCTTGGGGTGTACCATTCCCGCACCGAGTATCTCAATCCACCCTTCGCCGCGACAGACGCGGCAGCCCTTGCCGCCGCAAGCGGAGCAGCTCACATCAACCTCTACGCTCGGCTCTGTGAACGGGAAGAAGGACGGACGGAAGCGGATTTTTGTATCGTTGCCGTAAATTTCGTGTGCGAACTGTTCAAGCGTACCTTTAAGGTCGCACATTGTTATGTTTTTATCGACCACAAGACCTTCGATCTGGTGGAAAACCGGCGAATGGGTTGCGTCAACCTCGTCGGCGCGGTAAACCCTGCCGGGGCATATCATTCTGATAGGCGGTTTTCTTGTTTCCATTGTTCTTATCTGTGTGGATGAAGTCTGTGTACGCAGCAAAAGCCCTTCGCCGAGATAAAAGGTATCCTGCATATCGCGTGCGGGGTGGTCGGCAGGTACGTTAAGCGCTTCAAAATTATAATGGTCGGTTTCAACTTCGGGCCCGTCAACAACGTCAAAACCCATTGACCGGAAAATATCTATCATATCGTCAAGCACGATATTGAGCGGATGGAGTCCGCCTTTTACCGAAGTTTTGCCGGGCATTGTAATATCAAGTGTTTCATCGGCAAGACGTTTTTCGAGTGCTTTTTCTTCTATTGTTTTTAAGGTTTCGGACAGTTTTTCCTCTATGTCGCCGCGAATTTTATTTGCGAGTTGTCCGATTACGGGGCGTTCTTCGGGCGACAGTTTGCCCATTTGTTTAAGTATTGCGGTGAGTTCGCCCTTTTTGCCGAGAAATTTAACCCTTACCGCATCAAGTGCGGCAGTGTCCCCTGCATTACCGAGCGCCTCCAGCGCCTTATTTTTGATTTCTTCAAGTTGAGTTTTCATATTTTTCTCTCCGTTTCCGAATTGATTGTTTTATATAATCGCGGCAACGGCGTAAGCCGCCGCAAACGAAAGCAAAAGTTCCGCCACGGTTTGCCACGGGTCTTTGTAAAGCACAATAACGGCGACTATATATAATAATGTAGTCACGACGCCGTAAATTTTAAAATACCATATGCCGATATCAAAGCAAAGCATTGCCATAAGGGTCAGCACGGCGGTGGAAATAAGCACGGCAAGTATGCCTTTGCCCTTTGCGTACCACACAAGATAGGAAAGCACGGTCATCACCGCCGCCCAAATTATAAGTTCTTTCATATCGCCCGTAAATTCGGTTTTAAAATACAGCATCGAAAACGAACAATAGGCGGCACAGGCACCCAGGAACCCAAAAAATATGTTAAGAACCGCACGCAACGGCGTAGCGCTGAGTGCCGCCGTAATAACAGCAGCGGTTATCCATAAAGTTTTACCGGCAAAGACGGATTTTAATTGCAAAAGGCTTGCAGCATCCCTAAGAAATGTGATGTTTGATTTGCCGAATCCGGGACTTTGCGTATATTTTGCCGCCAGACCCAAAAGTATACCGCCGACAAAAAACAGAATAAATCCCAGTAACATTCTGCCTTTAGTTGAAGTTTTAGCAGGATTTCTTGACGAATAAAGATCAATTTTCAATGGTTTTACGCCTCCTTTTCCGAAAAAATAAATAAAAAATAAGACCTTGTCCCGCAAAAGGGACGAAGCCTTAACCGTAACTCCGTGTTACCACCCAAATTTCCGCCCCGAACCGGAACGAACACTCATATTCCTTAACGGAGATCCCCGTCAGCACCTACGCACGCCGATGTATAATAAAATCGGCGCTTCATTGCTGCTGCTCGAAAAGTGAACTTCACAATATCCGAAAATTTATGCGCTTTCAGCCGGCGGCGCAACTCTCTTTAAAATTTATGTTCGGTTTGCTACTCTCTTTTGTCAAAGCATTTGTATAACGAATATTCAATTTACATATAATATAACACTTCTGTTTTGCTTTTTCAAGAGTTTTTTAAATTTGTTGCGAAATTGTTATGGAAATTGCTTTTAATATATGCTAATATTAATTACAAAGTTTCTGTAAGGGGTTGAAAATATGGGGATTAACAAGATTATAAGTTCGGTGGACAGTTTTGTCTGGGGCTGGGTTATGATCTGTCTTATTATGGGCGTGGGCATAATTTTGACTGTAAGAACGCGTTTTGTTCAGGTTCGCCATCTTGGTAAAGCACTAAAGTATATGGTAAAAAATGAAGAGGGCGGCACAGGCGAAGTGACCTCGTTCGGTGCGCTGTGTACAGCGCTTTCCGCCACTATAGGAACGGGCAATATTGTCGGCGTGGCGACGGCTATTGCAGCAGGCGGGCCCGGCGCGCTTTTTTGGATGCTCGCTGCGGCGTTTTTAGGTATGGCGACAAAATATGCCGAAGGGCTGCTTGCGGTAAAATACCGCACGATTGACGAAAACGGACATTCGCTCGGCGGCCCGTTCTACTACATAGAAAAAGGCATAAAAGAGCGGTTCGGCGGAAACTGGCGCTGGCTCGGTAAACTGTTTGCCCTTTTCGGCACGCTTGCAGGCATTATGGGAATAGGCACTATTACACAGATAAACGGAATTACGACGGCGGCTGACAACCTGTTTTCAAAAGGTCTTACATGTATTAATTCGGGGTGTGACGGTTTCGGCGCGGCTTTACGCGTCGGGGGTGATATAAACTGTGCAATGTGCGGAGAAAAACTGCACGCATCAGGCACGATTTTCACACTCGGCGGGAAGGATATAACCGTATACACGGTTACAGTCGGACTTATTGTGACCGCGCTTGCCGCACTTGTTATAATAGGCGGAATAAAGAGAATTGCAAAAGTTTCGGAAATAGTTGTGCCGTTTGTGGCTGTAAGTTATGTGGTTTTTGCAATAGTTGTTGTTTCATTCAATGCAGCAAATCTGCCCGGTGCAATAAAACTGGTATTCAAAACTGCGTTTAACACCGCGGCGATAGGCGGCGGTGCTGCCGGATATCTTGTCAAAACGGCAATACAGAAAGGCGTCGGACGGGGAATTTTCTCTAACGAGGCAGGTCTTGGTTCTGCGCCTATAGCGGCTGCTGCAGCACAGACCAATTCCTGCGTGCGGCAGGGACTTGTAACTATGACGGGGACTTTTATTGACACCATTGTTATATGCACGATGACCGGTCTTACAATAATTGTTACGGGCGCATGGAACCCGGAAGTTACGGGCGGCAGCCTTGAAGGATTTGATGTTACGGCGTTTGCCTGGAAAAACGGTACGCCTTTTACGGGCGGGGTTACGGTGACCGTACTTTCCGTTTGTCTGGCATTTTTTGCATTCACTACAATACTCGGTTGGGATTACTACTCCGAACGCTGCCTTGAATACCTTATCGGTCGGCACGACCGTAAAATAACAATGACTTTCCGTATAATTTATATTTTGGCGGTCGCCGTAGGGCCTTATCTCACGGTTGCGGCGGTATGGAATATTGCGGATATATTCAACGGGCTCATGGCGTTCCCGAACCTTGTGGCACTGCTGCTTCTAAACGGTGTGGTAGCCGCCGAAACGAAAAAATATTTTTCGGGAAAAAGCGGGATTAAACCGAAAAAGTAACGCGCGTAATATACCCGTTATAAAATGTCTGTTAAATAAAAATACCGGTTACAAAATACCCGTCCGACTTCTAAAAGTCGGACGGGTATAAATTTAAAACAGCAACAAATAATCAGCGGAATTTGCGCTTGCGTGCAGCCTCTGATTTCTTTTTACGCTTTACAGAAGGCTTTTCATAGTGTTCTCTTTTACGAACTTCCTGAATTACACCGTCTTTTGCGGTTTGCCTTTTAAAACGTCTGAGAGCGTTATCCAATGATTCATTTTCTTTTACTTTTACCTGGCTCACTTAAATTCCCTCCCTCCGCAATGCAGGGGCATCAATTTCACTTCATTATACAACAGGTATACGCCGCTTGTCAATAGTTATTTCACAACAATATTGACGAGTTTGCGCGGCACATATATTTCTTTAACAATGGTTTTACCGTCGATAATGTTCTTCACTTCATCCTGTGCCCTGGCAGCCGCAATTGCGTCAGCTGATGAAATATCGGCGTCAACATTAAGTTTGCACTTGATTTTGCCGTTGACCTGCGCCACAATTTCAACCGTTTTATCGACACACTTAGCCTCGTCATACTGCGGCCAGCCGCCCTCGTTCAACATTCCGCCGAAGTTGTTTATCTGCCACATTTCCTCGGTGATATGCGGCGCAACGGGATTAAGCAATGTTATAAATGTTTTAAGTTCGCCGCGAGTTATGCTGCCTGCGGCATAGATATCGTTAATAAGCGACATCATAACGGCTATTGCGGTGTTGAATTTGAGGGTTTCGTAGTCACCTGACACTTTTTTTATTGCCTTATGGAAAGCCGACTCTAATTTTTCGGAATATCCGTCGCCATCTGTAACTATATCGTTAAGACCCCAAACACGGTCAAGAAAGCGTTTTGAGCCTTTAACGCCGTTTTCGGACCACGGCGCCGCCTTTTCATAATCGCCCATAAAGAGTATATAGGTTCTCAGAACATCTGCACCGTATTCGTCAACAACATCATTCGGGTCGACAACATTACCCTTTGATTTACTCATTTTATCACCGTCAGGACCCAGAATAAGTCCCTGCGCAGTTCTTTTTGCATACGGTTCGGGAGTCGGAACTTCGCCGATGTCGTAAAGGAATTTATGCCAAAATCTTGAATAAATCATATGTCGGGTAACATGCTCCATACCGCCGTTATACCAATCTACAGGCAGCCAATATTTGAGTTTATCCTTATCGGCAAAGCAGTTGTGATTGTTCGGGTCGATATATCTTAAGAAGTACCATGAAGAACCCGCCCACTGCGGCATAGTGTCGGTTTCACGGCGGGCATCGCCGCCGCATTTGGGGCATTTGCAGTTCACAAAATCATCAATTTCGGCAAGGGGGCTTTCGCCGTCCGTTCCCGGTTCAAAATTTTTGATTTTCGGAAGTTTAAGCGGCAGTTCGTCATACGGTACGGGAACCATACCGCATTTGGGGCAATGAACAATCGGGATCGGTTCGCCCCAATATCTTTGGCGGTTGAACGCCCAGTCCTTCATTTTATACTGTACGCCTTTTTTGCCTATACCGTTCTTTTCGAGATACTCGGTCATAGCGGCTATGGAGTCTTTTTTATTATTCATACCGTTCATAAAGTCGGAATTGACCATTTCGCCCGAGCCGGTATATGCAGCTTCGGAAATATTGCCGCCCTTTATTACTTCGATTATATCAATGCCGAATTTTTGGGCAAAGTCATAGTCGCGCTCATCGTGGGCGGGAACAGCCATTATGGCGCCCGTTCCGTAACCCATCATAACATAGTCCGAAATATATATCGGGATTTTTTTGCCGCTTACGGGATTTACCGCCTCAATACCTTCTATACGAACGCCGGTTTTATCCTTAACAAGCTGCGTTCTTTCAAATTCGGATTTTTTTGCGCACTCTGCTTTGTAAGCGTCAAGTTCGGCTTTATTTCCGATTTTATCGGCATATTTTTCTATGTAGGGATGTTCGGGAGCGATTACCATAAATGTGACGCCGAACAGCGTATCGGGACGGGTCGTGTAGACCTCTAATTTATCGTCGGTTCCGTCTATGCCGAAATTGACAAACGCGCCTGTTGACTTACCTATCCAGTTTTCCTGTTGAAGTCTTACATTCGGTAAATAGTCGACCTCTTTTAATCCTTCAAGCAGTTTATCGGCATATTCGGTTATTCTTAAATACCAAACTTCCTTTGAGCGCTGAACAATTTCGGTATGGCAAATATCACACTTTCCGCCCTGCGAATCCTCGTTTGAGAGGACGACTTTGCAACTCGGGCAATAGTTTACAAGGGTCTTATCCCTGAAAACCAATCCCGCCTCAAACATTTTAAGGAATATCCACTGCGTCCATTTATAATAATCTTCGTCGGTAGTGTCGATAACGCGGCTCCAATCAAAAGAGAAACCCACTTTTTTAAGTTGGCTTGTAAATCTTTTAATGTTGTTATCGGTAACCTGCCTTGGGTGTATACCTGTTTTTATGGCGTAGTTTTCGGTGGGGAGACCGAATGCGTCAAACCCTATCGGGAACAGGACGTTATATCCTTGCAGGCGGCGTTTTCTTGAAATGACTTCAAGGCCGGAATACGCCTTGATATGCCCGACATGCATACCGGCTCCGCTTGGGTAAGGAAATTCGACAAGGGCATAAAACTTCTTTTTGTCGCCCCCGTCCTCAGCGCGGAAAGTGCTGTTTTCTTCCCAGATTTTTTGCCATTTTTCTTCCGTCTTTTTAAAATCGTATTTCATTTCGCTCAATCCTCCGTGCCGCTTTGTAACAACACATTTATATCCACCGTTTCGCCGTCCGCCCACATACGGTCAAGGTCGTAAAACTCGCGCGCCTTACGGTCAAAAATATGAACGACAACGTCGCCGTAATCCAAAAGCATCCAATCGTTCGCGCGTGTTTCTTTATGGTGCGGCTCTGTCCCGGCGGCGGAAAGTTTGTCTTCAACATAATCCGACAGTGCCCTGACATGAGTTGACGAAGTTGCCGTTGCGATGACGAAATAGTCAGCCAACTCGGTAATCCCGTCAATCTTTATTGCCTTTATATCAAACGCCTTGCGTTCATCAAGTTCTTTTACTGCTGTTTTTAAAATTTCGTTGGTTTTCATTCAACATTCTCCCCCACGCCTGCAAAACAGGTGTATTTATTATACGCAAAAAGCGTGTCTTTATGGATGGGCAGATTTCTTTCGGCAAGGTCGACCACCGTAAATTGCAAGCCGATATAAACTGCTTTATTAATATTTTCATCCGCTGCACATCTTACATCTTCAACGCCTTCGTAGTCACGGTCTTCAGATGTGAAATCGGCAACATAGAGGATTTTGCAAAGGACGCTCATTTCCGGTTTGGCGGTTGTATGGTAACGAACGGCGTCAATCAATTCGGAATCGTCAATGCCCAATTCAAATTTTATATAAGCCGCACCCGCTATTGCGTGCCACAGTTTTTCGGCGCGCTGTTCCACATCGTCAAGTATTATATCAAATTTTGCAAACAAACTCAACAGATAATCTTTACTTTTATTTTTCATTATATCGTGCAATATCCCGGCAAGGTATGCTTTATCGGGGTCGCAGCCGCCGTATTTTTCGGCAAGGGCACGTGCCTTTTCGGCAACGCACATCGAATGATGAAATCTTTTCGGGGTTTCAAGTTCCCGGGCGAGTTGTATATATTTCTCAAATTCCACCGTTGTCATCTCCCGTCACGGTACAGCCCGTGCAAATTTATATATTCGGCGACTTTTTTATTTAAAAGTCCTTCGGTACTCTCTCCCCGTTGCAGGCGGCGGCGTATCTCGCTTGAAGAAACAGGCGGAATATCATTACGGAGCACCGTTATATCCGCGCCCATCTGCCTTAATTTTTTAAATTTTCGCCCGAACTCGTCGGAGTTTTCACCCTGCCTTTCAAAGGCAATAACCGACGCACATTTTAATATATCCTCATATCTGTACCAGCAAACATCAAACCCGATAAGCATATCACCGCCGACGACTATGGCAAATTCTTTATCGGGGTAAGCCGATTTTAACTCGAAAAGGGTATCCACCGTATAACTTTTTCCGCTTTTTTTAAGTTCGTGATCGGAAACCGAGGCGTTTTTTACACCCTCTGCCGCCAATAGGCACATATTATATCGGTCGCTGCCCGAAGCGAGTTCGTTGCCGGTATCCTTATGCGGAGGTTTGTTATCGGGCATAAGCCAGACCTCATCAGCATCCGGCAAGGCGGCGGCGGCACGCAGCATAGCCTCGTGGCCCAAATGCACGGGGTTGAATGTTCCGCCGAAAATAACAGTTTTTTTCATTATTTCACCAAAACTATTTTCACATTTTCCTTTTTGCGGCTTTTTCTGTAAAGCACAAATTTTCTGCCGATTACCTGCACTACATTTGCGGAGGTCGCCTTGCCTATTTCGTCAGCCGCCTGTCTTGCGGTCATTCCGCTGGTTTCAAGGACGCTTAGTTTTATAAGTTCGCGAAGATCCAGCAATTCGTCGGTTTGGCGGATAAGTTGGTCGTTAATTCCGCCTTTGCCGACCTGAAAAACGGCAGGCAGATCGTTAGCCATTGAGCGCAACTGCGCCCTTTGTTTGCTTGTAAGCATCAGTCATTTCCCCCATCGTTGGTGTTTTCAAAAAGTGAGTCGGTAAATTCGCGCGTATCAAACGGCTGCAAATCGTCAATCCCCTCGCCCACGCCGATATATTTAACCGGAATGCCGAGTTCGTGATTTATTGCAATGACTATTCCTCCGCGCGCCGTACCGTCAAGTTTAGTAAGCACAATGCCGGTTATATCGCAGACGTTCATAAATTCTTTGGTCTGATTAACGGCGTTTTGACCCGTGGTTGCGTCAAGCACCAAAAGCGTTTCCACACATGCTTCGGGCAGTTCGCGGCGAATCACACGGTTTATTTTGCCGAGTTCATCCATCAAATTCTTTTTATTGTGAAGCCTGCCTGCGGTATCGCAGATAACTACGTCTTTTTTTCTTGCCTTTGCGGCTGTAACGGTATCAAATATGACCGACGCCGGATCGGCACCTTCGTTACTTTTTATAATATCGGCGCCCACTCTGTCCGCCCAGACCTGCAATTGGTCTATGGCGGCGGCACGGAAGGTGTCGGCTGCACCGAGGATAACGCTTTTGCCGCCGTTTTTAAGATTGTTTGCAAGTTTGCCTATAGTGGTGGTTTTTCCGACGCCGTTGACCCCTATTACAAGCACGACCGACGGTGTTGTATCGAGTTTAAGAGAATGGTCGCCCTCAAGAATTTCGGATATAACGTCACGCAGCATCTGCTTGATAAGCGACGGGTCTTTAACGCCGTTTTCCTTAACCTTTTGGCGCAGTTGTTCGCATATATACTGTGATGTGGCAACGCCTATATCGCAGGTTATAAGTATCTCTTCAAGTTCTTCAAACAGTTCTTCGTCTATTTTTGTAAAACTGTTTAAAAAGCCGGTAAGCGCACCGGAAATTGAGGTTCGGGTCTTTTTTAGCCCCTCGGATATTTTACTGAAAATTCCCATTTATATTATACCTGCCTTATCAGTTATTACTCAAATTAAGCGTTCTTACAAGTTCCTCAACATTGAGTTGCAGCAATTTGGTAACGCCTTTTTCCTGCATTGTTACGCCGTAAAGCATATCGGCGGCTTCCATTGTTCCTCGGCGGTGGGTAACGCAGATAAACTGCGTGCCGAATTCGGAACGGTGCATATAATCCGCAAAACGCTCAACATTTATATCGTCAAGTGCGGTATCGACCTCGTCCAAAAAGCAGAACGGCGGAGGGGAAACACGCATAATCGAAAAATAAATCGCAATGGCTATAAGCGCCTTTTCACCGCCCGACAGCGCGTCGATGCTCGGGACATTTTTGCCCGGAAGTTTTACATTTATTTCTATTCCGCTTTCAAGTATATTTTCGGGGTCGGTCAAGGCAAGTTCTCCTTTGCCGCCGCCGAAAAGTTCCGAAAATGTTTTTGAAAAATCCGCGCTGATCTTTGCAAAACCGTCGGCAAATTTTTGCTTCATCTGCTCTGTAAGTCCGTTTATGAGTTTTGAAAGTTCGCGCCGCGATTTTTCAATATCGTCTATCTGGTCTTTCATAAAGCCGTAGCGCTCGCTTACCTCTTTATATTCTTCAATAGCGGCAACATTAACGGTGCCGAGTGCCTTTATTTTACCCTTTATTTCGGCAAGGGAGCGTCGCGCCTCGCTTATCCCGTCGATTTTTATGCCTGTTTTTTCGGCTTCCGCCCTTGTAAGTTCGTATTCATCAAATAATTTTTTAATTATTTCGTCATAATCGCGGAGCATATTTTCGCGGCGTTCTTCAAGCCGTGCGACCTCTTTGCTGAGTTTTTCACGGTCAAGCACCTTTTCACGCTCGCCGTCACGAAGTTTTCGGGCGTTCGCTTCCAGTTCCTCACGGTGTTTTTGCATTTCTTCAACATCGTGCTCCAATAATTCCGCATTACGGCGGTTAAGTTCTATATCCCCGTTTTTGGCGGCGATGACTGCATCCAGTTCGGTATTTTTGGTTTCAAGTTCGGCGATTGCCGACTTGAGGGATTCTATTCGCTCTGCTCTGCCGTCGGCGGCTGCCCTTATATTTTTGACGGTTAACGCTATCGCTTCGGCGTCTTTTTTGGCGGTGACCGATTGCAGGCGCAATTCGGTAACTTTTTTATTGAGTTCCTCACGCTTGGCGGTAATATCGTCGCGCCCTGCCGTCATTTTTTCAATCTCGGTCTGCACGCTGTTTTTATCCGATAAAAGTTTTTGGGCAACGCCGCTGTTATCCGACATTTTCTGCTGCAAATCGGAAAGTCTGGTGCCGAGCGCAGCGTCCTCATTTTCAAGTTCTGACAATGATTTTTCGTTGAATTTCTGTTGTTCGCCTACGCGTTTAATTTCACCCAAAACGCGGATTTTATCCTCTTGCGAATTTGCCAATTCGGCGTTTGCCGCAGTAATGGCAGCGTCAAGTTTGGCAAGATCCGACTTTGCGGCTTCAAGCGCCGAAGTCAACTCGTTATACTTTTTTTCGTCCTTTGAAAGTTCGTCGGTAAGGCGTTTAATCTCGCCCTCACGCCCCAGTATACCCGCATTTTTGACGAGCGATCCGCCGGTGAGCGATCCGCCGGCATTTACCACCTGACCATCCAGTGTGACGACTTTAAATTTATACTTGTTTTTCTTTGCCATGGCAACGGCGGAGTCAAGATCTTCGGTTACGGCTATTCTGCCGAGCAGGGATTTTATAATTTCACGATATTTTTTGTCGCACTCCACCAAATCGCAGGCAGGGGCTATGTAACCGTAGGCTTCCTTGATATCATACTCGTCAAGGGTTTTGCCGATTATGGAAGAAACGGGCAAGAATGTGGCACGGCCGCGGCTGCCTTTTTTAAGATAATTTATAGCGCGCTTTGCATCCTCTTCGGTTTCAACCACGATATCCTGCAATGCGTTCCCGAGTGCGACTTCGATTGCGCCGATATGCTCTTTTTTTACCGTTATTACCGTATTCACGGTGCCTATCACGCCGCGCAAAATCCCCTTTTCGGCATCTTTTATGACAGCCTTTACCGAATGGTTAAAACCGTCCATATTCTTTTGCAGGTCGGACAGTATTGCGATACGGCGGCGTTTTGCCTCTGTATCCAGCCGCGCGGTTTCGGCGGCGGTTTTCTTTTCTTCCAACGCCGCTGCTTTTATACCGTGCAGTTTTTTGTATCCGTCAAGCGAATTTTTGCAATCGGATATTATTTCGTCAGCCGATTTAAGTGCTTTGTCAAGTTCCTCCATTTCCTTTTCAAGGCGGCTGCGTTCATTTTCGCCTGCCGTCAGGGCAGAGGTTATATTTTTACGTCGCTGTTCAATTTCTGCGGCTGAGGAACGTGCGGTAACGGTTGCGACCTCATTTTCCGACAATGCGGCAGAAATTTCGGACAGTTTTTTCATAAGGTTTTCAATTTCGTTTGAAATATTCTCGCTGCTTAGTAAAAGTTCGTTAAAAGAGGTCTCAAGGCCTTTTATTTCATCATCGATCCGCGCGGCGGCGGCATTTTTCAATTCTGCCGATTCCTGATATTTTTTAATTTCCTCCTCAGCGGCGGCGCCTGAATTTTCGATATCGGCTATCTCCGCAGTCATATTTTCAGCCGACTCGCGGTTATGCTCGGCAGAGTTTTTGAGAAGGGCAATCTCGCCATTAATCCTTGTAATACTTTCTTCAAGCGATGAACGCTTTAAGCGTATCTGCTCGATATTTTCCGTAATTTTAGTTGAATCCGCGGAACTTTTTTCAATATTTTCCGCCATGGAACTCAACTGATTTTCAAGTTCCGCATACTGATTTTTGGCAAGCATTATTTTATGCTCCTGCTCACGCAGCAGTTCGTTATGCCTATCAAGATTATAAAGCCATATGCCTATGTCCAGTTCTTTTTTCTGCTCTGACAATTCTAAAAATTTTGCGGCTTTTTCGCTTTGTGATTTAAGGGGTCCCACCCTGTTTTTAAGTTCATCGGCAATATCGTTAAGGCGGACGAGGTTATCGTCTGCCTGGGAAAGTTTGCGCTGTGCCTCGGTCTTGCGGTAACGGTATTTTGATATACCTGCGGCTTCTTCGAACATTTCGCGCCGCTCATCCGAACGAGAACTTACGATACTGTCTATCTTGCCCTGCCCTATCATCGAATAACCGTCGCGGCCGACGCCGGTATCCATAAACAGTTCGTTTACGTCTTTAAGGCGCACTATCGCCTTATTGATAAGATATTCGCTCTCGTGCGAACGGTAATACCGCCTTGTAACGGCTACCGTATCACTGTCAAAATTCAGCGAACGGTCGGAATTATCTATAGTCAGGGTAACTTCGGCAAAGCCTTGTGGGCGGCGTGTTACCGTGCCGCCGAATATAACATCCTCCATACTTTGACCACGGAGATTTTTTGTTGACTGCTCGCCAAGCACCCAACGCACCGCATCCGAAATATTGCTTTTCCCGCTGCCGTTGGGGCCGACAACGGCAGTAACGCCCTTGCCGAACTGCAAAACCGTTTTATCCGCAAATGATTTAAATCCCTGAATTTCGATAGTTTTTAAAATCAACTGTTATCCACCCTTTGGATTTTTATTGTACCTTTGGGCAACGAACCGTCGCCCGAAACCGCACAGTTAAAGCCCTGTAATTTTAACCTTTTGATATTATTTTTTCTTTGACCCGTAACCTTTGAAATATCGCGCGGATTGGCAAAAATGATATAATTGCCTTTGCTTTTGACGGAGCGCGATATTACATTATAGAACCTCTCCCCCTCGCACAGTTCGCCGAATGAGGGGTGAAAAGGCCCCGCTATATACGAATCGGGCGAAACCGAATGCAGTCCTACCCTTATTACGCGTACGCCGCCGTTTTCGAACTTAGCAAGCAGATGTGCACAGAGTTCTGTTGCACTTTGCAGACTCTGCGGTACATATGCGCCTTTGCGGTACAGTTCCGCAAGAGCGGTATTTTTTATAACGATAGTCGGGTATAGTCTGGCGGTTTGGGGTTTGAGGCGTATAAGCCTGTCCGCCGTTTGCAGGTCTTTCTCATCATTGCTGCCGTACAGTCCCGTCATCATCTGTAATCCCAATTCGAAGCCGTATTGCCTGATAAGTACCGACGCACGCTCCACATCTTCTGCGGTATGCCCCCTGCGGTTGAGTCGGAGAATATTGTTATCCATACTTTGGGCGCCCAGTTCGATTGCGGTAACGCCGTATTCTTTTAAGAGCGTAAGTATATTATCGTCAATGGCATCGGGCCGTGTCGAAAGCCTTATTCCTTTAACCGTTCCGTTTTTTACAAACGGTTCGGCGGCATTTAAAAGTTCAAGCATATACTCCCGCTCTATCGCCGTAAAACTGCCGCCGAAAAAGGCAAGTTCGGTATTGCCGGCATCATAATTCGGTGAAGAAACAGCCGTTTCAACCGCTTTTTTTACATCATCTGCGTGCGGGACGTCGCTATGGCTTGTAATGCCGACCTGATTACAGAAAGTGCATTTGAATTTACAGCCGCGGTGCGGCACGAACAAAGAGATGTTTGCGTGTTTTTTCATAACCGCTGTCCCATCAGTTCAAGCGCCTGTTTTGCTGCAAGTTGTTCCGCCTGCTTTTTGCTTTTACCGGTACCCGTGCCGATGGTGTTGGAATTTATGCGTACTTCAAATGTAAAGGATTTATTGTGTTCGGGCCCGCTTTCATTTACAAGGACATAAGACAGGCTTTCTTCGGGGTTTTTCTGTATAATCTCCTGCAAGGCGGTTTTATAATCGTGGAAAGCCTCGTATTCATTATTGCTGTCAAGTTCCGCTTTAACAAAGCGCATAACATGTTTACTGGCAACCTCCATACCGCCGTCAAGGTAGATTGCGGCAAGGACAGCCTCAAACGCGTCTGCCAATATTGAGGGGCGGCGGGCACCGCCGTTAGCCTGTTCGCCTTTTCCGAGCAGCAGAAAATCACCCATTTGCAGTTCGGCTGAGAACTGCGCCAACGATTTTTCGCACACAAGGGAGGCGCGTATTTTTGTCAATTCCCCTTCGGGCAGGTCGGGGTATCTTTTATAGATATAATCCGACACGATTATGGAAAGAACCGAGTCGCCCAAAAACTCAAGCCGCTCGTTTGAATGTCCGCCGTGCCGCATTTCGTTTGCATATGACGAATGGGTCAGCGCATTTGTAAGCAAGCCTTTATTTTTAAAACTATACCCTATATTTTCTTCAAGTTGTTTCATTGGTTTTCACTTCTTTGTCTGAATTATCCGTAAATTTTTGCAGTCCGTCGGCTATAAGGTCGGTAACGCCGTTGTTATAATATACTATTGCCTGATGCACTGCATTTTTGATTGCCACGGCGTCGGACGAGCCGTGTGCTTTTATGACCGGCTTTCTTACGCCGAGCAGCGGCGCACCGCCGACGGCGGAATAATCAGTTTTGGCTTTAAGCGGGCGAAGCCCCGGTTTAAGCAGGGCACCTGCGATTTTAAACCTTAATTTTGAATACATTATCTCTTTTATCATACCCAAAAGAGTTCCCGCAACTCCTTCATAGAGTTTTAATGCGATATTACCCGTAAAGCCGTCCGTAACCACGGCGTCGCACACGCCGACGGGGAGATCCCTTGACTCCACGTTGCCGATAAAATTAATCGGCATTTTTTTAAGCAGTGCGTAGGACGCCAACTGTAATTCGCCGCCTTTGGTTTCCTCTGTTCCTATATTTAAAAGTCCTACGGAGGGATTTTCTATACCCATAACCTTTTCCATATAAGCGGATGCCATAATGCCGAACTGTGCGACGGTTTCGGGGCGGCAATCGGCATTTGCACCTATATCCATTAAAATAAACTTACGGTCACGCGCAGGTACAACCGTACCGAGGGCGGGGCGTTTGACGCCTTTAATACGCTTGACTATAAGCGTTCCGCCTACCACAACCGCACCCGTGCTTCCTGCGGACAAAAACGCGTCACACTCGCCGTTTGCTACAAGGTCAAATGCCAGGCCCATTGAAGTGTTGCGTTTTGCTTTAAGTATATCGGTAGGTTTATCGTGCATTGAAAAAACTTCGGGGGTGTGCCTTATCTCGATGCCGTCAAGCGAAATGCCGTTATCGGCGGCACATTTTTTAATTATATTTTCATCCCCGGTGAGAACTATATTGACGCCGTATTCACGGACGGCAAGTGCCGCACCGGCAACGGCGGCTTTCGGCGCGTTATCGCCGCCGAAGGCATCTAATGCTATTTTCATGATTTACACCCCATCCGTATAATTATTTTTAAACCATTCTTCCGAGCGTGCCGCAAGGGCGGCATATCTTTCGGATTTATCACGAATTTTTTCACTGAGCGGCGGAAGCACGCCGAAATTCGCACCCATAGGCTGAAAATGTTTTACTTCGATGTTTGATATATATTTTGCCAACGCGCCCGACATTGTATATTCTGGCAACCGAATCGGCGGCTGCCCTTTTATGCGCCGCAGCACGTTTATACCGCACACAAGTCCCGACATTGCCGACTCCATATATCCTTCCACGCCGCTTATTTGACCGGCGAAAAAGACGGACGGCATTTTCCTGAGGGAGAAATCCGAATTCAACAACTGCGGTGAATTTATAAAGGAATTACGGTGCATAACGCCGTAGCGCATAAATTCGGCATTTTGCAGCCCCGGTATCATTGAAAACACCCTTTTTTGCTCCGCAAATTTCAGATTAGTCTGGAACCCGACAAGGTTATAAAGGGTTGATGCGGTATTTTCCTTACGCAGCTGGACGGCAGCCCACGGGCGGTGACCCGTGGCAGGGTCGACAAGTCCGACGGGTTTCATGGGCCCGAAACGCGGCGCGTCGGTTCCTCTTGCAGCCAGTTCCTCAATCGGCATACATCCCTCATAGACCTTCAAAGGACGGTCAAACTCGTGGGTGACCGCCTTTTCCGCACTTGTAAGTGCCGAGTAAAATTCCTCATACTGCGCTTTACTGAACGGGCAGTTGATATAATCATCCCCGCCGCCCCGTTCATATCTCGATGCCGGAAAAGCGACCGACATATCTATACTTTCAGCCGTCACAATCGGCGCTGCAGCGTCATAAAAATTAAGATATTCTTCGCCGGTGAGGGATTTTATACTCTCGCTCAATCCACCGTCCGTAAGCGGGCCGGAGGCTATTATAAGGTAATCGTAATCGGGCAATGAGGTTACTTCCCGACGCAGAACGGTTATATTATCATTTGAAAGGATTTTTTGCGTAACATTTGCAGAGAAGACCTCCCTGTCAACCGCCAAAGCACCGCCCGCCGGAACGCGGCATTGCTTTGCAATCGGCACAAGCAGCGAGCCCATCAGTTCCATTTCCCTTTTAAGGAGTCCGGCGGCGGAAGCGACGCGCTCCGCTTTAAGTGAATTGGAACATACCAGTTCGGCAAATTTTTCGGATTTATGTGCAGGAGAAAACCGCTTTGGTTTCATTTCATAAAGCGTGGTTGCCACACCGTGGTCTGCAAGGTAATAGGCAGCCTCGCATCCGGCAAGTCCTGCGCCGATTACGGCGACTTTCATTGTTTATCCTCTTTTTTGGTGCGTTTTTTTGCCTGTGTTTCGTAATCGCAGCCTTCATTCAGGCAATGTATCACGCCGCCGCGCTGTTTAAATAAAGTTTTTCCGCATTTGGGGCAGGTATCTTTAAGCGGAGTATCCCATGTCATAAAGCCGCATTTTGCGCCGTTTTCACAGCCGTAATACTTGTACCCTTTTTTTGAACTTCTTTGGAGTATCTTGCCTCCGCATTTGGGGCAAACGCCGGGCATCTCATTAACGATCGGTTTAGTGTTTTTACAATCGGGATATCCGGGGCAGGCAAGAAATTTGCCGAATCTGCCGCTTTTTATTACCATATGGCGGCCGCAATTTTCGCATACAACATCGGTTTCTTCCTCCGGAACCTTTATACGCTGACCGTCAAGTGATTTTTCGGCTTTTTGCAGCAACGCTTCAAAATCACTGTAAAATTTCTTAATTGCATCGACCCATTGCAGATCGCCCGCTTCAATCTTGTCGAAAGAGGTTTCCATATTTGCGGTGAATTTGACGTTGATTATTTTATTGAAATACTCGGTTATAAGGTCGGAAACGGTTTCGCCGAGTTGGGTAGGTTTAAGCGACTTCTTCTCGCGTTCTATATATTCTCTTGTAATAATGTTTGAAATTATCGGAACATAGGTTGAAGGGCGCCCTACGCCGTTCTCATCCAGAGTTTTTATAAGGGTCGGCTCGGTATAGCGTGCCGGCGGCTGGGTGAAATGTTGTGACGGAATAAGTTTTTTAAGGTCAAGTTCGTCCCCTTCGCACAGTTCGGGGAGTTTCCCGCTCTCCTTTTCCTCCTCGTCGACACCTTCCACATATATTTTTGTATATCCGTCAAATTTGACCGAATATCCGCTGGCACGGAAGATGTAATCGGCAGCGGTTATATCGACCGACACCGTATCGTGTATGCAGGCAGCCATAAGCGACGCTGTGAAACGCTCCCATATTAATTTATACAGTTTATACTGGTCGTTTGTGAGCGCCAATTTGACCTTGTCGGGGGTCAGGTCGGCGATTGTGGGGCGTATTGCCTCGTGCGCGTCCTGCGCATTGTTTTTGGTTTTAAAATACCGTGGTTTTTTAGGCAGGTACTCGCTGCCGTAAGTATTTTCTATAAATGCGGTGGCAGCTGCACGCGCCTCTTCGGAAATGCGTAAAGAATCGGTTCTCATATATGTTATAAGACCGGTTGTGCCGATGCCGGGTATTTCAACGCCCTCGTACAAAGTCTGTGCGGTACTCATAGTCCGTCTGCCCGTAAATCCCAATTTTCGCGACGCTTCCTGCTGCAATGTCGAGGTGTTGAAAGGTGGTGCGGGCTGACGTGTTTTAACGCCTTTTTTAACACGGCTTACGGTATATTTTGCACCGCCGAGCATTTTTAGAATGCCGTCGGCCTCGGCGCCTGTTTTTATTGTATCTATTTTTTTGCCGTCGGCTGTTCCGTAAAGTTTGGCAACAAAGCCGTGTTTATCCTTTAGCAGTTCAGCCTCCACAGTCCAATATTCCTCCGCAACAAAATCACGGATCTCTTTTTCACGGTCGACTATCAGTTTAAGTGCAACGGATTGTACGCGTCCTGCGGAAAGTCCGCGGCGCACCTTTTTCCAAAGAAACGGGCTTAATTTATAACCCACCAATCTGTCAAGCACACGGCGCGCCTGCTGTGCATCGACCAGATTGAGGTCTATGCTGCGGGGTGACGCCATTCCGTTTTTAACGCCCGTTTTGGTTATCTCGTTAAATGTGACGCGGTTCAGGTCGGCTGTATCAAGGCCCAAAATATGCGCCAGATGCCATGATATTGCCTCCCCCTCCCTATCCGGGTCGGTTGCGAGATAAACGGCGTCGGCTTTTTTTGCCGCGGCTTTAAGTTTTGCGATAACCTCTTTTTTATCCGCCATATTGATGTATTTTACCTTAAAACCATTTTCCACATCTATCCCGAGCGTGGACTTCGGCAGGTCGCGCACATGTCCTACCGACGCCACGACATCATAACCTGCTCCTAAATATTTCTTTATGGTTTTGGCCTTTGCGGGTGATTCCACAATAACTAATTTTGACATATATAACTCCATTTCATATTTTCGGGCGGTACTAAACTTTTTGTATGCGACCGCCGCCTACCGAACTTATGTAACCTGACAGTTCCAGTTCCGTAACCGCCGATATGGCATCGCTCGGCGGAAGTCCGGTTTTTACGATCAGACTGTCCACATACTCAGGCTCGGTTCCCAAAAGTTTGTATATTTTTGCCGCATTTTCTGAAAACATTTCTCCTTCGGGCTGCCGTTTGGCATATTTTTCGGTTGATTGAGGCTGTATTACCCCCGATAAATCACTCCCAAACAAATACCCTGATTTGTGATGATGCGGTTTATCCTCCTTGAGGTACGCTTTATCAATATCTATCTTGTCCGGAAAGAGTGGATAATACTGCTCCAAAATATTTTTAACCGAAAGCAACGGACGGACACCGTCATCAATCAATTGATTTGTTCCTTTATAGCAGTCATTTGACGGTTCACCCGGAATGGCAAAAACATCTCTGCCCTGCTCAATCGCGTGATTTGCGGTTATGATAGCGCCGCTGCCCGTTCCGCCCTCAACAACCAGGGTGCAGACCGAAAGCGCTGCCAATATTCTGTTCCTGACGGGGAAACTGCCGCGTGACGCCGACATTTTGGGAGGGTATTCCGATATCAGGCAGCCGTTTTGCGATATTTCTTTTCGCAATCCGGCGTTGATTTTAAGGTAATTGTTATTTATTCCGCAACCCAGAACCGCGACCGTTTTGCCGCCCGCCGACATTGCCCCGTAATGTGCGTACGAATCGGCGCCTGTTGCGCCGCCGCTTACCACAAGGCAACCCGCCTTTGCCAGCCGCCTTGCAATGGAATATGCTGCTCTGCGACCGTACAAACTTAATTTTTTTGCGCGCGGCCCGACTATGGTAATCGCCGGTTCATTATCAATGTGCGGCAGTTCGCCGGACACAAATATTACGGTAGGCGGATTGCCGATATTATAAAGCCTTTTGGGGTAACGGTCATCATTTATGTTGTAAATTTTTATACCGGTGTTATCGCATTCTTTGATCACATCCGCAAAATCTTCGGGATTATAATCGTTCATACGCTTTTTATGAATTGAGCGCAGACCGCACCTTCTCATTTTTTCGGGGTCGGGCGCACGGTAAAATTTTTCGGCGGTACCGTACTCACGCAGGACAGTATGTATAAATTCGCTGCCGTATCCGAGAACCGCCTGCAGCCAAAGCCAGTAAAGATTATCGTTCTTCATTGTTATGCCTGAGCGCCTCCCACATAAGAATCGCCGCCGCAACCGACGCATTAAGCGACTCGGTTCTGCCCGACATAGGGATGGTTATAAGTTCATCACAGACAGCTGCCGCACGGTCGGTAAGTCCGCGCGCCTCATTCCCGATAAGTATGACGCTTTTCGGGGCAAAGCACACCTTTCGCGCATTATGCGCCTTATCGGATACGACAGCACCGTATAAACGCCACCCGTCCGCCGAAATGTTCCGCATTTCGGATATAAAATCGGGCGTAACCGTAACGGGCATTCTTAACAAAGAGCCCATGCCGGCGCGCTGGGCTTTGGGTGAATACGGGTCGCAGCCGCTGCCCGAAACTATCAGTCCGGCAATTCCGAGCGCTTCCGCCGTTCGTGCGACGGCGCCTAAATTTGACGGGTCCTGCATATTTTCAAGCGCTATGTACACGCCGCTGCCAAACCGCTTTTCGGGACTGTGTTCCGGTATTTTGCAAATGCAAAGCACGCCTTGCGGCGAACTCGTATCCGAAATATGCGAAAACAGTCCGTCAGGCACAACTATGCAGCGCTTTGCCTGCTCGGCAATTTTAAGGATATCGTTCTGCTTTTGCGTGAGGCAACTGTCCGAAACTATTGCATATTCCGCCTTAATATCGGAATTTGCAATCTCGGCACACAGGCGCAGCCCTTCGATAACAAAGAGGGACTTCTCCCGCCGCCGCTTTGCCGAATTGATAAGTTTTGCGGTTTTTTTTATAACAGCGTTATCTTTGGCTGTTATACGGTCAAACTTCATATTTTCACCGTCTTTTGACAATTGCATAGGATATATGGGCAACAAGCGGTAACTTTTCATCCCGATTATATAATTTGCCCATTATTTATTAACTATAACATATCCATACGGATTTTTCAAACATTTTTACGATATTTTTAGAACGGCGAAAAAATACGGTTCGCGCCGCGGAAATATCGCAGCGTGAACCGAGGTATAAATTTATTTTAAATACATATACAATTGGCATTTAATCATGCCGTTGTAAAGTTTGCGGCGTTTGTCGGCGGTTACGCCGAAGAATTTTTCGAACTCCTCGTGCGGGCTTATGACGAAATATTTTTTCCCTCCGCCGAGACGGAAAACGTCGCCCATTTCGGTATACAGTTTTTCGGCGCCGCGAATATCAAGCAGCCTTTCGCCGTAAGGCGGGTTGGTTATAATTTTGGCATATCCGTCCGGCACGGTAAAATCCTTTATATCCCTCACCTCGGCGGTTATGTATTTTTCAACGCCGGCTTTTTTTGCGTTTTGCTTTGTAAGTTCCACGGCGGCAGGGTCGTTATCATAACCGACGGCGTGAAATTCTATGTTATTAAGTATTGCGCCGACCGCACGCTCACGCTCGCGGCTCCAGTGTTCGGGTTTTAAAAATCCGAACTTTTCGGCGGAAAAAAATTTACGCAGACCCGGCGCTTGCTTTTTCGCCATAAGCGCCGCTTCTATAAGTATGGTACCCGAACCGCAGAACGGGTCGACCAGCTGCGTGTCGGGGAATATCCTTGCACAGTCGCACATTGCGGCGGCAAGCGTTTCCTTAATCGGGGCGGCATTTGAGCGTGCGCGGTAGCCGCGCTTATGCAATCCGGCGCCGCTTGTGTCAATCATAATATTAACCTTGTTTTTCATTATCGAGAAACGAATCGCAACCTGCGGCCCGCTTTCTTCAAACCAGTCGGTTCGATAGACCGTTTTAAGGCGCTCGACAATCGCTTTTTTAATTATGGACTGGCAGTCGGGTACGCTGTGCAAAGCCGAATTGATACTCCACCCCTTTACGGGAAATGCGTCACGCATACCGATATAATTTTCAAAAGGTATCGCGCGAACTCCGTCAAAGAGTTCGGTAAAAGTTTCGGCGTCAAATTCCGCAAGGTCGATAAGTATTCTTTCGGCAAAGCGCGAACAGATATTGGCGCGCGCCAACATATATTCATCCCCCGTAAAACAAACCCGTCCGTTTTCCGCAGATACGTTTTTTGCTTCAAGCCTTTTAAGTTCATTTGAAAGTATACCCTCTACGCCGAAAAGGCAGGGCGCCGTCATTTTGTATTCAGCCATTTTACACCTCTTAAGATTTATTCCCTATTGCAAGCCGTGTGTTGCGGCGATTTATATGTTGGACAGTAGATGTTAACAGTAGATGTTAGATGTTAGATATTAGATATTAGATGTTAGATGTGTATGCCGTCAGCCCGCAAATAAACGGTAAGCACTTACCCTTGCCTCCGGCAGGGGCGAAAAACCGCAATTAATGCCTAAAATCCAATATCTGCAATCCAGTATATCACACCGTGGGGAATAATGCAAAGGTTTGGGTGAGAAAATCTTTCTTCCGCATATTTCCCCGAAGTTCGTCCGTCTTTCTTCCGCCGGTTCCCCAAGACAGAAAACCCGCCGTTTGCAGTTTTCCTGCAAACGGCGGTATTGTGTTTTGCGTGTATGTGCGGAACATGTCGGCGGTTTACCGCCCTTGCCTCCCGTTCTGGACGTTAGACGCTAGATTGTAGACGTTAGATGTGGTAGATGTCAGTTTGTACGCTGACGGTACGAACTTACCCTTGCCTCCACCTGACGGGGTGCGGGTGTCCGGTGGACACCTCTGCGAAGCAGAAGCACCGACCGAGGCGGCAGCCGAGAAGCGGGTGTCCGGTGGACACCTGAAGCGAAGCAGAAGCACCGACCGAGGCGGTGTA
>CAVGND010000024.1:0-27821 GCA_963630555.1 Roseburia intestinalis | reverse complement strand
TTGAAAAAACAGGCTTTTCAATCGCCGTCCGTTGAGTGACGAACTCTGCGAAACTGCGGGATTTAAGGCGTTTTTCATCTCGGCACAAACGGTTGAAAAAACAGGCTTTTCAATCGCCGTCCGTTGAGTGACGAACTCTGCGAAACTGCGGGATTTAAGGCGTTTTTCATCTCGGCACAAACGGTTGAAAAAACAGGCTTTTCAATCGCCGTCCGTTGAGTGACGAACTCTGCGAAACTTTTTGGCGTGTTTCGGTGAGCCCCGGGTTATCGGTTCGCCGTTTTTTTTACAACTTCAAAGTAGTGATTACTACTCATCCGTAAAAAGGAGATGTCCTTTCATTTCGATTAACGCTAAACAGGAAATGTCGGAAGAATCAAAAAAAGGAGTGGGAGAATGAATCAAACACTAAAGAAAGCGTGGAACATTGTCGGTTCCGTTCTTGTGGCTGTTGTTGTTATTCTTGCCGTCGCTTTGGTCGGGGTACGCATTGTCGGCATAAATACATACGCCGTAGTATCGGGTTCGATGGAACCGACCTACCCGACAGGTTCCCTTTTATATGTAAAAAGCGTTAAGGCGGAAGATTTGAAGGTCGGGGATTGCATTACTTTTATGCTGGATAATGAAACGGTCGCAACGCACCGCATTATTGAAATTATTCCGGACGACGAAGACAAAAGCGTTATCCGTTTCCGAACGCAGGGCGACGCAAACGATTCCCCGGACGGAACACCCGTCCATTGCAAAAATATTATCGGCAAGCCGATATTCTCCGTTCCGTATCTCGGATACTTTGCAAACTTTGTGCAGAATCCGCCGGGAATATATCTGTCAATCGGGGCGGCTGCCGTTTTAATTGTTCTTGTTTTTTTGCCGGATGTTTTGGATTCGGGCAAAAAAAAGAAGCTCGGCGAAGAAAGCGGAGCAGATAACAAAGGGGTAACGCCGTAAGGCTCCCAAATATATTTCAGGAGGTTTTTGTTATGAAAACAAAGACAAAAGCATTAGTTCTGTCGCTCTGTGCGGTGTTACTTGTCGCCGTATCGGTGTTTACAACAATCGCTTACCTGCAATCAAGCGAAAAAGTTACGAACACCTTTACGGTTGGTAAAGTAAAAATCACATTAGACGAAGCAAAGGTAGACCAATACGGTGTCGAAGTCGAAGATGCCGGCCGTGTGAGAGAAAACGCCTACAAACTGATCCCGGGGCATACATATGTCAAGGATCCTACCGTCCATTTCGAAGCGGGCAGCGAAGCGTCGTATTTATTTGTAAAAGTCGAGAACGACCTTGCCGCAATTGAGGATGACACAAAAATTGCCGACCAGATTACAGCAAACAACAAATGGTCTGCGCTTGAAGGAGTAGATGGCGTTTATTATAAGTCCGTTCCTGCCAACGACACTAATGCGGCGAAAGATTATGTCGTTTTCAACACTTTCAAATTGAAAACTGACGCGAATGTTGAGGGTTATGGAAGTAAAACAATCACGGTTACCGCATATGCGATTCAGGCAGACGGATTTGATACTGCAACAGCAGCATGGGAGGCAGTCACCAAAGTCACCGAATAAACTTACGGTAAATACGGCATTTTGACTTATTTTCGGATTATCCCAAAAAACGGAGGAAAGGAGGAACGGGCATGAAAAAAGTATGGATTTCCGTTGCGGCAATTGCACTTGTACTCTGTTGCGCAATCGGCGGCACTCTTGCATGGCTCAGCACAAAGACCGCTTCCGTTGTAAACACATTTACGAACGGTGATATAAATATCACATTGACCGAAACAACCGGAGAAACTTACAAAATGGTTCCGGGCAATACGATAGCCAAAGACCCGAAGGTCACGGTAAAAGCAGGCAGTGAGGCTTGTTGGCTGTTCGTAAAAGTCGAGAAGTCTGATAATGCGGAATTTTCGAAATTTATGACCTATGAAATAGCGGACGGTTGGACGAAACTTGACAGCGAAACCGAAACGGGCGTTTATTATCGTGAGGTTAAGGAAACCACTGCGGACGCTGCATTTACGGTTTTAAAAGATGACAAAGTAACCGTAAATAGCACCGTGACAAAGACGATGCTGAACGAACTGACTGATACCACACGTCCTACGCTGACATTTACGGCTTATGCGGTGCAGAAAGCCAACTTTGAAACTGCTGCTGCCGCTTGGGAAGTAGCAAAAACTTTACCATAACCGCTGCTTTTCTTAATTTGCTGAATAACATTCACGGATGACGGCGGTATCGACGCTGCCTTAGGTTCAAACTTTAATCCGTGGGCAAACTAAAAATTTTATTTGAGAGGAACAAATTATGACTAAAAAGAAGATTGTTACCATCGCACTTGCAGCCGTAATTGCCGTTATGGCGATTGCCGGTGCATCACTTGCATATTTTACCGACACCAAGACTGCCGAAAACACATTCACCATGGGTAATGTTAAAATCAAACTGGATGAAACCGATATTACCAATCCCGATCCCGAAGGCGACCGTGTAACCACTAATACATACGGCATTGAAGATGTCTACCCCGGAGCGACACTTGTTAAAGACCCTATTGTCCACAATGTAGGCAAAAATCCCGCCTATGTCCGTGCAATTGTTACCGTTGGAAACGGTATGAACTGGCTTGGTCTGTATAACGAAAATGTATGGACGGCTCCGCAGGAGGAAGCGTTTATTGCCCTTATTAACAATACGCTCGGAGAAAATTGGGAAATCGAAGACATTGCCTACGACATGTCCGGTCCGGATCATCCCACCAGCGATTTTGTCGCTACGCTGAAGTATACCAAAGTTCTTGAACCCGGTGCTGACACTACCGCCATGTTCTCAGAAATTAAGATTTCCGAGAAAGTTACGAACGAAGATGTTACCACCAGAATCGGTTCGGACGGCAAGTTCAACATTGATGTTAAAGCCGAGGCAATTCAGACCAACGGCTTTGCTACATGGGAAGACGCGTTCGCCGCGTTTGACGGCAACTGACGGCAACTGACGGCAACTGACGGCAACTGTTCCGTACCGTAATATTGGCTTGCACCTCTTTTTGGGGTGCAGGTCATATGCGGGTACCCGACGCTGCAGACGGCGGATATCCGCATATGGCCTTATCGGAAACAACCGTGCAAAGGAAGATTGTTTTATAACAAGCGTAAAGGCAAAATTACGATTTTCCTGCACCGTGGAAGAGGGGATATACTATGACATACGGCAGTAACAAAATAAAAAGACAATCCAAAGGACTTTATAAAGCCCTTGCTTTGCTGTTGTGCTTTGCTACTTTGATTACCTCCGTTCATTTCGGTATTGTTGCGATTATTGCAAAAGCCGCGGAGGGCAGCCATTCCATACAATTCGGCGGAAAAAACATTGACAGCATCGTCCTGCCGCAGGACGACAAGCGGACTGTTTCCGTTGAAGAACAGGCAGACACCGCCTATTCATGGCAGCTTTGTATCGACAAATCAAACGATGAATGGGTAACCGTTTCGGGGCAGAAAAGGAACTTCCTTACGCTTAGTTATGCAATGGTCGGAAGTCTTTCGGACAGTCACGGAACGGCTTATCTACGCTCGGTTATGAAAAGCGGGGGAAACACCAGTATCAGTTCACCCGTTTGTATCAACGTGTCCTACACGGCTCCGGAAGCGGCAGGGCAGTCCGAAACGGTGACGGTAAAGAATTCTCTTAAATCTAAATCGCTAATAAGACGGGCAAATGCGGCATCTTCGGATTTTAAATCACATACGGTGACCGTTAATTATGTTTACGCAAACGGCGACCCTGTTTCCGACCCTTATGTTGCGAACATTGCGGACGGCGAACAGTTCAGTACAACAGTACATTTTCCGTCGGTTGTCGGTTATCTTGCCTATTTCGGAAATAATACGGACAGTTCCACAGAGTATGAGATTAATATAGACAAAGTCACCCAAGATGTAACTTACACCGTAACATACAAACCCACCCTTGTATCATACAAGGTTCATCATTATGTTCAAAATATACTTGACGATAATTATGTTTTAAACAGTACGACCACACGAAAAGGGCTTACAGCCTCATCGGTCGGGGAGAAATGCGCAATTGACATTGACGGATTCACCGTTCTTTATTACGACAAGGATGTTAAAATTGCCGCCGACGGTTCGACCGAAATCGACATTTATTATGACAGAAACTATTATTTGCTGTCTTTTGACCTGGGCGGCGGCTATGGAGTAGAACCAATCTATACACGGTACGGGGCAACCGTATCGGTAAGCAACCCGACACGCCCGGGCTATCTGTTCGACGGTTGGGAACTTATCGAATGCGGCGGAGCGACCGCGACCGACACACAAAAGAATCAGTACAATCTTAATAACGGGAATGTCACGCTGCCATCCATGAATCTTAAATATCGGGCAAAATGGAAAACCGCAAACACGACATTTACGGTTGTATACTGGACAGAAAATGCCGATGATGACGGATATAGTTATAACGACAAAGAAACGGTAAATGCAGAATCCGGCACGGTTGTAAACGGAAGCACTTACGGCACAAATAAGACAATTGAGCATTTTACATATAATGCGGATAAAACCGATAAAGATATAATTGTCGAGGGCGACGGCTCCACCGTTGTGAATGTGTATTATACACGAAATAAATATACGCTGACGTTTTCGGGTGTTCGCGACGGGGATATTATATGCGGCAAAAAGGAGCATACCCATACCTATGACGAAACTTATACAACCGGATACTTCTGGAGTTCTACTACTTATTATTGCGGCGGATGTTATCCGCCGGCAACTGGTTATAACCGGCGAGAAAAACCAAATGCGGGTGGTGCTGTCAAAGGAAAGGAAACATGTGGAAAAGAAGAACACACGCACAACGATTCCTGCTACAGCAGCACGGATGATTATAGTGTCACTGCCAAATACGACTCAAACATCTCATATGTTTGGGAGAACGAGCCGATTAAAAGCCTTCTTGACCAAGGATATGTATTTGAATCCGGTATAACAGATAAATACTATTCATTTCTTGAAAAAATGCCCTCTCAAGATATTACTATGACAAAGACCCTATGGAGCGGAAATACTTATGAATGGTATTACTGGTTAGAGGTTCGAGACGGTCAAGACACTACGGGGCTTGAAACTACCACAGATGGAGGGAAAACATATTATAAGTACCATACGACCGTTATAAAAGGCGGCAGTGGTATCTCGCTTACATATGAAGAGGATTACTTTCCAATCACCGGATTCACGCAGAGAGATACAAAGGTTCCGAGTTTTCAGAATAGAAAAGCCAATCTGTACTATGTCCGAAACAGTTATAATTTAAGTTTTTATAATTTAAACGCAACTGTTTCAGGCAAAAGCGAAACGGTTCAATACGAAGCGCCGCTCGCGACTTACGAATTTGTTCCGGATTATCCCGAGTCACTTGAGCCGAACGCCTATGAATTTGCCGGATGGTTTACGACCCCCGAGTGTTTTGACGGAACGAAAGTGGATTTCTCCACGGCGGTCATGCCGGATTCGGATGTTACGCTTTATGCGAAATGGGCACCGAAAACGCATACGGTTCGCGTTTTCAAAACAGCCGATATGACCGACCTTATTGATACACAGACCGTTTCGCACGGCCATTACGCCAAAGCGCCGACCGAGATTTCAAACGGCAACTATGTATTCAACGGTTGGTTCTATATGGACGGCACGGAGAAAAAGGCATTTGATTTTAACAATATTCCCGTTAATCGCAGCCTTGACATCTTCGCCGAGTGGAGTTCCAAAACAGCCGTATTGTATACGGTGCGGTACAAGCTTGCAGACGGGACGGAAATTGCCGAACCGACCGTCGGCTCTACCCTTGCGGGAACATCAAAAACATTTACGGCAAAAGGCGGCACGGAACTGTACGACGGATATCGGGAAGGGTACTTCCCGAATACTAACAGCCATACGATTCTTATGAACATTGACGGCGGAAACGAATATACCTTTATTTACACGCAAAAAGAGAGTGTACCCTATACCGTTCGGTATCTTGAAAAAGGTACGGAGAATGTTCTTGCGGATGAAAAAACGGTTACTGACAACAAGAAATCGGTTGTTACGGAAGTATTTAAACAAATACCCGACTTTATGCCGGACGCTTATCAGAAAAGGCTGGTTCTCTCTGCTGACGCAAAAGAAAATGTGCTGACATTTTGGTACACCAACGATGAAACACATGCGTATTACATTATCACGCATTGGGTACAGAATTTAGCGGGCGACGGTTATACCGAATACCGCACAATTCAGGGCCCCGAAACGTTAAACAAAACCATAACGGAAACGCCCCTTTCCATCACCGGTTTTACCTACAACAGCAGCAAAAGCAATCCAAGCGGTGTTCTAACCGCAAACGGGCTTGAACTGAATCTGTACTATGACCGAATTTTGTACGGCTATACTGTCAAGTATTTGGAATACGGTACAAATAAGGAACTGAAAGAATCCTCTGTTTTTGCGAATAATCGTTACGGAATTGTTGTATCTGCCGACGCTGCCGATATTTCCGGCTACACCGTTGTGGGCGAGAAAACCAAAACCCGAACGATAAGCGACAAAAGCAATGAAATAATATTTTATTACGGCGAGCAGGAAGTAACAATCAAATATGTACCAATCGGCTTAGGGTCTGTCAGTATCGGTTCGGAAACGGTCAAGGCGGCGACGGGGAGCGTATCGGGTTCCGTTCCGACGCCTGCATCCGGATACAGGTTTGACGGTTGGTTTGCGGATGAGGGGTGTACAACTCCGGTATCTGACCAATGGGTCGGCGAAAATCAGAAATTGACGCCGCAACAGGCGGAGGGTCTTTTCGGTTCGGCTACCTATTATGCAAAGTTTTCAAAAAATACGGCATCTCTCACGATTCAAAAGGACGGATGGGATACCGCGGACGAAAATCAGACATATCTTTTCCGCATTGTCGGAACTGACGAGAACACGAACAGCATTGACTTAACCGTCACCGTTCACGAAAACGGCAAAACGACAATAACGGATCTTCCGATCGGCGATTATACCGTAACCGAAAAGTCCGACTGGTCTTGGAGATATACGCCCGATGAACAATCAACGACCGTTTCTCTTCCCGCAGACGGTATGACAATAGACTACAAAAACACCAGGTCGGAAGAAAAATGGCTTGACGGCGACAGTTATAAGAACAATATATTTAACTAACACGGATAAAGGAGGAAAATCGCAATGGCACACGGTTATTACTGCGGCAGGCGTACAAAGCGTCGGGTTCCCGAAACGGTTGCCCACAGACGCAAAAGGCGGTTTGTCACATTGCTGATTTCGCTCCTGCTTATAATCGGCATATGCGTCGGGGGAACGCTTGCCTATATTTTTACGCATACCGAAGCAGCCGAGAATGTATTTACCCCCGGAAAAGTTTCGTGCAGCATAAACGAAACGTTCGTCGGCAGCATAAAAAGCAATGTTTCGGTCAACAACACCGGCAACACGGATGCATATATCCGTGCATATATCAGCGTCACCTGGATGGCGGATAATGAGGCACTCAATCAAACAGTTACGGCGAAAACTCCGGTGGAAAATGAAGATTACACAATCGCTTTTTCGGGAAACAGCGGTTGGTTAAAGGGGTCGGACGGGTATTGGTATTATTCTGATCCCGTTTCTGCCTGCGGCAGCACCGCAACGCTGATTGAACAATGCAAGCCTATAGACGGAGCGACCGCACCCGAAGGGTATCGTCTTTCGGTTGAAATCATCGCCTCCGCAATTCAGGCGTCCCCGAATACATTGGTAAAGAATCATTGGGGTGTAACGCTTGAGGGAAACCATATCACAAGCGCGGGGAAAAGCGAGGTGAGCGGAGAATGAGGAAAATCGGCAAAAGCGTTTTGTGCTTTCTCATTTCAATAATTTTACTCCTCGCAAGTTCCGTTACCGTTTTCGCGGACGGCAGAGTTACCTATGACGGAAATGCAAAAGATTTCATTTTTTCTCCCGGAAGTCGGTATTCCCCTACAGATTTGTTCACGGATTTCAAGAATGTTATGCCGGGCGACGCCGTTACACAAAAGGTTACCGTTGACAATAAAATTGAAAACAATGTGAAAATCAAGTTGTACATGCGCTCCCTCGGTGCCGAAAAGGGGTCTGAAGAATTCCTTTCAAACCTGTATCTTACCGTAAAACAGGACGGAAAATCCAACCTGTTTTCGGCGCCGCCGTCAGAGCCGGCACAACTTAGCGATTGGGTATATCTCGGTACCGTTTATTCCGGAGGGAAAATTGATTTGGATGTTACTTTGAATGTTCCGATTACGCTTGAAAACCGTTTTCAGGATGCAATCGGATATTTGGATTGGCAATTCCGAGTTGAGGAACTTCCGATAAGTCCGAACGACCCGAAGGCGCCGCACACGGGAGATAACGCAAATATCGGGCTTTATCTTCTGCTTATGGGCGCAAGCGCGGCGGTGCTTCTTTTGCTTTTTGCCGTGCGAAAAAAGAATAAATCAGACAGCGAGGCATAGTTGCTCTAAAATAATTCATCCGCACCGAAAAATTCGGTGCGGATGAATTTGTATATTCCGATAGGTTAGCCTATTCTTCAACCTATTCCCGTTTTATTCCCGGGAGTTTCGGTGATTTATTCCTCAGTGGTTTCGGGTTCGGCAGGTTCCTCGGTTTGTTCCGTGGTTTCCTCGGTTTGTTCGTCGGCGGTTTCGGCGTCGGACGGGTCGTCCGAGCCGCCGTCCTCGATATGTTCGGTAATTTCCGAATTATCGTGGGTCGCGCGCGCTACCGAGAGGAGTTTAACGCCGTCGTCAATACGCATAATCTTAACGCCTCTGCCGGGGCGTGAAGTGAGGTTAATTTCGGCGGTGTAAATTCTTATAATAATACCGTCGGACGAAATCATAATAAGGTCGTCATCGTCCTCAATTTCAAGCAATGCGGCAACCTTGCAGCCGTACTTCTCGGTGCGGTAGTTGATAATACCCTTACCGCCGCGCGATTGCAGTCTATACTGGCTGACGGGGCTTATTCTGCCGATACCGGAATCGGTCACGGTTATAATCTTGCCGTCCTCTTTACAGGTGGTCATACCTATGACCTCGTCGCCCTCTTTTAAGCGGATAGCACGCACGCCGGCGGCGGTTCTGCCCATTTCACGGACTTCGGTTTCGGCAAAATGGATAGCCATACCGTTTTTGGTACCGACAATCAGGCTGTCGCTTCCCGAAGTTTTGCGGACGAAGGTCAACTCGTCATTTTCGTGGATATTTATGGCGATTATGCCCGTTTTGCGGACATGTTTAAAGGCGGAAAGTGCCGTTCTTTTAATGGTTCCGAGCCGTGTTATCATACAAACGAAGCTCTCATCCGTCAGGTCTTCGCCGACCGGCAGGACGTTTATAATCTTCTCGTCCGGCATAAGGGGCACGACATTGACAAGGTTGACGCCGCGCGCGGTTCGGCTGCCCTCGGGTATTTCATACGCTTTTATGCGGTAAAGTCTGCCGAGATTGGAGAACAGGAGCACATAATCGTGCGACGAGCAGGTGAAGATATTTTCAACATAATCGTCGTCACGCATAGTAAGTCCTCTGAGTCCCCTGCCGCCGCGGTGCTGCGAGTCGTACTCGTCGGCTGCGATACGCTTGATATAGCCGCCCACGGTTTTGGTGAGCACGCATTCCTCTTTCGGGATAAGGTCTTCGATATCCACTTCGCCCGACACGGTGCAGATTTCGGTGCGGCGATCGTCCGCAAAGCGGTCACGCAGGTTGAGCGCATCGGTCTTGACTATATCGAGCACACGCTCGTGTGAAGCAAGAATTTCCTGACATTCTTTAATAAAGTCCAGTTTTTCCTGTAGTTCATCCTCGATTTTCTGTTTTTCCAGGCCTGCAAGTTTACCGAGCTGCATTTGGACGATTGCGGTAGTCTGGATATCGTCAAGTCCGAAACGCTCGCCCAGTCTTTCCTTACTTTCGGGAATGGTTTTGCTTGTGCGGATGATGTTAATGACCTCGTCGATATTATCAAGGGCGATAGTCAAGCCGCGCAGGATATGCGCCCTTTCCTCCGCTTTACGCATATCGTAACGGATGCGGCGTTTGATGATGTCGCACTGGAAGTCGATTGAATTTTGCAGCATTTCTTTAAGGGTAAGAATCTGCGGTTTTCCGTTCACGAGCGCCAGCATAATGGCGCCGAAGGTGGTTTGCAGCGCGGTGTGCTTATAAAGTTTATTAAGCACGACCTGCGGATTGGCGTCACGCTTGATATCAACGATTATCCTGATACCGCCGTCACGCTTTGACGAATAGTCGACAACGTCGTCAATACCCTCAATCCGCTTATCGGCGGCGAGGTCGTAAATATTTTTAACAAGGTCTTTTTTGCGGACTTTGTAGGGAATTTCGGTTATAACTATCCGGAATCTGCCGGTCTTGTACTCCTCAATTTCGGCTTTTCCCCTTAAAGTTATCTTGCCCCTGCCCGTAGCGTAGGCGGCGCGGATGCCCGACATACCCATAATTATGCCGCCGGTCGGGAAATCGGGGCCTTTTATATGGCGGCAGAGGTCTTCAAGTTCGGCGTCGGGGTTGTCTATAAGGCAGCACATTGCGTCAATGGTTTCGCCGAGGTTATGGGGCGGAATTTCGGTTGCCATACCGAAAGCGATACCCGAAGAACCGTTTACCAGCAGCTGCGGAAAACGGACGGGCAGGACGGTCGGCTCGTTCAAACGGTCGTCATAATTTCGCATAAAATCGACGGTTTCCTTGTCGATATCGTCGAGCATATGAATCGACAGTTTATTCATTTTAGACTCGGTATAACGGTAGGCAGCGGCAGGGTAGCCGTCAATGTTACCGAAGTTGCCGTGCCCGTCAATCAGCGGATAGCGCAGCGAAAAATCCTGCGCCATACGAACCATTGCGTCATAAACGCTGGCGTCGCCGTGCGGATGATATCTACCGAGCACCGCACCGACGGTATCGGCGCACTTACGGTAGGCTTTATCGGGGGTCAATCCGTTTTCGTACATGGTGTAAAGAATGCGGCGGTGAACCGGTTTAAGGCCGTCACGCACATCGGGCAGCGCACGCCCGACAAGCACCGACATACCGTATTGCAGCATACTTGTCCTTACTTCGTCAACTATTTCGATAGGCTGGATATTGGTGCGTTCGTCCTCCGGCCAGATAATATTTTCGTGTTTGCTCATTTTCGTTTCCCCCTTTCCTTAAATATCCAAATCGGTCGCAAAGACCGCGTTTTCTTCAATGAACTGTCTTCTCGGTTCAACCTCGTCGCCCATAAGCATGGTAAAGGTTGCGTCCGCCCTTTCGGCGTCCTCTATTTTAACCTTTAACAGCGTGCGGTGCTCGGGGTCAAGGGTGGTTTCCCACAACTGGTCGGGGTCCATTTCACCAAGACCTTTATAGCGCTGAACGTCGGCTTTTCCGTCAAATTCCGCCATTTTTGCGTCCTTTTCCTCGTCGGTAAAGACGTCAAAATGCTGCTTGCCCTTGGTTATTCTGAAAAGGGGCGGCTGCGCCAAATAGATATGCCCCTGCTCTATAAGTTCGGGCATATAACGGAAGAAAAAGGTAAGCAAAAGGGTGCGGATATGCGAACCGTCAACGTCGGCATCCGCCATAATTACGATTTTATCGTAGCGGAGTTTTGAAATATCGAAATGCTCTGCAATTCCGGTGCCGAGCGCAACGACAACGGGGGTCAGTTTATCGTTGCCGTAGACCTTATCGACCCTTGCTTTTTCGACGTTGAGCATTTTACCCCAAAGCGGCAAAATCGCCTGGTAGGTGCTGTTGCGCCCCTCAACCGCCGAGCCGCCCGCCGAATCACCCTCGACAATAAAAATCTCGGTCTTGGTTGCGTCCTTTGAAATGCAGTCGGACAGTTTTTCGGGCATTTTGGACTTGCCGCTTATGGAAGATTTATCCCTTTGCAGATCCCTTGCCTTTTGCGCCGCTTCACGGGCGTTTGAAGAGGCGATTGATTTTTCGACAATCGTCTTTGCCGGGGCGGGGTTATCCTCAAAATATTCGGCAAGTTTTTCGGTAATCATACGGCTTACCATCGTGCCGATTGCGGTATTTCCGAGTTTCGCCTTGGTCTGACTTTCAAACTGCGCGTCGGTCAGTTTAACGCTGACGACGGCGATAAGACCCTCGCTTATATCCTCGGCTTTCAGGCGTTTGTCCGAGTCTTTAAGCATTTTATGGTCAAGCGCGTATTTATTTACGGCACGGGTCAGCGAAGTTCTGAAACCCTGCTCGTGGGTGCCGCCGTCCACCGTGTGAATGGTGTTGGCGAAGGACATCACGCGGTTGTCGTAACCGGTTGACCAAATCATAGCCACCTCGGCGGCGGAGTCCTCGCCGTTTGCGGAAATATAAATAACATCGTCGATAATGCGGTCTTTTTTAACCTTTTCGTCAAGCAGATATTCGACATAAGAGCGGATACCGCCCTCAAAATGCAGATCGTCGGTTCTGCCCTCAATATCGGCGTCGCTGCGGCGGTCGGTCATTACAACACGGATTCCGGCGTTAAGGAACGCCTGCTCACGAAGTCGCTGCAGCAGGGTATCGTAATCGTACCTTGTCGTATCGGTGAAAATATCGGGGTCGGGCTTGAAAATGACCTGCGTTCCCGTTTCGGTCGTGTCGCCGATAATCTCCAAATCGCTTACGATATCGCCCTTTTCGTAGCGCTGGCGGTAGATATTTTTGCCGTCCTTTACCGTTACTTCAAGGAAGGACGAAAGCGCATTTACGACCGAGGCGCCCACGCCGTGAAGTCCGCCCGAAACCTTGTAACCGCTGCCGCCGAATTTGCCGCCTGCGTGCAGAATCGTGAACACGACGGTCACGGTGGGTATGCCCTTTTGCGGATTTATGCCGACGGGGATACCGCGCCCGTTGTCGGTTACTTTAATGACGCCGTCATCCAGCAGGTCAACCGTGATTTTATCGCAATAGCCTGCAAGCGCTTCGTCAATTGAGTTGTCCACAATTTCATAAACCAGATGGTGCAATCCGCGCTCGCCCGTGGAACCTATGTACATTCCGGGGCGTTTTCTTACCGCTTCAAGACCCTCCAGCACCTGAATTGAAGACTCGTCATATTTTTGCTCAACCGGTGCGTTGATATCGTTCATTCTTTTCACCTTTTCCTTTTTTTGTTTAGACAAAGCAATCAGGGTACAATGGTTTTTTCGGCTAATCGGAATACTTTAGCGGCTTTGTTGCCCTCCGCTCACAATACGACAGTATTCCTCGGTCGGGTCGCCGCGCCGCTAAAGCACGCCGCTTGCCGAAAATCTTCGACCTAAAACGAGAAGATTTTTCCGGTTTGGAAGCCGAAGAACGCAGGAATACTAACGTATTTCAAGTGATGAGGCAAACAGAACGGGAAAATACTCCGTTTTAGGAACCGTTGTACCCTGATTGCTTTGTCTATGTAAATTTAATTGTTTTTCATCTCCGAAAACCCTTCGCGGTGGCGTTTTTCAAGGGTGGTTGAGGCTACCTGCGTCAGCCACATTTTCCAGTCGTTTTTTTTGCCCGTTATCACAAATGATTTCGGTATATCGGTGCAGACGACCTCTACCCTGCCTGATTTTTGCGCCTTTTCAAGAAACAGTCTTGTGTTTTTTTGAACGGATGTGTTCTCAAGGTCAAATATTCCTATTATTTCCTTTTCGTCCACAACCGTTTTTTCACCTAAAAACAGCATCATATAAATTTTCCTTTATAACTTCAAAACTCTAATATATAAAGTATTAAGATTACCGTAAGTTTGCGGTAAGAACAAACTCTTGCCTCCCGTTCTGATTTTTATTTATGTATTCAACCCGTCCGTCCTGCACATAAAACTCGGTTTTGGGTTGGTCGGGCTGCAATTTTTGCGGATTACAGGTTGTTATAAACACCTGCCGCCCCTTTAAAAATTCAAACAGATATTCCTGTCTTGCGGCGTCAAGTTCGTTCATCACATCGTCAAGCAAAATCACGGGTTCTTTGCCGTTTGCTTCCTTTAAAATCTCGGCTTCGGCAAGTTTCAGGGCGAGCGCAGCCGAGCGAACCTGCCCCTGCGAGCCGTATTTCCTGACCGACATTCCGTTGATTTTTATATCGGCTTCGTCCTTATGCACGCCGACAGAGGTTGAAAATTTCCGCTCATCCTCCGCCCTTGCGGCTTTTAGGTCGGCTTTTATAAGTTCCTCGCCGTCACGGACATTTGTAATGTAATCGAGCGTGATTTTCTCTTTCCCGAGGGTGATATTCCCGAAAATATTGTTGATTTTTTTGCACAGAAGTTCAAGGTATCGGCGGCGAAGGCGCATTGAAAACAGCGCGAATTTCGCCATCTCCTCTTCATATGCGTCAAGCATATTTTCGTAAAAATCACGGTGAAAATCAAACTTAATAAGATTGTTGCGCTGCCTTACAAGTTTCTCGTTTTTTCTTATTATTTCGACATATTTCGGGTACAGGCGGCAGATGACCGAATCTATATAATTGCGGCGGTTTTCGGGCGAGCCGGATATTATCTTAAGGTCGTCCGGAGTGAAAGCGACGGCGGTAACTTCGCTTAAAAATGCGCTTACCGACGGCTTTTTAACGCCGTTGAGAATGACCGCTTTTTTCCCGTCCGCATAGTTTACTTTGGCTGTATTTTTCCGCCCGCATTCTATAAATTCAAGGGTCACGGAAAAATTATTTTCGCCCTTTTTCGCCATTTCTTCAAATCGGGTACCCCTGAAACTTCTGAGTCCGGAGAAGAGCCAAATCCCTTCAAGCAGGTTGGTTTTACCCTGCGCATTGTTTCCGTAAATTATGTTAAGTCCCTCAGTCGGGAAAAGGGTCACGCCGTTTTCCAAGTTCCTGAAATTGCGGTAGGTTACCTTTTCAATCTTCATTTTCCGCCAACTTTACTTAACAATTTTTATTTCTTCCCCGATTGCGGCGACGGTATCGCCGACGCGGATTTTTTTCCCTCTCGCCGTGCATATTTCGCCGTTTACGGCAACCTCACCGTCCAAAACAAGTATTTTTGCGTGACCGCCCGTTTCGGCAATTCCGGCAAATTTAAGCAGAGAATCAAGTTTTATAAAATCCTCTTTAATCCTAATCTCTCTCGTCATTTTTACTGTCCTCTTTATTGTCGCCTTTAAGGTGAATCGGCATTACCATATATGTAAAACTTTCGCCGCTTACGGGTTCGATAAGAATGGGGGAGAGCGCATTTTTTATTTTAATAATTATCTCTTCGGTTTCGGTTGCCTTGACCGCATCGTAAAAATATCTTGAATTAAAGCCGATTTCCGAAAAAGTTCCCTCAATTTCGGCGTGGCACTCGTCCGCCGCTTTACCTATTGCGGTCTTGCAGGAAAACATCACGGTATCTTCCGTGCAGCGCATAATTACCGGTGTCACTATCTGATTATTAAGCATAAGGGAAATACGGTCGATAATATCGGTAACGTCCTTGGTTTTAAGTTTTATCGTCGCCGCAAAATCACCCTCACGCGCGACCAAATTGCGGTAGTCAACATAGTTGCCTTCCATAAGTCGGGAAATTATTTCATAACCGTTTACGGTTAATGAGAAGAACCGCCTGCCTACCTGCATATCTATGATTTTATCGTCCTCGCCGATAAGTTTAATAGCCTCGGCAATTGCTTTTGCCGCCGCGACAAACTCGATATTTTCATTACCGCTCAATTTTTCGCGGCGCACCGACATACGGTACCCGTCAATTGCGACAAGGTGAAGTTCGTTATCCTCAATTTCAAAATATTCGCCGGTCAGTATCTGTTTTATGCAGTCGGGCCCGCCTACCGAAAAGATAGTCTGCCTGACCATGTCGGACAACTGCTCGGCAGGGATTGAAATTTTAACCTCGTGGTCGATTTTGGGCATTTCGGGAAAATCGGTCGCCGCCATACCCATAATTTCGTAAACCGTAGAGTTGCTTTCAAATGTCGTAAGACCTTTTTCGTCAACATTTATTCTGACGGTTTCGCTTCGTACCCTTTTAAGCATTTCGCCGAGCAATCTTGCATTTATGACCGCCTCACCGTCCACCTCGGTGCGTAAAATATCTATGTATTTTATCATTCCGAGTTCGTAGTTGTACGCCGTCAGTTTAAGTTTGTCGCCCTCGGTTTTAAGATAAATTCCTTCAAGCACCGGATTGGTCGACTTTGTAGCGACCGCATGCGAGAGGTTTGTTACCGCGTCGCAAAACGGCTGACGCTCAACTATAATTCTCATAAAAAATACTCCTTTAAAAGAAAATTTTTCGGCAAAAAAGTTTTCCACACCGCCCGCCTGCCGGCGGCGGAAAATAAAAGAAAAATGAAATTTTTCTTATGTGTATGTATGTATATAAACAGTATCCGTAATAGGGTGTGTGCAAAAGTGGTATAACCCCCGCAAAGTGCTTGGCGGCAGGCTTCCTCGGGTGCTATGATGTGTGGATAAAAAGTTGATGAAATTGTGGATAAATTAAGTTGCATTGTTTGTCAACAGTCGTGTTGATAACTTTTTAAACATTTCAACAAAATGTGGAATTTTAGACTTTAGATGTTAGACGTTAGATTTTAGATGTTAGATGTAGTAGATGTCAACTTGTACGCTTACGGTATGTACAGACCCCCGTCAGGTGGAGGCAAGGGATAGAGAACCGCCGTTAGCAGTCAAACTGCCGTTACACTCATCTAACGTCTAGTGAATAGCATCTACCTTTGCAAATTTTTAATAATATCCTCAACCAAATTGCGCTGTTGCTCGTTCTGTTCCAATTTTTTCTTGACCTTATCTATCGTATAAAGGACGGTCGAATGGTCTTTGCCGAAAAGGCGGCCGATTTCTTTATACTTCATCTGTGAAATTTCGCGGATTATGTACATTGAAACCTGCCTTGCGTAAACGACTTCCTGCGTTTTGCGTTTTGAGAAAATGTCTTCTTTCGAAACGCCGAAGGTGCGTGAAACCTCGGAAATTACCTCGTCAATGGTCAGCGGGTCTTCCCGCTCTTCATTTATAAGGTCTTTAATAAAGTTTTTAATAACCGTTTCGTTTACCGGTTTGCCCTTTTGCATATCAACATAAAATTTAGCCTTTTTAACGATACCTTCCAGCTGGCGTGAATTCATTTTAATCTGTTCGGCAATGTAATAGGTAATATTTTCGGGCAGTTCGACATTGATTTCGCGCGCTTTTTTATGGATTATACCGACGCGGGTTTCAAAATCCGGCGGCTCAACATCCGCCATAACGCCCGATTCAAAGCGGTTCCTTATCCTGTCGTTAAGTGTGGCGATTTCTTTCGGCGGACGGTCGGAAGTGAAAACAATCTGCTTATTTTCGTTATAGAGCACGTTGAAAGTGTTAAATATTTCCTCTTGGGTTGAGGTTTTGCCGGCGATAAACTGAATATCGTCGATAAGCAGCACGTCAACCGTGCGGAATTTTTGGTGAAAAAGGCTGATTGTGCCGTTGTGGAGCGACTCAATAAACGCGTTTGTAAACTCCTCACAGCAGATAAATTCAACCTTTTTCTGGGGATATTTGCGGTTGATATGATTTTTAATGGCAAGCAGCAGGTGGGTCTTGCCGACGCCGGAATTTCCGTAAATAAAAAGCGGATTGTATGTTCCGCCGGGATTTTCGGCAACCGACAGACTTATAGCGTGGGCAAATCTGTTGGAATTTCCGACAACGTAGTTATCAAAAGTATAAAGTGAAGAAAATTCAAGCGGTTCGTTGTACTGCGCCGCGTCAACCGGCATTTCAACCGGTTCATCCACCGATACAAAAATCTCGATTTTAAGATTAAGCCCGGTCACCGATTTAACGCATTTTTCAAGAACCGGCATAAAATTAGCCTCAATAACCTCTTTTTTAAAAGGCGTGTAAATGCTTAAAGTCAGGGTATCGGTATTCATTTTAACCGGTACCAAATCCTTTATCCATGTGTTATAACTGACATCCGAAATTATCGTTTTACATTCTTCGCAAACAGAACACCACATATCCTGAAGTGAATTAAATCCCATTTTTTTCATCCTTATTTTTTAATTTTTAAGTTAGGCAAGCGAAAATAAATCCGAATCCGTTTTTTGAGCGCGGATTATTTTCGCCTGCCTAGGCAACGGGCAAACACCGCCGCCCGATAAAAAAGACTTTTCCCCATTCTTTAGTATCATACAATAAATATTATAACACCGAGGCGGCATTTTTGCAACCGAAATATGCAACAAAATAACGAAAAACGGTATATTTTCCTATACATTATATATATGTGCCTTTTTTAAGGGGTAAGCAGGGGCAAAAACGGCGCGGCGGAAAATTTGAAAAGAGGCATTTTAAAACGAAAAAATCACCCTGCCGAAAAACAGAAAAAAATATTTTTCAAGTAATTGCAGTGTTGTTGCATTTGTTGCCGCAACATTGCATTGTTTTTCGCCATTATATAGAGGGGTTTTATTTGGGAGTTTTAATAGTGGGCAGTGGGCAGTGGATAACCAACCCCCCAACTCCCAACTCCCAACCCACTCAACCCCAACCAAAAAATAAAAAAACGGAGTGTGAAAAATGCGTAAATCAGCAGCAAAAGAAAAGAAATTAACCAAAAAAGAGGCGGAGTTCTGCCGCCTTTACGCTGCGGGGCGGTCGCCCCGCGAAGCGGCAGCGGCGGCGGGATTTTTCCCGGCGGCGATAAGCGGAATTAAACTTCTGCAAAAAGAAGAAATAAAACGCCGCACGGAAGAAATCCGAAAAAAATACGACCCGTCCGCTCTGGCGGCGGCGGGGCTTTACCGCCTGGCTTTCGGCTCGGTTGCCGACGCGGTACGCCTTATTTCGGGCGACGGCGACGCATTCTCAGAGCCCGAAAAACTCGACCTTATCAATATTTCGGAGATAAAATTTGCCGGCGGCGGCAAGGTTGAAATCAAGTTTTTCGACCGCCTTAAAGCGATGACGGCGCTTGCCGAACTGGGCGCGGAGCAGAGCGGCGACGGCAGCGGACTGATTGCCGCGATTATGGGCGGAGCCCGTGAAACAAACCGCGCGGACGGCGAGAATATCGGGGGCGGCGACAATGGAATTTAAGCCTTTTTCACGCAAGCAAATGAAGGTTATGTGCTGGTGGACGCCGAAAAGCCCGTACCGTGACCTCGACGCGATTATATGCGACGGCGCCGTCCGCAGCGGCAAGACTTTATGCACCTTTTTGTCCTTTATGCTGTGGTCGCTTTCCTCATTTTCGGGCACAACCTTTGCCATATGCGGCAGGACGGTATCATCGGTCAGGCGGAACATAATTCTGCCCATGCTGCCGATGCTTAAAGAACTGGGCTTTAAATGCGATTATTCCTTGTCACGGGCGACTTTGACCGTGAGTTACGGCGGTGTTACGAACACATATCTGCTTTTCGGGGGCAAGGATGAGGCTTCGGCTTCGCTTATTCAGGGCACGACGCTCGGCGGGGTGCTGCTTGACGAGGTTGCGCTTATGCCCCGCTCATTTGTTGAGCAGGCGCTGGCAAGGTGCTCCCTACCCGGTTCAAAATTCTGGTTCAACTGCAACCCCGATAACCCGTCCCACTGGTTTTACAACGAATGGATACTTAAAGCACGGCAGAAAAACGCGCTTTATTTGCACTTTAAAATGTCGGAAAATCCGTCCCTTTCGCCTAAAATGCTTAAGCGGTACGAGGGGCTTTATTCGGGCGTGTTTTACGAGCGGTTCATTTTGGGCAAATGGGTGGCGGCGGAGGGGCTTGTCTACCCGATGTTCGGGGAAGGGTGCGTTTCCGCGCCGAACGGCGAGTGCGACCGATACTTCATCTCCTGCGATTACGGCACCGTGAATCCCTCGTCATTCGGGCTGTGGGGGCGGTGCGGCGGCGTATGGTACCGCATTGACGAATACTACTATGACTCAAAAAAAGAGGGGCAGCAGCTGACCGACGAGGAGTACTATGCGGCGCTTGAGGAATTGGCGGGCGGATTGCCGATATCCGCCGTGGTATGCGACCCGTCGGCGGCGTCGTTTACAGCCTGTATCAGGCGGCACGGAAAATACAGCGTCCGCAAAGCGAAAAACGACGTTCTTGACGGAATACGGCAGGTTGCCGACGCGCTCAAAAGCGGCAGGATAAAAATTTCGCCCTGCTGCCGTGATTCAATCCGCGAATTTTCGCTTTACAGGTGGGTCGGCGACGGAGCGAAGGACAGCGTTAAAAAGGAGAACGACCACGCCATGGACGACATCCGTTATTTTGTCGCGACGGTGGCGAACGCCTGCCCCGCACACCCCGTCGCCGCCGCAGCGGAAAGATTCGGCGCTTGAAGGAGTCAGGAGTTTGAATAGCGGATAGTGGTTAGTAGTTAGTGAACAGTGAATTGTGAATTATGAATTGTGAAAAAGGTGGTTTGATAATTTGAAACTGTTTAAAGAAAAAAAGGGAAGAAAGGCGGCGCCGATGACGGCGGGAAGCGGGCGTGAATTTTCGTCCGCCGCCGCATTCGGGCGCACCGACCTGCGGCTGTTCGAGGCTATGCGAAAGTCCATCCCGATAATTGACGCGGCGATTCTTAAAATCATACGCCTTGTGGGCAACGTGCGGATAGAGTGCGACGACCCGAAGGCGCTGCGTGCGCTGAACGGCTTTTTGTCCGACATACCGACAGGGCCCGCCTCAAAGGGGATTGACAGCTTTGTTTCCGCCTATCTTGACGACCTTTTGACCTACGGCACGGCGGTTGCCGAAATGGTGATAGGGCGTGACGGACAGATGCGCGGACTGTACAATGCCGACCTGAGAAACGTCAACATTTCGGTAGGGGACGACCCGTTTCTGCCGCAAATAACGGTCGAGCCGGGCGTTCCGCTGCCGCACCCCGAACGCATACTCGTAACGGCGCTTGACCCCACGCCGCAGCACCCGCTCGGGCGCTCGCTTTTGGACGGATTGCCGTTTGTGAGCGAAATTCTGCTTAAAATATTCAACTGCGTCGGGGTCAATTGGGAGCGTGCGGGCAACCTGCGGTATGCGGTCACATACCGCCCGAAGGACGGCGATAACCTGCCCGAAGACTGCGCCGAGAGGATTGCCGAGGAATGGTCACGCACGATGAACGACAAAAGTTCGGTAAGGGATTTTGTGGCGGTCGGCGATATCGGGGTCAAGGTCATAGGTGCCGAAAGCCCGACGCTCGATTCCGAAATTCCGGTTCAGCAATTGCTTGAACAGATAGTCGCAAAGACCGGTCTGCCGCCGTTTGTGCTCGGGCTTTCGTGGTCGACTACCGAGCGAATGTCGTCCCAGCAGGCGGATATTCTGACAAGCGAACTGGAGCATTACCGCACGGTGCTGACGCCGACCGTAACCCGAATTTGCCGCGAATTTCTGCTGCGGGAGGGGTATTTTTGCGATTTCCGCGTGGATTGGAACGATATTTCGCTGCAAGATGAGGTTGAACTTGCCCGAGCCAGGCTGTATAACGCCCAAGCCGACGCACTTGAAGGAACGCACCCGGACGAGGCGGTTATGAATTAGAAGTCAGGAGTTGGGAACTATGAATTATGAACTACGAATTATGAATTAAAAAAGGGTGTGATTTTACGGAAAAAGGGATACTTTGCGCGGGGGAAACCCCGAACGAAAAGGAACTTGAACTCATCAACCGCTTTACACGGCGGAAGATGACCGCCGAGGAACTTTACTGTTTCACGGTTGTATTATGCGACAACGACATCGACCGTGACAACGAGAGATTCACGGTCGGGTCGCTTAAAACGCTTGCGCGGCTTTTTGTTGGCAAGACGGGTATATCCGACCATTCGCAGCGCTCCGCCGACCAGTGCGCCCGCATTTTTGCCGCCGAAACGGAAACGGTTGACGGCGCTTTAACGGCGGACGGGCAGCCCTACACACGGCTGAAGGCACGCGCCTATATGCCCCGCTCAAAATCCAACGAAAAACTTATGCTGGAGATAGATTCCGGCATAAAAAAAGAGGTCAGCGTTGGGTGCAGCTGCAGGCGGCAGGTCTGCTCGATTTGCGGCTCGGGCAAAGGGTGCGGACACATTAAAGGGCGGATTTACAACGAAGGCGGCGCCGAAAAACGCTGCTTTTTTGAACTCTGTGACCCGACCGACGCTTACGAATGGTCGTTTGTCGCCGTACCGGCGCAGCCGAAAGCCGGGGTTACAAAATCTTTTAAAGAAAAAACGGAGGGAATTATGAAAACCGATGAGCTCATCAAATCCTTAAAAAATGCCGACGGCGATATAACGCTGACGGCGGAGCAGTGCAGGCAGGTTGCAAAACACCTTGAAAACGCGGCGGCTGCGGCGGACGCCGCAAAGCAATTTTTAGCCGAGCGAAAAAAACAACTGCTCAGCAAATTTTTAACCTCGCAGGACGAGGAATCGGCGGCGCTTTTGTCCGCGGTTATCGACCGAATGGACGGCGCGGAACTTTTTAAACTGTTTGCGGCGGCGTCACGCCGAAACGAGGGCGCAAAGCCGCAGCTTAAAGCGTCGGGGCGCCGCAAATCGGCAGGCGGCAAAAACCCAAACAGCGCATTCTCATTTTAAAAAAGGAAGGAATTAAAGACTATGATAAGTTACAAAGGATTTAACGAAAAGCACCTTACATTCAAGGCTTCGGGCAGCCTTGCCGCGGGCATGGCGGTCAAGGTATCGGCAAACGGCACCGTTGCGAAATGCGCCGACGGCGACGCATTCTGCGGCATTGTAACCTCGGTTCGCGGCGATATTGCCGTTGTTCAGGTGTCGGGCTATGCGAAGATGCCGTATTCGGGCACGACCGCTCCGACGCTCGGCGTTACCACCCTTGCCGCCGACGCAAACGGCGGCGTTAAAAGCGCAAAGGGCGTTGATGTAAAAATACTTGAACTCGACACGACAAACGGCGTCTGCGGATTTATTTTTTAAACCGCAGCCGACCACGCTTTACAGTAAAAGGAGATTGAAATTATGTCATTTGAAAATGTAACGCTTGAAAAAAGTATGTATTCCAACCCGAAAAAGAGTTTTTCGGAAATACTGGAAGAAAAAGACCCGAGCGTCGGGTATGAGGGCACCGAGTTTGACGGGCTTGACGCATTCGGCAGGCAGCTTAAACGCTTTAATATAAAGGTGAACGGCGCGGGCTCGGACAGTATAAACAAGTTTTTTTCGACCTCGGCGTCGGCTGCATTATTCCCCGAATACGTGTCAAGAGCGGTAAGGCAAGGCATTGAGGAGTCCGACTTTTTGCCGCATATAGTAGCCTCCACAACCCTTATAAACAGCCTGGATTACCGCACAATCGCCTCCGTTCCGGGCAGCGACGACAAGGAACTTGCCGAGGTGGGCGAGGGTGCCTACATACCGCAGACGGTTATTAAAACACAGGAAAATCTTGTCGGGCTTAAAAAGCGCGGACGAATGCTGGTAGCCTCTTACGAGGCGCTTAAATTTCAGCGTATTGACCTTTTCACGGTCACGCTTAAACAGATCGGCGCATACATCGCCCGCTGCCAGTTTAAGGACGCTGTCGACGTGCTTATAAACGGCGACGGCAACGACAACGCAGCGCCTGTTATCGAAACCGCCGCTTCGGGCACGGTTGCCTACGCCGACCTTTTGAACCTTATCAACAAACTCGACCCGCACGAGATGAACGTGCTTATAATGTCCCCCGCCACAATGCTTAAGGTTATGCAGCTTGAGGAGTTCAAAAATCCGCTTACCGGCGTAAATTTCGCGGGTACGGGCAAGCCGGGCAATCCGCTCGGGGCACGCATTATCAAGTCCTCCGCCTGCCCGGACGACAAGATTATCGGTCTTGATTCGTCGGGTGCGCTCGAAATGGTAATAGCGGGGAATATTTCGGTCGATTACGACAAACTTATCGACCGCCAGCTTGAACGCGCGGCTATCACGACCACAACCGGCTTTGCCAAAATATTTGCCGACGCCAGCGCGGTTCTTAAAATAAAATAACCGGAGGTAACGCCTTATGAACACCTGTCTTAACGCCAACGAAGTGGCGCAGGTTTTCGGGGCGCTCACCGGCGGCGCAGCCGCCGGTGAGGCTGCCCTGCTTTGTAAAAGTGCGGCAGACTCGGTCTGCGGCAGGCTGAGCGACGGGGCGGACATCGCAAAAAATCACGCCGCGCTGTGCTATGCCGCAGGGTGCCTTGCGGCGTATCGGTTCAGGATTAAAAACGAACTTGACCCGCAGCCGGAATTTAAAGCCGGCGACATTTCGGTCAAACCGAGCGGCACATCGCTTGAAGCGGCAAAACAACTGCTGGACGACGCTCTTTCCGGCATTCGCCACCTGTTTAAACGGGGCGAGGGGGTCGCCTGCTCGGTCGGGGGGTATTATTTTGACCAAAAAGCGGATTTTTGAATCGGTGCTTGAGCGGTACGGCAAGCCGCTGACAATAAAAATCGGGACGCAGAGCCACGCCGTCAATGCGTTTTTGCAGCCCCTGCGCTACCAGAATAAGATGTACCTTGACTACGAAAACTACGATTTGGGACTGCACGACAACACCTGCCTGCTTTATATCGGCCCCGCCGACCCGGATATAAGTCTTGACATCGACTCCGCCGTTATAAGCGACGGCGGCCGCGCGTATATGATAAAGCGTGCCGACCGTATGTTCATAGGCGAGGAGCCGATTTATATGCGTGCGGTGCTTGTGCCGCGATATTTAAACGGAGGTGCCGAGTTTGTATAACGATATTTTGATAATTAAAAATATGCTTGAAAAAAGCAGCGAACTGTCGGGCGTGGATGTAAAAACGGCTTTTTATGGCGTGCGGCACGATATGCCGTTGCGCCGCCCGGCAATAATCGTGGGGCCGAAACACTTCTCAATCAAGCCCAAAACCGAGGACGACGTGCAGTACCTTAATTTGGGTAACGACTGGATTACGCTGGACATCAGCATCCGAATTTATGCCCCGAAAAAGGAAAAGGGCGAAACGCTGGCGGCACTTTTCGAGAAGGTTTGTAACATAATCCGCAAAAACAGCGGTTTCGCAACCGAGATAACCTGCGATGAACTTGAATTTTCAACGGCGCTTGCGGCGGTCTGCCTGCCTTGCAGCACAACCGTTCGCTTTATGCGCGCAAAGTTGGAGTAAGAGCGGCGTAGCGAATTAAGAATTAAGAATTATGAATTAAGAATTATGAATTATAAATTATGGGTCAGGTGTTGAATTTCAGGTTGCGATGTGCGGCGCTTTAACCGCTGACGGTATGCACTTACTCTTGCCGTTCTAGACGTTAGACTGTAGACGTTAGACATTAGATGTGGTGTACTAGACTTTAGACTGTAGACATTAGACTGTAGATGTGATAGGCGGGAGTTTGAGCGTTGACGGCGGTTCTCAAACTCTTGCCTCCCTCTGACGAGGGAGGTGGGTTTTGACCGTAGGTCAAAACTCGGAGGGAGAGATAACTAAGACTAACAGTAACCACCGACCGAGGCGGCAGCCGAGAGGTGTCTTTGCCGCAGGCAAAGACGGAGGGAGAGATAACTAAGACTAACGGTTAACCACCTGACCGAGGCAAAGCCGTGACGGAGGGAGAGAAAAATATCCGCAACATCAACTCGCCGCCTGTTATCAAAACGCCCCCTTCCGAACCCGCAGTCTAAACAGCCGCCGATTTTATACCTTAAAATTCCATTTACATAAATTATTTTTTTAATTTATGTATAAAATTTTCTTCCACATTATCCACACGGTTATCAACATAAATTTTTTGTAAAAACGCCTGTATAAGTGGATTTTTGGGGTGGAAAATCAAAAAAATGTGGATAACTGTGTGGATAAAGTGGATAACTCACAGGTTTTACCGGTTTACATAATACCGAATTATACATTTTAATGTATAATTTTTTCCGCGTGAAAATGGCTTTAAAGCAGGAGTCGGCAGAATATCCTAAAAATGCGGACGGCAAAAAAATATTACCAAAATAAGTAAATTTTAAGGTTAAATTCTGATGTTTGAAAATTGCTGCGGCGGTTCTGAATTTGCAAACCGACGCTGTTTCTCAACCTCTCTTGCGTCCCACCGCCCTCTAACGGCACGCACTTGCCCCCTTGCCGCCCGCCAAATCCACCCCGAAACCCAAGTTTTAAATCCCGATATCCGGCATCAGCCATACACCCGAAACGCAAAATAAAACGGAGGTAAATATGAAAAAAATAACAGTTACCGTTGACGGAACAGGCGCCGTAAGCCTTGACGGCAGCGACGCCGGGTACTACGGCGAACATCTTGCGACCTGCCTTGAAATCACGCCTGCCGTCACATTTTCGGAAAATTGCGAATATTATAAAATGAATATAGACGGCTATGTTTCCGAGCGGCTCACCCCGACTGACGGAAAAATAACCTACACGCTGCCCGGCTCGGCTCTGCGGCCGCCGTCAATATCCTGCCAACTAATCGGTTACAAACTTGTTGACAGCGTACCGGTTATGGTAATACGCAGCGCCCTGTTTTCGCTGAATGTGGCGGTGTCCCCGCTCGGCGAGCCGCCCGAGATAATAAAAGGCTCGCTTCAACCGCTTGAAACCGCTTTGGCGGAGTGCGGCAACACCGTAGCGGCGGCGGAAAAACTGCTTGATGAAATCACGGACGCACAGGGCGCGACCCGCACGGAACTTAAAAACCTTAAAGATTCGGCGGCAGCAAGTGCCGCAGCGGCGGCGGAAAGCGAAACGGCGGCGGCAGTCAGCGTCGAAAGGACGGCGGGATATTATGTCAGAGCGGAAGCGAAAGCCGACGAAGCCGAGGCAAGCGCGGAAAATGCAGCGGAAAGCGCGGCGGCAGCGGCGGCGAGTGCCGAAACGGTCAACCCGAACAACTTTTACAAAAAAACCGAAACCTATGCGAAGGACGAAACCTATTCAAAAACCGACGCGGATAAGCGGTTCGCCGCCCGTTCGTCCGAAAACAGCATAGACCCGAGTTCCGTAAAGTTTGCTCAGGCTTTATTGGTGAAACAGGACGATTCGGGGGGTGCCGGGAGTGCGTTCTTGTGGGATGAATTTCCGGACGAAAGCCCGACTATTCTCTGGAGTTCCGAAAAAACCATGGAAACGGTGAGGGCGGAGCAGGGCAACCTGTCCGCAAATGCGGTGAAAAAGACGGTCAGCGGTCGGAGTGTGCAAATAAACGACGCAAGCCCCGTCACCCACGAGCCGGAAATTACCGTTTCAAAAAACATTTTCCCGAAAATTTTTAATATACTGTCCGACGAGTTCAGTTTTGCGGACGGAGTTGTCACGGGGACGGTTGAAAGCGACGGTAAAATCGTCGTCAATATCAACAGCAGAACGACCGAAACCCTCAACTTCAGCGTCTGCACAGTCAATCTCGATACGGGGGTAAAATACACCTATTCGGGCAACCCGAGCGGCTGCTCCTACGGGTCATATTATTCGCAGATTACCCGCACTACCGGTGCAGAAAATCACGCACTAACAACATACGGGGAACAGGAATTCACGGTGAATTACGGCGGCGAATTTAAGTTCACAATATTCATTCAGGCGAACAAAGACCCGCAGCAAATCGTCTTTACGCCGAAATTGAGCGTTACGGACGGCGCCGATGAGGTTGAGGTCATCGAGTATGACGGCGGCGGCAATGTTGCGGCAAGGG
>CAVGND010000023.1:0-28067 GCA_963630555.1 Roseburia intestinalis | reverse complement strand
GCTATCCCACCGAAAATATATCGGTTAATTTCAAATCCCGATTTATCGAGATGTTCGGAACTGAAATCTACCCTGTTACTCCACTAATTAACCTAATAAAAGAAGGCGCAGGGTTATCTTATGGCATTGTGCAGCCGGGAAATGACGGAACTGGTGATATGGGAATTCTTCGTCCTGTGGATATGGTGGATGGAAAAATATCTGCTGCTTCAATCAAATATATTAGGCGCGATATCGGGGACAGTTTCAAGAAAACGGAGTTGACCGGCGACGAATTACTCATTACAGTGCGAGGAACAACAGGTATTACGGCCCTAACTGATGGTAGGTTTGCCGGCATGAATGTGACCCGTGGCATTGCGGTAATCCGATATGATCGCCACAAGATTAATCCAATATATCTCAAGGCTTATCTTAACACGGATAAAAGTCAGAGATATATACAAGAGCATACCCGAGGCGCAACACTTCAACAAATCAACCTATCTGATTTGCGAATTCAAGAGATTCCCGTTCCCCCAATGACTCGACAAGAAGAAATGGCAGCCTTCGTCGAACAGGTCGACAAATCGAAATTTTACATCGTACAAATGCAGATATTACTGCGATTACTCATTCGAACGATACAGCAAAAAACAACAGAGGTGCTACTATGACGAATTTTGACTTCTTATTGGAAGAAAAAAAGTTTAGCGGTTTTGCAAATACTGCTATAACCGCGGAAAAGTTATACCAAATTGACCTGCCGTCTTGCTTGTTCAATGTTAGACGGGCTTTGGAGTTTGCTGTCAAATGGATGTATTCCGTTGACGGTTCTCTCACTATGCCATATCAGGATCAGTTGGTCAGTTTGATCAATACCGAAGAATTCAGAGATATTATTGATGATAATCTCTATCGACGAATCAACTTTATTCGCATGTTGGGCAATAACTCTGCTCATAGCACCAAGCAGATTACGCCCGAGCAGGCACAACTTGCGCTCGAAAATCTTTTCTACTTCCTTGACTTTGTGGCATACTGCTATGCTGATAAGTACAGTCAACATACATACGACAAGACACTTTTGACACAATCTCAAGGGCCTGTGAAAGAAGAACCCGAGGTTAATGTTGACCTTGAAACTCTCATGAGAGAAAATGCGGCCCTCAAGGCAGAACTGACCCAAAAGCGCCAGGAGCAGCAACAGACTTATTCGCCCAAGCCCCTCGACCTATCCGAATATAAGACGAGAAAGATTTATATCGACACTATGCTCCAGGATGCAGGTTGGGTTGAGGGCAAGGATTGGGTTAACGAATACCCGTTGCCCGGAATGCCGAACCATTCCGAGATTGGCTACGCTGATTATGTTCTTTTCGATGATACACACCGCCCTCTCGCTGTTATTGAAGCTAAAAGAGCATGTAAAGATGTAGCTGTGGGTCGTCAGCAAGCGAAGCTTTATGCAGACCTACTCGAAAAGAAATTCGGCAGGCGCCCCATTATATTCCTTACTAATGGCTTTGATACTCGTATATGGAATGACAAATATTATCCGGAACATCGTGTAAGTGGATTCTACTCCAAGAGGGATTTGGAGAAAGAGTTCAATAAACTCACGATGAGAACTTCTCTCGCCCATGTTCAGGTGAGTGATGCGATATCAGGAAGATACTATCAAAAAGAAGCCATCAAGGCGGTCTGCAGAGCGTTTGATGAGCAGAACAGAAGAAAAGCCCTCCTTGTCATGGCAACGGGATCGGGTAAAACAAGAACCGTCATCTCTATTGTGGATGTCCTTCTCCGCCACGGTTGGGTGAAGAATGTACTGTTCCTTGCTGACCGGAACAGCCTTGTCACGCAGGCAAAACGTGCTTTTGTAAACCTTCTTCCAAACTTGACAGTGACCAACTTGTGTGAGGAAAAAGATAAGCTCACAGCAAGAGGTGTATTCTCAACCTATCAGACAATGATGAATTGCATTGATGACGCCAAGGATGAGAATGGCGGTAAATTGTTCACGGTCGGTCACTTCGACCTCATCATTTGCGATGAAGCGCATCGCAGTATTTATAACAAATACAAGGACATTTTCAACTATTTTGATGCGCACCTGGTAGGTCTTACGGCAACACCAAGAGATGAAATTGACAAGAATACATACGGAATCTTTGAACTTGAAAACGGTGTTCCTACATACGGCTATGAACTTGCACAAGCTGTTCAGGACGGATATCTTGTTGACTTCGTAAGTATCGAAACAAAACTCAAGTTCATCGAAGAAGGCATCGCATATGATGATCTTTCCGACGAGGATAAGGAAGAATACGAAGCATTATTTGCAAACGAGGATGACGAGCTGCCCGAAAGGATTAATAGTTCCGCACTTAATGAGTGGATATTTAACGAAGACACGATCCGCCAAGTGCTTAATACTCTGATGACTGAAGGGATCAAGATTGATTACGGCAGCAAGATTGGCAAATCAATTATTTTCGCAAAAAACCACAGACACGCGGAGAAAATAAAAGAAATATTCGACAAAGAATATCCGAGCTACCACGGATACTGTCGCGTTATAGATAATTACACGAATTATGCGCAGAGTTTGATTGATGAGTTTTCTGTGCCCGAAAAAATGCCGCAAATCGTTGTGTCGGTTGATATGATGGATACAGGTATAGATGTCCCCGAAGTTGTCAACCTTGTATTTTTCAAAAAGGTACTTTCTAAATCAAAGTTTTGGCAGATGATTGGACGCGGGACGAGATTGTGCCCAGCCCTCATAGACGGTCAGGACAAGAGTGTTTTCTATATATTTGACTTCTGCGGAAATTTCGCCTTCTTCCGAATGAATAAAAAAGGTAAAGAAGGGTTCTCAACTCAGTCTGTCCAGGAGAGAATATTTAATCTGAAGACAGAACTGGTATTCCGCCTGCAGGGTCTTGAATATCAAACAGAGGAATTGATTGCTTTTCGCTCGGCTCTGATTGATGATCTTGTCGCAAAGATTGGCGAACTCAATAGAGATAATTTTGCGGTTCGTCAGCATTTGAGATATGTCGACCAATACTCGAAGCGAGAGGGCTATGAAGCACTTACCTACGAAAATACGCTTCAAATTGCCGAAGAAATAGCTCCACTTATACTGCCATATGAAGATGACGCCAGTGCAGTTCGTTTTGATGCATTGATGTATGGCCTCGAACTTGCATATATCCTTGGAAAAACCTATTCCAAGGCAAGAAATGACCTTGTAAAGATGGTATATGCTGTTTCAAAAGTTGCTACTATTCCTGCTGTAAGCGCTAAAAGCGAACTGATCAGCAAAATTCTCAACACCGATTATGTGGATAACGCAGGTATTAACGAGTTCGAGCATATCCGAACGGAACTGCGCGATATCATGAAGTATATTCCGAGAGGTGAAAGGCCGATATATCAAACAGATTTCACCGACGATGTGATTTCTGTAGAAAGGCATGAATCGGAACTTGACAGTGATGAACTGCAGAATTACAGAAATAAGGTGAATTATTATATTCGTCAGCATATTGATAACGGAGTAATAGCCAAGTTGCACACCAATAAGCCACTTACCTCTGACGATATAAAAGCCCTTGAAGGAATTCTGTGGTCAGAGCTTGGTACGAAAGAAGAATACGAAAAGGAATATCAAGATAAGCCTCTCGGCGTTCTTGTAAGAGAAATTGTTGGTCTTGACATGAACTCCGCAAAAGAAGCATTTGCAAAATATCTTAATGAAGTCAACCTTGATGACAGGCAGATATATTTTGTGAATCAAATAATTAACTACATCGTTAAAAACGGAATGCTTGCTGATTTTAAAGTCTTGCAGGAAACTCCTTTCACCGATCAAGGAGAAGTTAGTGATGTTTTCGAAGATGCAGTTATGTGGCTTGATATTATGAAAATAATCAAGAGCATAAATGCGAATGCTTATGCGGCATAAGGATTTTGATTTATCACTCATACACAGCCATTTACTTAAGGAGGTGGAAAAATGGATAACGATGCAAAATTAAGACCATTATACCTCGCTAAAATTCTCTACGAAATGACGGACGAGGATCATTATCTCACCACAGCACAATTAATCCAACTTCTCGAAGAAAAGTACGGCATCAAAGCCCATCGTCAAACAATTAAGGCCGAGGTGGAATTACTAAAGCAGTTTGGATTAGAAATCGAAGAAGTGAAATCAACACAGAATAGATACAATCTGTACGGAAGAACCTTCGACATTCCCGAGTTAAAGCTCCTCATCGATGCCGTTGAATCGTCAAAATTTATATCTGCCTCCAAAAGCTTAGAACTTGTCAAGAAGTTAAGTTCGCTTACAAGCAATCAGATTGCTGCTACCTTGACAAGAAATGTTAGTTGTGAAGGACGAATCAAATCGGGAAATGAGAAAATCTATCTCATCATTGATACGATTAACGAAGCCATAAACAGCAACAGACAAATCTCCTTTCAGTATTTTCAGTACAATGTTCGGAAAGAGCAGCAGTTAAAGCACAACGGCGAACCGTATGTTATTACTCCGCTTCATCTTGTATGGAATGGCGATTACTACTATATGATTGGTGTTTATGCTTACAAGCAACGGATCGGAAATTTTCGTGTAGACCGTATAGCAAAACGGCCGAAGATTCTGGATGTAGAAGGAACTCCTGCTCCGGAAGGCTTCAATCTCGATGAATACATCAATACGACCTTTAAGATGTTTAACAGTGAACATGCCGAGGTTGAACTCGTTTGTGATAATGAGGTTATGGATTCGATTATTGATAAATTCGGTGCGGAAGTTACCACATACGCTAACGATATGACATCCTTCCGTGCGGTTGTAAATGTTGCGGTCAATCATGTTTTCTTAAGTTGGGTATTTGGATTTGGCGGAAAAGTTAAAATCAAATCGCCTGAAGCCGTAAGGGAAAAATACTCGGCGATGATCAAAAATGCATTTGAGGAAATAACGAATGCTGAATAATAAACGATCCATCTCTCATGTAATGGCGAAAATATAATTAATCTTGTAGAATCTCGGCATAAACCTTTGGTCATGCCGAGATTCTATTTTTATAGGTGATAGTTATAGGCATCACCTCTCTTGCTTTTCTTCAAAACCTATTGCAAAATCTAAATGAGTCTGCTATAATAAGTCTATCCGATACAGATTGTATCAGATAGAACGGAGGACGATAAAATGCGTTCTAAAAACACTGACCTTATGAGTGAAATCAAAAAGTTTGCTGAGGAATACTACCTCGAATATTGGAAGTCCCCCTCCACCTCCGAAATTGCCGGTGCTGTCGGCGTGACGAGGGCAACAGTATACAGATACTTAAAAGATATGGCTGAGCGCGGAATGATTGACTATGACGGCTCTGAAATTAAAACCGATGTTACGCGTAAATATACCGATCCGGGAAACAATGCGGTAATTCTTGACTGCTCTGTTTCCTGCGGCATCGGACTCCCCGAAGAAGAACGGGTGCTTGAATATGTGAAACTGCCGAAAACCGTGTTCGGCACGGGCGACCTCTTTCTGCTCAAAGCAAACGGCGATTCTATGGTTGACGCCGGTATTGAGGACGGCGATTGGATCGTTGTCCGTAAGCAGACGGACGCAAACGAAGGAGATATTGTTGTCGCTCTCTTTGAGGGACTGAACAATCTGAAATACTTTTATTGGAATAAGAAAAAGAACTGTGCCGTTCTTCGCTCTGCCAACAAAGCGAAGGGATATAAGGATATTGAGGTTTACGATCTGCAAATCCAGGGTGTGGCCCAGAATGTTATCAAAGGACTTTAAGCTGTAAACGGAGGTGCTTACCTTGGAAAAGGTATATGTCAATGTAGATTATCAGGTGCTCGTCGGCGGCGCAATAAAGCCGGTTCGGATTTATTGGCACGACGGCAGAGCCTTTGATATCCGAAAAACGCTTCACTGCTGCACCTCCGAAGATGAGTATGAAGGAATTCGCTACACGGTGTTGATCGGTAGTGCGGAAAAATATCTATACCGAATCGGCGGCAAATGGTATGTTGAGCCGATTCAGACGGAGGTGGACACAGGTTGAGAAGCTATATCTCATTCGGAGAGCTTGAAGAACTCGGCGAAACAATCGTAAGAGAGTATCTCCGAAAGACCAAACGCTATAACGCCCTATGCTTGGATATAGAAGGTTTGGTCACGGATTATTTGGGACTTACCGTAGTTTACGAAAACATTGCAGAAGATGATCCGAACAAGATAGCCTTTCTTTCCAACGGAAAGCGACCGTTGTGGGTTTCCCGTAACGGAGAACGAATACAGGTTGTGTTTCCGAAAGGAACGGTTGTTATGGACAAGGTATTGCTCCACGAAAACGAAAGCAGCCGACGCAGATTTACACTCGGACACGAGGGCGCGCACAGCGTTATTGCGAAACAAAATCCCATGCAGGATGTCGGGTGCTTTCATAACGAATTTGATCCCGAGCGAATGTATACAATAAAAGAGCAAAAGGAATTGATGTCTTTTTCCGAAACGCAAGCCGATAGGCTTTCGTCGGTTTTTCTTATGCCCCGCTTTATTTTGCGAAAGGTTATGAAAAAGTACAAATGCGAGAATGGATTGCCCGTATACGGTTGGAATGTCTTTGCCCCGGAGGACAAGCAGAAGCTTCGTAAAATGGCTGACTGTATGGGCGTATCCTTTCAGGCTTTGGTTATACGGCTTAAAACATTGGGGCTTCTGATGCCCCGCGATCTGACCGTATACTTGGAGAACGACTTGCAGCTCGGAGGTGCGAAATGACCGGAGAGATTTTATACGACAGCAGATACGGTCAACTCACACCCGAGGTTGCCGAAAAGATACGGAAATCCCGTGAAGAAGTAAAAAAACTGAAAAGCAGGACGCTGCGATGTCCCGTCTGCGGCTTTCGCCTTGAAGAAATATACGAGCTAACAAGCGGATATGTTCAGGTCAAGTGCCGTAAATGCAAATTGGAAGAGCCGCTGAACCTTGCTTATTTCAGAAGAATAAAGAAAAGCGTATTAGTTATAAACCCGTATATCATCGGGAAAATTAAAAGATAAGGAAACGGAGGTATAAAAGTGGACAGAACCTATCTTTGCATTGACTTAAAAAGCTTTTATGCCTCCGTTGAGTGCGTAACGCGCGGGCTTGATCCGTTGACGACCAATCTTGTGGTTGCAGATGTCGGCAGGACCGAGAAAACCATCTGCCTTGCGGTTACGCCGTCGCTGAAAGCCTACGGTATCCCCGGCAGAGCAAGACTGTTTGAAGTAATCCAAAAGGTTGAGCAAATCAATCGGCAGCGCAAATACAATGCACCGCGTCATAAACTCGACTGCGAATCATATAACGCCGCCCTGCTTGCAAGAAACCCGTCCCTGGCTCTCAGTTATATTGCCGCGCCGCCGAGAATGGCTTACTATATGGAATACAGCACTCGGATTTATAATATCTATCTCAAATACATTGCTCCAGAGGATATCCATGTGTATTCCATAGACGAGGTGTTCATTGATCTAACGCATTATCTTTCAACCTACAAATGCACTGCGAGGGAACTCGCGCAGACAATGATAAAAGATGTCCTTGCAACCACCGGCATTACCGCAACGGCAGGCATCGGCACCAATATGTACCTTGCCAAAATCGCAATGGATATCACCGCAAAGAAAATGCCTGCTGACGAGAACGGTGTCCGTATTGCCGAGCTTGATGAGATGTCATACCGCAAAGAACTTTGGACGCATAAGCCGCTGACTGACTTTTGGATGCTCGGCAGCGGTATTGCCAAAAAGCTTGAAGCGAACTATATGTATACTATGGGCGATGTTGCCCGTTGTTCGCATTATGACGAGGCAAAGCTGTTTAAGCTGTTCGGCGTTAATGCGGAACTGATTATCGACCGCGCTTGGGGTTGGGAGCCGACAACCATTGCCGATATAAAGGCGTATAAGCCGTCCTCCAACAGTTTAAGCGTGGGACAGGTCCTCAAATGTCCGTATAATTACGAAAAAACAAAGCTGATTGTCCGCGAAATGATTGACCAACATGTGCTTGACCTTGTAGATAAGGGACTCGTAACAGATCAGATTGTGCTCGATATCGGGTATGACATAGAAAATCTGACCGATCCGAAAATCAGCGCAAAGTATCACGGAGATGTTACAACCGACCGCTACGGGCGAAAAGTACCGAAACACGCGCACGGCACGGCAAATTTAGAGAAAAAGACATCTTCATCGCACCTCATAACAGAAGCGACAATGAACCTGTTTGACCGCATTATAAACAAGGATTTGCTTGTTCGCCGTATTACGGTTGCGACCTGCAGACTCGTCAGAGAAAGCGATGTTAAAAACGAAACCGTTGCCGAGCAAATATCGCTTTTCGATGATCTTGTTGAAAAGGAAAAGAGAGAGCAAGCCGAAAAGCAGGCTCTTGAACAGGAAAAACAAATGCAAAAAACGATTATCGGCATAAAAAAACGGTTCGGCAAGAACGCAATTCTGAAAGGTATGAACTTTCAGGAAGGTGCGACAGCCCGGGAACGCAACGAACAGGTCGGAGGTCATAAAGCGTGAGCGAAAAAGCAGAAGAACTGTATGCGGACATTATAAATCTTCCGCATCACGAACTGACAACAAGGCAGCGTATGCCGCGAATAAACCGTGCCGCTTCCTTTTCTCCGTTTGCGGCTCTGACCGGATATGATGATCAGGTAAAGGAAGCCGGACGGCTGACAGATGAGCGTATAGAGCTTGACGACGGCACGATAAGTACACTGAATGATAAGTTGAACTACGCTGTTTCGCTGTCCGATGAGCAGCCGGAAATATCCGTGACCTACTTCAAGCCGGACAGTAAAAAGAACGGTGGAGAGTATGTGACGCATACCGGAGTAATCAAGCGTGTTGACGAATGTGAGCGCAGGCTGATATTCACCGACAAAACCGTAATTCCGATAGATGACATTTACGAAATCGACAGCGAAATCTATGACGGCATATATTGAAAGCCGAAAACAACTGAATAACAGACTTTAATTCGTGCAAGCAGAGCCGGTCGAAAGACCGTGATTTCCAAGCGCCGTACAAGGTTGAGACTTAATAGTATGGAAAACCATATCTATTGGTCTTGATTTGTACGGCGCTTTTTTGTGCACAAAAATACTTGTACGGTAATTGGAGTCCTTTCCTCGGCTTGCCCGGGAAAGGGCTTTTTTATGTTTATACAAAAGGAAAATTATTTATTTTATGACTTCTTCACTGTACCGAACCGAAAAGGAGAAGATGCAGTGGAAAAGTGGCAGTGCTACATAGCCGGATATCCGTAATCTCCGATTTTTGATTTCACCCCAAATTCAAAAATTTAAGGAGATTACGAAAGTGAGTACCAAATTCTATATCAAAGACAATAACGGCATTTATCTGTCCACGGACGGAAAAATCAGATACACCCTGCTGGAAGGGAAGGCGTTGTATGACTTCCTCAAGACCGAAAACGGAAGGTCAAGATGCTTCCATGTAGACATTGATGAAAACGGCAACAAGATCGGAATTGAGGCAGAACCCAAAATGATCACGGCATGTGCAGCACAGCGGGAACGGGATCGTTATCGCTACAAAGTGATGACTAAGCTGAACATTACAATTGTGTCAGCAAACACGCTTGTTTCAGTTCCCGGCGAGGATGACCTCGAACTACTTGATACCGTTGCGGACGAAGATGTCGATTTGGAAGCCGAGGCGATGCACCACCTCGACCTTGAAATTTTGAAAAAGGCTTTGCAAGCCCTCACAAAAGAAGAATACCGTATCATCCACTGTCTGTACCTGTCCAAATCCCCTATGAGCGAAAAAGAGATTGCTAAACATCTCGGTATGACACAGCAGGCCGTGAGCAAGCGTAAGAGAGCCATTTTCGAGAAACTGAAAAAATTTTTCTGAATTTTGGTTGTGAGCCTTTGGATTTTTCCCAAATAAGGAATGAGAGGACTCAAACAGCCTCTGTTGCACCTTGAAAACCGAATAACGAAAGGATGCCGAGGTATAAACTCACCGGACCGTAAAAGGAAAGCTGTCGGACAGAAGCGCCATGACTCCACACAAGTGGATGAGCGATACATTCTGCGCCGAGTCGAAAGAGGTACAGCATATTTCGATTGGCCATGACTCCGGTGGAGAACTAAGGATACTTCTGCAAAAAGCAGCTCGCCGGAAGGCGTGATATGTTGTTTCAGGCTGAAAACCATGTCTGTTACACCATATATGATGCTCGTTCCCCCACTGCGAATCCGACCGCGGGGAAATATGCTGCGAGATACTCGACATCCTTAAATCCAAAGCTCGATAACGAATTTATTTGTGTTTGAGCGATGGAACTACTGTGCAGGAGCAGCAATGCTCCTGCATACCATTCTGTCGCTCAAACAAATCCGAATCACTAAGAAACAAGGAGACATTAGAAATGTTTGAAATTACTTATAGCGACAACGAAACCTTTGAAGCATACCAAAACGCGGGAAAAGCCCATAAAGGCGGCACCTACGATTTTACTTTTGAGAACCGATATATTATTTATCATGCAAACCTGCGTCATAAGGCGGATTACATTGCCATCGATATGAGCACCGGTCTCGCCTCTTTCGTTATTACCAAGAACCCCGGCAATCTCTACACCGAAGCATCCTACAAACGGCTGATCCCCCATATCCTTTACTCCGTGAAATATACCGGAGACATGAGATACCTCAATCGCTTTGCGGACGATCCCCTCACCGTTATTGACTCAATCTTCCGTGTTGTTCTCCCCAATAACGGATATAACATTCGGGAAGAACAGATTGCTCTTGCAAAGAAGATGTATATCGGTTTTACCGAAAAGCAGGTTGCTCTCTGTGAAGCGGAGGTCGGAACAGGCAAAACTCTTTCTTATTTGGTGGCAGCCATTGTAGCAAAACACCACAACGGCATTACTTACAGACAGAACCTGCCCGTAACCATCACCACATCGAGCATTGAATTGCAGAAAGCATTGGTGGAGCGTGAAATCCCCAATCTATCCAAAATGCTCTTAGACTATTACATTATCGAGCGTCCGCTGACCGCGGTACTTCGCAAAGGCAAGGAACACTACCTTTGCCGTTATCGTTTCGATGACTTTCTCAAGAATATCCGTATGTATCCCGAAAAATACAAGACCACCATTGAAACGCTCGAGCAGATGAGCAACCTGCGTGCAGGAATTGACCTGGACAGATACCGCATCAGCGGCGCGATTAAGAGTCGAATCTGCATTAAGGGTACATGCGCAGGCTGTGCGCGAAAGAAGGAATGTACATACAACGAATTTGCTAAACGGATGTACGACCTTCCCGACCTGGACTTTCAAGTTACAAACCATAATATGTACCTCATGTCCCAAAAAACGAAGACCGATGACCATCCCCCTCTGCTGCGCGAGAGTTGCTTTGTGGTCGTGGATGAGGCGCATAAGTTCAAAGAAGCGGCCGAAGACACCTTTGGCGAGAGAATCGGAGAAAAAGACATCCCCCGCTATGTAAACGCAGTAAAAATTCTTTGTTCAAACAAGGCCAATAGGGATAAGTACAAAGAATTTCTCGCAAATATCATTAAGGAAAACGATGCCCTGTTCAACAGCCTTCGCAAGAAGCCGCACGGCGACATCGAAGAAGAACGAGGAAATATTATTTCTCTGTCGGTGTTTCAGACATCCAAACTCAACAAGATCATGTATCTCATTGATAAAATCGAAGGTATGAAGATCAAACGCAATTACGGTATCCCCGTAACCGGCAGCTACTTGAAAACGGCGATTACCGCAATCAATAAGACAAGTAAGTCCACCATTTGGCTGGATACGGATGAAAACGGGCTTCTCTCGTTATGCAGCACCCCCAAAGATATCAACAACATTTTCAGGAGTAAAATTTGGGACAGAAATGTGAGCCATGTACTGACCTCCGGTACGCTTTCGGATGGAACGGATTTTGAGTACTTCAAAGCGGAAAACGGATTGGACTTTATTCCGCATCGCCTGCTCTTGGAGTCCCGTACAGAATCGCCTTTTGATTACACAAACCACACAAGGCTGTACATTCCCACGGGGATGCCCACACCGGACAACGACAACGAGGACTACTTCAAAGTCATTGCCGACGAGATTTATGGGATTATCAAAGCCACAAACGGTCATACAGCAATCCTTTTCACATCCTATAAAACGCTCAACCTGGTACACGACCTTCTGCGGGACAGACTGACCGGATACGATACCATCTGCATGACCCGCAGCAATAAAAATGCCATTACCGATTTTAAAAAATCGAGGAACGGTATACTTTTTGCTTCCGGCTCTATGTGGGAAGGAGTTGATTGTGTAGGCGACTGTCTTTCATCCGTAATTATTGTTCGGTTGCCATTCCCGATGAGAAGCGCTCTCATGGAGGAAAAGAAGAATAACTGCGACAGCGTCGGAGATTTCGTAGACAGATACTGCACCCCCAATATGCTGATCAAACTCCGTCAGGGCGTGGGAAGACTCATTCGCTGTGAAAGCGATACCGGTGTCGTGTCCATTCTGGACCCGAGAGCCATCTCGAAGTCCTACTCCGGTAAAATCGGACAAGCCCTTCATAAGTTCCCCAAGGTGGACACTACTCAAGATATTGAGTGCTTCATGAGAGGCGTTAAGGACGAAGAATACTACGGAGAAAAGAAGGAGAACAGGAAATGATAGCAGAGAAACAGACCAAGTCCGCAAACTTCCTTCGGATTATCGCCATACTGAAAAGCCTTCGTGATGACGGCAAAATCAGTATCCAGGAGTACAGCAGAGCGAAAAAATACTATAAGAAACTTACCGGTGCCGATATTATAATCGCGGACTGATAGCATTATAATTCGGCAATGTACGGCATATTTTGCACCTCTGCTCTGAGCAGCAAGCCATATCAAAAGTAAATCAAGACGGAAAAATCAAATTTCTTGATTTTATCGGTTGCATTTCTCTAAAAAATGTGGTATACTACAGTTGAGAAAGCAGAGGTGTAATATATGCTGATTGAATTCAGATTTAAAAACTACAGATCTTTTCGAGATGAAGCCGTACTTTCTATGGAAGCAACGGGACTTAGCACCTTTAAGAATTGTTTAATTCAAGAGAAAAGTACAAAATTGCTTCCGGGAGTTGCGATTTACGGAAAAAACGGTGGCGGCAAAAGTAATGTTATCAGGGCATTTTGGCTTGCGGTACAGTTTATCCGAAATGCGCAGCGAACACAGCACGAAAAAGCCGAGATACCGGTTATGCCATTTGGCTTGAACGATTATTCTAAATCCGAGCCGACCTCATTCGAGTTTATCTATGTACAAAACGGGATTAAATACTGGTACGGATTTTCTGCAACAAGAGAATCGATTGTCAGTGAATACCTGTATCATGCACCCAAAGGACAGAAGGCGGTCGTTTTCTTAAGAGACGGTCAAAAATTCAACTTTACCGAGGATAAAGCCAAGCGAAGCATGATCGGTGAAATGGTGGCTGCAAATCAGTTATTTTTCTCTGTAGCCTGCACGATGAACGACGCTGCCTGTATCGGCGCAATGCGATGGTTCAGAGACTGCATATTCTTCTCGCGTGATTATACAGATATTCCAAGACAGCTTCTTGAATATTCGGAAGACAAGAATATGTTAAAAGCCATAACCGAATATGCAAAGACCGCCGACCTTGGCATAGAAGATATGCAATTCGAGTTTGACAGTAAAGAAATCAAGGATGACGAATCATTCCCTGCGAATGTTCCCGAAGGCATCAGAGCAGCTCTTACGCAATTCATGCATGCCCTGTCCGAAACATCAAACAATTCGGAAGTAAAACTCAGAATGGGCGAAGTTACGGCAAAGGCAAAGCATCCGGGCGAAAACAAAAACGGAGAACGAGTTCTGTATTCTCTGGACCTTTCTGACGAATCGGACGGAACAAGAAAACTGATGTCATTAGCACCCGCCATAGAATCTGCACTACAGAACGGCGGTGTATTACTCGCTGATGAAATAGAACGCGAACTGCACCCTGTCCTTGTGAATTATATCATCTCAAAATTCCAAAGCAAAAACAGCAATCCAAACGGTGCGCAGATTATCTTTACTACGCACAACACAGAACTGATGAATATGGAACTGCTGCGTAAGGATCAACTGTATTTCGCAGATAAACGGAATAATGATGGTGCATCCGAATTGTACAGCATCAGTGATTTTGCAACAAGGACAACGGATAACATCCGAAAAGGATATCTTGTCGGGAAGTACGGTGCAACTCCGGATATTGAAATTGAGGAGGTGGAATAATGCCTCGTCAATTAAGAAAGCAGAAGCCCTACATTGTTGTCTTTTGTGAAGGCGAAAGCGAACGGGCATACATGGATTTTTTGAAAAAGAAATTCTCGGATGTCGCGGCTTTCAAATTCAATTGCTCAACGAACCTGTTTGAAGAAGCGGACAGCAAATTCAAAAAGGATAAAAGATACAGCGATTACACAGAGGAAACCGATGAAATTTGGTTTTTCTTTGATGTTGAAACAAAGGATATACCAAAGTGGGACAGCAGGCTCGAGATCATAAAGCGGCTCCGCAGACTTCGCAAAAGACCAAACATAAAAGTTCGTCTTTTGATGACATCCGGATGTATTGAGTATTGGCTGATGCTTCACTACGAAATGTTCGCACCTCCCGTTCAGACCGAAGCAGAGAAAAAGGAAATGCTGACAAGACTTGTGCGCAAAGAGCCGACATATCAAAAGGGTGACTTTGTTTCGACTGCAAAAATTGCCGAGCATTATCCTACCGCCGTTATCAATGCCAAACAGACCGTATCATTCCTTCTGCAAGACGGTTTGCCGGGGCTTGATGACACAGATGAGAGAAACAGATGGCTATGCACAAACTGTCTGACTTTTTCTACTGTATACGAAGCGATTGACTTCCTGGAAAGTCTCGCATAACACGAATAATATCGGCAGAGAGCGCTATCTGCAAGGGTGGTGCTCTTTCATTATACTCGCAGACTGAAAAATTTGAAAAATATCAGGATTTCGCTGGACTTGTGCGGTTCTATGGATATAATGTTGTGTTGAAAAGAGGTTGCGCATAAAATGTATGCGCAACCTCCCCCACCAAGGAAAGGAGAGAAAACGATGGCAAAGCCGATGCTGATATCCCCGATATCAAGGCAAGGAATCAAGTTATTGCGCGTGGCGGCCTACTGTCGAGTTTCTTCCTCCTCTGCGGATCAATTAAACTCTTACACGACACAGATTAACCGTTATAACAGACTCGCAAAGAAGAAAAAGAACGAGTGGAACATGGTTGAGATTTTCGCCGATGAAGGCATCAGCGGCATGAAAGCTCAAAACCGCCCCGAGTTCCAACGGATGATCCGCATGTGCGAATTACATCAACTGGACCTCATCATTACAAAATCGGTGTCCCGGTTCGCACGAAATGTAAAAGAAGCCTTGGAGTATGTGAGAAAGCTGAAACTTCTCGGTGTTGGAATTATCTTTGAGAAAGAAGGCATCAATACTCAGTCCCTCGGCGATGAGATGCTGCTCAATACCTTCACCGCAATCGCTCAAGAAGAATCCAAAGCGATTTCGCAAAATCAACGCCTCTCCATTGTCAAGCGAATGGAACTTGGCATCTATGTAGATAGTAACGCACCATACGGATTCAGACTTGAAAACAAGCAGCTTGTGGAGTATCCTCCCGAGGCCGATATCGTTCGATGGATCTTCCGCTCCTATCTGAATGGTATGTCTACAACGGAAATTGCAAAGGTTCTGACCGAGCGAGGCATTCCCACCAAGAACGGCAAGGAAAAATGGAAATCCACTAAAATCTCCTATATGCTCTCCAACGAAAGGTATATCGGAGACTGCCACTATCAGAAAACATACCGTGACACGACCGTGCCGTTCAAGCAGTCCAAGAACCGCGGCGAAGAAGATATGTACTATGCCACCGGCACACACGCTTCCATTATCGAGAAAGAAACCTTTGATAAAGCGCAAGTCCTCCTCCAAAAGCGAAAAAAGCAGTTCACCAAATCAATAACATTCAATACCTACCCCCTTACGAGCCGCATTCGATGTTCCGAATGCGGCTCTTTCTATCGTCGAAAAGTTCGGAGCGGAGGAATCAAATGGGTCTGCGCCAAGCATGAAGAAAACACAAAATCATGCAACTCCAACTACTACAGCGAAGAACGAATCTATGACGGTTTCCTATCAGTGGTGAATAAGCTACGATTCGGGCAAGAGAACATCCTCGGTCAAGTTATCGCCAAACTTGAGAGCGCAACACAGAAATACAAGCGAAATAACAAAACGGCGATGCAGATCAGTCAGAAGATTGCGGAGATAAACGCCACAATTCTAAAGCTGAATGAGCTACGCTCAAAAGGATACCTTGCCCCCGAAATACATCAGTCCCAAGTCAGAGAGATGCAAAAGCAGCTCTGCACACTCAAAGAAGATCGGCAGGACAAATTTGAGTCCCGAATACTTACAATGCTCCAAGATGTGCGCAAACTAAAATCTCTGATTGACGAAATAGAAGATCCCTTGGATGAGTTCGATGAGAAACTCTTCGAGGAAATTATCGTAGAAATGACACTCAATAACGCAGATGAATTGACCGTCACTCTGCTCGGCGGACTGAAATTCACTGAATTGATATAGGAGAAACCGCAATGAAAAAGACACGCTTTATTCCATACGGATACACCATTCGTGAAGGACGAACGGTGATTGAACACACCGAAGCCGAAATTATCCGAGAAATCTTTGATGAGTACATCAAGGGCGCTTCTCTCAAAGATATAGCGGAGAGCCTCACGCAGAGGAAAATACCCTATACCGAGAAAACGGATACATGGGATAAAGCGAGAATTGCAAGAATTATCGACAACGCAAAGTACATCGGGGACGATGAATACGACCCAATCATCGATGAAGATACATACGAGGGTGCGGTATCCATAAAAGCCACACGGCAGCGCAATACCGTACAAAGAGAGTGCGAAGGCATCGCCCTGCTCCGCAACAGAGTAAAATGCGCAGATTGCGGAAGCCCGATGGTACGCAGAGTCTGCTCGAAACGACAAATCAATGAAAGCTGGACCTGCCAAAATGCAGAGTGCGGAAAGAGACTGCGTATCAGCGACGGCGACCTCCTACAGAAAATCGCCATCCTCATGAACCGCATTATCGAAAACAGCGAACTGCTGATACCAAAGTCCAAGATACGGATAGCTGACTCCCCGACGGTCGCAAGCCTGCAACGGCAAGTGGATACCGAACTCGAGAAAGGATGCCCGAGCGAGGAATACATTATCGAGAAGGTCAGCGACATAGCAAGTCAGTTATATAAAGAAACCCAAGCGAAGAAAATAATTGTCGCTCAAATTACAAGAAAACGAGCCTCAATGATGAAACCCCAGAAAAACTTTAATTGTGATTACTTCTCCGACCTTATAGACTATGTCACACTCTCAAGTTCGGGGAAGGTAAGGCTCTACACCAAAGTAGGGACAGAAATCACCGAAGGAGAGAATAAATAATGGCAGTAACCAAAATTCCAAAGAAAACAATCACCCTCATCGAACCGAAGAAATCCTTCATAGTAGACAAGGTGCAACATCGTCAAAAGCGAGTTGCAGCATACTGCAGAGTGTCTACCGACAGCGAGGAACAACTCACATCCTATACCAATCAGATGAAGGTATATACCGAAATGATTGCTTCAAATAAGGAGTGGGAGTTCGCAGGGCTATATGCCGATGAGGGCATCTCAGGCACGAGAGCAGACAAACGACCTCAATTCCAAAAGATGATAGATGACTGTCACAAGGGTAAAATCGATATGATCATAACAAAGTCAGTATCGAGATTCGCACGAAATACTGTGGATTGCCTTGACTATGTCAGGTCACTCAAAGAAATCGGCGTTGGCATCTACTTCGAGGAACAGAACATCGATACGCTGAAAAGCGATAGTGAATTGTACCTTGTCATATACGCAGGATTCGCACAATCCGAATCCGAAAGCATCAGCAAGAATATCACCTGGACGCATCGAAAAAATTTTGAAGAAGGTAAAGTAATCTTTGCATACAATCGGATGCTCGGCTATAAGAAGGGCGAGGACGGAAACCCCGAAATCGTTCCCGCGGAAGCAGCCATAGTGGAGAGAGTATTCGACATGTACCTCGCCGGTAAGTCTACTTATGAAATATCAGATATACTGCAGGGTGAAAACATCGAAATCCCCGGCAAGAAGATAACATTTAACAAAACGACAATTGCACGAATGCTGAAAAACGAAAAGTACTGCGGAGATGCCATCCTTCAAAAGACGGTGACACTTGACCCGATCTCGAAAAGAAGAAAGCCAAACGAAGGTGAAGCACCTATGTGGCTCGTAGAAAACAGCCACCCTGCAATCGTCACCCGTGAGAAATTCAACAAGGTACAAGAAGAAACCGCCAGACGGAAAACATTGTTACCACAGTCAAGGAAGACGGCTCTGACTGCTTCGGGGAAGTATTCCAAATACGCGCTCACAGAAGTAATGATGTGCGGAGAGTGCGGAAGCAGGTACAAAAGAGTAACATGGAACATCCGAGGCAAGCGCAGAATCGTGTGGCGATGTATGAGTCGTCTTGACTATGGCAAGAAATACTGCGCCGACTCCATCACCGTTGATGAGCAGGCACTGCAAAGAGCCATTGTAAGAGCCTTGAATCGATTCAATATCGAAGACGAATCTACTTACCTGATGCTGATGAAATCCACCATCGGGGAAGCCATAGGAATCAACGGCGGCTCAGATGAAATCGACCTGCTCGAAAGAAGAATCGATGCCCTTAATAAGCGTATGCTTGACCTTGTAACGCTGAGCGTTCAGGAAGATAGTGATGCCGAGGACTATGAGGATGAGTTCAAGAATATCTCCATGCAAATCGAGCAACTCTCGGGGCGCATCACGGCAATAAGAGAAAGCGAAGGTGATGACGGAGAACTTCAAGCGCGGATTAAGGAAATTCAGAACACCATTGACAAACGAAAAGAAAATAAAGATACCTATGATGACTCAATCGTCCGGCAGATGGTAGAATGTATAAAAGTCTACCATGACGGCAGACTGCAAATTATACTCGGCGGCGGATATGAACTTGAAGAATACCTCGAGAAATAAAAACAGCAAGCAGCGAATAAGCCGTAGTTGCTTATTCGCTGACTCTATTAATCATTGCTTTCGTTATTATCACTCTCTTCATCTTCGCCAAGCTGTCCGATAGCGAAATTCTCAAAGGCTTCGGAATCGTCAAAATCCTCATTCTCGTCCGGTTCAATCCAAAGAGAAACATCCCGAGCATAGAGTTTGTTTATGAATAGTTTGCCCGCGTTGCTCTTCTTTTTACCGTTGTATTCAATAACCATCGCTTCGGCAAAGCCCATTGAACCCTTTCGCCGATCCCTGGCGGTACGAGTCAATTGCTTAATGGAAACAGCACCGAGCTTCTCGCTGAACACCTCATCTTTTAACTGCTCCTTATACACCACGCAAAGTTTGGTTACTGCATTCATAATGTTGGCGGAGAAGGAATTGGAGTCCCCCTCCCATGTGCCGATGATCAGGCGAAGAACACGGTTGAGAACCTGGTATCCGTATTTGGAGTAAATAGCCTCCAAAGTGGATACGGCACAGATGTGCCCCGGCGCTCTCTTGGCAGATATCTTCAAACCGTAAGACTCCACCAAATCCCGAATCATTAGTTGCTCTTGGTTCTGAGCCTCCAAGTTTGCTACGAAAATTTCGTAAGGCATAAGGTTCTTCGTAAATTTCATCTGATTGGCAAAGATATCGGCTTCATGTTCGTAGCACAGATCATCATAGATCATGCACCATACCGGGGTTTCACGAGAGCCGGAAGCAAGTGCAACAATTTCAATGGTATGCTGCCCGTTAAAAACATAATTGATTCCGTCTCTTCGGCTGACCTTTACGGGATTGATTTGAAACAAATCGAAGTTTTCTGCCGTTTTCTCAATACGCGCCTGCGACAGATTTCGTTGATAATCCTGGTTCGAAACCAGGTTTTTGATTGGAATTTTCTCAAAATGAACATTCGGCACAAACGGCGAATAATCATCCATGTTATGTATCCTCCATTTCCGACAGCATATCCGCTATCGTATTTCGCAGCTCACGCAAAGCCTGTGCCAAGTCACCTTTAGCCCGGGGAGAAACAACGGTGAGGTCTGCTGTATTCTTCGCCCGTTCAATAGAACTTTTCCACGATGGAATTGTCAGAGTCAAGCTGCTGATTTCCGCATCCGGATCATACTCGGGCATATCCTTCACGGAAGGCCCCGTGGGAGTATCTCCCTCGGAATAAACTGATTTATTCCCTTGTACAACCGGGCGCGTGGCTTTGTAATGCATAAACTCAGCAGGATTTCGATCAATCTTCCTATTGATTCGCCGAAGGTCTTGTGGATTTAGTTCCGCCATTTCCAACACATGCTTATGAGCAATCTTGTACTGCCCCGAAAGAATCTTGGGAACTAATTTCGGTTCTTTCTTTCCGATTTCCTCTAACGCTCTCGTGAATATGGCATACTTCTGCACAGTGGCAGCCGATACATTATTATCTTCGGCAATTCTCTGTGCCGTCCAATGACGGCAAGCCTTGTCCGCATCCTCTTCGTCCATCGCGGATATATCCAGGGTGTGCTGATTTCTCCCTATCTTATTGCGAATTCGGGTAACCACTTTTTCATTCTCGTACTGCATACCAATAAGGAACTTGCGAGTCTCTTCGGTAATATTTCTTCTGCCGAGTTGATTGGCACATATCCAGGCAACAGCAGCCTCTCGACACTCAAATTCCATATCCTTTATATCAAAAGGAATGCTGTGGCGCATACAAATTTCATAACGGTTATGACCGTCTACAATGGTGTCATGCCATACAACGATAGGGTCACGACAGCCGTCATTTATAATATTTTGCTCGAGTTGTAAAAACTCTCTGTGCCGCAGCGGACGGATTAAATGTCTGAATTCTTCGTCTATTTTCAGCCGTTTCAACTCCATTATCGCTCCTCCAATCCATCAATTTTTTGGAGAGAGCTGAGTGGAAAAACACCTGCATTTTCTTCTGCTATAATCTCTCCGGTCAGTCTGTATGCGTAAGCGCTATCCAATCCTTCCACCAGGGAGCAAAGTTTATTGACAAATGAGGTGCTGTAAATTTCGTAGGAGTTATCCGGATGCAATGCAGCCAAATTTACGCGATGAGTATAATTTGTTCTCTTGTCCGTTCCTTGGATAGCAAGCATCATAGACGAGGGGTTGACAAGGAACTGAACATACTTGGGTGTCCCGAGCAAAGCCAGTGTGCTTCGATGAATGCGAATACGGTATTTTTTCAAGTCAACCGCTATAGTCACTTGTTGTCGAGTCTGTTCGCTCATGATTTATTTCTCCTTCCGGCAGTGCAACTGTGTCGGCAGCATCAGTTGCTGTCGGACTTTGCCGAACTGCCTTATTTTCCTTGATTGAGTAGATGGCATAGCCATCGAATATGTTCACAAGCATGGATTGTTTGTGCTCATTTAAGGTCATTCCGAATTGGTTCTGCCAACCAATCGGATATACCGGCGTCCTTGATGCCGTTGATTTAGCACCCTCCGCATCATAGGTGCGCTGATACACCTCGGTGGATGTTAAATCAAATGCTATCAGGTATTCGCCATTAGCGCGGATGATATTCCCGAGCATCTTATAGCGGTGGTCGGGATTCCAATCCATCATGTCAAACATTTTCAGGAAGAACAGTGTACATGTTGTTTGCCTCGGCTTCCTTTTGCCTTGACCGATTGAACACCACTGGAACGACCCTCGCTCATTCTCACCACAGGGACGGAGAGCCAAAATCTTAGTATGAGGATTGATCAGCGCCTGAACATAGTCTGTGTGCGGAAACTTGGTCAGGCAAGCTGAATTCACATAGAATTTGCGGTTATTGAATGTAACCGCAGGCTCACGAATATGAGCAAAGAACTCTCTGCGGACAACCTGGAATTCCTCGAGGTTGAAGTCCGTGCTCATTTCAATCAATTCTTCCTCGTCTTTTAATACCGGAATTTTGTGCAGCTCTGAGTCCGCTTGGGGAGCAAAGGTCTCTGTCATAGTCCTCTGCTCGGTAATATCATTCATAAACTACCTCCTAAATATCTACGCCCTGCAATTCTTGCGCGATAAAACTTTTGAGTTCTTCAAACCCCGTTACATGAAGTTTGTTGCCGGTCTCGAAAAGTTGGCCCTCCAAACGGAGCATCCAATCTTCCTCGCTCTGCCGCTGAAGTTCCGTTACGGACTTCTCCTGCGCATAGAACTGCTTACCAAAGGAGCTTGTCCATGATTCGGGAATTGCACGAATACGCTTTCCGGATGGCATCAACGGCTGCACATTTGTACAGTCCCCTTCGCCGTTTTCGTTAGAAAGCACATTAGGCTTGAAATATGCCTCGGAGTCAACGGTATCAAAGATATAGGCAATTACGCCATCCTGCTCATAGAGAGTGCCTAAAATGCGGTACTTGTATTCGATGTTCCAACCAAGAAGGTTGAACATCGTCTCACTGAAAGCAGCGGTTGGGATTAACCGTGGGTATAGAATGCCTTTCTCCGGCTTTGACGCCATGACACTATTACGGTTTTCTTTGGTGGTCGGTCGAATCGCAAGTTTTCGGCTAATAGGATTTATCAGAATCTCAATATAATTCTGTGTGCCGAATTTCCGGACACACGCGGTACTGAACTTGATAAACTTATGATAAATAATGGCGTGTGGCTGACGCGGAGCATCGAAGAACTCGCCGCGGGCTATTTCAAAACCGCGTAGATCAAAGTCACCTGCTTCCACCTCGAACTGAATCTCTTCCTCAGGATGCGGTTCTTCCTCGGGAGAGGAATACACGCTTTTGGAAGCCAGGTAGTAGTCCCCCTCTTTGAATCCTGCCCATCGGGGATTAATGGTGACAAAACCTTTGAGGACACCATCTTCTACAACGCGGATTTCGGGCAAGATAGACTTGTTCCCGTACTTAGCGTTATCGAGCATTCTCTGGACCGCAATATAATCGTCGCGGGAAACGATGCCGGGATGATGATTACGATATCGACTCTGCGGTCTTTGACCTCTGTTTTTCTTTGCCTTATGGGTACGGAAGTTTGGTGTAAAGGTTTTTCGAGTGAGGACATCACCGCAATGTCGCTCATTGCGTAGTATTTGGACAATACCGTTGGAAGTCCAATTGATGTTTCCCAAATAGGACTTGCGCCCGAGAGCATTGAAAGCATCGGCAATCTGCTGCGATGAATAGCCGTACAGATACATATAGAACGCAAGTTTAACCGTAGGCGCTTCGTCAGGATTCGGAATCAGTGTTCCGTCAGCATCATGCATATACCCGAGCAGTTTGGGAGTCAGAGGAATACCATTGTCCAATCGCATTCGCAGAGATGTTTCCATCGACCTGCTTCGTGTGTGTGACTCTTCCTCGGCCATTGTAGCTTGGAAAGACAATGCAAGCTGTGAGTCATCATTGAGTGAAAAAATCCCCTCACTTTCAAAGAAGACTCCGACAGGCGGATTGCGTTCGGCAAGGTCTCGCACAATGCCGATAAAGTCATAGATATTGCGGGCGAAACGGGAAACGCTCTTTGTAATGATCATGTCGATTTTTCCGCGCTTTGCGTCGGAAATCATCTGAAGAAACTGCTCTCGCTTATTCAGAGAAGTGCCGGAGATGCCTTCGTCAGCGTAGATTTTAACGAGCGTCCAGTGAGGGTGCTTGATAACGAAATCCTCATAATACTTCTTTTGCAACTCGAAGGATGTAGTCTGCCGGACATCGTCCGTAGAAACGCGAACATAGATTGCAACCCTTTGCGGGACATCATTATCGTAATAATCGGCTTGCCGGGTCTCGGGAAAGTAATCATAGTTTTCGGGATCGACCTCAACATAGATGCGCTTTTTGGTCTTTGCCTTGGCTTGCTCTTTTTCTAAGCGTTTCGTTTTGTCAATCATGCAGCAGCCTCCTCTCGGAGTCATCGTCCGGCAGACTCACCCATCCATCGGGGAAGAAGTCTGTGTCCCGCATATCTTCTTGATAATAAGAAGCAAGGGTGAAAATATCTTCGGAGATAAAGTAGATTCCGACCGGATGCGGCAGCGTTGCAAGATAGCGGGACATGATTGTAATCTCCTGCGGTTTCTTCGTTACATTGGAAACCTTCTGCGTAATGATTAAATCCACCTTGCCGTCAAGACAATCTTGAAGCAGTCTGCACCACTCTGGTGCATTTTCCATATTGGGAGCAGTTGAGCCTTCATCTATATAGAAGTCAACCAATTCCCACTTCGGACACAATGCCAATGTGTCGACAAAACCCTTCTTGTGAAAATCGAGATAATTTTCATACCTGGTCTGATTAAAGTATCGAATGTAAATGCCCACCTTGTACGACTTTGACACAAGAGGTCGCTCTCGGCGAATCGTGTGCAGCCATATTAGATGCTCAGCAATCATCTCAGCCCGTTCCGTGTCTCCGTCAAATATCTCTGAAAAGTGCGGTGCAGTTTCTATCTGAGCCAATTTAGCGTGAATATCTATCTCGTCCATTTTGGTTATCCTCCCACTTGCAGTATTCAAAATAAGGCTAAGATTATTGTAAATCATGCAAGGCTTAATATCGACTAACCACAGGTCAAGTGCTTAACTGCTGGTTTATCACAGACGAAAAAAATGCAAAAAAATAAGGTCAGCAGACACTTAAAGCTGCCAACCCAAAGAGCAAAAAAGGCAGGTCAAGATTGACCTACCTCGAAAACCATATTTGAATTGAATAGTTAACTGTCTCCGTAGAGAAGTTGATTAATTCTTCGGAAAACCTTTCAACGAAAACGGCAAAAACAAAAACAGGTCAGACATTGCTGTCTGACCTGTCAAAATAGGTATTCGTCTTTCTTCATTCTCATGGTGGTTTTTAATTCCTTAACGATCTTGATAATGGAATCAATTTCGGCAGGAGAGCAATCCGCCAACAAATCGTTGAACTCACCTTGGTATATTCCATTGACCTCGGGAGTGTTGGTGCGGAGCAGTACATCTGCAGAAACCTGCAATGCCTCAGTTATATATACAAAAGTGGAGAGCCGCAATTTGGTCTTTCCGTTTTCAACCTCACTCATATGCGGAACGGAGATGAATGCTTTTTCCGCCAATTCTGCTTGGCTCATGTTTCGCTGAAGGCGAACATCACGAATTCTTGCACCGATTGCCTTATATCTTGCATCGTCAAGTTCTCTCATGACGCACCTCCCCCATCCGTTTATAGTATATAGATTATTATATAATCTATGCCCGATGTTTGGAATAAGCCGCAGTTGAACACATCGGCTATACCTTATAATAGAAACATCAATTTTTTGGAGGTTTCTATATGCAAATCAACTACATTCTTCTCGGGCAGAGAATCCGTGCGTTCCGCACAAAGAAAGGCATTACCCAGATGGAGCTTGCAGAGCGAATTGATCGCTCTGCCGCCTATATGAGTTATGTGGAGACGGCATACAAGTCTTGCAGTCTCGACACTTTGGTGATGGTGGCAAACGAATTGAATGTCTCCACCGATGACCTGCTTATTGACAGCCTTACCAATACAATCAAGGCATCCAATCATGAATTTACCGCAATTCTCTCAGATTGCAGCGACTATGAAATGCGGGTGCTACTTGATATTGTTAAGGCAACCAAGCAAGCGATGCGCGAATACAAGTATTTAACCCGAACCAACCGCAGATAAAATTATAGGTTGTATTTGGCTTCGATGGAACACTCCGAAAGTCAAAGAATAAACCTACAGTTTGCGAAACAACAACTGCATAAACAAACGGTTAAAAGAGCAAACCCTCGAACTGTTCGCTTGCGAATATGATTTCGGGGGTTTGCGAATACATTTTCTCAAATCGCAGGACAAGAATCAAATTGGCTGATATACTTATCATCGGAAAGGTGGCACAACTATGATTTATTACACCGGTGACATTCACGGGCAGAAACATGATATAGAACGCTTTTGTAAGCGCTTTAATTCCACAAGGGATGATATCATCGTAATCCTCGGTGATGTCGGTGCTAACTACGGGCAAGACGAAAGAGATGCAGAATTGAAGTATACACTCAACAAATTGAAGCCCACTATTTTCTGTATCCACGGCAATCATGAAATAAGGCCATGGCATATTCCAACATATAAAACGAAGGAATGGCACGGCGGCATCGTATGGTATGAGGAAGCCTATCCCTCCGTATTGTTTGCCAAAGACGGCGAGATATATAACTTAGAGGGGCTTCGACACATCGTTATCGGCGGCGCCTACAGTGTGGACAAGTTCTATCGCCTTTCCCGAGGATACGGTTGGTGGTCAGATGAACAACCAAGCGAAGAAATCAAGCAATATGTAGAACAGCAACTTAAAGAAAATGCTATCGATGTGGTTCTGTCACACACCTGTCCTTTCAAATATGAGCCTGTCGAAGAATTCCTTCCGGGTATTGACCAAAGTACAGTGGATGACAGTACGGAGAAGTGGCTCGATGTCATAGAAGAAACAACGGACTATATAGCATGGTTCTGCGGACATTGGCACACAAATAAACGAATTGATAAAATGCATTTTCTTTTCCATCAGTTCGAGTCAAGTGAGGAATTACAAAAGATGAAGGTCAATAAAGCGAATTTAGAAAGAGAGATGAAAGATGGGTAAGATATTCTTTAGCGGGGATTTGCACTTTGGTCATGCCAATGTGATTGCTTTTGATAATCGCCCGTTCAATACGGTTGAGGAAATGGATGCGGAACTTATCCGCAGATGGAACAACAAGGTTGGCAAATGCGATCTCACTTATGTCCTCGGGGACATGATATGGAAAGCGCGAAACGATGACGCACCGGAGCTTATAAAAAGTCTAAATGGTCAGATCATTCTCGTTAAAGGGAATCATGACCGCTTCCTGCACAATGCAAAGGCCAAGGCAGCGCTCGCGGGAATCAAAGATTACGACGACATTTGCGTGACCTTGAAAGACGGCACGAAGAAAAGAGTTATCCTCTCCCATTATTTCACCCCGATGTACAACGGACATCGATACCAGGCAATCCACCTCCATGCTCATTCCCATTTTACAGATGAAGCGGATTTTGAGGTTGATTTTGCAAAGCGTCTTAATAGCATTGGATGCCGGAATGAAATCTACAATGTAGGTTGTATGTATTGGAATTACGAGCCTGTAACCTTGGACGAGATTATTGAGCGTGGAAGGACAATACGCCCCACCTATGGCGAAAGGTCTGCTGAATATATGGCACAGTTCCCGTGGGTAAAAAATCAAACCGTTAGTCCTGAAAATGAGATTAGATGGAATGTGTTCTATCACAACTGCAACAGCCGCAGCATCGAAACCTTCAATGTCTTCGAACACGGTTCATTCCGTGAATATGTGAAGCGGGCCGCCAAGAAATATCAAAGCAAAGAAGACTTCGCTAAGCAACTCCGCAGCGAGGTGATGTATTACTTTTGGTCGAAATGCGAATGGGAAGTCCTTGTTACACCATGGGTATCTCCCCGTGAATCCGAGAAAAAGAAGGTAGATGTCTGTTGGCAGATTATGAATAATTGGGGTGTGTTTGTCGATTACACATGGGCTAACAGAAAGAAGCTGTGACCATGACTATTGAAATCGACAGCGAGCTATATAATCAGGCAGCCGAACTGTTCAAAAACATCGGGACAACAATTGAAGATATGACCGTGGGATTTCTCAAATTCTGCGTGATCCCCGAAAACCTGCCTATGCTCAAGGCATATT
>CAVGND010000022.1:0-28730 GCA_963630555.1 Roseburia intestinalis | reverse complement strand
GGAAATGCGATATTCATTTTCCGCTTGACCATAAAATCAACCGCTTTTTAACTGCGGCAATGCGTGTATACAAAGTGCCGGAGGAAGAACAGGAGAAGGTGCTTGCCTTTGTGGCAGGGCTGGATATAATAACAATGGCAACGGATGTTATGCACAAGTTGTTTGCATTATTGGAAATAAAATTTGATTTTAAACTGCCGTCCGACGGCGAAACGGAGGAAAGAAGATGAAAAAGAAATTATTAAGCATTTTTCTTGCGATATTCATGGTGCTGTTTCTTGTACCTGTAACGGCAAGTGCCATGGAGATTAAAATTGACTTAACCGTTGTCGGTCGGGCGGAGTGGACGCTTGAAGTGGAAAGCGGCGACAGCATTGACAATGTGAAAGATAAAATCAAGGACAAAACGGGCTTGGCTGCTGATAGGCAAAATTTGTATTATGACGGAAAATTGCTTGAAGACGGGCGCACATTGGCATATTACAATATTCAAAAAGAAAGCACATTGGTTTTGCAGTTAAAGGATTGCAGTACCATACAGTTCAGCACCAGCGGCATCTCCGGCTATGACAGCGTAAACGGCTATGACTATATCTACTACGGCAGTTGGAACGGCAGTCCCGTAAAGTGGCGTGTGTTGGACGACCGGACTAACACCGGTGTGGACGGACTTTTTCTGCTGAGCGAAGTGCTGTTTGGAAAAACAACCTTCGGCGGCATATTCTTCAATGGTAATGAAAATGGGACAAATGAATGGCAAACCAGCAGCGTCCGGCATTGGTGCATAAATGAATTCAATGCCTTTACAGATGCAGAGTACAGCGCCATTATGAGTACATATAAATCAGACGCAAAATCTTCCTACTCTGCCGCTGCAGACAACATTTTAAACGGTGACAAGGTGTTTTTTCTATCATATGAAGAAGTCAACAAGAGAGAATACGGCTTTACCAGCACCGAATCCCGAATCGCCTATTACAATGGAACCGCAAAAAGTTGGTGGCTTCGTTCCCCGTCTTATCATGATGCAAACTATGCTGTGGGAGTCGGAAAAGACGGTATGGTGGCACATCATCGTAGAAATTCAAATTTAACAGCTCGCCCCGCTTTCAACATGACACCGGATATGATACTGTTCTCATCCCCTGCCTCCGGCGGCAAAACCGGCAACGGACTTACCGCTGTTGATAACTACAGCGGCAATCAATTTAAGCTGACAATTCTGGACAAATCCCGCGGCAGTTTATCCATAATACCGGAAAGACGTTCCGGTAATGTGGTGCAGTTTTCCTATGACGGCGCCGCCACCGGCAGCTGCGAGTACCTATCGGCTATGGTAATAAATAATGGAACTGTAACCTACTATGGACGAATAAAAAATCTAAAGGAAGCCTCACAGACCGGCGGTACCGCTATGGTAACGCTTCCTGACAGTTTTGAGCCCGACAGCGGTGACAAACTGTATATCTTTAATGAACAGTGCAATGGAGATTATGCAACAGACTACGCCAGTCCGCTGTTGGAACTGACGCTGCCGGAAACTGAGCCGGAGCAGAAAGTACCGCAGATAAAAATCGGCGAGGATAACTGCTGGTATGTTTCCAACGACGGCGGTCAGACCTGGACTTCCCTCGGTGTGAAAGCCACCGGCGATAAAGGTGATACCGGCGCAGCCGGAACCGACGGTACAACACCTCAGCTTAAAATCGGCATAGACAATCTCTGGTACGTTTCTTATGACGGCGGACAGACCTGGGCTTCCCTCGGCGTAAAAGCCACCGGCGATAAGGGCGACACCGGCGCAGCCGGAACCGACGGTACAACACCTCAGCTTAAAATCGGCATAGACAATCTCTGGTACGTTTCTTATGACGGCGGACAGACCTGGGCTTCCCTCGGCGTAAAAGCCACCGGCGATAAGGGCGACACCGGTTCGGCGGGTGAAGACGGGTTGATTCCATATATCGGCCCTAACGGCAACTGGTGGCTCGGCACAACTGACACCGGCGTTCAGGCATCAATCAAGGGCGATACCGGCGCTGCAGGAGCCGATGGCAAGGACGGTACAAACGGTGCCAACGGCGAGGACGGCATTGGGATTGCCAAAGCGGAGATAAACGGAAGCGGAGAACTGATTCTCACATATACCGATGGAACGACGGTGAATCTCGGCAAATTAGTCGGTGCTGACGGCAAAGACGGCATAACCCCAATCATCGGAGAAAACGGCAACTGGTGGCTCGGTACAACTGACACCGGTGTTAAAGCAGTCTCAGAGACGGTAATTCCGGCAAATGCTGGTGCTGATGAAAAAGCAGACAGTGACCATATAATAGCCATTATTGCCATTATCATAGCCGGACTTGCACTGGCCGGCAATATTGGTCTAATTGTGTACATTGCGAAAAAGAAAAAGAGCCTTGTTTGATGCTTGAATAGCGACACGGGTATATACAGTATTCAATACACTTAACTAAACAAAAAGCGCTTCCTTTCAAAAGAAAGGAAGCGCTTCAGACTGTAGACAAGCAGATATTATTCAATTTCAAGTCTGTGTGTATGCTCCGGTTCCGGCGTTTTCTTCGGCATTGTTAATTTTAGCACACCATCCTCATATTTTGCTTTGATTCCTGTTGTTTCAACACCCGAAATATCAAACTGACGCCTGTACGAACCGTAAGAACGTTCGCAGCGTATGCATTTACCTTTTGAGTCCTTCTCTTCGGTTTTTGAATGCCGTTCGGCGGATATCGTAAGCATATCACCGCTTATATCAAGGTTGATATCTTTTTTATCAAATCCCGGAAGATCTGCTTCAAGCAGGTAACTGTCGCCATTATCGGTTATATCGGTGCGGAACTGCGCCAAAGAATCATTACCGAAAAGCGAGAAGGGGTTTGCGAAGAAACGATTTTCAAATTCGTCCATATCACGGAACGGGTTGTGTTCCAAAGTGTGATTTCTGTTATAAGGTCTAAGTTCAAACATAATTGTTACCTCCGAAAATTAAGTATTTCCGATTCGTTTTATAATTATCTTTCGGCTGAATCGGATGCCGAATCATTTTCAATTTGCCTATACCGACCCAACGGAGCCACTTCCTTATTTGTTTTTTTATTGTCGCTTTTTTCTTTCGACAATTATGTTATACCCCTAATTATTGCATGTTTTATTACACTTTTATGAATAAATTGTAAACATTAGCACTCTACGGCGTAGAGTGCTAATGTTGAAATGCAATTTTTAATTTTCTTATGCACAGGTGTTTTCAAGCAGCGTTTTTCGGATGAGTTTATGACCCTTTTCGGTTGGGTGGATGCCGTCTGCACACAACAGGTTTTTGTAATCGTGGCTTAAAAGGAAAGGTGTGCGCAGATCAACAACACGGCAGCCGAATTTATCCGCAATTTGCCTTACAAGTCGGTCATAATGTTCCTGCCAACGGTACAGAACGCTTTTATCCCCGAGCCATTTCATTATATTATCGGGGCAGAGCCCTTTGCTTATCCAATTAAAATATTTATCCGGGTCAATCGGCACAAGCGAAGAAACAACAACTTCCGCGCCTTTTTCTCTTGCAGCCGTTATGGCTTCGCCGTATTTGTTTATAAATTCGTTTTCCGGAGTCTTGCAAAGGAAAGAGCCGTTGGGGTCATCTGATATTGCCGCCCAATTATAATCGCAGTCATTTCCGCCGAGTTCTATAAGTACGGTTGTGTCACTCCCGCAATCGGTAAGACGCTTTTCAATCAATTTTGCGCCCGTGTCAATGGTGCATCCCATTTTTGAATTGTTATCAACGCTGATTCCGTGTTCTGCGAATGATTTGAATTTATTATCGTCACAAAGGCGGTATCTTTTTTCTTCATCCGAATACATAACGCCGCGAAGAATGGAATCGCCGAATATTTTTAAGTTTTTCATTCAAAACATCTCCCGTAAAAAAGATTATGGTATGATTGTACATCAGTTGACCCCAAAAGTCACGCTACACCGTTTTAGGGTGCCCCATAAAGGCGGTGTTAAAGCGGTAGAGAACCTTTAAACTTTCTCTACCGGAAGTAGAATTGTAAAAATATCACTTTACAAAGCGGCTTATTTGTGCTACAATACCGTTATAAATAACTAACGGAGAACGCTATGGAAAATTTAAAAAAGGTTGTTGCAAAAAATATTCAAGACCTTCGCCGTTCGGCTGATATGACTCAATTGACATTAGCGGAAACGCTGAATTATTCCGATAAGGCGGTATCAAAATGGGAACGTGGCGATTCGCTGCCTGATGTCACGGTACTTAAAAGTATAGCCGATCTTTTCGGCGTAACTGTGGATTATTTATTGACCGAGGATCACACCAATATTATAAACAAACGCCGCGAATATACGCACAGGCAAAAGGTAAACCGCCTTATAATAACCGCACTTTCGACCATGCTTGTCTGGCTTATAGGTACGATTGTGTTTATTAGCATAAACCTTGCGGGGCTTAAAATGGGCTGGCTCACTTTCCTGTATACGTTTATAATCTCAATAGTAGTTATTTTGGTTTTCAACTCAATTTGGGGAAACAGGCGCAAAAATTTTCTTATAATATCGCTTTTAGTATGGGGTGTTCTTGCCGTGGTGTATTTCACGGTCTTGTCCTCCATATCGTATAACATATGGCTTGTTTTTATTATAGGCATACCGGCGCAGATAATAATTCTGCTGTGGTCAAGATTGAGGTAAAATATAAAAAGAATATTTAAGCACCTGTCGGGGGAAAATACCGACGGGTGTTTTTATGTTGAAAAAGACGGGCTTGCTGCTTGCCGCGGGCGGATTTTTAATAGGTGTGATAAACGGACTTCTCGGTGCCGGAGGCGGCATGCTCGCCGTACCGCTTTTATCTAAAGTTTGCGGACTTGAAAGGCAGGAAGCACACATGAACTCCGTAGCTGTTATTTTACCGATAACATTGGTAAGTGTGGGAGTTTACCTTTTTAAAGGCAGTATGCAGGTGCAGGATGCTTTGCTTTTTGTCCCTTCGGGACTTTTGGGCGCACTTTTGGGTACTGTTGCCCTCGGTAAAATACCGTCAAACCGGCTTAAACTTATATTCGGCGGTTTTATGATATGGGCGGGAATACGGCTTATTATGAGGTGAACGGGAACAGTGGGAAGTTGGTTGACTGTTGCGGCGGCAGGAGCTATATCCGGATTTGTGGGTGCTATGGGGCTCGGCGGCGGCGGAATGCTTATAATATATCTAACCGTTTTTGCCGGAGTTGAACAATTGCAGGCGCAGGGAATAAACCTCCTGTTTTTTATCCCTATTGCCGCAGCATCGGTTGCTGTCTATATCTTAAAAAAGAAAATAAAATTCAGATATGTATTACCGACAGCAGGCGGCGGAATGGCAGGGACGCTTGCCGGCGTTGCCGCCGCCGATGCGTTACCCGGCAAAACCCTGTCGGTAATATTCGGTGTTTGCCTTTTGGCACTGGGTTGTTATACTCTTTTTTCACGCGATGACTGAATTTAATGCTTTTTGCTTTGGCTTATATTTTGCGGATAACCCTGCGCTATGTGCGGGAAATCGTTGCCCGAATCGGAAGTCGGCTGAATATTGTAGGTTCCGTATTTATTTACCATTTCAAATGCGTTTTCGGGTTGTCCCGCTATCTCGGTTGACGACGGTTCAAGCGTGTCAATATGGTCTTTGATTCTTTTTTTACACATTATTTTACACCTCTTTATTTTTAATCTGCACTTTGTGCTTTAATAGTTTTTCCGATTGATGTTAAATTTCACATTCCTGTTTTTGTTATATAAAAAATGATTGATATCGGCGGCTTATTGTGTTAAAATCAGTATAATAGAATTATAATACTGCAATTGTAAGGAGAATGCTGTAATGCCCATATCATTTAACAGGGAAAAAATGACCTTTAAATTAGACAGTTCCACTTCAAGTTACATAATAAAAATATATAATGAAGGGTACATCTTAAATAAGTATTACGGTGCCACTATACCTGAAACATTTATGAATACCTGGGATTTCAGACCTTCCAACGCGTCATTCAGTCCCTGCGACCCTGTTATAGGTGAAAACGGTTTCACACCCGATACGGCGCCGATTGAGTACGGCTGCAACGGTTCGGGTGACTTCCGTATTTCCGCACTTTCAGTAAGAAACGCCGCAGGCGATACAGTTACCGATATAAGGTATAAAGGGTACAAAATTTATAAGGGTAAACCCGCAATAAACGGTTTGCCGTCAACCTATGTAAACAATGAAGATGAAGCGGATACGCTTGAACTGTATGCTGAGGACACCGTTACGGGTGCTCTTGTTACGCTTTACTACACCGTTTTTTCAAATTGCGGCGTTATGACGCGCAGGGTTAAGGTGACTAACGGTTCAAAAAATAAAATGGTTCTCGAAAGGGTTATGAGCCTTTGCGTCGACCTGCCGAGTATGGATTATGATATTATATCGCTTTACGGGCGGCATTGCAAGGAAAGGTATATTGAACGCAGACCGCTTGTCCACGGTGTGCAGGGCGTGGAAAGTACGCGCGGCGCCTCGGGACATGAGCAAAATCCGTTTGTTGCGCTTGCCGAAAAGGGAAGTGACGAAGAAAAAGGTTGGGTGTATGGCTTTAACCTTGTGTATTCGGGTAATTTTTCGGCTTTCGCGGAATGTGATATTAACGACTGCACACGCCTTATAATGGGAATTAACCCGACCGATTTTGAATGGCATTTAGAACCGGGGGACAGTTTTGAAACACCCGAAGCGGTTATGGTATTTACTACCGAAGGCATAGGCGAAATGAGCCGTATATTCCACCGCTTTTATAATAACAATCTTGTAAGGGGGCGCTATAAGACCGAAAAACGCCCGTTGCTTATAAACAGTTGGGAAGCGGCATATTTTGACTTTGACGATAAAAAACTTGTTGAGTTTGCTAAGGTTGCAAAAGACCTCGGAATTGAAATGCTTGTAATGGATGACGGTTGGTTCGGTAAACGAAATGACGACCATTCGTCTTTAGGGGATTGGTTTGTAAACGAAGAAAAACTGGAAGGCGGGTTAGCCCCCCTTATCAAGCAGATTAACGACCTCGGTCTTAAATTCGGCATATGGTATGAGCCCGAAATGATTTCACCCGATTCCGAACTTTACAGGCAGCACCCCGACTGGTGCGTGAGGGTGGAAGGCCGCGAGCCTAAAATTGCGCGACACCAGTATGTTATTGATTTTTCAAGAAAAGACGTCCGCGATAATATTTGGGAACAGATGTACAAAGTTCTGTCCGAAAATAAGATCGACTATATCAAGTGGGACTTCAACCGCAATATAAGCGACGCGGGTTCGGCACTTCTTCCGCCGGAGAGGAAAAAAGAATTTTTCCACCGTTTTATTATGGGTACATATGAAATTATGGACCGTTTGGTTACCGTGTTTCCGGATATACTGTTTGAGTCCTGCTCGGGTGGCGGAGGACGGTTTGACCCCGCAATGCTTTATTATTCTCCGCAGATTTGGGCGAGTGACAATACTGACCCGCTTGAAAGGCTTTATATCCAGTTTGGTACATCTATGTGCTATCCTGCTTCCTGCGTCGGTGCGCACGTTTCCGCAAACGGCAGAACCCCTTTTAAAACTAACGGAAACGTTGCTTTATGGGGTACGTTCGGATATGAACTTGATCCGAGAAAACTCACACTCGAACAGCTGGAAACCGCCAAAAAGCAGATAAAAGAATATCACGAGAGATATGAACTTATGCGCCGAGGCGACCTTTACAGGCTCATATCCCCGTTTGAAAACCGTTACAGGGCGGTTTGGGAACTTGTTTCTCCCGATAAGACGCGTGCAACCGTGACCCTTGTTACTATGAGTTACGAACAGCATCCTTATAAATGGCTTCGCCTGCGCGGACTTGACCCGGATAAAAAATATCTTAACTCTGTAACGGGTGAAACCTATTCGGGACGCTATCTTATGAATGTAGGTATTCTTATAACCGCATATGCGCGCGGCACGGGCGACAGCGAAGTGTTTGATTTAACGGCGGTTGAATAAATCCGATTTTGCTGATAATACGTCAAAATGTATTTGTGGGGATTTCAATGGAGATATATGATTTTGCCGGAATAAATGTCGGTGTTTCACCGCATTATGATTTTTTCCGTAAATTGTGCGCCGATTATGAAACGAATGCCGCAACACCCGATATCACCGTTTCGGTAACCGATGAGCAGATGAAAGCGGAAAAGAATGTTAACGATTACGCAGCCAATGCCGGGTATATAGAGTCGGTCTGTGCTTACAGAAATATTGTTAAGGTCATAATTCCGTTTGACGCTTTTATGTTGCACGGCGCAACTTTTAAGATTGGTGACCGCTGCCTTTCCCTTGTTGCCAAAAGCGGTACCGGCAAAACAACACATATGAAACTTTGGATGCAATTGTTAGGCGACCGCATTACGGTTATCAACGGCGACAAACCGATAATACGGTTTAGAAACGGAGTTCCCGTTGCCTACGGTACGCCGTTTATGGGCAAGGAGGGCGACGGATGCCGAACTAGTGCTCCGTTAACCGATATATGTTTTATTGAACGAAGCCCGACAAACAACACCCGAAAAATTCTTCCGCAGGAAGCGGTCGACCTGATTTTAAATCAGATAATTTTCCCCGATAACCCCGATGATATTCTCAAACTGCTTGATATGATTGACAGACTGCTGCGCTGCTGCTCTTTGTGGAAAATTGAATGCAATATGGAACCGTCGGCGGCACAGTGCGCGTATAATGCTATTTTCGGAAAGGAAGAATAAAAATGAAATTAAAATACAATTTCGTAACAAGAGAGGTTGCGGGTCAGTCGGTTGCGATAGTTGTGGGTGAAGATTCGAAAAAATTTAACGGAATGATAAAACTTAACGGAAGCGGAGAGTTTATATTTAAAATGCTGGGCAAAGATGTAACCGAGGATGATATGGTTGCCGCCTTTTTAAGCGAATATGAAACAACCGAAGAACAGGCACGCAATACAGTGCGAAAGTTTATATCGGAACTTGAAAAAAACGGGCTGCTGGTAAAATGAGTAATATAGATTCATCAATAGCAGATGAAATAAAGAAAAACGGTTGGGTAATGACGAAACCGGTCGGCGTCAGTATGTCGCCGATGCTGAGATACCGCAAAGATCCGATAATTCTTAAAAAACCCGATAAACCGTTTAAGGTCAATGATGTTGTCGCTTATGTCCGCCGATCCGACGGGCAGCAGGTTATGCACAGAATTATAAAAATAAATAACGAAAACCTTGTCATTAGGGGCGATAATTGCCTGTACAACGAGTATACTGTCAAGAGTGAGGATATTTTTGCAATTCTCACGGGATTTTATAAGGGCGAAAAATATATTGACTGCGAAAAAAGCCGCGGTTATAAAATATATGTTTTTTTTAACCGTGCAACCTATTATCCACGGTTCGTTCTTAAAAAATGCGGGGTGTATGCCTGTTCGGTTATTAGGAAAATCAGATCTGCCGCAAGCGGCGGTACAAGGTGAAGATTATGACAAATGGAACCGGCGCAGCCGGATGGCTGCTTGCCAAATCAAAAAAATCTTTAGTATGGATAATTCTGAGATCCGTGGTGACGGCATTGATGTCCCTGCTTACCGTGCTGCTGTCGCTCAGGTCAAAGTCTATAATAGATGTTGCAACGGGCGCTCAGAGCGGAAATCTGACTCTTGAATGTATTTATATCGGGCTGATACTTGCAGGCGAAGTGTTGCTGATGATTGCCGACAGGTTACTTGCAACCTACATATACTCAAAAGTTCAGCAAAAGATAAACGGCGATGTTTTTTCTTCCTGTATAGATAAAAAATATTCGGAACTTTCAAAGTATCATTCGGGTGATATACTGAACAGGTTGACGAGCGACCTTGATACGGTAGTAAGCACTGTTTCAAACATTTTGCCGCAATCGGTTTATACGGTAACAAAACTGGCGGCTGCCTTGGCGGCCATTGCGGTGCTGAATCCTTATTTGGCACTGATTGCCGTGGCACTCGGAATTATCATGCTCATAGGCAGCAGAACCTATGGCAGACTTTTCAAAAAAACACACAAAGAGTTCCAAAAACAGAGTGGACTTTTGCACTCCTTTCTTCAGGAATGTGTCGAAAATATAGTTGTAATAAAATCTTTTTCAACCAAAAAATCGGTTGAAGAGAAGAATAATGATAATATACTCAAACTGAATAAATTGCGTATGAAACGGGCTATAATAGGATGTTTTGTATCGGTTTGTATGTTTGTGCTTTTAAGTGCGGGATACTATGCCGTTATGTGCTGGGGTGCCTTCAATATCAGCAAAAAAGTTATTACTTACGGTACGCTTATGGCGCTTTTGCAACTGTTTCAGCAAGTTCGTATGCCGCTGCACAATGTTTCGGGTATAATTCCGCAGTATTTTTCAATGATTGCTTCCGCCGAACGGATAATCGAAATAGAAAATCTCCGGTTTGACAAAATAAATGTTGATGTTCCAAAACCTTTTGATTTTAGTTCTATTGAAGCGAACAATGTGTTTTTCAGGTATAATGATGAGGATGATGTGGTACTCCGAAACGCTGGACTTTCAATTAAAAAGGGTAGTTTCACCCTTATTTCGGGCGAATCCGGCGTCGGCAAAAGCACATTTTTTAAACTTGTTCTGTCGCTGTATGATTACGGTGGGGAACTGTACTTTAAAACTGACGGCGGAAACATTCCCGTGTCGCCTGATACCCGTTGTATGTTTGCCTATGTTCCGCAGGGCAACCTGTTGCTTTCCGGTTCGATCAGGGAAAACATTTGCTTTGGCTGCCGCACTGATATCGGCGACCGTGAAATATTTGAAGCACTTAAGGTTGCGGATGCATTTGACATAATTGATTCACTTCCGCACGGATTAGACACGGTACTCGGCGAGCGGGGGATAGGATTGTCGGAAGGTCAATTGCAAAGGCTTGCAATAGCAAGGGCGCTGCTTTCGGGTGCACCTGTACTGCTGCTTGACGAATGTACGTCGGCGCTTGACGCCGCTACCGAAACAACGGTTTTAAACAATATCCGTGCACTTAAAACAAAAACCGTCATCCTCATATCACATAAGGCGGCGGCTTTGGATGTGTGTGACAGTATAATTCGTTTGGAAAACAAAAAATTCAGTATATCCGATAATATGTAAATGCAAATTTAAGGTGATTTTTTATGTTAAATATGTTATTAAACGGGAATTTCAATGTAACAAGCGCGATAGCTTATGTTATTTCAACGCTTTTTATTGTGTTCCTTACCCTGCCGGTTCACGAATTTGCTCATGCGTTTGCCGCAAACGCACTTGGCGATAAAACGCCTAAATATCAGGGCAGACTTACCCTTAACCCCTTTGCCCATATAGATTATTTAGGCTCTTTATTTATATTACTTTTCGGTTTCGGTTGGGCAAAACCCGTGCAGGTAAATAACCGTAATTTTAAGCACCCTAAAGGCGGTATGGCTATAACCGCTTTGGCAGGCCCCGTTGCAAATCTGCTTGTGGCACTCCTCTTTTCTTTTATTTACAATTTACTGCTGTTCCTTTTTCCTGCCAATATTGCGCAATCATACTATGCTCAGTCGGGAATTTGGTTTTTTGTATATTACTTTGTCTTTTATATTATTGAAATAAATACTTATCTTGCGGTATTTAATCTTATTCCCATACCGCCGTTTGACGGTTCCCGTCTGCTTATGGTAATATTGCCTGACAGGACTTATTATAAGTTAATGCAATATCAGCAATATTTTATGATTGCGGTACTCGTAATCTGCTATTTGGGCATTTTAACAGGCCCGCTTTCCGTGGCTTCATCTGCCATTATGGAGGGATTTATCAAATTTACAAGGTTGCCGTTTGCGGCTTAAAGGAAAATCAACATGGATGTCTTTTCTTATAAACTGGATAAGTTTGTGGGTCCGCTTGACCTGCTTTTATACCTGATATCGAAAAATAAACTTAATATTAATGATATACAGATATCCTTGCTCGTTGACCAATATCTTGAACAGATGGACAGGCTCAAAAATGAAAATATGGATATTGAGAGCGAGTTTTTACAGATGGCGTCAAGGCTTATTTACCTTAAAACCGTAAGCCTGCTGCCTAAAAGTGAAGAAGCAGAAGAATTGAAACAGCAGTTGACGATTGAACTGATGGAGTATGAAAAATGCAAGAAAATCGCCGCCCTGCTTTCGGGAATGACGGACGGATTTGCCACCTGTGTAAAGCCGCCCGAACATATTGAATTTGACAATACCTATGAACTTTCGCACCCCGCCGAAATGCTTTTGCAATCTTATTCGGACGCAGTGGGCAGGGGACAGCGCCGCCTGCCGCCGCCTACAACGGTGTTTACAAAAATTGTTGCAAAAAAGGTGGTTTCGGTTTCTTCAAGGGTCGTGTTTGTTCTGCGTAATATCTGGAAGGGCGGAAGGGTCAGGATAAACACTTTGTTTGAAAAATCAAAATCCCGTTCCGAACTTGTTGCCACCTTTCTTGCAGTGCTTGAACTTTGCAAATCGAACAGGATAACCGTAAGCGGCAGCGGAAACGCAACCGAAATTGCCGCCGTAAAGGGGGATAAATCGGAGTGAAAAATATAACCGAAAAGGCAGCCGCGCTTGAAGCGATACTTTTTGCAAGCGGCGAGCCGGTGGATATCGGTCGGCTTTGCAGCGTATTATTGTTGACCGAGGCGGAAACAGACGCCGCGGCACGACATCTTTCGGACAGGCTTGATACTTCGCAAAGCGGTATAAAACTTATTAAACTTGAAAGCGCATATCAACTTTGCACAAGGGAAAAATATCTTGAGGAGATAAGACTTGTTCTTGATATGCGTAAAAAGACCCCGCTTTCGGGTGCGGCAATGGAAGTGCTTGCGGTTATCGCCTATAATCAGCCGGTAACAAAAGCATATGTTGAACAGGTGCGCGGCGTTGATTGTTCCGGCGTTGTATCCACATTGGTTGAAAAACGGCTTATAGAGGAAAAGGGAAGACTTGAACTCCCCGGAAGACCGCTTATTTACGGCACGACCGACAATTTTTTGCGTTGCTTTTCTTTATCTTCGCTTTCCGAATTACCCAAACTTAAAAACGAGGATGACGGGCAGATGAGTATAGATGATAAACCGGAAGAAAACGCTTGAATTTTATTTAAGGGGGAATGATTGTTGACAGCGCTGATAATAATATTATCAATCATTGCCTTTTTTGCGCTGCTGCTTTTTATTCCTTTAAGGGTTGTAATCAAAGCGCAAAGCGAACTGAACGTAACGCTGTCCTACCTGTTTTTGCGGTTTCGGCTTTATCCGCAAAAGCAGAAGAAAAAGAAAAAACCTCCGCAAAAATCCGCGACGGAAAACGGCGAAAAAAAGCCTGAGAATGACGGCGAAAAAAAGTCCGGATATATTCAAAAACTTTTTAAGGAAAAGGGCACGGCAGGCGCAATAAGGGAACTTACCGAAATTTTAAAAACGGTATTAAAACAGTTCTTTAAACTTATAAAGCATTTAAAATTCAACAGATTTGTTTTAACCGTTCACGTAGCCGACGGTGACGCCGCCAAAGCGGCAATAGAATACGGCGCGGTCAATGCGGCGATTTTCCCGTTGCTTTCTCTTGTGGATACAGCGGCGGGAATTAAACGCAAAAAGGTCGATATATATTGTGAATTTGAAGGTGAAAGCAGTTTGTCGGCAGATGTTCGCTTCAGCCTGCGTCCTGTTTTTTTGCTTACATCAGCGCTTGCAGCGTTGTTTAAAATAATCGCTTTAAATCAGAAAGGAAACGGTGGTAAAAATGAGTGAAAACACCAATAACAATAGCAACATTAAGGGTATAATGGATGTAACGCTGGAAAAAATCCGTTCAATGCTCGGAACAGAAACCATAGTCGGCGACCCGATATATATGGACGATGTTAAGATTATCCCTGTATCAAAGTTGAGTTTCGGCGTTGCAACCGGCGGATCGGATTTTCAGCCTAAAACATCGCAAAAGACTATGTTCGGCGGTGGCGGCGGAGCAGGCGTGTCGGTAACACCGGTTGCGTTTTTGGTCATTAAAGACGGCGATGTTAAACTTATGCAGATATACAGCGAGCCGTCCTCGGCTGAGCGTTCACTTGCAGTTTTGCCCGATGTGTTTGAAAAGATAAAAAAACTGTTTTCCAAAAAAGATAACGACTAAAAAGGGTTATCAGCCGACTTGCCGCCCCATATTATTAATTGTTACGATTTTTATAATAAACGGGCGGTGAACCGATTGAAAAAATTCATAAAAATCATATCTCTTGTGCTGATATCGGGTTTGTTTGCAGGCAATTTCGGCGTTTCGGCAGAAGTGTCGGTATCGGCGGCGTCTGCCATAGTGATTAATGCCGCAACCGGTACATCGTTGTTTGAAAAGAATGCTGACATACAAATGCCTATGGCAAGCACAACTAAAATCATGACGGCACTGCTGCTTGCAGAACAGAATACACCCGACACCACGCTGACCGTTACGCGGGAAATGGTGTCGACAGAGGGCTCGTCAATGGGTTTACTCCCCGGCGATACGGTGTCGTATTATGCGCTTATGTGCGGTATGCTGCTTGCTTCGGGCAACGACGCGGCAAATACCGCGGCAATAGCGGTTGCGGGCAGCGTGGATGCCTTTGCGGATATGATGAACCGTAAAGCACGGGAGATAGGTATGCAAAATACCCATTTTATAACACCGTCGGGTCTGGATGCGGACGGACATTATTCTACGGCGCGCGATATGGCAAAACTTGCCGCAGCCGCGCTTAAAAACGAGATGTTTGCGAAAATCGCCGCAAGCAGTGAAATTACCGTATGCTACGGCAATCCGCCATATAAACGCAGACTTAAAAATCATAATAAACTGCTCTCGCTTTACGGCGGTGCCGTAGGCGTTAAGACGGGATTTACAAAAAAATCGGGGCGTTGCCTTGTTTCGGCAGCGGAAAGATCGGGTGCTCGGGTAATTGCGGTCACGCTGAATGACCCCAATGATTGGGAAGACCACTGTGCGCTGCTTGATTACGGGCTTTCGGTGTTGCAGCCGTTCCCATTGCAGAATGCAAAAGTTCCGCTTGTCGGCGGACATAAATCCAATGTGATGTTATTACCCGAACAGGAAACTTTATATCTTACCGAAAAAGAAATATCGGCCGTTCAAATAACGGAATTCAAGCCGAAATTTATTTATGCAGGTGCAAAAAAAGGTGAAGTTGCAGGTTCATACACCGTAAAATGCAACGGTAAGGTCATAGTGCAAGTGCCTTTAAGAGTTTGTGAGGACACGGTTCGAAAAACCTCTTGCCGAAAGCAAAAAATAAACTTCTTGTATGTTTTAAAACATATGTTTGATTTCAGCCTGACATATTAATGGCCGGTTGACGGGTTTGTAAATTAAGAACGGAGAAAGAAATTGAAGGATAATAAAATCAGACTGCAAAAATACCTGTCGCAGTGCGGTGTGGCTTCACGCCGCGCGGCGGAAGAACTTATCGTGCAAAAAAGGGTCAGGGTCAACGGCCGACCTGCAACGCTCGGCGATAAAATTGACCCGAAACGCGATAAAGTTGTAGTGGGCGGTAAGCGTGTGATAGACTCATCGCGTAAGATGTACATAATGCTGCACAAACCGCGCGGCTTTGTTACCACAATGAAGGACGAGCAGGGCAGACGCTGCGTTGCCGACCTTGTTGAGGGGGCGGGCGAGCGTCTGTATCCCGTAGGCAGACTTGACCGAAATTCCGAGGGTCTTCTGTTTATGACCAACGACGGCGAGTTTGCAAATCTGCTCACACATCCGTCAAGGCATGTGGCAAAAGTCTACCGTGTTACGGTAAAGGAAAAGGTTAAAGAGGAACAACTCCTGCAACTCCAACTCGGCATAATGCTTGACGGTGTAAAAACTGCCCCGTGCGAGGCGACGGTGCTGCAAAGCGACGATAACCGAACCGTTATGCGAATGGTGCTTTATGAGGGAAGAAATCGCGAAATTCGCCGTATGTGCGAGGCGGTCGGGCTTACAGTTGTTCGCTTGAAAAGAACCGAGATTGCAGGCGTTAGACTCGGTATGCTGCCGCAGGGAAAATGGCGTGAATTAAACGAAAAAGAACTCCATAGGCTGATGAATGTAAGCGTTTCCGCAAACTCTTTCGGCGGTAACAAATAATTTATTGTAAGCAGGTAATACTATGATAAGTATATTAAGAATAAAGGACAAAAACAGACTTAAAGAACTTTACAAGAAAAGCGGTCTTGAAGTTTCAGAGAATTCCGCGGCGATCGACGCCTGCCAAAATGATGACTGTTTGGGGTATTGCCTGTTCACAGAAAACGAAAATTCCGTCATCATCAGAAAAATTGAACCGTTCACCGACCTGCCGCTTGCCGACGGACTTATCCGAAGCGTTATTCACATAGGTTTTCAAAACGGAAGAGATAAGGCTTATTGGGAAAATGACGCGGATACCGGGATTTTTTCCAAACTGGGGTTTATAAAGGATGCCGAAAAAAAGGAACTAAAAGCCGAAAAACTTTTTGAAAGTTGCAGCTGCGGAAAATAAAGTGAAATAAAATCGGTTTTAAAGCAATGTTTCACTTGAAATGTTGCTTTTTTTGATTTATACTATAAAATGGTTACATTTTGAATTGCTTATTTGTGGGAGGAATATAAATGAGTCTTGATGAGCTTAAAACCGAACTCGAAAATATTGCCGATACGCCCGCTCGCCTTAGACTAAAGGCGTTGTTTGACGGCGGCGTGTTCACGGAGTTTGATAAATTTTTAAAAGAGGACGGCGAAAAAGGTTCCGTAATAACCGCCTGCGGTACCGTGGATGGAAAGCCGGTGTACGCATTTTCGCAGGATGTTACCGTCAAGTCAGGCGGAATGTGTCCTTTGCAGGCTGAAAAAATCAAAAAAATATATAACCTTGCCTCAGTCACCGGCGCGCCCGTTGTAGGAATTTACGATTCAAAGGGTGCAAGACTTGAGGATGGAGTCAACTCGTTGGCGGCGTACAGTAGCCTCATAAAATCCTCCAATAATATTTCCGGCGTCGTTCCGCAGATATCGGTGGTTCTCGGCGTTTGTTCGGGTGCCAGCGCAATACTTGCAAATACTGCCGATGTTGTCGTGGTTTCAAAATCCGCTCTTATGTATGTTACCCCCTCAAATGTTGCAGGTAATAAAACCGTGGGTTCACCCGAAATCCTTTCTGCAAACGGTATTTCTGCCGTTACCGCTGATGGTGATAACTCGGCAATAGGCGCGGCGCGAACCGTTTTGAGTTACCTGCCCGAAAACAATCTTTCGCTTCCTATGCCGGCGGATTACATTCCGTCCGAGGGAAATGACGATATTACCTCAGTGGTTGACGGCGGCAGTTTTTATGAACTTTTCCCCGATTATGCCGATTGCGCCAAAGTTGGCTTTGCAAGAATTGCCGGTTCGTCCGTCGGTGTGATTGCTACTTGCGGCAAAAAACTTTGCGGAAAGGGTGCACTTAAAATTGCGCGCTTTGTAAGACTTTGCGATGCCTACTCAATTCCCCTTATCAACCTGCTGAACTGTAAGGGTATGCTCGGCTCGGCTGACGCGGAATTTGACGGTGATGTACGCAGCGTTTCACTCCTTACTCAAAGTTATTCGGAGGCTACTAATATTAAAATAACGGTAATAACCGGTGAAGCGTACGGTTCGGTATTTGCGGCTATGGCTTGCAACAGCGGCAATGCCGATATGGTGTTTGCGTTGCCTGACGCGCGTATCGGCGTGCTTGCACCCGAAACCGCTACGGAATTCCTTGAAGCGGAAAATATCGGGCAAAAGACCCGTGCGGAATATGAAAAAGAATATGCCGACCGGTGCTCGCCGTTTACTGCGGCGTCGAACGGGCTGATTGATGATGTTGTAACCCGTGACGAACTTGCCGGCAAGATAATATCCGCCCTTCAAATATTGGCGTCCAAAAGGGTATCCACCCTTGATAAAAAGCATACCGTACTTCCGCTTTAAAAATTATAAGGAGAATTGCTATTATGAAAAACTTGAAAATTACCGTAAACGGAAAATCATATGATGTACAGGTTGAAGAAGTTGGTGCGGCGTCACCGGTTATTGCCGCTGCTCCCGTTGCTGCCGCTCCCGTTGCCGCAGAACCAGCAGCTGCACCTGCCGCCGCTCCGGCTGCACCTGCACCTGCACCTGCTCCCGTAACAGATGGCGAGGGTGAAAAGATCGAATGTCCGATGTCGGGTACTGTTCTTAAGATTCCGGTTTCTGCAGGACAGAGCGTTAAAAGGGGCGATATCCTTTTGATACTTGAGGCTATGAAGATGGAAAACGAAATATTTGCACCGCGCGACGGTGTTGTAACCTCTGTAGGCGTGTCAGCCGGTGAAACGGTGGATTCGGGCAAAGTGCTTATGTATTTAAAATAATTATCCGGAAGGTGTTTGTAAATGGCTAAAGTAGGAATTACCGAAACTTTGTTGCGTGATGCACACCAATCCCTTATTGCAACACGAATGACAACCGAAGAAATGCTGCCTATACTTCCTGCGCTTGATAGAATAGGCTTTCATTCGCTTGAATGTTGGGGCGGCGCAACATTTGATGCGTGTTTAAGGTTTTTGAACGAGGATCCGTGGGAAAGGCTGCGTATTTTACGCCGCGAATGCCCGAACACTAAACTTCAAATGTTGTTCAGGGGTCAAAATATGTTGGGATACCGCCATTATGCCGATGATGTTGTTGAATATTTTGTTCAAAAATCGGTGGCGAACGGTATTGACATTCTGCGTATATTTGACGCTTTAAATGATTTCAGAAACCTTGAAACCTCGATAAATGCCGCAAAAAAAGAAAAGGCGCATGTACAGGCGGCAATTTCTTATACTACGGGGCCTGTTTTTGACATTAAATATTATACGGATTACGCCAAAATGCTGGAAAACGCAGGTGCAGATTCAATCTGTATAAAAGATATGGCGGCTCTGCTTACGCCTTATGCGGCGTATGACCTTGTTAAGGCTATAAAAGAAACCGTTAAGATCCCCGTTCAGGTTCACAGCCATTATACATCGGGGCTTGCTTCAATGGTTATGCTTAAAGCAATTGAGGCGGGCGCGGATTATATTGACACTGCAATGGGACCGATGGCGCTCGGAACTTCTCACCCCGCAACCGAATCAATGGTGGCTGCTTTGCAGGGGACAGAGTATGATACCGGTCTTGACCTCGCCGCGCTTAACGAAATTTCGCAGTATGCCGATAAATTAAGGGAAAAATATATTGCCGAAGGCCTGCTTGACCCCAAAATGCTTAAAGCCGACGCAAAGGCGCTTATCTATCAAGTGCCCGGCGGAATGTTGTCAAACCTTGTTTCACAACTTAAACAGGCAGGAAAAGCCGACAAACTGCCCGAAGTCTTGGCGGAAGTTCCGAGGGTCAGAAAAGATTGCGGATATCCGCCGCTTGTCACCCCTTCGTCACAAATAGTAGGAACACAGGCTGTGTTTAATGTAATCGGCGGCGGACGGTATAAAATGGTAACAAAAGAGTTTAAAGGCATTGTGCGCGGCGAATACGGTAAGACCCCCGTGCCGATCGACCCCGAATTCAGGAAACAGATAATAGGCGACGCAGAACCGATAGACTGCCGGCCTGCCGACCTGTTAAAACCTGAACTTGAAACGCTTAAAAAGGAATGTGAAAAGTGGACAGAGCAGGAGGAAGATGTGCTTTCATACGCTCAGTTCGGTCAGGTTGCCGAAAAATTCTTTAAGGCACGCGCCGATAAAAAATACGGTGTTGACCGTGAAAATGCCGATTTAAAAAACAAAGTTCACACTGTTTAAAAAAATGCTTGCATTTCGGCTGTTTGTGTGTTATCATAATTGTTGTAATTGATTTATACGGAGGAAATAACAGTGACAGTTGCAGAAATTATTTTAGGAATCGTTATTCTTATTATTTCTTTGGCTATAATAGCAATAGTTCTTCTTCAGCAAGGGCGCCGCTCAGGTATACAGGGTGCTATTTCCGGCGGTGCGGATACATTTTTGTCTAAAAACAAGGCAAGAACGGTTGACGCATTCTTGGCTCGCTTTACCAAATACGCCGCAATTTTGTTCTTTATTCTTGCTGTAGTTGCAAATGTTATTGCTCTTAAAAAATAATTATAGCAGTTTTTCATAAACAATTTACAGGCGGTTGCTCGGTTGCAACCGCCTGTTCTTTCCTTACTGCGAGGTGTTAATTAATGATAAATGACAACGGTTTAAAGGAACGCTTTCTTACTGCGCGTTGCAGCATAATTCGTTCCTACTTTAAACGAATGAATGATATGCAATTTAAAGCAGTTACATCGGTAACCGGTCCCGTTATGGTGCTTGCAGGCGCCGGCAGCGGAAAAACAACCGTTCTTGTAAACAGAATACTTAATATGATGAAATTCGGCAATGCCTATGTATCGGACGAGTTGCCGTGGGATTTCAGCACCGAAATGGCGGAAAAAGCCGAACATTGCGGATTGGACGGTGAAGACGATTTGTCTTTTTTGGCTGTCAACCCCATAAAGGCGTGGAATATATTGGCCATAACCTTTACGAATAAGGCGGCAAATGAATTAAAGGACAGGATAGGCGCCGCGGTGGGCGAACAGGCGTCATATATAACCGCAGGTACATTTCACTCTGTCTGCGCTAAACTTTTGCGTGTAAACGGTTCAAATTTAGGGTATTCCTCAGATTTTACGATTTATGACACTGCCGACCAGAAAAGCCTTGTCAAAAGGACAATGAAGGATTTGGGAATAGAGGAAAAACTCATACCGGTAAAGGTGGCAATTTCGCATATAAGCAATGCAAAGAACAGCCTTATTGATCCGGAGGAATATGCCGAACAGAATTCTTCTGATTTAAGGCTTTCAATTATTGCAAAAATTTACAAAGCATATCAAAAATCATTGGCGGACGCTAACGCCATGGATTTTGACGACCTTATATCCAATACGGTAAAACTCTTCAAACAGTTTCCCGATATTTTAGAAAAATATCAGGATAAATATAAATACATAATGGTGGACGAATATCAGGACACAAATCACGCCCAGTATAAGTTTATAAGCCTTTTGGCAAAAAAATATAAAAATCTCTGCGTTGTTGGTGATGACGACCAGAGTATTTACCGTTTCAGGGGTGCGACTATTGAAAACATACTGAATTTTGAAAGTGAATATAAAAACGCCTGCGTTATACGGCTTGAGCAGAATTACCGTTCCACCCAAAATATTTTAAGCGCAGCAAACAAGGTTATATCCAACAATAAAGCCCGTAAAGGTAAAAATCTTTGGACGGATAGGGGTGACGGTGAAAAGATTTCTGTTAATACTTTGGCAGACGAACAGGCAGAGGCGCGCTTTGTTGCCGACAGTATTGTTAAAAACGTCGGGGGCGGCGGTAAATTTTCGGATAATGCCGTGCTTTACCGTACAAACGCTCAGTCAAACACGATTGAAAACATTTTTGCACGTTCGGGAATACCGTATAAGGTAGTGGGCGGTCACAGGTTTTTTGACCGTAAGGAAATCAAGGATGTTATATCTTATTTAAGCGTTATAAACAACAATAATGACGATACAAGAATACGGCGTATAATAAATGAACCGAAAAGGGGAATAGGCGAGGCAAGCGTTACGCGCGCTATGGCAATCGCAGCAGAATATAACTTGAGTTTCTTTAAGGTTATGGAAAATGCCGCTGATTTTCCGCCGCTTTCGCGTTCGGCTGCAAAACTTATGCAGTTTGCCGCAATGATAAAAGATTTGAATGAAGTTAAGGACAGTATACCGCTTTCGGAACTTTTTGAAAGAATGCTTGATGTTTCCGGTTATGTTTCCGCACTGAAAACAGGGGGGCCCGAAGAAGAAAGCCGAATTGAAAACATTAACGAATTGCTTACTAACATTCTTCAGTATGAAAAGGAATCCGAAAACCCGTCTCTTGCGGGATTTTTGGAGGAGGTTGCCCTCGTAAGCGATATTGACAGTTATAATGACGAGGATGACACGGTAGTCCTTATGACTATACATTCCGCAAAAGGGCTTGAGTTTGAAAATGTATATCTCATCGGTATGGAGGAGGGGATTTTTCCGGGCAGCCAGTCGATATACAGCGGTGATGAAGAAATTGAGGAAGAACGCCGCTTAGCTTATGTTTGCATTACGCGTGCAAAATCGCGGCTTTACATAACAAACACATTTTCGAGAATGCTGTACGGTCAGACCAACCGCAATCTACCATCAAGATTTTTAGAGGAAATACCTAAAGAACTTTGCAATATAACAAAATACAAACCGACTTTTGCCGGTTCCGGCAGCGGTTTTACATTTGGCTCTGCCGCTTACGGCAACTCGCCGCGCCGCCGCAGCGTTTCCGAACCGATTTCGGCACAGTATACAGCGTCACGCGGCGCCGCAAAGCTCGCCGAAAATCAATCTTACACAGTGGGCGAAAGGGTGTCTCACAAAGTGTTCGGCGACGGTATGATTCTGTCGGTTCAGCCGATGGGTAACGATATGCTTTTGGAAATAGCGTTTGACGAGCGAGGCACCAAAAAGATTATGGCAGGTTTTGCTCGCTTGCAAAAAATTTGATTTTGATGATACAAAAACACACCTTGCAGAGGTACATTATTTCTGCAAGGTGTGTTTTTTATTGTTCTTTTAACCAGTCGGTCACATCTTTTTCGGATGTGCTTGAGGAAAAACGCTTACCTTCCGACCAATTACCTGTGCCTGCTTCATCTGCAAGCAGTTTTCCGCTGTTGCCGAGCCCCGAACTTGCGGAGGTGCAAAACGGGATAACCGTTTTGCCGCTGAAATCATTTGCCTTAACAAAACTGTCCGTAGGCCATGCGGCAACACCCCACCATATCGGGTAACCGATGTAAACAGTATCGTAATTATCCCAATTATCAGGTGTGGATTTTGCAAGCGGAACGTTGCGCTTGCTTTTATCGTTATGCTCTGCCGATACACGGCTGTCTTTATCGTTCCAATCAAGGTCATCGTCTGTATACGGGTCGGCAGGGGAAATTTCAAAAATATCGGCGTTTAGATTTTGCGCTATTGTTTCGGCAACTGCTTTTGTGCTGCCCGTGGCAGAAAAGTAAACCACCAATGTTTTAGATTCGAAACTGCTGTTTTCGCCACTGCTGCTGTTTGCAGGGGCGGACGGAGGTGCGGAAACCGATTTATCTTCTGTTCCGCACGCTGCCAGTGAAAATACAAATACCAAACTTAAAAGCGTGCATATTATTCTTTTCATATTTGTCACCCTTCGCTGTGGATTAAACATTTTTGCCCATTTCGTAGGCTTCTTTCATAACGGGTGAGCCCTTAATTGCGCCGAGTTCGTGAACGCCCGCGCCTATTATAACGCCCTTTTCAACCGCGCCTTCAACACAGTCGGCGTATCCGCGAAAACAGGCAAGGGTAGTGCCGGCTGAAGCTGCATTGTTTTCACCCAAAGTGGCAATGTAGTAAAATTCTTTGTTTTTCACTTCGAGCCATCGTGCAACCGTTCGGTCAATTACCGCTTTAAGCTGCGCGGCTATCGAATAAAAATAAACGGGGCTTGCAAGCACAATAACATCGGCGTCAATCATTTTTTGCAAAATTCCCGCCATATCGTCTTTACGGGCGCACTCGCCGCCGTGGTCGGCACAGTAATAACATCCAAGGCAGGGTGCAACTTTTTTCTCCGCTACCCGTATTTTTTCAACGCTGTTTCCGCTCCTCTCGGCTCCGCGCATAAATTCGTCGCACAGCAGATCGGAATTGCCGCCTTTTCTCGGGCTGCCGGATAAAATTAAAACTTTTTTGCTCATTTTAAATTCTCCTTACCAGTTTTTGTTTTCTTTGGTGCAGTCATGCTGATTTTTGCGCTGCTCAACCATTTCCACAAACCATTCCACCATTTTCGGGTCGTAGTGTGAGAAGAACGAACTTGAATTTTTATCAAGTTTTGCTATTGCTTTCATATCGTCGGTCGTCAATTCAAAATCAAATACATTAAAGTTTTCCTCCATCCGCTCAATATGCGTGGATTTCGGAATTACAATAATCCCCCTTTGCAAGTGCCAGCGAAGTATTACCTGTGCCGGAGTTTTACCGTGTTTTTCGCCTATCTCTTTAAGTTCGGGTAACTCAAACATTCCGCCTCTGCCTTCGCCGAACGGTGCCCACGCCTCAAGCTTAATATCATACTTTTCGTTCCATTCTTTGGCGGTGTTTTGCTGGAAATGCGGATGTATTTCAATCTGATTAACCATCGGTTTTATATTCGAAAACGAAGCGATATCCACCATACGGTCGGGGTAGAAGTTTGAAATTCCTATGGCGCGGAGTTTGCCATCGCTGTACAGTTCTTCAAGTGCTTTCCATGCGCCGTAATAATCTCCGAACGGCTGGTGCAGAAGCATAAGGTCAATATAATCGGTTTTAAGTTTTTTCATAGAATCAAGCACGCTCCGCTTACATTCCTCATAACCGTAGTGCTCAACCCACACTTTTGAAGTTAAGAATATTTCTTCGCGCGGCACGCCGGATTTTTGTATGGCAGCCCCGACCTCATCCTCGTTAAAATATGCCTGAGCCGTGTCAATAGCGCGGTATCCGACCTTTAATGCGTCAAGCACGCAACGCCTGCACTCGTCTTTAGTAACCTGGTAAACGCCGTAACCGAGCTGCGGCATTTTTACACCGTTTGAAAGTGTGATATATTCCATAATTCATTACCTCTTTATTACTTTAATTTTGAGTATTCTTCATCGCTTACAGGTTCGCACCATTCGGTTCCCGTGTTTTCTCCGGGAACTTCCACCGCCAGATGCGAAAACCAACTGTCGGGCGCTGCACCGTGCCAATGCTTAACCCCCGGCGCAATGTTGACAACATCACCGGGTAAAAGCAACCGTGCTTCCTTGTCCCGTTCCCTGTAATAACCCTTGCCAGCAACGCAGACAAGAATCTGTCCGCCGCCGTTATCGGCTTTGTGAATGTGCCAATTGTTGCGGCAGGCAGGCTCAAAGGTCACATTAAAAATTTTAACCTGCTTGTCGGATACCGGCGCTAAGTAACTTTGCCCTATAAAATATTTTGAAAACGCTGTGTTCGGTTCGCCGATAGGAAAGACCATGGAATTTTCGTGCTTCTGTCTTTCGGTTTCGCCCTCCTGCTCGTTCCAGATGTTCTTAGCCATTCTGAACACCGCCCACGCTTTGGGCCAGCCTGAGTAAAATGCGGCGTGAGTCACGATTTCGGCAATCTCGGACTTTGTAATGCCGTTTTCTTTTGCCTTTTTAAGGTGATATTCAAATGACGAGTCGCAAAGTCCTTGTGCCATAAGCGCGGCAACGGTGACAAGCGAACGGTCACGCGGCGATAACTCCGCCTCCCTTGACCAAACCTGCCCGAAAAGGACATCGTCGTTAAGTTCTGCAAACTTGGGTGCAAATTCGCCCAAAGCATCCCTGCCTGCCGTTACTTTTTCCATGATTATTTCACCCATTCCTCAATTTCTTTTTTAGATTTTTCTATGCTGCAACCGCGTATCGCCAATCCGTCTTTAACCGTTGCCGTGGGGCAAAGCACCTTTATATCGGCAACGCTTTTCCCGAGTCCGCTGCCCTCGTGGGTGCAAAACGGTTTTATTATTTTGCCGCTAAAGTCAAAATGCTCTAAAAATGTAAATACTGCCATGGGCATTGTACTCCAATAATTCGGGAAACCAAGATATATCACGTCATATTTGCCGATAGAGTCGGGGTATGCCCTAAGTTCGGGTCGCGCGTCGTTCTTCCGGTCAACGCGAGCTTCCTCAATGCAGTCGTTGTATCCTTTTGAATAGGGTTTTGTTTGCTCTATTTTGAACATATCCGCGCCCGTTAAATCTTTAATAATTTCCGCCGCAACCTCGGTGTTGCCGAGCTTTAACATTTTAAGTGTGCCGCCGAAGTAGTTTTCATCGGCTCTTGAATAAAAAGCAATCAGTTTGTTTGACATTGCCGTAACCGCCTTTCTAATCTGTAATCATTATAATACCGCAAGTGTTGACTCGGAATATCCGATATGTTATTATGGTATAAACTAAAAGTTTATAGAGGTGCGGTATGTATAACCCATTACTTAATACCTTTTTAGCGGTTGCCGATTGCGGCAGTTTCACAAAAGCGGCTGACAAGCTTTTTATTTCGCCTACAGCCGTTATGAAACAAATAAATTTGTTTGAGGCGCATATTAATCTTAAACTGATAGAGCGCACGCCTACTGGGGTGCGCCTGACGCCTGCCGGCAAGGTGATTTATAACGAGGCAAAGGCTATAATAGACTATTCAAATAGGGCTATAGCAAAGGCAAAAGCGGAAACCGATAACTATAACACCACCTTCTGCGTGGGTACTTCAATGCTTAACCCTGCAAAGCCGTTTATGGATCTGTGGTATAATGTCAATAAAGATTTTCCGGGTTATAAATTGCACCTTGTGCCGTTTGAGGATAACCACGAAGGGATTTTATCCGAAATAAAGAACTTAGGCGAAAAATTCGATTTCCTTATCGGTGTGTGCGATTCCAAAGCGTGGCTGTCACTTTGTAATTTCACTCTGCTCGGGCAGTATAAAAAGATGGTTGCGGTATCAAGGGAACATCGCCTTGCTGCCAAAGATCGGTTAGATATAAGCGACCTGTACGGTGAAACGCTTATGATGGTTGCAAGGGGAGATTCGGGAGTAAATGACTTTATACGCAATGATATTGAAATCAATCACCCTCAAATTCATATTGAAGATACGCCGCAGTTTTACGACTTGTCGGTTTTTAACCGTTGCGCCGAAACGGGCAATGTTCTGCTCACCATTGAATGTTGGCAAGAGGTTCACCCGGGACTTATTTCTATCCCCGTCAATTGGGAATACAGTATTCCATACGGTTTGCTTTACAGTTTTAATGCCGATAAAGATGTTTTTAAATTAGTAGAAAAAATAAAAAAATATTCAAATTAAAAAACGGCTGGGGAGATCCTGCCGTTTTTTCTTGTGCTGCATATTAACGCCGCGGCTTTTTAAGCGTAGTCGCTCTGTGTATACTTTCACTTCCGAAACGTTCCTTAATTCGGTCTATCGAGCGTTCTATATCTTCGTCTTTTGACTCGCCCTTGTTTGTATCGTCAAAAAACGAGAATTGGTGAGCGTCCGTTTCGGTAAACCCGAATACCCGTATACCAACCGAGCGCAGCGGCTTTACAATGCCGCCGTGGCGTTTTATAAGATCCATTCCTGCGGCTTCGATTATTTTAGTGGTGCAGCAGGGGCGTTCAAGTCGACCTTGAATTTCCGTAACCTGCAAGTCAAGTGTTCGTAAGTGCACCTGAACACCGCTTGCGAGAAAACCCCATTTCCGAAGTGTTGCCGTGACCTCGTCCGTAAGTTTTAAAAGCACTTTGTGCAGTTCCTGCATATCAGTTATGTCCTCCGCACCTGTAACCGAGCGCCCTATGCTTTTCGGCGGTGTCACTGTGTCAAACTTTTCAACGGGGGAGTTTTCTTTTCCGTTTGCGTATTCCCAAAGGATGCGCCCCTGTTTACGCATGGATTTTTCAAGCATTACAGGGTTTGCCGTTGCAATATCGCCAATCGTGAATATTCCGAGTGAGCGCAGTTTGTTTTCGGAACTTTTGCCGATGCCGATCATATCTTTGACGGGCAGTTTCCACAGTACATCCTTGTAATTATCTGCCGTTATTACTGTGGTTGCGTCGGGCTTTTTAAGGTCAGAAGCCATTTTGGCAAAGATTTTATTAAAACTCACGCCGACCGATACGGTAAGCCCGAGTTCTTTTTTAACCGTTTCCCTGATTGTGTCGGCTATCGTTTTGCCGTCCCCGAACAGGCGAAGGCTGCCTGTAACATCAAGCCAACTTTCATCAATACTGAATTTTTCCACCATGTCGGTAAAGCGCAGATAAATCTTGTGAACTTCGTCCGAAAAATATTTATACCTTTTATGGTCAGGCGGAACAATAATAAGTGACGGGCACTTTTGTTTTGCCTTCCATACGGTTTCAGCAGTGGTTACGCCCTGCGCTTTTGCAATGTCATTTTTTGCAAGAACGATCCCTCTGCGTTCTTTTTCGCTGCCGCATACCGCTACTGCGTGACCTATGAGTTCGGGGTTATCCCTGCAGGCGACAGAGGCAAAAAAGTTATTAAAATCGCAGTGCAGAATAACTCTGTCCAAAAAACCGACCTCCAAACAGAACAAATGTTCATGTTCATTATAACATTTTTGCGGCTGCTTGTAAACAGTAATTTTTACAGAGGTAACTGGCAATTAAAAGTCGGCAAAAAAATTGGCACACAAAAATCGAAAAAGCCAAAAGATTTTTATATGGTTTTTCCTCCGAATATACTTTTGGGATAGTGAATTGGAAGCAATTTTAAATTTTTGTCAAAACATGAAATGCATTTCGTGGTAAAATGTTCATACTCGCGATATAATGACATCAAGGGTGAAAAAATGACTCTTGACGCTGAATCCATCGG
>CAVGND010000021.1:0-29395 GCA_963630555.1 Roseburia intestinalis | reverse complement strand
CTGCAAAAACTGCAAGGATACAAAAACCACGGAAATTCCTGCTAAGGGTCATACCCCCGGAAAAGAAACGGTTGAAGTGGAACCCACCCTTACAACAGAGGGCATTTCAAGAGTAAGATGCACCGTATGCCAAAAAATCCTTGAAGAAACAATTATACCGAAATCACTTAAATACGGTGATCTTGACGGCAACGGCATAATCAACTCAAAAGACGCTATCATAGTGCTGAGATATGATGCAGAAGAAATAACATTCACATCAGCTCAGAAACTTGCCGCAGATGTTGACGGCAACGGCATAATCAACTCAAAGGATGCTATCCTTATACTGAGATATGACGCAGAGGTTATTAACTCCTTCCCTGTAGAAGACAAGAAATAATCAGACATAAATTTTAGTATAAAGACCGCCCCGAATTTCGGGGCGGTCTTTATACTACCGGATAAATGCGTCCCGAAATTAAGGCCGCTGCACCCGACAAAACGGTTGCACGAATCCCACGCCGCCCCTGCGGATGATTTGTAAATTTTTTGTTTTTTGTCAAATAAGGCTTGAAAAAACCGAGCAAATTATGTATAATATACTTGTATTGTTATAGGATTAAATGCTATTACCCCGAATATATAAACAATCACAGGGTTTGGATTGATTCGTTACCGTATCCAAACAAATATGACCGATTAATACAGGGAGGAAAAATACGATGGCAAACAGACTTTTTCAGGGAGTCATTCACCAGATGCAATCTGCAATAGACCGTGAAATTGGTGTTATAGATGAAAATAATATTATTATTGCTTCTTCCGATTTGGCAAAGATAGGCGAAACGCTTGATATGCTGATATATTATCCCGATATGTCAACCGCCTCTTTTGTTAAAGGTCGCTATACCTACAAAGCATTCGGCAACAATCAAAAAGCCGAGTTTGTTGTTTATATCGACGGTAATGACGAACAGGCGGAAAAATATGCCGAAATCCTGTCGGTATCGCTTTCAAGTATTAAATTTTATTATGATGAAAAATATGACCGCAGCAATTTTGTCAAGAACATTATTCTTGATAATATTCTGCCGGGCGATATATACCTTAAAGCAAGGGAACTGCATTTCAACAGTGAGGTTGCCAGAACGGCGTTTATCATCCGCACGCAAAGTGAAAACGAAGTTTCGGTCTATAATGTCCTGCAAAACCTCTTCCCCGATAAAACGAAGGAATTCATCATTAACATAAGCGAAACCGATATTGCACTTGTAAAGGAAACCAAACCTGATATCAATTCCGATGATTTGGATAATTTGGCTGAATCTATAGTGGACACCCTTTCGGGTGAATTTTATGTTCAGTGTCTTGTAGGCATCGGTTCAACGGTCAACAATCTTAAAGAACTTGCACGGTCATTTAAGGAAGCACAGGTTGCTTTGGAAGTCGGCAAAGTGTTTGACACCGAAAAAACCACAATCAACTACGGCAGTTTGGGCATCGCAAGGCTTGTATACCAACTGCCCACAACACTGTGTGAATCATTTTTACACGAAGTTTTTAAAAAAGGGTCTATTGACAGTCTTGACCATGAAATTCTTTTCACCATACAAACATTCTTTGAAAATGACCTTAATGTTTCCGCAACGGCGGAAAAACTGTTTGTGCACAGAAACACATTGGTGTACCGACTTGAAAAAATCAAAAAACTCACCGGTCTTGACCTTAGGGTCTTTAACCATGCCGTAATTCTTAAAATTGCATTGATGGTTAATAAATATCTTTCTTCAAACCCGGTTAAATACTGATAATTAAAGCAATCGGGCGTTATCAGCGCCCGCCAAAATCAACGAAAGCGGTGAGCAATATAATTACTCCGGAAACACAGGCGAAGCCGGAAATTTCGGCTCCGGCAACGGTTCAGCCCAATATTATAGAGTTTAAGGGTGTTTCAAAGACTTATCCCGCCGGAACACATGCACTTGAAGATATTAATATAAAAATAAACAAGGGCGAATTTGTTTTCGTAGTCGGTTCTTCGGGTGCCGGAAAATCGACATTTATGAAACTTATTATGCGCGAAGAACGGCCGAGCACGGGAACCATAACGGTCAACGGTTTTAATCTTACAAAGATGCGCCGTCGTGAAATTCCTATGCTGCGCCGCACTATGGGCATTGTTTTTCAGGATTTCAGACTTATACCCAATCTTAATGTTTTTGAAAACGTTGCGTTCTCTATGCGCGTTGTGGGTGCGCCGAACAAACAGATACGCAAAAATGTGACCCGCGTTCTTAATATGGTCGGACTTGGGCACAAGGCACGTGCTATGCCGGTTGAACTTTCGGGCGGCGAGCAGCAGCGAGTGGGTCTTGCCCGCGCGCTTGTAAATAAGCCGAGCCTTATTATAGCGGACGAGCCTACGGGAAATGTTGACCCGAATATGTCCTATGAGATAGTCGAACTCCTTACCGAGATCAACAGGCGCGGCACTACGGTTCTTATGGTTACGCACGAGCACCAATTGGTAAGAGATTTTAACCAGCGCGTTGTAATGATTGACAAAGGTCACATCATTGCCGACAATGCGGACGGAGGTGCTGTATGAAGCCAAGAACTTTCAGATATCTTATAGGCACCGGAATTAAGAATGTCTGGGTCAATAAGTTAATGTCTATTGCCTCTGTCGGCGTATTGGTCGCCTGTATGCTTATAATCGGCGCGTTTTCTTTGATAATTGAAAACCTTGACCGTGCAATGGGTGAAATGAGCAAGGAAAACCTTATCAGGGTGTTTTTTAACGACGCTAACTCGGTAATCTACGGTGATAATGACAACGGCGAAATTCTTGACCCGTCGGAAGTTACCGAAGATATGTATAAAGTACATAATGAAGAAGAAGCAAAAACTGTTTGCGATAAAATAAGCGAACTTTCGAATGTTGAAAACGTTGTTTATGTATCTAAAGACGAAGCACTTGAAAGACTTAAAAAGAATCAGCTCAAAGACAGTGCGCAGGCATTTGAATACGCGGCTGACGGTGAAAACCCGATGTCGGACGGCGCCGATGTTACAATATCCGATATTACAAAATACGAGGATACTTTAAAACAGATTGAGAAGATTGACGGTGTTGATTCTACCCAATCAAATGTAAAAATCGCCAAAAAACTGACTGCGCTTAAGGGCGGCATAAACATGGCGGGCATCTGCATTGCGATCATACTTGCGATAATTTCGCTTGTTATAGTATCAAACACCATCAGGGTGACTATGTACAACCGCAAACTTGAAATCGGGATTATGAAAGCGGTTGGTGCGACCAATTCGTTTATCCGTATACCGTTTGTAATTGAAGGTGTAATGCTCGGTATAATTTCGGCATTGATTTCAACGGGGCTTGTGTATTTTGTTTACAAAGCGGTTCTAAAAATTTTACGCAACAGCATTACAATAGCGAACCCCGTACCGTTTGCCGATATGGTGCTGATATTGTTAGCGGGATTTTTGATTATAGGCATTGCCGCAGGACTTATAGGCAGTTTATTTATAATCAGTAAATATTTGCGAAAAGAAGGGAGCGAGTTCAGTGCAATTTAAAAAAGGACTTATAAAAGCGGTGGCGGTTGTTTCGGCAGTTGCGATAACTGCATTTATGCCTTCCGTTGGTTGGGGCGACATTGCGCCCAAAGCAAAGGCTGCATCATACAGTCAATTGCAGAAACGTTCCAAAGAAATAAGCAACGAACTGGCGCAACTCAAAAAAGACAAAGCATCGCAGGAAGAACTTAAGAAAAAACTTGAAGAGCAGATAGCAAACACGCAGGCACAGATAAATGAATGCAACGCAAAACTGCGTAAATATTCTGCCGAGATTGATAAGTGTCAGGCTCAAATTGATGAAAAAGAGGCGGAAATCAAGGATACAAAGGCTGAATTCCGTAAACGTATGCGCTCTATCTATATGAGCGGCAACACAAGCGGCGACCTTGTTGTGTTGCTTAATTCCGAAAGTGTTTCGGATTATTTAACTATGTCCCAACTTTCCGTAAACACCTCAAACCGTGACAAAAAACTTGTTAATACTATTGTGAACACGGTTAATGAGATTGAAGCCAATAAAAAGCAGATTGAAACCCAAAAGGCAAATCAGCAGGCTGTACAGGCTGACCTTAAAGCAAAACAGAGCGATTTGAATTCACAGAACAATGAAATAACATCTGTAATAAACAAAATTGATTCAAGCACCGATAAACTGACCGAAGAACAGCATTCATTGCAGGCTGATATGCAAACCATACTTAACGCGATGAAAAGCAACCAAAACAGCGGCAGCAGCGGCGGCAGTTCGGTCGTAAACAAAACAGTCTATGAAGGAACGCTTAAATGGCCCGTGCCCGGATATACAAATCTTTCAAGCGGTTTCGGCCAGCGTTGGGGTACAACACATAAGGGCATTGATATTGCAGGCAGCGGAATTATGGGTAAAGCGATAATTGCGGTCGGCGACGGTGTTATACTTAAATCCGGCAACTCCTGCACACACAACTACAAAAAGAACGGCAGCTGCGGATGCGGCGGCGGATACGGCAACTACGCTTATCTTAATGTTAACGCCAACGGTGTAAGTTACACTCTGGTTTACGGGCATATGAGTCAGTGCATAGTATCGGCAGGTCAGCAGGTCAAGGCGGGTCAGGTAATAGGCTATGTAGGAACCACGGGGTGGTCAACAGGCCCGCACCTTCACTATGAAGTATGGAAAAACGGGGCCAATATTAACCCGATGTCGCTTTATTGATTTGGCATTAAAAACTTTTATATCTTATTTTATTGCGGTTGTTTGTTATTAAACAACCGCAATTTTCATATATATTACCGAACAGCAAACAAAATCGGGTCGGTGAAATTATGAATACAACGGAAAATGAGCAAAAAAAATCACCCCGAATTTTTGACGGGGCAATCAGGATAATCGTACTTCAAATAGCGGCTGTAACTGCGTTTTTTGCAATAGCGTTAGGTTTAAAACTTGCAGACGCCAAACTGTATAAGCAAATCTCCGAAAAATTTTTGTCCGAAATCAACACGCGAACGGACATATCGCAGGTGACCGGAAATAAAACCGAAAAATCGGATAAAAAAGAGTCGGAAACTTCAAAAATTACCGAGATTGAGCCGCAGGAACAGACCGACAAAAACAATGCCGATGACGAACAGCCGGAAAATGCCAGTGAAAGTAATAACGAAAATAATGAAATAAACAGCGGCACCGAGCAAACTTCTGCCGATAACAGCACGGACGGGACTTCGGGCGGAGCCGTAAAATCGGTATCGGCTTCCTACATATGCGACCTCAAGTCCGACGCACGCAACAGTTTGATATGGCCTGTCAGCGGAACGGTCACCTCGGAATTCGGCAGCCGCAGCGACCCTATAAACGGTACTGCGTCAAGCCACGGCGGGATTGACATTGCGGTAAATACAGGCACGCCGATAGCGGCGGTGCTTTCGGGTGTGGTGGAAAAAGCGGAAACCGACCCTTTTTACGGCAATTACATTCTTATAAAACATTCCGAAAATTTCAAAACGCTTTACGGGCATTGCAGCAGTCTTGCCGCAACTACGGGGCAAGAGGTGCATGGCGGCGATATAATAGCATATTCGGGTTCTACCGGACGGTCAACAGGTCCGCACCTGCATTTTGAAATACGCATCGGCGGCAAAAAGACCGACCCTCGCCTGCTTTTGCCGGCGCAAAAAACGGTGTGAGTAATGAATTTTTATTTTAAAGCAGTAAAAATAACCGTTACCCTGCCGTTCTGTTTTTTGGTAACGGCTATGCTTATAATAGATAAAACAGGTCTGATGACGCATTCATTAATTGCAACCCTGCTGCACGAATTTGGGCATCTTACCTGTATGCAGCACACGGGCTACCGTGTAAGCGAGGTTAAATTCGGCTTTGGCGGAGTTATTATAACCGCTCCTCTCTCCCCTGCCGATATAAGGGACAGGCTGTTTGTTGCCGCCTGCGGGCCGGGCATAAACGTTTTAGCGGCGGCAGTTACCGCAGCCGTCGGATATTTTTTTAAAAATAATATTTTTACGGTTCACGCCGCAGTGGAACTTGTTACGGGAATTATAAATCTTTTACCGGTCACCGGGTTGGACGGCGGAACAATTACAAGTCTGCTTATAAGTTCAAAAATGCCGCAAAAAGCCGAAGCGGCAACCGGTATAATATCACTGCTGTTCACCGCAGCCATAATAATTGGGGGTGTTTTTTTGTTGGTGTTCAGTGCCGGCAATCCTACACTTTTCCTGCTTGGGATTTATTTGGCTCTGCTGAATATTCCGCGCTTAGGCGTCCTCTTCAAAACTTGAAAGTTCATTAAGGGCGGTTTCCCATTCTTCAAGTGCTTTTTCAAGTTCCTTTTCAATCGCGTCAATTTCACCGCTTAGCCGCGCAACCTCAAGATAATCCGCTGCAATTTCCGGGTTCTCAAGTTGTGCCTGCAATTCGTCGCGCTCATTTTCAAGCGTATTTATCTTCTTTTCGGCATTGGCGGCGGCGGTTTCAAGCCTGCGCCGTTCGGAAGCCTTTTTCTTTTGAAGATGATAACTTTTTCCGCCCTCGCCCATTTCCTTTTTGGGGGCTGCGGCGGGCTTCTGCGCCCCTTCTGAATTCACAAAGTCATCATAATTTCCGTGGATTTTGCAAAATGATTTGTTTTTAAAAGCAAAAATATCGGTTGCAAGCGAATTTATAAAGTATCGGTCATGCGATACCGCAAGAACCGTTCCGTCATAAGACTTCAGTGCGTTTTCAAGCACCGTCCGAGAAGATATGTCAAGATGGTTTGTCGGCTCGTCCAATATGAATAAATTAGCGCCCGAAAGCATCATCTTGCAAAGCGCAACACGCGCTCTTTCTCCGCCCGAAAGTTCGCCGACCGGCTTAAAAACATCGTCCCCCGTAAACAGAAACGCCGCAAGCGCGTTCCTTACTTCGGTGTTACCCATTTTAGGGTACGCATTGTGTACCTCATCGAACACGGTCGATTTCGGGTCAAGATTTGCGCCGTGCTGGTCAAAATACGCAGCGCTGACCTTCGCCCCCACCCTTACCGAATTATCATTTTCATCCGCAATACCTGCAAGTATACGCCGCAAAAGCGAGGTTTTACCGCAGCCGTTATCGCCCATTATAAAGGTTCGGCTGCCCCTTAAAAGCAGAAACGACGCGTCCGTAAGCAATACATTATCATCAAATTTTATGTCAATTCCCGATACGGTCAGCACCTCATCGCCGCTTCGCTCAACAGGTTTAAAGCAAAAATCAACTTCCCGTTCGCTGTCCTCAGGTTTTTTAAGCCCTTTCGTAAGCCGTTCTATTTGTTTCTCCTTGCTTTCGGCAGTTTTAATGTTTTTCTCCCTGTTCCAGCGGCGCTGCTGCTCGATTATCCCCTCGATCCTGTGCACCTCACGCATTGTGTTATCGTATTCGCGTTGTTCGCTCAACCGCCGTTCCTCTTTAAGCTGCAAATACCGCGTATAGTTGCCGCCTGTTACAAACAGTCGGCGATTTTCAATTTCGGCGGTCTTAACGGTAACCCTGTCAAGAAAATAACGGTCATGAGAAATAATTATCGCAGCACTCTCAGACCCGATTATATATTCCTCAAGCCATTCGATTGACGATATATCAAGGTGGTTCGTCGGCTCATCCAAAAGCATTATCTGCGGTTTCGAGAGCAACAGTTTACACAGCCCGATTTTTGAGCGCTGCCCGCCCGAAAGCAGTTCTGTTGCCATATTCTGTTCATCGTCCGAAAACCCCATTCCTTTAAGCGCCGCACGCGTGCGCGACTCGTACGTCAACCCACCCATTGACTGGAATTTTTCCTCAAGCGCCTGCCTTTTCTCAATTAAAACAGGATTCGCGGTTTCGGATATTTGCAGCCGCAAATTTTCCAATTCTTTTTCATATTCCGTAAGTCTGCCGAAAACCGTAAGCGTTTCTTCGTATGCGGTACGGTCAGATGCCTCGCATACATGCTGTTGCAGATATCCGACGCGCGCACCCGCAGCAAGCAAAACCGACCCCGAATCAGGTTCAAGTTCACCCGTAATAATCTTAAACAGGGTGGTCTTCCCCACTCCGTTTACACCTACAAGTCCGATTTTTCCCTGCTTTTCAACCTCTAAATCAATTCCCGAAAACAACTCTCGTTCCCCGAATGATTTTGATATTCCCTTTAAAGATAACAACATATTTTCACAACCTACGGAATGTTTTACAGTTATTGATTATAACAGCAGAACGGTAATTTTACAAGTACGGCTGCGAAAATCTCTCTTGTTATATTTAAAAATCCGTGTTACAATAAATTAAAATAAAGTATTGTCGTTTGAAGGGATAGAATATGAACAACGGATTTAAAAAAGAGTTTATGGGGTACAACAAGCAGGAAGTCTGCAACTACATATCCTCCCTGGCACAGGAAAACGAGAAAAGAAAACAAAAATTGCAAGAAGAAATACAGGGGCTTACCGATGAAAACGCTGCGCTTAAAGCAAAATTGAATGAATACGAAAGCAAAGCGGAAAATATCGAAACGCTTGCAAAGGCAATCGGGCGACTTTATGTAATTTCAAAGGCGAACGCCGACGCTGTTAAAGCGGAAAGCGACGAAATTATAAAACGCTGCCGAACAGAAGAACGGTTAAGTGCCGAATGTGTTGACAGTATCCGAAAAATCCTCTGTTCAACCGAAGATGAACTTAAGTCGCTGGCAGAACAGTCATCCGATAAAATAAGAGAACTGTCGGAAGCGATAGAGTCCTGCCGAACAAAAGTTGCAAATTCGTGAATTCCCAAAGTAAATTCCACAGTAGGAAAGCGGTGAAAATAAGCATGGGAAAACAATGGAATTTAGTGTGGGAAATGAGGAAAAGAAACAAAAACAAAGCTAAAAGTAGTGATAGGAACTAAAAAAGGGCTTTGTCTGTGTAAGAACATTTTCGACAAAATGGCTTCGTGTTTTGACAATTATTTGTTTTTCCCTCTTGACAAAAATATTCGGGGTAAACTGTGTAGGGATTTTTGTGTGCCAAATTTTGCCAACTTTTACTTGACAGTTACCTATTCATAAACCACTGTTGAGGATCTTTGAATAATGTGATATACTAACGGTATGAATATTTGATATATTTTGGAGGCAATGTATGAAAGGCTTTATCCGTGTTGCGGCGGCTGTGCCTGATGTTTCTGTAGGCGATACCGAAAAAAACTCAGAGAATATAATTAATATGATGAAAAAGGCTTCGGAAAATCAGCCGCAGTTGATTGTATTCCCCGAACTTTCGATAACGGGATACACCTGTCAGGATCTGTTTTTTCAGGAAGCGTTGCTTAGCGGCTCGCTGCAAGCCCTTAAAAAAATCATAATTGCCTCAAAAGATTTTACATTTACGGCAGCCGTAGGTATTCCGCTTAAAGTTGGCGGCGGACTTTATAACTGCGCCGCGATAATAAGCGCCGGAAAACTGCACGGTATTGTAACAAAAACATATATTCCTACCTATAACGAGTTTTACGAAATGCGCTGGTTCAATTCGGGAAATATGCTTAAACAAAAATTCATTACACCCGAAGAACTCTGTATTGAAGATATTGCGGGCGAGCCTGTGCCGATTGGCAATGACCTGATTTTTGACGCAGGAAATTTCAAATTCGGCGCGGAAATATGCGAAGATTTGTGGGCAACCGTAACACCCGGCAGCATTGCGGCGCTGCACGGCGCAGAGGTTATAATCAACCTTTCGGCAAGCAACGAAACCATTTCAAAAAGACTTTACCGCCGAAATCTTGTCAGCCAACAGTCAGCCGCTCAATTGGGTGCTTACGTTTACGCTTCGGCAGGGTGTACGGAATCAACCACCGATTTGATTTTCTCGGGTCACTCGCTGATTGCGGAAAACGGCAAAACAGTTGCCGAAAACAAGAATAAAATTGACACCGATTATATACTGTTCTCGGATATCGACCTCGGTAAAATTCGCGCCGACCGCGCAAAGATTAAAACTTTTGGGCAAAACGCCGCCGTATTCGGCAATTTTGGCGATATACGCGCCGTAAAGATACCTTCTTTCGCCGCGGATAATGACCTTAAATTTTATACCGTTGAAAAATACCCGTTTGTGCCGTCGGATGAACGCCGCCGTAAAGAGCGTTGCCTTGAAATATTCGAAATGCAGGTAATGGGTCTTAAAAAGCGTATGGACGTCACCTCCTCGGCGCCTGTTATAGGCGTATCGGGCGGGCTTGACTCTACCCTTGCGCTGCTTGTTTGTGTTGAGGCTGCACGCCGCTGCGGAAGGCACGTTAAAGATGTAACCGCTATAACTATGCCCTGTTTCGGTACAACCGGAAGAACGCACAAAAACTCGTTGTCGCTTATGGAAAAGTTGGGCGTAACAAGCGTAGAAATACCGATTGCGGACGCGGTCAACCGCCATTTTAAGGATATCGGGCACGACGGAAAAACACTTGACCTTACCTATGAGAACGCGCAGGCAAGAGAGCGCACACAGGTGCTTATGGACTACGCAGGCAAGGCCGGCGGCTTTGTTGCGGGCACGGGAGATTTAAGCGAACTCGCGCTTGGATGGTGCACCTACAATGCCGACCATATGAGTATGTACGGCGTTAATTGCGGCGTACCCAAAACGCTTGTACGCTGGATGGTGGCAAGCATTGCCGAATGTGAAATATTTAAAAATTGCCGCGATGTGCTCCGGGATATACTTGATACACCGATAAGTCCCGAACTCCTGCCGCCCGATGACGGCGGCAACATCGCCCAACAGACCGAGCAGGTTGTGGGGCCCTATGCACTGCACGACTTTTTCCTCTATTACGCCGTGCGTTTCGGGTTTGCGCCCTCTAAAATTTACGCGCTTGCCTGCAAGGCATTTGACGGCGAATTTGACAAAAATACAATTAAAAAATGGCTTGTGTCCTTTTACCGCAGATTTTTCAGCCAACAATTTAAACGCAGCTGTCTGCCCGACGGAGTTAAGATAGGCAGCATCTGCCTTTCACCGCGCGGAGACTGGCGAATGCCCAGCGACGCGGCGGCTGCCGTTTGGGTTAAAGAGGCGGAAAGGCTCTGAGCCCTGCTCTGAAAAGGAGAAACGAATGTCTACCGATAAAAACCGAAAAAAGCCCTCGATTATTATGCTCAAAAACGGTGAAATTATTGAACAAGGCTCGCACGGAGAACTTATGGAACAGGACGGCGAGTATGCCGCTATGTTTAAATTGCAGGCGCAGAAGTACAGATAATACGACGGTCGGAACAAAAAGCAAGTTCCCTATTGTGCATTAAAATAATGTGATATAATTATAAAAACACTAAATGCAACCATATGGGAGGTTATTATGAAAATTCTTTCTATCGGAAACAGTTTTTCCACCGATGCCACAACATTTTTACATCAAATTGCCCTTTCGACAGGTGTTGATATAACAACCGTAAACCTGTTTATCGGCGGATGCTCGCTTGAAACACATTGGAACAATGCGCAAAGCGATGCGCAGGCGTATGCATATGAACTTAACGGCACATTTGACGGGCGTATGGCGTCAATAAAAGAGGCATTGTGCGAACACGATTGGGATGTTGTAACACTGCATCAGGCAAGCCTGCTTTCGGGTGTACCCGACTCCTACCACCCGTATTTTGAAAATATGCTCGGCTATGTACGCAAATATGCGCCGCGCGCTAAGATTTACATAATGCAGACCTGGGCGTTTGACGATGACTGCACCCGTGAGGGGTATGAAGAATACCACAACTCGCAAAAGGAGATGTACACGCGTCTTGTCCCCTGTTATGACGAAATAGCACTCTCAAGCGGTCTGCCACTTGTACGCTGCGGCGACGCTGTACAGAAACTCCGCACACTGCCCGAATTCGACAGAGATAACGGCGGCAGATCAATATGCCGCGACGGTTATCATATGCACCTTATTTACGGCAGATACCTGCTTGCCGCAATCTGGTTTAAAACCATCTTCGGCGGCGACCTTTCGCGCTGCAGTTTCTACCCGGAGGTTGAGGGCGAGGAAACCGATAAAAAACTTATTGACCTTATAAAGAATTTTGTTATAAATCTGTAATTTTTAAGCAAAGCAAGTGCTCGTTTGATTGGGGTATTTGCTTTGTTTTTTTCAAAATGTGTATTGTAAATTCGGAAAAATATGCTATAATGTATGAAGAATTTGATAATTGGGTTTAATAAAAACTGTCAATTATAAGGAGAATATGGCGAAATGGAAAAAAACAGAACCATTATATTGAGCGACAGCACCTCTGATCTCGGTCCGGAACTTATTAAAAAGTATTCTATCCCCATCAATCCGCTTACCATATTGCTTGACGACAAGCAATATAAAGACGGTGTTGAAATCACACCCGATGAATTGTTCGATTTTTACGCCAAAAACAAACGTCTGCCGAAAACCACCTGCGCCAACTACCAGGAACATTACGACTTTATTAAAAAATATGTCGACGAAGGTTATGAGGTAGTCTATTTCACCATAAGCTCGGAGTTTTCAGCAAACTATCAAAATGCCAAACTTGCCGCCGACGAATTTGAGAATGTCTATGTGGTTGACAGCCGAAACCTTTCAACAGGCGTCGGTCTTCAGGTTCTGCGTGCTGCCGAACTTGCCGAACAGGACTTATCGGCAAAAGAGATATATGATAAAGCAATTGAACTTCGCGACCGTGTGGACGCTTCCTTTGTTATAGATACGCTTGAATTTTTACATAAAGGCGGTCGCTGTTCCTCCGTTGCCGCACTGGGCGCCAATCTTTTAAAATTAAAGCCCTGCATAGAAGTATCGGGCGGCAAAATGTCGGTCTGCAAAAAATACCGCGGCAAACTTATATCGGTACTTGAAGAATACGCAAAAGACCGTTTGAGCGATATTGAAAATATCGACCCGAAAAGAATTTTTATAACCCACACAAAATGCGACCCCGAAATTCTTACCGAAATCCACAGAATTATTGAAGAAACGGGGCACTTTGAAGAAATACTTGACACAACCGCCGGCTCAACCGTTTCGGTACATTGCGGCCCCGGTACTTTAGGCGTACTTTTTATACGCAAATAAGATTCATTGTTCCGACGCGGGCGATACCTTCGCCGACCGCGTCGGAATTTATGCTTTTTGCCGAAATACACGCCTGCAAGTGCAAAAATTTTTTCACTTTTGCCGCTTGCTTTTTTTGTAAATGGTGATATTATATAATGTATTATAAAAAGGTGGCTTTGCTAATGGATGACAGAATTAAAACCGCACTTGAAAACGGAAGCGACAACGCCCTTAAAAATATAATTGATAATATACTTGTAATTGACGAACAGGCGCGCACGCTTACAAAACAGGCAAATGATGAACGTGAGAAAAAACTGTCGCTGCTTGATGCTCAAAAACAGGAAATTGAAGACAGTGCAATGGCGGAAGCTAAAGAAAAGGTAGAAAAATTCAGGGCGGCACAAAACAAAAAAAACGAAACTCTGCTTAACCATTCATTAATGAACGAAAAAGGCGCTATGGACAGCCTTAACCGTGAGGCTGAAAAATACTCCGACAAATGGGCTGAGGATATTTTTAAAGCCGTTATTGCGGATTAAGAAGGTGTTATATTGAGTACGGCAGCTTCAAATTCTATAATGACAGTTTCAAGGGCAAAATACGGCAAACGGCTGCGGGCTGCAGATTACAGAGCAATGGCAGGAATGAAAACCGTTGCGGATGTGGCAGGTTACCTTAAAACCAGGACGCGCTATTCCGCCGCGCTTTCCGCCGTCAACGAAAATTCGGTGCACCGCGCCAACCTTGAAAATGCTTTGCAGAACTATAATATAAACGAAGTTTACGAAATGTGCCGATTCGAACGGTCGCTCGGTTCGGGATTGTTCAGATATATCATTAAAAAATATGAGTCGGACCTGCTTAAAAGTTTCCTTGTATACTTTAAGTCGGGCAAAAACGACCTGTTTCTGGCTTCCCTGCCCATGTCGGTAAACAAGTTCTCAACGCTTGATTTTGAAAAAATGTGTTCATTCAGAGAGCCGTTTCAGATTGCAGAATACCTCACAACTACCGACTATGCTTTTTTGAAGCAGGATATTTCGGACGAAAACGGGATCGATTTAACACTGGTCGAAGCCAAACTTGACCGTTCGCTTTTCAAATCGGCGGCTGACCGGCTCGGTCCGCACACGAAAAGCAACGGGCTCGACATATATTCATACCTTGAAATGCGAGCCCAACTGTACGATTTTTTGGTTATATACCGTTCCAAAAAATATTACGATTGCACACCGCTTGAAATAACGCCGCTGCTTATAAATCTCGGCGGCGCAATAAATCAAAAAACCATGCGTGAAATGGTCAATGCCGAAAATTCAAAAAAAGCGGCGGATATATTCTTAACAACAAAATACGGCAAAAACGCAGAAAAATACGGGTTTGACCGTAACATTGAAAAATTCTGCAACAGAATAATAAACAGGTATATCGAAAAATCAATTCACTTCTCGGCTGACCCTATGGTCGTTACGCTGGCATATATTATTTTCAGCGAGGTCGAGGCAAATAATGTTATAAATATTGCCGAAGGCGTACGCTACGGTCTGTCACCCGAAGCGATACTTGAAAATATAGTTACACCCGAAGAATAGGAGGCTAACAGATGTCGGTTGAAAAAATGAAGGCAGCAAGCGTTGTCGGTAAAATGGCAAAACTTGACGATACCATTGAAATCTGCCTCTCATCAGGTTATTTCCACGCAGAATCGGCTATGGATATGCTGGGTTCGGCGGAAGGATTTAAAGCCATCGCAACAGAAAACACTTTTTCAGTGCAGCTTGACCGTCTTACAAATCTGTTTAAACAGTTCGGTGTTACTCCGCCTGAAACGGTCGACGGAAAAAACCGGCACTATACGGACAGTTTTATTGATGAAACGCTTAACAACATTAACACCCGATTAAGTGAAGTTCAGGCTGAACGCAACCGTTTGCAGTCCGAAATAGACGAACTTGAGCAAAAAATAAGCCACTTAAAACATTTTGAGAGCCTGCATTTGGATCTCAGCGATGTTTTTGACTGTGAGTTTATCAAGGTTCGTTTCGGTCGACTTCCTGCAGACAGTTACAAAAAAATACGCCACCATTCGTCAAACGAAATTCTTTTTTATCCTACCTCAAGCAATGAGGACTATTACTGGGGTATGTATGTGGCGCCTGTACGCCGCGCAAAGGAAATTGACCGTATATTTGCTTCGCTTTTCTTTGAAAAACTCATCCTGCCGGACAATGTAGGCACACCGCAGGAAATAATGAAGCAATATAAAGATGAGGTTATTAAAAAACATCTGCAGATTGAAAAACTCAACAAAACAATAAATGAATTTTTTGTGCAGCACGAGAAAGAATGTTTTGCTCTGTATGTGCAATTGAAAAAAGAGGCGGATATAGCCGCCGTAAAGCAATATGTTTGCGAATACAACAACACTTTTATGCTTATCGGATGGGTTCCCGAATCAAAGGTTACGGATTTTAAGGCACTGTTGCAATCTGTCGGAAAAATTGATGTGGATTTCAGCGAGCCGGACGAAGTATCCCGCTTGAAACCACCCACAAAGTTGAAAAACGGTTTCCTGTTCCGCCCATTCCAGTTTTTTGTTGAGATATACGGTGTGCCGGATTACAACGAACTTGACCCGACTGCATTTGTTGCAATAACATATACAATTTTATACGGCATAATGTTTGCCGACCTCGGTCAAGGAATTATACTTGCGCTTGCAGGTCTGCTGATGTGGAAACTCAAAAAAATGGCGCTCGGCAAAATTCTTATCCCCTGCGGAATGTTTGGTGCATTGTTCGGGCTTGTGTTCGGCAGTGTGTTCGGGAATGAAGAATTGCTTAACCCGATGTACCGTGCGCTTGGGTTTAAAGAAAAGCCCATTGATGTTATGTCAAGCGCCACAACACTGCTCGGATTTTCTGTGGGTATCGGGGTCTTTCTGCTGCTTATAGCAATGCTGTTCGGCGTGGTTGCCAATTTTAAACGGAAGGATATTGGGGCGGCAATTTTCAGTTCCGGCGGTATTGCGGGATTTTTGCTCTACTCCGGTATACTTGTGCTGGCAGCATCAATACTTTTAAAACTTAACATTCCCACGGCGGCAATAATAATTCCGCTTATTCTTCTTCCCGTAATATCCATGCTGCTCTCGCAGCCGCTTTCGTCCCTTGTTGCAGGCAAAGGTTTCCGGGTCGATTCGGTAGGTGATTATATCCTTGAAACGGTATTCGAACTTATTGAAGTACTGCTTTCAATGTTCTCAAACACTGTCAGTTTCCTGCGTGTCGGTGCTTTTGTTCTTATCCACGCCGGAATGATGCTGGCGTTCACTTCCCTTTCCGCAATTGTAGGCGGCGGGATCGGCGGCACGGTTCTTATGATATTCGGCAATGCGTTTGTCATAGTACTTGAAGGGTTGCTTGTAGGTATACAGGTTCTGAGATTGGAATTTTACGAGATGTTCTCGCATTTCTATGACGGAAACGGGCAAAAATTCACTCCGCTTTCTTCACTTATTAAAGGCACAAACTGAAAATTATTTTGAAAGGATCGATAATTATGTCAACAATCACCATTATTTTAGCATTTACCCTGCCTGTTGCAGCAATAGTTTACTCTGTATTTTCCGGAATTAAAGAAATGAGAAAGTGCGGTAACGGCAAAAGAGCATTCAAACGTCATCTGCTCACATTGGCGCTCTGCCTCGTGGTCGCATTCAGCCTGACGGCAGTAGTATCGGCTGAAACCGCAGAAAGCACCGAGGCTGCGACCGCAGTTGCAACAACTTCAGCTGAAACGGCAGAAACCTCAGAGCAGAGCGATAACGGCGCCGGAACAGCGGCAGGTATGGGATTTATCGGTGCGGCGCTCAGTATCGGTCTTGCCGGCATCGGCGGCGGTATTGCCCTTTCGGCAGGCGCACCGGCAGCCATCGGTGCCGTAGCTGAAGACCCGAAATCATTCGGTAAGGCAATTATATTCGTTGCGCTCGGTGAAGCGGTTGCGATTTACGGACTTATTATAGCGTTCCTTATTGTGTTAAAATTACCTACCATAACGCTTTAAGACCATCCGGTAAATCTGATAACGGGATATGATAAAATGAAATTTTGGCTTGTAAGTGATAATCACGATACCCTTACCGGTATGCGTCTTTCGGGAATTGAAGGCGTACTGGCGGAAAGTGACGACGAGGTTAAATCGGCTTTGCTTACCGCTATGGAAAACACAGAAATCGGAATAATATTAATTACCGAAAAACTCTCCGCCAAATGCCCGTCACTTATTAAGGATCTTAAATTGAACCGTGCCAGACCGCTGATAGTTGAAATACCCGACCGCCATGCGGAAGGGCGCAGCAAAGATTCAATTTCACGCTATATCAGCGAAGCCATCGGTGTTAAGATCTAAGGAGGTACTGTTATGCCGCAAAGCGATATGAAAATATTTGCCGAGTCTATTAATAAAGAGGCTGAAAGGCAGAAAAAGCGAATAGAAATCGAAACCGAGAAGTATGTTGAGCAGGAACTTGCCAAGGCAAGAACCGAAGCAAACGCAAAAGCACTCGCATATATCGGTAAAGAAACCGGCAAAATTCTCGCTGCCTCAGGTCTTGATATAACTAAAAAAAATGTTGAGGCTAACAATATGCTCTTTATGCGCCGCAGAGAAATACTGGACGGTATTTATACATCGGTCAAAGAAAAAATAAACGCATTCACAAGCGGCAAAACATATGGTGATTTTCTTTTGAAAAGTGCAGCCAAAGCCGAGAAAAACTTAGATGCAGCCACAACGGTATTTTTTCTGAGACCCTGTGATATAAAATATGCCGATCTGCTTAAATCCGAACACCCCGATTGTACTGTCCTGGTTGACAGCACAATTACTTTAGGCGGATTGAAGGCAAAGGACGGTTCCGGAAGAATCCTGCTTAACGACACGCTTGATATGCGCTTTGAAGAGCAAAAGAAAAAATTCAGACAGACGACCGGACTGATTATAAATAAAGCTTGACACATATTAAAAGTGGTGATATATTTGGCACAAAATACTGTTTATTCCGTAAACGGCCCCGTTGTAAAAGTAAAGGATTCAACCGATTTCTCGATTCAGGAAATGGTTTATGTAGGGGACGAAAAACTTATTGGCGAAGTTATAAATATAAGCGACGGTTTTACTGTTATACAGGTATATGAATCGACAACCGGAATAAAGGTCGGCGAGCCTGTAGAGCCTACGGGCAACCCTATGTCGGTTATTTTGGGGCCCGGCATAATTTCAAATATTTTTGACGGTATTGAAAGACCTTTAAGAAAAATCGAGGAGGATTCGGGTTCATTTATCGGACGAGGCAGTTCGGCTGACCCACTCGACGAAACGAGGATATGGGATGTCACAATATGCGTAAAATCGGGCGATAAATTAACGGGCGGAAGCATATACGCAACCACCCCCGAAAATGAGCAGATACTGCACAAAATTATGGTTCCTCCCAATGTTTGCGGCACCGTTAAATGGGCGGCGCCCAACGGAAAATATAAAGTTCACGATAAAATAATCGAACTTGAAAGCGAACAAGGAGAAACCGTACCGCTGTCGCTTTGCCACAAATGGCCCATTCGTAATGCAAGGCCGTTTAAAAAACGTCTGCCCTGCAGCGTTCCACTTATCACGGGACAAAGGGTAATCGATTCTGTTTTACCTATCGCAAAAGGCGGCACTGCCGCTATTCCCGGCGGTTTCGGAACCGGTAAAACCATGACGCAGCACCAACTTGCAAAATGGTGTGACGCCGATATAATCATTTATGTCGGCTGCGGTGAACGCGGAAACGAAATGACTCAGGTTTTGGATGAGTTCGGCGAACTGATCGACCCGAGGACGGGCAAAAAACTTACAAACCGTACTGTTCTTATCGCAAATACTTCAAATATGCCCGTTGCCGCTCGCGAGGCATCAATCTACACGGGTATAACACTGGCTGAATATTACCGTGATATGGGATATAATGTTGCAATGATGGCTGACTCAACCTCGCGTTGGGCGGAGGCACTCAGGGAAATATCAGGGCGCCTTGAAGAAATGCCCGCCGAAGAAGGTTTTCCGGCGTATCTGCCGTCACGCCTTGCCGACTTTTATGAGCGTGCGGGGCGCGTTGTTTCGCTTAGCGGTGACGAAGGATCTGTAAGCGTAATAGGTGCTGTTTCTCCTCAGGGGGCGGATTTTTCGGAACCGGTCACCCAAAACACCAAGCGTTTTACCCGCGTTTTCTGGGCACTTGATAAATCCCTTGCGTATGCAAGGCACTACCCCGCTATAAACTGGAATGACAGTTACAGCGAATACGAGAGTGACCTTGAAGAATACTATAACGAAACGGTTGATCCGGAATTTATGAATTGCCGGCGCCGCATAATCTCCATCCTTCGCGAAGAAAACAAACTTATGGAAATAGTTAAATTGATAGGTGCGGATATTTTACCTGATGACCAGAAACTGGTAATTGACATTGCAAGAATTATCAGAATCGGATTTTTACAGCAAAACGCCTACCACCCGGAGGACACCTATGTTCCGCTTAAAAAGCAATTTTTAATGATGAAGGTCATAATAAATTTGTACGATTCGGCGAAGCAACTTCTGGCACTTAACAAGCCGATAGGACTTTTGGCGGAAAGCGGAATATACGAAAAGATTATTAAAATAAAATATGATATTCCCAACGATAAACTTGAAATGTTTAAAGACTATGACGCCGAAATTGCGGAGATCATTAAAAAAATAAGTGCAGATTAAGGGGGGGAGCCAAACTATGATAATTGAACATCTCGGGTTAAATGAAATAGTCGGCTCGCTTATTGTGCTTGACCGTGTGAGCGGAGTGGGCAATGAAGAAATAGTTAATATAACCATGAATGACGGTACAAAGCGTACGGGGCGTGTTGTTGAACTTGAGGGCGACAAAGCCATCGTTCAGGTTTTTGAAGGCACGCGCGGAATGTCGCTTGTTAATACAAAAACCGTTTTTGAAGGTCACGCTATGGAACTCAGCCTTTCGGGTGAAATTTTAGGCAGAACTTTTGACGGTGTCGGGCGTCCGATAGACGGGCTCGGCGAAGTGTTTGCCGAAACCACGCGCGATATTAACGGTTCATCAATCAATCCCGTTTCAAGAATTTACCCAAAAAACTTTATTGAAACCGGAATATCGTCAATTGACGCTCTTTCAACCCTTATAAGGGGTCAGAAACTGCCGATTTTTTCAGGCTACGGAATGAAGCACAACGAACTCGCCGTTCAGATAGTGCGTCAAGCACGCCTTACGGGTGAGGACGGAAATAACTTCTGTGTCGTTTTTGCGGCAATGGGCGTTAAGAACGATGTTGCCGAATATTTTAAGCACTCGTTTGAATCTTCGGGCGTTTCGGAAAGGGTCGTTATGTTCCTTAATATGTCTAATGACCCGATTATTGAAAGAACCATAACCCCTCGTTGCGCACTTACAGCCGCAGAATATTTGGCATTTGAAAAAGGTATGCACGTTTTGGTTGTTATGACCGATATGTCGTCATATTGCGAGGCGCTGCGTGAATTTAGTTCATCAAAGGGTGAAATACCGGGCAGAAAAGGGTACCCGGGCTACCTTTATTCCGACTTAGCGTCGCTTTATGAAAGAGCAGGTATGATAAAAGGCAAGTGCGGCTCCGTTACGCAAATACCGATATTGACTATGCCGAACGATGATATCACGCACCCTATCCCCGACCTTACCGGGTATATTACCGAAGGACAGATTGTCTTAGACCGCGGCCTTGACGGTAACGGAATATATCCTCCGGTCAGCGTATTGCCGAGCCTTTCCCGACTTATGAAAGACGGTATCGGCGCAGGCTACACGCGAGAGGATCATTCAAGTGTTGCAAACCAACTTTTTGCGGCATATGCCAAGGTTCAGGATGCACGTTCCCTTGCATCGGTCATAGGCGAAGACGAGTTGTCGGATACCGACAAAAAATATGTGGAATTCGGCAAAAAATTCGAATCGGAATTTTTGGTGCAATCGCCTACCGAATCCCGCAGTATAGGCCGCACGCTTGACCTCGGTTGGAAAATGCTTAAAGTGTTGCCGAGAAGCGAACTTGACCGTATACCCGAAGAATTGCTTGAAAAGTATTACGATACACAGGAATAAACTTTTTAAAAGGAGGTGCGCTCAGTGGCTGCACCGGTTTCACCGACAAAGGGAAATCTGCTTAAACTGAAAAAATCTCTTTCCCTTGCTAAAGTCGGATATGACCTGCTTGACCGTAAAAGAAATATTCTTATTCGTGAAACAATGTCGCTTATAGACAGTGCGTCATCCATACAAGGGCTGATTGACGAAAGTTACGCTGCGGCGTACAAAGCTCTGCAAAAAGCCAACATTGAACTCGGGACGGTTGACGACATCGCGCGTGCCGTTCCGCTTGAAAAAGGAATTTCACTATCACAAAGGAGTGTTATGGGCGTAGTAATACCGTCCGTTAAACTTAATTCAAATCCAAAACGCAACTATTTCGGTTACCACGCCACATCCGAAAGTTTGGACATTGCATACAGCCTTTTTGACAAGGTTAAGCAGCTTACCGCCGAACTTGCCGAAATTGAAAACAGCGTTTACCGGTTAGCACAGGGCATAAAAAAAGCTCAAAAACGGGCAAATGCACTAAAAAACATCATTATTCCCCGATTTGAGGAAGAAATCAAAACAATTTCTTCGGTTCTTGACGAAAAAGAACGCGAAGAATTTGCAAGGCTTAAGGTAATTAAAAAGATTATAAACTGATAGCAAAAAAGGTTCACCCACCTATCAAAGTGAGTGAACCTTTTATTTTTATATATTTATTCGCAGTTGCCGCTTAAATACTCGTCAATAGCTTTTGCGGCAATTTTGCCCGCACCCATAGCGGATATTACGGTTGCGGCGCCCGTTACGGCGTCGCCGCCCGCGTAAACACCGTCGCGCGAGGTTGCGCCTGTTCCTTCCTCAACTATTATTCCACCGCGCTTGTTTACATCAAGTCCATTTGTTGTAGACTTAATAAGCGGATTGGGTGAAGTACCTATCGCAATTATAACCGTATCAACATCAAGTATGAATTCGCTACCTTCAATAGGTACGGGTCTGCGGCGTCCGCGTTCATCCGGCTCTCCGAGTTCCATTTTTATGCATTTCATCCCGGTAACAAAGCCGTTTTTAGGATTTCGGCGATCATTTGGGTCATTGTAGCCCAAAATTTCAACAGGGTTGACAAGAAGTTTAAACTCTATCCCCTCTTCTTCGGCGTGTTCTACCTCTTCGCGCCGTGCGGGAAGTTCTTCAATCGAACGGCGGTATACAATATACACCTTATCCGCACCGAGCCTTAAAGCGGTGCGTGCGGCGTCCATTGCCACGTTTCCGCCGCCGACAACCGCAACCCGCCCGCCTTTCATTATAGGTGTAACGGGGTTCTCTTTATACGATTTCATAAGATTGGAGCGTGTAAGAAATTCATTTGCAGAATACACGCCCTTGTACGCTTCGCCGGGTATGCCCATAAAATTCGGCAATCCTGCACCCGAGCCGATGAACACCGCTTCATACCCGTTTTCAAATAACTCGTCAACCGTAAGTGTTTTACCGATAACCATATTGGTTTCAACATCCACGCCCATTGCTTTAAGGTTTTCCACTTCCTTGGCAACGATAGTCTTTGGCAGCCTGAATTCAGGTATTCCGTAAACAAGCACGCCGCCTGCGGTATGCAAAGCTTCAAATACAGTTACCTTGTAACCTGCCTTTGCAAGGTCGCCGGCACAGGTGAGACCCGACGGGCCCGAACCGACCACTGCGACACGGTGACCGTTGTCGGGCGCGGTTTTCGGCGTTTCCCCACTGTGGAGATTGTGCCAATCCGCAACAAATCTTTCAAGTCTGCCTATACCTACAGGCTCCCCCTTAATACCTCTTACACACTTCGCTTCGCACTGTGACTCCTGCGGACAAACACGACCGCACACAGCGGGAAGTGAAGATGTTTTGCTTATAATTTGATACGCCGCCTCAAATTCTCCTTCTTTTACCTTTGCAATAAATTCGGGTATATGAATATTAACGGGGCAACCCGAAACACACGGCATATGTTTACAGGAAAGGCAGCGCATAGCTTCATCTATCGCTGTTTCTTCGGAATAGCCTTTTGCAACCTCAAAAAAATTTCGGGCGCGTACAGCCGGTTCCTGCGACGGCATCGGGTTTTTCTTAGGATTCATATTCGGAGCCATTTTATCTTTCCCCTTTTCTAAACAAATTGCAGGTTTCTTCGTAAGCATGTCTTTCAAAATCTTTATACATAGCCGAGCGTGACATTGCTTCGTCAAAATCAACTTCGTAAGCGTTAAAATCCGGACCGTCCACGCAGGCAAATTTTGTAATATGCTCACCATCTTTGTGCAGTGTTAAACGGCAGCCGCCGCACATCCCTGTCCCGTCTATCATAATCGGGTTCATGGAAACGGTGCAGGGTATTCCCGTGGGTCTTACCGCTTCGGTCACAAATTTCATCATAATCAGCGGCCCTATCGCTATTACTTCATCAAACTTCTCATCATTTTCAAACATTTCGTTAAGCGGCACGCAAACATTACCCTGCGTACCGTATGACCCGTCATCGGTCATAACAAAAACACGGTCTGACGCCGCTTTAAATTCATCTTCTAAAATTAAAAGTTCCTTGTTTCTGAAGCCGATTACCGAGGTAACCGACGCACCGAGTTCCTTAAGTTTTTGCGCTATGGGCAATGCAATTGCACAGCCGACGCCGCCGCCCACTATGCATACTTTTTTAAGCCCGTCGAGTTTGGTAGGAACACCGAGCGGCCCCACAAAGTCCTGCAATGAATCACCCGCATTTTTATGATTTAATTTTTCGGTAGTTGCGCCTACTATCTGAAAAATAATTTTTACCGTTCCGTTTTCACGGTCATATCCCGCAACGGTAAGCGGAATTCGTTCCCCTTCTTCGTCCACGCGCAGGATTATAAACTGTCCCGCCTCAGCCTTTTTTGCAACAAACGGCGCTTTTATATCCATCATTGTAACTGTTGGATTAAGTTCGCGTTTTGCAACTATTTCGTACATTTTACCGATCTCCTTAAATTCAGGTTCAATCATATGATATCATTGCGGTATCACACTGGCAAGTTGAGAATAATGTTAAAAAAACAGTAACTATCTGTATTTTATATTGGTGTAATGTGAAGTAAATACAGGAATATTTTTAAATTTTTTGCGGAGCATATTCCCGAGCGGCTCTGTAACAACATCTTCGGTGTTAAAATGACCGCAGTCAAAAAGTGCCGTTCCGAATTCGTCCGCCTCTACAAAAAGGGAATGCTTACAGTCGGCGGTTACAAGCGCATCCGCACCCAAAGTGGCCGTTTCAGAAAGCAGCGAACCACCCGAACCGCCGCAGATCGCAACCCTTGATATATCGCCGTTTTTGCCGCAGTATTTGACACGCACATTCAAAACTTTCGTAAGGTGCGCGGCAAACTCATCGGCAGATATTGCGTTTATTTCGCCTATACGGTATTCAAACACACCGTTGTGCGTTTCACCTGCGCTTGTTACATTAAAAAGCCCGATTTTATTTGCAAGGCAATCATTCACTCCTCCGTTAGCAGCGTCAAGATTAGTATGCGCCGATATAACGGATATTCCGTTTTTTATAAGTTTGTAAACCCTGCTGTCAGCCGTGATTTTTTTAAGCGGGTCAAATATTACGGGGTGATGGGTAACTATAAGGTTACAACCGTTTTTAACCGCCTCGTCTATCACCGCCCCGTAACAGTCAAGTGCTACCGTAATTCCGGTAACTTCGGCATTTTTATCACCGATTAAAAATCCGGCGTTATCAAACCCTGCCGCCGTGTCAAACGGTGCGAATTCATTAATAAAATTATATACATCTCGTACATTCATAACGGTTTTCCTTATTTCTTTTTAGGGGTAAATGAATCTTTAAGTGCCACGGTGCGGTTAAAAATTATATTATCCGCATCGGAATATTTATCAACGCAGAAATACCCCTGACGCATAAACTGGTAGGTATCGCCGGGTTTTGCGTTCTTCATAAATGCCTCACATTTGCAGCCTTTAAGAACGGTAAGCGATTCGGGGTTAAGGTTGTCCTGATAACTTTCAACACCTTCTTCGTCCGACGGATTGGGAACATTAAACAATCGGTCATAAAGATTAACGGTAGCGTCAACACAACTGTGGGCGGACACCCAGTGTATTGTACCCTTAACCTTTCTTCCGTCTGGTGAATTACCGCCTTTGGAGGCGGGGTCATAGGTTACGTGAACAGCGATAACATTCCCGTTTTCATCCGTTTCCGCCGAAGCAAATTTAACAAAATAAGCACCTTTAAGGCGCACCTCTTTTTCCGGGCACAGGCGAAAATATTTTGGCGGAGGAACAAGTGCGAAGTCGTCCTGCTCAATATAAATCTCGCGTGAAAATTCCACCTTACGGTTGCCGAGTTCGGGCTTGTTGGGATTGATTTCAACCTCAAGTTCCTCTGTCCGTCCCTCGGGATAGTTATCAATAATTACCTTTAACGGCTTAAGTACCGTCATACAACGCTCTGCGTTTATGTTAAGATCATCTCTGACGCAGGACTCTATAAGGGCGTAATCAATTACGCTGTACGCCTTTGAAACGCCTATTTTTTCGCAAAAAGTCCTGATAGCTGCCGGCGGATAGCCGCGCCTTCTCATTCCGCAAAGGGTAGCCATTCGGGGGTCGTCCCATCCGTCAACAAGATTGTCGGCAACCAGTTTAAGACATTTCCTTTTACTTGTCAGCGTGTAATTGACGTTCATTCTTGCAAATTCAATCTGTCTCGGAGGTGTGGGTATCTCAAGTGCCTCCAAAAACCAGTTGTAAAGAGGTCTGTGATTTTCAAACTCAAGCGAGCAAAGCGAGTGGGTAACGCCCTCCTTAGCGTCAGACAACGGGTGCGCAAAGTCATACATCGGGTAAACGCACCACTTGTCCCCCGTCCTGTGATGATGTGCTTTCATAACACGGTAAATTATCGGGTCGCGCATATTCATATTGGGCGACGCCATATCTATTTTAGCCCTTAAAACCAATGTTCCGTTATCAAATTCGCCATCAGTCATTCTTTTAAACAAATCGCGTGTTTCTTCGATAGGTCTGTCACGGTACGGACTGTTTTTACCGGGTTCTGTAAGCGTCCCGCGGTACTCCCTTATTTTATCGGCACTCATTTCATCAACATAGGCAAGCCCCTTATCAATAAGTTTAAGCGCACATTCATAAATATAGTCAAAATAATCGGAGGCATAATAGATATTGTCCCAACGGTATCCGAGCCATTCTATATCTTCCTTAATTGCGTCAACATACTCAACATCTTCCTTAGTCGGGTTGGTATCGTCAAAACGCAGATTACACTTTCCGCCGTATTTTTCGGAAATACCGAAATCAATGGATATAGCCTTTGCGTGGCCGATGTGCAAATAGCCGTTAGGCTCGGGCGGAAAACGGGTCTGCACCCTGTCGTACACTCCGTCTTTAAGGTCTTCATCAATAAAATCAACAATAAAATTAGAAGGTGTCGACATTTCTTTAATTTCATCCATTTTAATTTCCCCCTTTTAAAAATTCTATCATATTATTTATTCGTTCTATACAGCGCCCATGCCCTATGCACGCCATAATTTCGCAAAGATTAGGCGTGTTTTTTCGCCCTGTGATTGCCATTCTTATAACGGTCGAAGCGTCGGCAGGACTGCCGTTGAATTTATCCGGGGCAGCCTTGTACTCTTTTGTATCGGCTGCAAATCCGGCAAGCGGACAGACTTGTTTGATTTTTGCAAACCACTCGCTGTTATCGTCGTTCGGGTCGTATATTTTTGCGTACTCCTCTAAAATTTTAACGGCGTGTTCACCGTCAACCTTTTCGGGCAGGTCATAATGCGGCTCAAACAATTCGTCATAAAAATACGCGCAGTATTCTTTCGCCATTTCCCATTTATATATATCCTTTCTGGGTTTGGGGCAGTCGCGGTCGATAGCAAAAATGCGCTTCGCATATTCGCGGTCACGGTCAAGCAGAGCATAAAATTCCGCATCATACTCTTTTGCCCAGGCAAGAATTCTGTCAAGAACTTCATCGGAATTCATACGGCACACAACATTTTTTGAAACATCGCAAAGCTTGTCAATGTCAAAAAGCGCGCCCGATACGCTCATCTTCTTTAAATGGAATTTGAATTTCCTGTAACTTTCGTCCTTGTTCGCTCTGCGCCAATCCTCAAAATCGGAATTACCTATGGTCATAAGATATTCCGTAACGCTTTCCGCCGGAAAACCCTGTTCGGCAAAGAAATGAACCGCCGCTTCGGGGTCTTTTCTTTTGGATATTTTACGTTTTGAGCCGCCGTCCAGTTTCATTATAGGCGCAACATGCGCATATTTCGGCGGTTTAAAGCCGAGCAGTTTAAAGAGTTGAAGATGTTTCGGCGTTGACGATATCCATTCATCGCCCCTTATTACGTGTGTCGTGTGCATCAAATGATCATCCACGGCATGAGCAAAATGATAGGTCGGTATTCCGTCGGATTTAAGTATAACAAAATCCTCGTCATTTTCGGGCATTTCGATTTTGCCCTTAATGCAGTCATTAAAGAACACCTTATTTTGCTCATTTCCGGGCGATTTTAATCTTACAACAAAGGGTTTTCCTTCATCAATCAGTTCTTTCGCCTGCTCATAGGTAATGTCGCGGTGTTTTGCCCACTGCCCGTGGTAACCCGTTCTTATTTTTTGTGCTTCCTGCTGTTTTCTGACTTCCTCTAATTCCTCCGCCGTGCAGAAACAAGGATAAGCCAGACCCTGTTCAACAAGGCTTTTGGCATAGGTTCTGTATATTTCGGCGCGCTCGCTTTGCCTGTACGGGCCGTAATCACCCTTTTGTTCGGTTCCGGAAATAAAGCCTTCGTCAATCTCAATCCCGAAACCCTTAACGCCGTTTATAATATCGTCAATGCCGCCCTCAATTTCGCGTTTTTTGTCGGTATCCTCGATGCGGGTGTAAAAAACCCCGCCGGTCGCTGTTGCCGTAACGCGGTTGACAAGCGCCGCAAACAGCGTACCGATATGGAGATATCCGGTAGGACTCGGTGCAACGCGCGTAACCGCCGCACCTTCCGGCAAGTTCCTTGCCGGATAAAGTTTTTCGTAATAATCGGGAGTTTTGTCAACATCGCCTAAAATAAGTTCTGCCATCATTTTGTTTTTATTCATACCTATCCTCCAAGCAGAATTTCATCAATTGAATGCTATAAGATTTATTATAACAGATTTTGTGAGTATTTTAAACAGTTTTTTATACCAAATTTTTTTGATTTAAAGCGCCGTTCCCTTCTTGGGAATAAAGAAAGATGACACATCGCATTTTTCCAGTTTAAGCAGCCAAAGTTTTTTGTCAATTCCGCCGGCGTATCCCGTTAAACTTCCACCCGCGCCTACCACTCGGTGGCAAGGTATGATCAAAGAAATTGAATTATGCCCCACCGCCCCGCCGACAGCCTGCGCCGACATTTTTCCGACTCCGTTTCGGGCGGCTATTTTATCTGCGATTTCGCCGTAGGTCATTGTTTTGCCGTATGGTATTGTAAGCAAAACTTCCCACACTGATTTGCGGAATTCGGTTGCTTGCATTAAAAGCGGCGGCGTGAAATCCGGTTTGTTGCCGCCAAAATAAATATCAAGCCATTTTGACGCAAGTTCAAAAATCGGCAGGCGTTTTTCCTCACATTCAGGTGTGAGGGTATCTCCGTAGTACCTCTGCCCGTCAAACCACAGACCTGTAAGTTCGGTTCCGTTGCTTGAAAGCATAATGCCGCCCAACGGCGAACTGTACCGAAAAATATATGTCATGATTTCGCCCTCCGACTGTATTTCCGAATAATTATATACCTATAATCCGATTTTGTCAAAGACAGATATGCAAAATTCACGATTCAAAGGCTTTGATATAAAATACTAAAAACACTCGGAGGTAAACAGGATGGAAGGACAATTTATCACGGCAAAAATGATTGCCGAATTTAAGGAGCATTTGATTTTAGCCGAGCGCAGCGGGGCTACGGTTGAAAAATATATCCGTG